>CAYWRU010000025.1:11683-39798 GCA_964460795.1 uncultured bacterium | reverse complement strand
GTGCATGACGTTCAAGGTTTCATGGAAAAACGGCTTGAATTTGAAGTAGAATTCGAAAATGAATTTGAGAATCTAATCAAAGATTTGAATTTTACTCCAGAAGATAGCCAGTCAGATATTGATTTAAAACTTGCGAATCTCGACGCGCTCCATTTGCAATTGGAACCTGTGGTAGAATTACGCCTCAATGATCGCGGCAAAAAAAAATGGCGGGAAGCCTTAAAACAATCGTTTTCTGATGGCGTAGCGGTGACGGGAAATGGTTTATGGCTCGCTCGAAACTCGGCCAGCGAACTCTTTTCCGGAGGTTTTGTGAGAATCCGAGTGCCGGGGAAAAAACCTTCGTCGCAGGATGTGGTCCGATTCATTCAAGGTCTGGAAATCAGTCCCATCAAAGCGCGCCCCATTCCCCGAACATCCAAAGTTTTTGACCGTTCCAATTTTGATTGGGGCCTCACCGCGCAAGGAAGAATGGAATGAAAAATACAGCTTCTCCTGAAATCCGAATCTTTCCCTCGCCCGAAAAACTTTACGAAGGTGCGGCGGAATTCATCCGAGGGACTGTCACCAGGGCCTGCCTGCCGGTAGGCAGGGACTGTCCCTTTACCATGGCACTCTCCGGAGGATCCACGCCGGCCGGACTTTTTCGAAGGATGTCATCCAATACCTATCGGGATCAATTCCGATGGAATCAAATGCATTTTTTTTGGGGCGATGAACGGTGGGTGCCGCCAACGGATTCTCGGAGCAATTTCCGCATGACCCAAGAGGCGCTTTTGGATCCCGCTAAAATTCCAGCAGAGAATATTCATCCCGTTCCTACTTCGCTCGCAAGTCCTGCGGCCTGTGCAGAAAAATATGAAGAGGAATTGCGCCGGTTTTTTAAGGGGACAGTCCCTGCGGGCCTGCCTGCCGGCAGGCAGGGACAGCCCCCTGCTCCTGCTTCCTGCTGCCCGCTGCCTGTTTTTGATTTGATTCTTCTCGGTCTCGGTGAAGACGGCCACACCGCTTCTCTTTTCCCGGGAGATCCCGCCTGCGAAGAGAAAACAAAGTGGGTGACGGTAGCCCGTACGAATAGCTCTGAGCCGCGGATCACACTGACCTTTCCCGTCCTTTTAGCGGCCAAGAAGATTTTATTTTTAGTTTCTGGAAAATCAAAACGTGATATGGTAGAAAAAATCTTGAGACAGAAACCAGGATCTGAGGGTTTCCCGGCCAGCCGGATTCATTCGGCCTCCGGAAAGGTTTCTTGGTTTCTAGATACAGACGCAGGATCTTAATTTTGAGGAGAGACTATGTCGCAGCCTAAAAATGTTTTGGGAACACCGCTCACCTCTTGCTGCCAGGATCCCATGACGGGATTTTACCGCGATGGATTTTGCCGGACCGGAAAAGAAGATCACGGCCTGCATCTGGTTTGTATCGAAGCCACGGATGAATTTTTGGAATTCAGCCAGTCGCGGGGAAACGATCTGTCTACGCCCATCCCCGAATGGGGATTTCCAGGGCTCAAAGCCGGAGACAAATGGTGTCTTTGCGTGCTTCGCTGGAAAGAGGCTTTAGAGGCCGGTCAGGCGCCGCGCATTGATTTACAAGCCACTCATATTTCAGCCCTGGAATTTGTTTCGCTTTCGGATCTTAAGGCGCACTCTATTTCAGGATCATGATCACTTTTTTCTCCGCCGTTCTTTTTATTTCCTCTTTTTTACTTTTTCTAATTCAACCCCTCGCGGCCCGGACGCTTTTGCCGTTTCTAGGCGGGAGCGCACAGGTCTGGACTTCCTGCGTTCTCTTTTTTCAACTGCTGCTATTAGCCGGCTATTTTTATGCGCACAAACTCTCTAAGATTCCCTCGCTTCTCGGACAAATAGGAATTCATCTCTGTTTTTTAGCTCTGGCGCTCATCACCCTTTATGGAAAAACTTCGTTTTCCATCATCGCGCCAGGAGAAAATGCACGGCCGGTCCTTTGGCTCTTGAAAACTCTATGGGAAAATATCGGACTCCCCTTTTTCTTTCTTTCCGCCTCAACCCCGCTTTTTCAATCCTGGTTTTCTAAACTAGACCATGCTGAGTCTAAAAATCCTTATTTCTTAACTGTGGCAGGAAACCTGGGAAGCGCGGCGGGACTCCTTGCTTATCCGTTTTATGTAGAGCCGGCCTGGACTCTTTTCGCCCAATTTGTTTTCTGGTCGCGCGGATTTATGCTTTTTGGAGGATTTGTCCTCGTCCTTACACTTCTTACGCAAATTCGTGCGAATAAAATAAAAATCCTGTCCTCTTTCCAAGAGCATCCTATAAATCCCGCACTCCCCTGGAGTTTGAAAGGAAAATGGATGCTTTATTCCTTTATCCCCTGCAGCCTCATGCTGGGGATCACCACTCACTTAACCACAGACGTGGGCCCCCTGCCCTTGATCTGGGTGCTGACACTGGCGATTTATCTTTTAACCTTCGCTGCAGCTTTTGAGCCGCGTGTGGAATCCGTCCTGCCGTGGATACGCAAATATTTCTCACTTCTTTTACTGCCGGCCCTTGCGATTTTTGCACTCAGACTGAAACATCCTTTTGGATCCATTGTTTTTTTTGAATCCCTTTTTCTTTTGTCCATTTGTCTTTATTTCCATCTCAAGCTTGCAAAAAGCCGGCCTGTTCCCACAAAACTCACCACGTTTTATTTTTGTATTTCGATCGGCGGATTATTCGGAGGAATTTTGAACGGCGTGGTGGCGCCGGCTCTTTTTTCTTCGATCTTGGAATATCCCCTGATTTTTTTGGCTGCTGGATTTCTGTGGACCTTGGAAGAAAGAAAACTGCATGCGAAATGGAACCGTTTGGATCTGCTTTGGGCTCTTTTATTTTGGGTCTATATCGCAGTCATGCCGTCAGTTCCTTTGACCGTGGCTAAAAAACCTTACGCCTTTTATTTAATCATCATGGGGCTTCCCTTTCTCATAATGGCGCTCGGACAAAAAAGACCCGTCCGATTTTTTCTCACGCTTTTCGCCGCGCTTTTTCTTTGGCCCGCACTGCCCGCTCCTCATATTTTTAAAATCTACCAGACGCGCAGTTTTTACGGAGTCCACCGCATTTTTATGAATACTGAAAAACAGGTCATGGTTTA
Source organism: uncultured bacterium (assembly GCA_964460795.1). GTDB lineage: Bacteria > Omnitrophota > Omnitrophia > Omnitrophales > Aquincolibacteriaceae > CAZOOM01. The sequence continues at coordinate 36,675 of CAYWRU010000025.1, read as the reverse complement.
TCAGCATGGATCCACGATCCACGGGGCCCAGTCGCTCGTTGCCTCCAAACGAAAAATTCCTCAGACTTATTACCATCCGCTCGGTCCGCTTGAACCCATCGTGGAATATTTCCGTTCACTCGAAACGCGGCGGGATGTAGCCGTGATTGGGCTGGGGACCGGAAGCATGGCCGCCTACAGTGCGCCGGACGAACGCTGGCACTTTTATGAAATTGATCCCAAAGTAAAAGCCATGGCCACGGATCTGAGATTTTTCACTTATCTGGAACAAAGCCGCGCACCGTTTGAAATTATTCTGGGAGATGGCCGTCTTTCACTTGCCGCGGTACCGGACGGAGTTTTTGGCATGATCGCTTTCGATGTTTTCAGCTCGGATTCCATCCCAGTCCATTTTTTGACCAAAGAAGCGATTCAACTTTATCTTAGAAAATTAGCACGTCCCGGCGTATTAGCCTTTCACATCAGTAACCGTTATTTAAATCTCCGGCCGGTTTTGAGCGCACTTGCCGATCAGCTGGATCTTCAGTGCCTTTACCAGGACGGCCCTTTTTTAAAAGAAAATCCTGCGGGGGAAATGGTAGAGCCGTCTTCGTGGATGATTATGGTTCCTCGAAAACAGGGTACGAGAGTTTTACTCAAAGATTCAATGTGGAGAATTCCCAGCGTTTCATCCGATCCTCGATTTCGATGGACCGATGACTATTCCAATGTGTGGAGCCTTTTTAAAAAAAGCTAGCCCCTTAAAGCCTTTGGGCTCTAAATTCCAAACTCCAAGCCTGCCTGCCCAGCAGGCAGGAGCCAAATCCCAAACAAAATTCAACTCACAATGACCAAATTCCAAAACAAATTATTTTTGATTTAAAAGTTGGGATTTAGTATTTGATTTTTGGGATTTGTTTGGAATTTAGGTTTTGGAATTTGGAATTTTAAAAAGCTGATTCTGGCTTAAAGTTTAAGAACTATACGATATCGAGCTTTTGATTTACGCACGCGGTCCATGGCTTCATTCACCTGCGTGATAGGCACCACTTCAACTTTGGGTTGGATCAAATGCCGTGCGGCAAATTCCAGCATCTCGCGAATCACCGAAGGATCACCGATCATACTGCCGGCCACGGCCCGGCTTCCGGAAATAAGCGACATGGCGGGAACAGAAATATTTCCAGGAGAGGCTCCCACAATGACCAATTTTCCTTTGGGACGCAAAACCTCCATCCATTTTTCCCAATCAAGATCCGCGGTAACCGCAGAAATGAGAAGGTCAAGACTTCGGCGGGGACTGTCCCCGCATGGGGACTGTCCCCTTTTCGTTACCACAAAATGATGCGCGCCAAATGATTCTGCTTCTTTTTTCTTGGAAGCGTCTCCGGAAAAAGCCGTGACCTCGCATCCCATGGCCCGCGCAAATTGGAGTGCCATGTGTCCAAGTCCCCCGATTCCGATCACACCGACACGGCTTACGGAGCGCGCATGATTTTTGAGCGGTGTATAAACCGTCACGCCCCCGCAGAGGAGCGGCGCGGTGGCAGCCGAGTCCAAAGAATCCGGAATGGGAATCGCAAAATGACTATTCACCCGGACATGATCGGCAAAGCCTCCGTGACGGCCGACTAAAATACCTTCAATATCTTCACAGCAGGTTTCTTCCCCTCGCTCGCACCATTCGCAAGATCCGCAGGAATCAGACTGCCATCCCACGCCGACTCGCATGCCTTTTCGAAGATTTTTTACTTGTGAACCAAGGGCCGAGATAAAACCTACGATCTCATGACCCGGAACCAGCGGAAACTCGGCAATGTCCCAATCATTATCCAGCATATGCACATCGCTGTGACAGATGCCGCAATGTGTGACTTTAATTTCTACATCCAGAGGTCCAAGCTCCTTCGGAGTGTAGACATAAGGTTTGAGTTTGGCTTTGGACCGAGTGGCAGCATAGGCATGAATCTTCATAACAACCTCCGGATTTGAGAGCCTCATTCTCGTTTGGTTTAAAAAATTGTCAATCTAAAACCCCAAATTACAAAACCCAAATCCCAAACAAATCACAAATAACAAGAGGTAAATTCCAAACACAGCTTTAAGAATTTTAGAATTGGAATTTGGTATTTTCTTTTTGGAAATTGTTTGGAGTTTGGTGCTTGGAATTTGGAATTTTACGCCGTATGGTTAAGCGGCGATACGAACCACAAATTGAGACCGAAAATCAGCAAGCATGGTGCGGAGAGTTTGCCCAATCACGCGGGCCAGACCGTCGATTTTTTGAACTCCTTCGACTGCGCGATCCGAGAGCGCATAAAGCCGCGCGGCCCAAAGGTCCAAAGGATCCCCCAGCAAGAATGCTTCCATCCCCTGCGGATGAGATTCCGTTTCTGAGGTGACGAGAAAAATCTCTTTTAAAGGGGACAGTCCCTGCCTACCGGCAGGCAGGCCCGCAGGGACAGTCCCCAGCTCTCCAACCACAAGCCGGACATTCCCCAATCCTGACAAGATCCGGTAAAATTCCTCAGCCAAATCCGCAGCATGATAAATCACCAGTCTGATATCGCGCATCCTGGCGCCGTAGCTTGCCAGCGCAAAAACCTCTTGCCGCAGTTCGCTCCGTTTCGTCAATTCTCGCCCATCAAGATACATAATCGCTGAAGGCTTTGCAGCCAAAGCTGGCCTAGACGAATTTAATTTGGGCGCCGACTGCCTCACCTCCGACCGGGCGATCCAGGCATTCAGAACTTGAATGATTCTCTGCCTTGCATGCTTCGCTAAAACTGCCTGTGCTCTTTGTGCTCCTCGCCGCATCGTTTCTAATTTCTGCGGATCACTCAAAAGCTCTTGAATGCCGTCAACCAGCTTTTCGGGTGTAACCTTTGGCCCTAAACACAGAACCGCTTCATTGGCCATGTAATGAATCACAGACATTGTGCTCTGCATGCTTTCACCGATAGGAGCTCTCGGATCATCGCTAATCCCAGCACCGTTCAGTTCATTCGGACTGAAATCGCCCGTGATCACAGGGCCAGCTTCCGCTAAATTATGGCTGGTTTTGTCCATAGATCCATCATTCTGCCATTGAAGCAGTGTGTTGCCATAAATAGATAAGCGCGCGGCTTTTAGCAAATCAGAAAGTTCTCCGTACGTATTTAAAACCAGCACGGAGGCCTCCGCAGGATCCGTATAGCCAGGCACAGGTTTCCGAAGTTTAAATGCGATGCGCGCCCCCCTTAACTCCTTCAATAATTGCGGCACTATGTGATCGTATCGCGGTGCAATCACCGCCGGTCTTTGTGGGCTAATTATTTTTTTGTCGAGTAATTCCAAAAGTGTTTCCACCACCAAAAGCATCTCATCCTGATGAATATTCGCAAAAACAAGCGGCTCTGAAGCGAGATGAAAGCGCTGAAGGACTTGCGGGATATTGACCGGTAAATCAGCGTCAAGATACTTATAGGGTTCCATCTCATGCAGCGGAATGACCTGATAGGATTTTCCTTTTAACCAAGGATGGTTTACCCGCGCTGAGAGCGATTGGAAAACAAACGTATAGTCACCGAGTGGATTGCGCCCCTTTTCCATATCATAGAACATCACTCCATTTTCCGATTGAAAAGCCTCCTGCAATTTGGCCCTATCTTTTGAATGAACGATAAATCGCAGCGGCATTTGAGGCCATTGATCACGGATGATTTTTATCATTTTCCGCGTCGCATTCATATAGTGCATGGATCCATCTTCAAGCCAAAAACTGATGAACTCCGGCACCAGCGTGGATGCACTTCTCAGTTCCGATCTCGGACCAAAAGCGAGCTTGCGAGCAGAATTGATTTCTTCACGAAGTGAATTGAAATATTGTTCGAGATCAGCATCCACGTTGATACCTCGGGAGTGCAGTTCAAGAAACACACCTAGCAGCAAAGCCGCTCTTTCAGCAAAATGGCGGATGAGGAGTTCATCCCCTTGGTAAGGCTGATCATAGGGTGCCTTCATCGCTAAATTCACTTGATGATTTTGAAATGTGAAATGATCCTCGGCGGCTTGTATTTTCAAAAAGTTATCCACGGTCCCCCAATGGCGTTGCACTTTTAAATGAGCGGACTGAATGGGTTGAAGTCTTTGCTCATAATCTTCGATCGAGTAACCAGGAATGCCCGTATAGTGGTGCCGGATCTCTGTCTCAATGGGCATCTCGCCTATCAGCATGTACATCATTTGCAATTGATGTTGTCCTCCGCTCGTATTCCAAACCGGAAAATCATGGCCAAAAAGTTCGTTAGCGCGCTGCACTGTCTTGGAATTCATGAGGGTTCTATAAATCAAGATTTCGGTCCCACCCCAAGATCCCTGCCGCGTATCGGTATCCACAAAAACTAAATGCGTGGTTTCCGATGTCAGAACTTTTTCCTGCCATAAATATTCCAGAAAATAAGCGGCTTGATCAGAGTCTTTTTCCATAGCTTTCAACTGATCAATAGTCGCCCAGACGCTATGCACTCGCTCGCGAGGAAATCCATGCACATGATAAGCCCATTCGGCAAACGGCTCTTTCAAGGGATCTGCACCGGCTTTCAAAAATACCACGCGTGCATGGCCTGCAAAGTCTGTATTTGATTTAACTTTTTCCATAACCTCGTCAAAAAAAAGCGAGAGAGCCCGTGATCGGTAAGCCTGATGATCATAAATATAAACACGCTGCTGATAATCTCGATAAACGTTCAGAGCTGATTGGATCGTCTTTTGATTGGCTCTTCCGAAAGTTTGCTGCAGCAACGTTTGCAATCTCTCCTCCCATTGAGTCGCCTTGAGCGGATCAAACTCTACGGCGTCCTCATTCTGCAAACGCACTTCAGAACGGATCCGTTTCAAGACAACAACCTTCACACCAAAATCAATCACATCGTCTGAGAGCACATTGGCGCGGAGTTGAATGGAAGGCTGGTAGGTAACAGAATTTTTTCTTTCTTCAGAAAAAACAAATTGATACTGCCCAGTCTGCAGAAACTTTTTCTTGAATGCCTGGATATCTTGATCGAAAAGCACCACATAATCCCCGGGCCTTAAGACCGCAGATACATTCTGAAAAACCTTCTTTTCAATATCCTTCCCCTGACCCAGCCATTGATTCCACCCATAGCCCTCAAGCCATCCACGGACCCCTTTTAAAATCACAGTAAACGGAACACCTTCTCGAGCTGATTTAGAAAGTTTTGCTTGAAGCACGTCATTCACCAACAGATTCTCTACGACTTCTCGATGCATATTTTTTTGTATGGCTTCGATATCGACGCCCGCTGCTGCGTAAGCAGGGTTGGCTCGCATGGCATCTAAGATCACCTTCAAAGAATTTCTTGAATTATTTAATCCCACAACGGGGGCAAACTGCGCAGGGAAAACATCCCCTCCAAAAAAAGGATAGGCCACCGTACCTGTCAGGATCCCTCGATCCTTAAGCCTAGAAAGCAGTTTCAAATAATTTTTTAAATCAATCACCAAGGCCCCTGATTCCACGGGCTCAATCCGCGATGAATCCGTGATGGCTTGATCCGTGGGTTGCGGCGCTGTGATTCCAGCCCGCACTTCGGAGCGGCCTGAGTTAGCCAGTAAGCCAGTGAGCCCGTGAGCCTGTGTGCTAAATGATGATTTAAACACTCGCACACTCGTTGACTCGCTCACTGGCGCACCTGTCTTTTTCATTTCAGAACGGGAAGGATCACGGATCACGTCTAAATAAAATTGTTTGAAGTCAAAGTACCAGTAAAACAGTTCGTTTGGATCGTTCTTCCCTTCTTCATAATGACGCCGCACGTTATCTGGCAAGGCCATCCAATAATAATCGTCCACCTGGTGATGAATGCTGGATCGATAGGCAGGATTCCCAATCCCTTTGGGAAAACGCAGCACGATATATTTTTTGTCATTAATTTCATCGATGAACATTTTGGACACATGATAGAGAAAGGTCTGGAAACCGCCGCTCTCGTCAAAGTCCGAATCCGAGAAAAGGTCCTCGGGATCCTTATACCAAGACTCGGCTATTTCAGCATAGGTTTCAAAAATAATATTCTCAGCATAAGACCGGTTTTTGACCAAGGACTCTAATTTCTCTCGACCGGCCCTAGGAAGCGGCGTGGATACAGCCGTCTCTGAAGACAGCGGATGGTATTGCCACAAAAGCTTCTCCCTCTCTTTATTCATTTTGGGACCTAAAACGGCGTAAGGAGAAATTTTTCTAAAAATATAGGGATCCCGGAGATAGGCTTGGACCAATGTTTTGTTTAGCGCTGGATTGGATGCCGTAAGAATATATCGATGAAAATGATGGGACAATTCATGCGGCAAAAGCGTTCCACCTTCAATGGTAGGAGACATAAGAACTCCGCGATGATCCAAATAATAAAGCCCGGTTTGCCCTTCCGCACGAAAACCCCATTCCCGAGACATGGCATCAAATCGATTCGTAGACGGTGCGGTCAAAACATGGGAAAGTCCCTTCAAAGAACTCTTTGGCAGATGCCGGAACGTTTTTTCCGCTTGAGTCACCGCCCAGTCAGGGCCGTAAACCTTGATCCCGTATGTTTGATAAATGGAAGCCGCCGTACCCGATAGTCCCAAAAGGGATACGGAATCAGACGCTGACAGTTTAAGTGAATGTAAAAGCGCATCCTGTTTTTCAAAAATCTTTGACAAGCTCCGAAAGGTTGATTTGGAAACCAAATTGGTCATGCCGTCATGAATTTCGAGCGTATGATTTTGAATCGCTTGCGGCAAACTGACCGGCCCTGCCACACTCACACTTTCAGCGGCTTGAACCCGCGGATCCACACTCAAAGAAAGGAGGGCCATCAGCATCTGTGCAAGATGTTTTAATACACTAACTTTAAGTGAAGAGTGAAAAGTGAAAAGTGAAGAGCCAGCATTTTGCCCACTCTTTGGTTCGACAGGCTCACCACCACCCCGAGCAAAGTCGAGGGGCACGCTTCCCGCTTCACTCTTCACGTTTCCTGCTCGTACTTCCGCCCGGGTCGCGGACCGTTTTTGGGGGGTGCGGGAATCGTGGACAGAATGATTGGAAAAGAGATTTCGAATTTCTTCTTCTGAAATCGGAAAATCCATACGGAACTGATCCGGATTTCCCTCGTCATAATCCACACCATAAAGAGATTGCAATTCTTCATCATAAAAATTCTCAATGAGAAGCGGGTTCATCGCATAATTATTTGCTAATTCCGGGCTGAAATCTCTAAAATCATTTTCAATATATCGATTAACATCCCCCATCCGCTCAAAGAAACGGCCTGGCGCATCATCCCCTTCGATCAACTCCCCTAAATCAAAAACAAAAACCTCTCCTGATTTTTCATGATATCCAAAATTATAAATAAACCCGCTTACATCACTATCAATGACGCCTCGGCGGAACATCCCGATTACACATTTTTTAAATTGATCTAAAATGTGCTGAGCTTCATCAAATCTCTGCTCACGGGTAAGGATTTTTAGTTTATCGATAAGCCGTGTGTATTTAGGCTGAAGGATGGCAAATTTGGCTTTTCGATTATCCGAATCTTTCAAATGGTAGACAAATTCTTTTTGTCCGCTTTGAGTGTCAATGACAAGAGTCGGCGCTGCATAGCCTTTTAATTTCTTCCTGGCAAGAGGAATTCCGGACGCTAACCACAAATTTCGAACCGAGGATTCTGCAGATGAGTGAAGTAATATTTTCACAATATAATCAAAGTCATCCCCTAAATAAGCCTTAAGATGCTTGCCTTTTCCTCCAAACTTCAATCGGTTCACGGCTCTGGAAGGCTGCTGGGGTTCCTGAACATCTCTCCTGCGGATCTGCACTATTTCATCAATGGCTTGAATGAGAAATTTTCCATCAATCTCATCTACATATCTCACCTGTGCCTCGATCAGAATTTTTCTTCGCTCTCCCAAATGATGGGTAGTACGCAATCGTTCAATCACTAAGGGATTTAGATTTGCCAAATCTTCCTTAAAATCCTGAAATAATGCCTGTCGGCTAACGCCTGTCCTGCTTTTCCCCTTCATTGAAAGCTTAATGCTTTCAGATTTACCACCCAGGTCAGCGCGTTGTTTTGAAGAACCATTAGCACGTACTTCCGCCCGATGAAAAATTCGGGCCCAGACGGAATTTTGAATGATGAGGTCCGGGCGGACCAGTTTGATGGCCTCAAAATCCTGAAGCGGGTCCATGATATCGCGAAATAAACTAAAGAGAGTCCCAAAAGGCTGCTGGAAAAACGCAAAGATAAAAATCCGCCAAATTTTCCCCCAAAGAGACAGTTCAGGATCACGGGCCCATACAAACGGAATCCGAATTTCACGCTCCAAGGCATTGAAAAGACGGTCCCAAGGAGCCGTTGAAATATAAACAATTTGTTGAACCGGGATCGAGGAATCCTCCGTCAAAGTCCCCACCGCTTTATTGCCCGCCGCAACCACAATAGTTCCTTTATTTAGTTGAGCCTTTACAGCATCTTTGAACCCCCGCTGGCCGGAAATAAATTCGTTATCATCGATACGATCTTTTTTTTTGCTTTCACCCAACCGCGCTTGCTAATGTTCCTGGATCTTTTTGGACAAGGTCGATTTACCAACTCCCCATAACCGTCCCGTAACGACCAACACATAGGGCTCGCTTTGAGGATAAGCTGCGCGGCAGGACGCTTCAATTTGGCGAAGCGCTTCCTGAAAATAAACCGGACGTGGAAATTTATACGGTCTACGCAAACGTTTTGCAGCCTGCCCTAAGCTCAATCCGAATTCCGAGGGCAAGGCGCTCAAACTCATGGCCATCACGGCTGGAATCCAGCCCACCAGAGCCCCTTGAAGATATGTATTTTCTATCTTCCCAACCGGAATGAGTAAAAGAACCACGCCATAAAGAGCCGCCCGCACCCACGTATTCGCCAAAACTTGTTTAAACCCCATTCTTATTTCGGAACGTAATGGGATAGGGTTTTGTGTTGCCAAGAGTGGCTTTTTATCTGTTAAAACCGCAGCCGTGTAATTAGGTGATTGCGCGCGTTGAACTCGGTAAAAATTGGCGAGTTTAAAATCCCGGATCATGGCCCGGCTCGGATGGATAAAATTTCCCTTGGATAAAAAGAATTCCGCCATCTTGCTCGCATAGGATGAAGGCAGCGTGCGGGCCTCTCCCAAAATTTCTTTTTTTAGCGCCGCATCTTTTTCTCCATACGTGGTCGCTAAATAAATAGCCTCTATCAATACTTCCTGATAGGCCGCTGACCAGTGATAATTGGCAGTCCACTTGATGTCTGGCATAAAAATTTCCTGCCCTACTTTTTGAAGTTCCTGCCAAAGCTGGTTGAGCGAATGCTCACCGCCTGCTACCGCCAGTCCAACGGCCCAGATCCAATTTTCTTCATACCAATTAGGATGATTGCCATACGATTTCTTCATATGGGATGTTGCAAATTCAAGTTCTGCGTCGATCATTTTATAATTGAGTTCTCTAAGGTCTCCCTGGTGCGTGAATCTTCTTGCAAGATCCATGGCAAGCAGGTCCAAATGATCTCCTTGGCGGAGCTGCCGGAGATAGAAAATGGCTTTAGCAAGGGAATGCGCGGCCGGAGAATGAAGCGCTTCAATATGTCGTTGGAGCAACCCCTCAACAGTGAGATTTGGATCCTCGAGAAAATTCGCAGCATATGCGCGCAAATCCTCAATCACAGAATTCACAAAATCTAAATCCGGCTTCCGCTCCGTTAATACTTGGGAAGCTTCATTCCTTGATGCATTCGTAATGCCGGGCGCTAGAGGCAGCGCAGAATTCAAATCTGTCCTGATTTCAGAGCGAACCAAGCGGGCCGGAGAAGGCCATTTGACTGTAAGATCCGTCGCAAGCGGATCTCCTTTCATCTGCCAAGTTCTGGCTTGAAAGAAGGCTTGAATTGTGCCCGCATTCGTCTTGGCAGGGATTTCAACGTTCAAATGTTTGCCCGGAAAACGTTTGCTGGAGGGCCATTCTTTATCGAGCCAGTTGATTTGCTGTGAGGAAACTCCGGACATTTTTTTATTTTGCGTCCACATGATCCCGTAAAGAGCACCGTCGAGATCAAAATAGATTCTCACTTTTACGGCCCCGTTCCGGCTCCATTCGCTGAGGGTCTTGGCAAGTGACCGAGCGGCTTCTAAGGTATAGGTTCCCATGAATTTTTCAGAATCCAGATCCCGGATTTCCTCCGGTTTTAATTTATTCAATTTTTCCCGAGCATCCTGAATGGCATCTTCAGACGCTCCTTTTTGTTTTAAGGATTCCAGCATTCTTCGGATGCGATTTTCAGCGCTTTTCCTGCGCGATTCATTTTCATAATCATGAATCGCACTAACTAAATTGTCTGGGCGATCAGGAGTAAAGATATCTTTAAATTCCGTATCGGGTCCAAATTCTTTCCGAATTTTTTCTTGAATGACTGTTTGATGTTTTTGAAATTCTGTCCGGATACGTTGACGCACTAGATTAAAGATAGGGTCCTGGCTTTCATCCCATTCCTTATACGGCATGCTGGGATCCTGAAGCCAGGTTCTCCAACCCGTCATCCGCGCTTCAAGTTGAGTCTGGACTTCATCACCAATGGGTTCATTGATCCCTGCTTTTTGAAATTCACGAATCCAATACTCTCTGTATCGATCACACTTATCTTGAGCAACCCGAAGAACTGCCTCCTCGATGGATTTTCGGCCCTGACCTTTTTGGGCAAGCTCATAAAGACTTTTCTCATCGGGCATTTCATACATATGTTCGCTGACAGTGAAACGCCAGTAGACCCGGGACGCATAATCCCAAAGATCCATATCTGCTTGCGGATCCATGGCCAGCAAAATGCCATAGCGTGCCCCGGGCAGAATCTTATTGGAAGGTCCGCTCACCGCCGCGGTTAATTTGCTCTGGATTCCATCAACAGCACTCCAAAGATTCTGTAATTCTGGAAATTGTTTGCGGTCAATAGCACTGACCCTTTTAAAAGTTCGCCCAAAGTCCGCAATGCTGACACCTGAACGGAGCGGCCTATAACCTTGCGCCTCCCAAACCTGAACTGTCTGCGCCATTTGCCCAATCGCCAGGATTTGTTCAGCAGTCAGTTTAGCCTCGGCAGCTGCCAGAGTTGTTTCCGGCAAAGCCGCCCCACCGAAAAACGTTGCGAGGTTTTGCAAAGCAGCACGCCGCGTGATCCCATTCTCCGTCCGCATTTCTGAGCGGCCAGCGTTTATTTCTATCGTCTGCCCTTCTCCCGGGGCAGCTTGCGGCTGAGCAGACAGAGTCGGAAGAGGCATCAAGGTCCTAAGGGTTGAGATCAGTTTTTCTCGATCGAAGGTTGGGCTATGATCGGCATTCAAACCTTTGGCATACGCAGCACGGAGAAATTGATCCATCTTTTCCCATCCGCCGGCGAGATAAAAAGCTGCGGCCAGCGACTCAAACATATCCGCATGCTTATGAATCGTTCCCGTGGAGCCAGCGATCTCCTCCTTCGTAGGAGGATAAAGGACATCGGCTAAGCCTGTTTCTTTAAAAATTCGATCCATAGTTTCATTGGAAACTCCGGCTTGAGTCATGAGTGCAAAAGTGGTATGGCTTTCGGAAAAATCTTTGGCCAGCACTCGCTTCATCCATTCCGTGATCAATACATCGCCAAAAGTGCAAAGTCTTCGATATCCTTTGGACATACTCCTGGCTCGGCCCTTGGGCGCAAAGGAGGTATAAAGACGGCTGGTTGCGAGTTCAAATAAAGGATTCCATTCCACAGGTATGGGCTCTTGAATTAAATCGGAGAGCGCTTCTATTCTTCTTTCCATGGAAGCTTCAGAAATCCTTTCATTCGCTAAGTAAATAATACGAGGTAAAACAAGAGCCCAGTCTCCTTCATACTCCAGATTTCGAAGAGGCTTCGAATCGTTGACCGCTTTTTTAATCTCGAGACACAATGCTGCTGCTAAGGATGCTGAGGCTTCGCCCCAAAGGAAACTTCCAAGAATAAAATCCAGTCGGCCGGTATTACTCAAATGCAGGAATTTTTCAAATGCATGAGAGGTGCTTTGTATGTCCGTGTAAAATGCCGACGTCTCAAAAGGTGCTTTTGAAAAAATAGTTTCTAAAACCACTCTCTGAAGCATGCGGTGCCCTACGACCTTCACGATCCAAGGCGGCTGGGAGGATATGCTTTTGGGGATGGCTTTCTCAAATTGTTTAAGTGCTTTATGGAATGGAAGAAGAGGCGCAGCGGGCTTGGGCCCCTGCATAGCTCTCCAGGACTGAACCTGCTGTGCCACATCCGTAAGGACGTCGGCACTCACCTCATTCAAACTCTTTTCAACTATTTCACGATTTTCTCCAGAAGTTTTTGCGATCTCAAACATCAATTTCAAGGCAGGTTTTTGAAATTTCTTTATTTCTAAGACCGCTGCAATTTCTCCCACGATGAGTTCGGAATGGACTGCACTTACGGCCACAAGCACTTCCCTGGCCGCTTGCTGTTCGATCGTTGACGCAGACAGCGCTTGCACAATGAGGTGGGTAACCGCCAGTTTAAGCAATGGATGATCTTCGAGATGATTTAAATCAAGCCGTTTCAATAAGAGAATAAATTGAATGCGTATACTTTTCTCGCGGATCTGTCTCAGAAAATCTGCAACGACTGCTTCGGGATGCTTCCGGGCAATATCCTGTAAAAGCTGAAGACGGGTTTCACCTTTGGGATTTGTCATGGCCTGTTCGATTAAAGCTTTTAAGAGAGTCGGCCAGAAACGATCTATCTTTTCAAACAAGATTTGATAAAAAACATCCTGCAATTCTGAGTCCATGCGCTCCAGGAGGATTTTGGCAATAGGATAGGGCGCCTCCTCAAAAAGGTCCTTGATTTCACTCGTGAGTCTTTGTGCAATACCACGCCCTGCAAAAAGATCGTGAAGAAGCTGCCCCACACGCTGTTCCGCCTTTTGTCCTCTTACCTCTGAACGGGAAGGAAGAAAGCGTTGAAAGACATTCTGGCCGTTGGAGCGGAGCACATAGACATCCTGACCTTGTCCTGCCGCCAAGGGAAACCACGGATCTTCAGGATCTCCTTGAAGGGTAGAAAGTATTCTTTGATCCCGAGAATCCGAAGCGCGAATAGAACGCCAAGCCCCGGATTTCGTTGGACTCTTGTTTCCCCAAATCCACTCTTTCCCCACAATCCCCACACGATAAGAAGATGGAACTCCCTTGGATGTCACAAGATAATTATCCGGAGACCCATCGCTCCAATGTTTCGGCAACTTTTTGTAATCATAGCCAGTAAGAACAACATCTCCTACTTGGAGAGAACTTGTATTTTGAAAATAGGTTTGAAGGCCGCTCTTCTCAAAAGGCGTTCCGGAGCGAATGGCATCAAAAGCTTGTTCAAGAGGCTGGTATCGCAAGCTAAAAATTTCTCCATCCATCAATACCGGCCAGGCAGAAGATTTTCGAGCCAAGGCCTTGAGGATTTCGTCTCTCCACGCCCTCATCTGTTGTTCTGAAATCTTTCTTCCCTGAAAATCATGAATCGATCGTATCTCTGAACGAGGCGATGAACGGTTAGAGGCCCAGGACTTGATACGATCAAGATTTTTGCGGGTAAAGGGAGAACCCACAAAATTCATAACGGTTCCGGCCACAGAGTATTTCGCAAAATCATAGACAGCATCCGCCAAATATCGGTACACCTTGTCCAGCGCGACGACCCCTCCCGTTTTAAGCACTGCGGTGATAAAGAGAAAAAGATTAAGAATAGCCGCTTTCTTGACATCTTCTTTAACATCCGATTTCGGCGCTCCGGTCCATTTTTTGGCCAGCATGAGAACCGTCGAGTGATACGCGGTAATCATGATGCCGCCGATGCCGACAACCCCCGTTATGAAAATAAAATTTACCCAGTGACCCGGGATAATTCCAAAACCCAAAGCGGAAAGATCCGGCAGTTGTTGATTTCCCGGAAGATTGAAAAGAATGTGCGCACTAAATCCCTGACCGATTCCAGCCAGAGCCAGGATGAACGACTGAGATTTTCGACTCCACACGCCCTGGCTTTGATATTGTCCGATCGCGTCCGTAAGGCCCCAATTAAAAAATCCAAAAATCATATTGATGAGTGCGGCCGGAAAATAAAAATACGCATCTTTCGGAATCGATCTTATCACTGCAAAATATCCCTCGAGCCCGCCCGCAAGATAAACCACGCCCAAAATCCCAAGCCCGATCAGCGATCCCTTTGCAATCTTCTTCGCCCGATTCTGGAAAGCCTCGATATCCATCCCTGAGGGTTCATTTGCAGGCGCTTCACCCCTGATCTCAGAGCGAATTCCATCAATAGGTACAGCAGATAATTGATTATTAATTAAATTTATATTAACTAATTCTAAATTATCGTATAATCTACCCCCATAAAAATTCAATGGAGAAACACAGAATGTTTGAAACCAACCGGCGGGAAACAGTCTCAAGAACATTGATGGACTTTTCAAAAATCCTGCTTGGAGCAGCGTTTGCCTCAGGATTTTTTGCGGCCCTTTCGTGGCCAATTCGCTTTGGAGTCTTTTTTCTTTTCGTGTTACTATTTGCCTTGGGTTGGTGGTTTTCTCCCCCCACCAAGAAGGAGGGTTAAATGGTTGAAGGACTCGCAGGCCTGACAGCGGTTCTGGTATTGATCGCCGTAGTGTATTTCTGGGAACACCGGAAGAAAAAACATTCGCATTAATTTCCATCCCCGCCCTATTAAACGCCCCTCCCTTGTTAGGATCTCGGCGCACTTCAGAGCGAGGGATAAGCGAAACAAGATTCTGCGGAACGCCATCTTGAAGAACAGGTGCTGGAAGAACACGGGGCGAGACCTGAAATCCCATGGCCAGGATTCGGCCCAAATCTTTTCCTTGAAACCAAAGATGCCAATCGCGAAACTCGATTTCATCCCACTCGGTATGCCAAAGAGACAATCCCGGCAAGGCCTGAACACCTTGGGATGAAACCTGATTAAACTCCCGAATCACAAGAGGCGATTTATCCCATTCTCTCCGGTCCTGAAAATCTACGCCTATTTCTTTGTACGGTCCGCCGCCTTGAATACCTTTGAAAAAATAACCCTGTTCCATCTCTTGATGTCCGGCCTGTTCAAAAAAGCTCAATCCTTCACGCGGCGGATCCGCCGCTCTTCGTTCTCCAGGTTCAAATACTGCAATCGCTTGTGGATCATCGCTAAGATAAATACGAGAATTTCTTTGGACATCCCGATCTCCTGCTAAAGCCGCGGCAAAAAGACTTTGGGATAAAAAAGACGGCGTGAATTTAAAGTTAGAGATGCGTTCAAACACTCGCAGCAGTCCTGGGTTAGCCGTATTTTTCAAAACAATAGGAGCTTTTTTCTGCTTAGCAACCCAGGCCAGCCAATTCAAAATTGGAAAGGCCATGCCTTGTCCGGTCTGCTCACCCAAATCCATATTTTCAATGGCCAGATTTCCTTCGCGGTCTATTTCCCCCATCACATTCGGCACATTTTCCTCACGAAGCACCTTGGACTGCAGAATGGGAACCGCTTTTTTTCCATCGACTAAAAGATCATAGGCATAGGCTCCGTGTGTGCTGTACTGAGCTTCATGTCTTTTTCTTAAAAGAAATGGCAGGCGAGTTTTTTCAGCTTGAAACGCAATTTCTTCCGGGAATACTTTTTTCAACGATACCCGACGGCTCCTCGCCTCGGAACGGCGCCGAAGAATGTTTTTGATTTTATTTAGAATGGGTTTACCTTGCGTAGCCAAATGATGCAGACTGCGAGAGAACATTTCCGGATACTCCCAAATCAAGGTCTCAAAGTCCGAGATGGGAATGAGCGTGAACTCTTCAATTTCATGGAGATTGTAGTTTTTACGGATATTTTCCAGCTCCTCATCACTTACGGGATAAAAATATACCGTCGTAAACTCGTTATTCTTTCCTTCTTTGAGATCATAAGAGCGCTTGATGCCATTGATTTTTGAAATGCGTTTGAGTTTTGAAAAAATAAGTTGAATCCCTGTCTCTTCTTCCGCTTCTCGAACAGCAGCCGCAATAGGCGCTTCTCCGAAATTAACGTGCCCGCTCACCGACACCTGACGTTTTCCGCCCGACTCTGATTTTTTCATGCTGCGCTTCTGGAGCAAAAACCTTCCCTTAGAATCAACAAAATAAATATGAGCCGTCATGTGCCACAAACCCTATTGATGGGCTTCGTGTTTTGAAATCTTCCGGTTTGCAAGCACCTGCCCCTTCGCATCGGTAAGCGCAATCATTTCCATCTCATCGCTCGCAGCAATCCCGCGCCTCCCTCCTCTCAAAATCTCAATGCCCCTTGTCCGCACTTCAGAACGCAATCCATTTTCAATTTTGGGTTCAGAGTCCCAAAGTCGAAAAAATACTTTGATCTTTCTGGATTCGGAAGTACTTGAAAGAATGGCGATCTTAATCACCAGCGCCGTTTCAGGAGCAGCTTTTTGCAGCACATTCGAAAAAGAGGCGAATGAACCTGCTTCCTCGAAAATAATCACACGATTCTGATCTCCTCTCGCCTTCATTTGTTCGAATAGCTGCGGCATAAAATGCTCTAGGTAATCACTATAAAGAACGTTCTGCAAATTGCCTGCATGCGATACAAACCAAGCATCATCAGCAGAAATAATCCGTTCAGGTAAGTTCATAGATGCAAGCTCGCCTTGACGAAAAGTGGGCTCCATCAATTTTTTCCTAAAAAATTTATCGATGCCATCGCCATTCACCACTATCACGCGGCCTTGATCAAGCGGCAAACCAAAATTCTTAAAACGGCCCTCATAGTCATATTGGGTTCGCTCGGTAATATTCGGATTAAGGGCCTTTGCCAAGAAACTTTTTCCGCGATGTCCATCAATCAAAATCAGGATGGGCCTTCCGGGAAACTCTATTGTGGATTTTTGTATCACCTCCTGAATCTTTTCTACCCCATGCTCCATCAGGATATTATTTAAATCCATAGGTAAACTCGTGGGCGGAATTTGAACTTCAGACTGTGGCATTTCAGGAATCAACGGCCATCGATAATCGACTCTTACTAGCCCGGGATGATCAACAATCTCTGGAGTTCGGATCCAGCGCGAAACAGAATTCAGCATTCTTTCAATAGAGGCTGCACTCATGTTTTTAGGAATAAAAATTTCATAGCGCAGAAGGCGGCGTTCGGCTGTGTATTCAAACTGCTGATAACGCCAGCCGGACCAATTTCCCATGACTTGCATCATTTCATTTGGATCCAGGAATCGTTTGCGAGAATAGGGGCGTTGATCGTCCCAACGGATTTGAAGCATTTGTCGATTTCTGTCCTTGGCTTCCATTAGAAAAGATATTTTGCTTTCCGCTTTGGAGGTCACATGAGCGAGCACAAAAGCAAGATCGCTGATATCCTGAATTTTGTCTGGAAAGAAATCCGGGCCCGGATAAGGCAGCTGCCTTGAAGGAGGAAGCGCCTTTTTAAAGGTTTGCTGCAGGGCATCTAAACGTTCCCGATGAATACCACGCTGGATATCTTCAGCAAAACGATTCACTTCTTCATCAAGGCTCGGTCCCAAGGGCGATGGAAGAGGAATCTCATCGTGGCTCCATGATAAATCGGAGATTTTTTTCTCGAGGGCTTTAAATTCAACTTCATTACGTGCCCTTAGCTCTGGAGTCAGGAGGCGCTCACGAAGCTGCTGAATGACCGCCCGTTTATACGCATCTCTGTGTGCCTCTTTTGTAAAAGCCCGGATAGCCTCTTGAACTTTTTCATTCGGCCGCAGGGATGCACCATAACTCGGGACCACATTTTTGCCATAGCGCCTTCGAAGCCGCTCAACATATCTCTGTCCAGCGGCTTTAACATAGTTTTCCCTTGTCTCCTGATTGAGCTGCTTAAAAAATGACGAGGCATCTTCAAAACGGGTGCGATTCCCCGTTAAGATCAGCTTTCTAGCTCCCTGAATAAAGTCGTCTGACTGTTTCTGCCAGGATGTAGAAGGCCGAATTCCTTCTTTGATAAGTTTGGACCGGGCCTTACGAGAAGCCTCTTGAATGGCTTGCGTGACCGGCCCCTCGAAAATTTTTTGGGCATACACTTCATCTGAAATGCCGTCGGTAACAAATTTTTCAAACTCGGCCACAGGATCCAGTTTCAGACCGTAATGGTCATTGGAAACACCCACAACACGTTTAACCTCCCACCAATCTTGCCGCCTTTTAGGATATTTCAAACCAATATGAAAATTTTGCGCAGCCCGAAGCCATTGATCATTCTTAGGAGCCTTCATAATCGCGTCAACTTGAACCCCAAATTCTGTCTTGGCCTTTTCCAGTAATCCTGATAATTTCGTACCGCTAATACCAAGACGCTTCAAACTCGCTTCGGCCGCAGGAAGCGCTTCAATAAGATCATGGGCTTCAAATCCTACGGGATAGTTCACTCTCTCTTCCACCTGCAAAGAGCCCGTAAAAATTTCTCCAAGATGAGAGAGAGCCTTTAAATCTTCTAGCCCCCATGCCTCTGCCGCTGGCCTCGCCTCCTTTAAACCTGCGCCGCCCCCAAGCCCAAGTCCACTCGCCAATGCCGCAACGCTCTGCAAGAAATTCCGCCGGCTCACTCCGGACGTTTGTTTCGGTGTTTCAAGTTTAGGATCTGCGGCTTGAGCTAATTCTTCATGATCTCCTGCGCGCACCTCAGAGCGAGCATTGGGAGTTGCAGGTTTAAAGTCTAAGGCTTGAGGTTCTTGGGGCTTGGTCAAATGTTGACCGTCCAACATTAAACTTCCAACGTTAAACTTTGAACTGTCCGCGCGTATTTCGGAACGCTGAGCGACTGAAATCCCATGCGAAGCAAGCCATGCATGAAAGTCAGGGAGCACTTCTTTGTGAAACTTGGCCTGCTTCCACTGCTGGATTTCGCGATCCAAAATGGATGTCATAAGATAAAACGTCAGGCTCAGGGCAAGCGTGAAAAACCCGGCCTCCCAAAAACTTTCAAATCCGTTCGCCGCGGCGGCCAGCCCGATCGCCATGGGCAGCCCTACCATTTCGATCCCGAAAAGTTTAAGCCAAAGACTTTTGCGATTGATCGCAAGGGTCTTCTTCAGCCAGGAAGAGTCCGCAGCCTCCAGAAACATCTGCATGGCCTGCGCCCGGCGGCCATTGGCAAGTTCATAAAAAATCTCCCCTAAAGCACTACCGCCTAGGTAGTCTTCGCTATTTGCGTCGGCATAATGCTCAGCTGTCCTTCCTTCAGCCCAAAAGTGAGTCAAATCATGAATAAAATCACTCGCTTCTAGTTTCCCCCTCTTCAATTGCCGCGCTATCTCAATTCCAGCTTTTCCAACTCCTCGATCCAAATCTTGATTCGCTAAAAATTCAGCCGTACTCCCTTCAGCAAAAAAGGGGCTGCTGATTTGCAAGATATCCACGATGTGATGCCCCAATTCATGTTCTAGAGCGTTAATCTCAGCCAAGACAATTAGATTTTGCTCATGAGTGCTAGCATCAGAGTCAGGAGAGGATTTGATGATTAATTGAGGCAAGCTTTCAACCACCTTTTCATAATAAGGAGTTCCCGGCACAAAGAGTGTTTGGATGAAATTTTTTGCGCGGCGCCGTATTTTTTGTCTATTTTTTACACTGAACTTCTCATCGATTTGAATTTTAGCCACCGCATCATCCAAATCCATCTTCCGCACCTCGGCCCGGGCACGAGCGCTGAAAGTTGAAGGTTTAAAGTTTAAGGTTTTAGGTTCTTGAGGCTTGGGCAAATGTTGACCGCCCAACCTTAAACTTCCAACATTAAACTTTGAACCGTCCATGCGCACTTCAGAGCGCTTTTCTCGTTTCAATTCACGTCCAGCCGAAACCGTTTCCAAAGCTTCGGGTTCAGTCCTCTTTGCCAAACTTGGCGGTGTGGGTTTGCGAGGCGGCGCAGATATTGCCTCGGGTTGATTGCCGCGATTTTTTCGGTGAATGTTGATGGCGTCGCCGATTCTTGTGAGTTGATACCGATCCTCAGCGTCATGATCCTTTTGATGGATGTAATCAAAGATGTAATCCCAATCGGGTTTACCATACACTTTTCCTTCCCGAACCCAAATCGTGAGCAAGGACTCGCCTTCAAATGAAATCGGAACATCCACCTCTTGACGCCCCGCCGCAATCTCCACCACTTCCGAGATAACGACTTCGATCAAATCCTCAAGCTCAACCGAGTTTTCATTTTCCTCGCGAACCTCGGAGCGATTTGTTGTAGCGGAGAAAGTTTCGAATGATTTTTGGGTGGCCGCCCAGATGGATTGAACGTCCGCCGCAGCGGCTTTAAATTTCACCCACTTCGCTCCATCCGGATCCTGTTTTGGGGAAAAGGCAAATAATGGAAAAAAGGCACCGAGCGCTTCATACGGAACGGGCTTCTCCGCCGTAAGTCCTGCGCCTCCGGAAAGAACTTTAGCGCTTTGATAAAGTGCGAGCGTTTCATCATTGATATCAGAAAGCAGCATCTCGAGAAGCTGCATAGAGGCATCAACTTCGATCATGCGCCGAAAAGTTTTCGCATCTGGAGTTTTGCTAAATATCAGTGACCCGATTGAACCTAAAAGCGAATGGGTCCTGATCCAATCTTCAAAAGATATCTGTCCCACATTTCCATTGAAGTACATCACATAAACACTTGAGCTCGGCGCTGCTCTTGAAAGATTTTTTAAGAACTCCGCCAATTGGCGGGCATTCTCTCGCACCGGCGTAAAGGCTTCCTGCATGGCCGGCGTTACGATCCACTCTTTTTCTTCATCTACAGATATGGCTTTTAATCCCAGCATGATGCGCGCTTGATCCGGCCGGCTGCTTTGGGTGTAACCAATATCTTCGTGACTTGCGACTTGAAGAGAGCTGATAGAAACCGGAATGTGATAGACCGGCATGCCGCTTAATTTGGCATACTCGGATTTAAATTTCATAGGAGTGAATACCGCGCGCGGATAATACCCCAGCGTTAGATGAAGCGGCCGGCTGCGATGCTCTAAAGCAAGCGCACCTTCAACATCCTGCTGTAATTTTAAAAGCGGATCGTACGACTCAGGACGCCAGATCATGACAAAACCATATTCCCGGTGCCAGAAAGGACCGACCAGCATGCCTTGAATCACAGGTGTGGATTCTACGGGGCCTCGGATTTTTTCGGCTGCCTCAAGCAGTGCATCGTCTGAAACTTTTTCCGCGGCATCGCTGGAAAGTCCGCGCAAAGTAAGCCGCATATTTTTATTTGTAATAGGCAGAAAGTCATCTTCTCCTAAGCGCTCCTGAATCTCTGCCTGGATTTTCTGAAGCATTTGAAGAGATTTTTCATTTTCCCCGAATTCATCCGAGGGAAACCACGCGATCGAATGCCCATGGGAAGGCGTAAATTGTGCGGCTTGCCCGCCAACCGCCGGCTGAATTCTTTTTTTAATCCGATCAACAATGGAAGCGCCCTCTCCTCTCAGGATTCTTGCCTGTCCCTGTAATTCCTGAACCCATCCGTCCATTCCCGACACATCCGTGCGCATCAAGTAGCGTCCCATCTTTCCCCACCACTGCTTCCAAAATTGATCCCGGTACTTCTGGGCCTCTCCTGCTTTTGCGAATGACTTTCTTCCAGATTTTTTCTGCGCGCTCCGCATCTCGGAGCGAGGTTGGACATTTTTAGGTTCCCCTAAAATATAAATATCCTTAGCAGGACCGTGATCGAGAAAGCTGAATTCATGATTTCTAAGTTTTAAAATAACAGCCCCAGAAACATCTTGGGTTATGGCCATCCAGCTATGCGGCCAACGGCTCAGTCCAGAGAACAACATTTGCGCTTCTGCACCATGAAGCAGATAAAAGAGATTATTTACAAACACCACATGAGGGGGTGATAGCTGACTGAGTAATTGGGGGGAATACACGAGCCCCTGGTGAACCGATAGGCTTTCTTTCAGGATTTCCCGGTATGGACTCAAACCCCGCATCGTTCTTTCAGCGGCCTGCTTAACAATGCCTTTCATAATCGGATGTTCGTAACACCAAATGAATCCCCTCAGAGTCTCGATTCTATTCCGAGCCGTTTGAACCGCCGCTGCATTTTCTTCAACTCCCTGGATATGAATGCGCCATCCGTCCTCATTTTTATTTTTAGCCACGGATTCGCCATGAGCCGTCAGCCATAATGCGGCATAGTAAAAAGCGGAGACCATTTCTTCACCCGTACTGGCTCCCAACACAACCATATTGAGCACCGGCTGTTCAGGATCCGCAGCACTTGATATCGCCTGCTGAACAATCTTCTTCATAGCACCGCTTTCATCCATCCATTTCCATAAGTCAGAGTGGCGATTTAAATAGGACAAATGCTTTCTGTCCTTGATAGATTCAGGCCACGGTATTCCTTTCAGCTCAAATGCCTTTACATCCAATGCCTGATCCGTCATCCTAACCTCAGCACGAGTGTCAGAAGTTGAAGGTTTAAAGTTTAAGGTTTTAGGTTCTTGAGGCTTGGCCAAATGTTGACCAGCCAACGTTAAACTTCCAACATTAACCTTCGAGCTGGTTGTACGCATTTCAGATCTAGCCATTTTCATTTTTGTGAGAAAAAGATCAACGGCAGCACGTGTGCCGCCCACCGAGGATTCATGGCGCCATTTTTTCTTGGCATCCCGGGCCAGATCAACTTCCACAGGGAAAAGGCTCCGTCCATCGGTAAAATTTGCAGCCCCTCCCGCTTTCATAAGAATAAATCCCCCGAGGGTATCGTCCCAAAAACACGGGACCGGACGCATCATAAATTTGGGGACAAGCCCCTCAAAAATCAGCCGCCCCTCGGCATCGCGTGTTCCGCTCACCGAAAGCAGCATGAATTCATAAGAAGCGGAGGCAATCTGAGTACGGAGATTTTTAGAAAAAGCATGGGGCAATCTTTGCGTGGAAACATCAATTCGTCCCTCGCCTTCCTGAAATTGAGCCTGTACGCCTAAGACCAGATAGGCTGAATCGTAGTAAGGTTTTTTATCAATGGGCTCCACATGGACTACGGACTCATCCTTGGCCGGATCAAAATCCTGAGCGGCCTGAATGGGTTCCCCGTTGAGGAATGCGCCGTCTTGATCGAAAGACGCCATGAAGAGTCCGCCCTCAAGCCCTGGGAGAGGAGGAAAGTGTTGCTGAAACACCAACCCGATCTTTGGAACTCGAAAAAGATCCGGCGCATAAAATAAGGTTAGAAGAGGTCTGCCATCCTTAAAAAGCCCATAGGCAAATCCGTTTTGTCCGAAATCAGGACTGGCCGGCCCTTGCAGCACCCCATCCACAAATCCCCGGGTCCCGTCCACCTCGTCCATAACATGAAAATATCCTTTTACGATGCCTTCTTTTTTATGTCCCTCGGTTTGCTCTTCTGAAATAAGGGTATGCTCAGGAAATTTTTCATGGATGAGTTTCGTCACGAACTCACTAATAGATCTATCCGCCGCGCTTTGAACAGAATTACGGTCGTATCCGCCCTGCACCCCCAATTTTTGAATCAGTCCGAGTTTCGATGGATCCCTTTGTAACTGGCGGTAGATTCTAAGAACTTCCGGGAGGACTTTTTGCGTCATCATCGTTTGAACCTCCCTGACAACCTGCGCTTCGCCCGCATCCCCACTCCGCACCTCGGCCCGGGCACGAGTGCGTGCAGAACTAAGGATGTTCGCCCGCACCTCGGAACGGAGTTCGCTTTTTAGGGGTAAGAGCGCTGCAGGGCTTGAAGCTTTGGAAGAAACGATCTTGAACCCCGGAAATTCTATCGTCTGCAATGGGATCTTTTGTTGGGAAATAATCAAAAAGAATCTCGGCTCCATTTCCACAATGATTCCCCGGGCATCCGGGTTTGCCTGTAACCCCCTTAATGCATGGATACTTGGAGCGCTATGATAAAAATTGATTTGCTCATGCGGATGATAGAGGAAGGTGGCATCCTCCAATGTCCCATCCGCCATGGACTGATCCAAAAAGATGCGCGCACTTGCCTCCTGGTCGGAATTTTCGTTCCTCTCATAAAATAATTTCAAATGGCCGTCAAAATTTAATTCAAGCTTGAAGGTTATGATATTTGCGCTTTTATTTTGAAGCGCCTTGCGCATTGCAGGCCCAACGTCTTTTTGTTCCCTCAACGCTCTATCGGAAATTTTTCCATGCAGCTGGACATCTCTGCCGTCTTTCACCATCCACCACTGAACCGGCAGATTTTCCTGAGGCTGCAAATAAAACTTTCCCGCAGCTTTTACCGCAGCAACTAAGTCATAAAAAATCTTTGCATTCTTTCTGTAGATTTGGAATGAGTCCGGATAATCTTCCAGCCATCGGTCCATGGACAAAGAACTTAAGGCTGTTCCATTTTGAATTTGAAGTTCAAACCACTGCTGAAGCGCCTGGACCGCTTTTTGATCTTGCTCGCGAATAGGATCTGTATACTGCGCAAGCACATTGACAGGAAATACCGATTTGTATTGAATTGCTAGTTTCGCCACTTCCTTCCTTTGATCTGAATCCGTCAACTGCATCACATGGTAACGGAATGTGGCTTCCTCCGAATCATAGTTAGCGGTTATCCAATCGCGCAGATCCGACAATCCGCTAAATCTATAGCGCTGATCCTTATATAGAAAGCTGATGTGTCCTAATCGTCCTTGCCCCGGGAAGAAACCCACATCTTCAATTTTAAAATTCGAATCCAATCGCCGCTGCGGCAGCATGGGATTTTTTGTTGGAACAGTCTCTAAACCGTCTGTACGCACTTCAGAGCGTAACGAAACTGCAAGCTCCATGGTCTGCTTCGGAGTAGCCATCTCAAACCAGCGGGCGGGGATCATGGACTGGGAAAGTTTGAGAGGAATTTCATAATCATGGAGGCCGCCGGCCATGAGTTTTTTAT
>CAYWRU010000025.1:0-11673 GCA_964460795.1 uncultured bacterium | reverse complement strand
GATGACGTTTGCTCGAACCGGAAATGCGGGGCGTCACGATCACGTAGGAAAATCCGAGACGTTTCAGAATGGCTTTGATCCCCTCTTTATGGAAACCACCGTAAACGAGGACAAGCATGGGGCATGGCGCATGGGGCATGGGGGCCTGAAGATTTGATTCAGGTTTTCGATTATTACTCCTTGCTCCCTGCTCCATGCTCCATGCTTCAATCGTCTTGTTAATCGTCGTTTCGCGTTGCAGCGCAAGTTCGTAGTAATGCATGGCGGGAAGAATTTTCTTTTCCCATCGACGGGAAAGGAAAAGCGGACGCCGCGATTCTTTAAAAAGATAATCTGCGATGGTTTCGGTCTTAAGTCCGGCGAGCGTGGCTCGAACGGCTTGGTATTCAGAGAATGTTAATGCTTTGCTATTTAACCGCTCCAGGAGTCGAATGTTTTCAAGATAAGAAAAAAGCTCCTGCTCGGAAATGCCGGGGATTTTTTCGCGGGCAAAGGCATCGGAGAGCGTGTGGATCTCTTCAAATATTTTTCGTGTGTCCAAGGCCTTGAGTTCTTGCAAAAGCTTTGGATCTTGAACCGTATTTGCTGCGAGAAGAAGCGCCAAAGAGGGAAAGCGTTCCATGGAGATTGGATAGAACTGCTGAAGACGTTGTAAATAGTGAAGAAGGTCGAGTTTTCCTTGATCAAAAAGGTCGCGGGCCTTGAACCATTCTTTGACTTCACGAGAGAATCGGGAAGCTGCGAGATTTTCGAGTTCTTTTCGAATGCTCGCGAGATCAGAACGGATACGTTTCTCTGCAGCCGCAGATTTTTTGTAAGCACGCAGACCTTCGAAATGGGTTTTGATGTGATCAATGCCAATAAGTTTAAAGTCGAGTCCATGGTCCATAGTCCATAGTCCATAGTTTTGAGAATCGGTTTTACTATGGTCTATGGTCCATGGTCTATGGACTTGCGGCGTCCGCCGCAGGATGTGCGCATACTCCGCCCCTCCCAGCCGCAAATGGTCCAAGGTTTTTACTTGAGCATGGGGCATAGGGCTCGGAGCATGGGGTTGACTCCATGCTCCATGCTCCATGCTCTTTGCAAGGTTTCGGGTGATGTGCGCATATTCAGCACCCCCTAAACGTAAATGATCCATAAGGAAAAATGCAAGGCGCTCCCGGTGGGTAGGATTTTTAATTTGTTCAAAATGCGCATCGGTCGGGACCGGTCCTTCATAGCCTTCTTCAAAAACAGTGCGGATTCCATTTTTCTCAACAAGCTGCGTGATGATTTTTGCGATGTTCTCTTGAGCTTCCAAAGAATCGTGAGCGTCCTGGAGATAAATGAAAGTGCCACGGCTTTTTGGAGCTTCATAGATTTCTTCAATGCGTCCGAGAGATTCGGAGATCAGGCCCCGAGCATCTTGAAATGGGAACTGGGGAGACGCGGCAAGGTTTGGGGTACTTATTCTTGGGGCCTCACCGGTGCTCCCCGTCCCGAAAGAAGGCTGAGCGTAGGAAATATTTTGAAAAATGCCGAGCTGCAGACAGAGGAATAGCGCAGGCAGTTTGAGCGTAATCGTTCGGTATTTCGAGCGAAGCGAGAAGAACCCCATTTATTCCCCAAGACAGAAGATGCAGAAAGATACACGCTGAAGGAGGATTTTTCCAATACAAATCTGATAAAAAATTACCTCAAAATAGGCGGATTATAACCTGCATAGAAATGATAAGGGGTGGTCGAAACCACTAGCCAATGACTCTTTCCAAAATGCCTCTCATGCACTAGCACCCGCTAGCACTTTTAAAACTATTTCAGAGCTTTCCTGTTTTGTGCATTGTTTTTCGAGGCTCTTTCCGGCTCAAACACGCTCGCAGACTCGCGAACTCGCCGGATACGCCCTCTCAAAACAACGCCGTCATTTACCTTTTTCATGCAAGTCCTTCGGCATATTTCTAAAGATCTCGAAGAGCAAAGCGCGATGAGAGACGAAGAGAGGTTTACCAAAGGCAACTCGCGGAGTTCTGCAAAGCTTGGTTTCCATTCAATTTTGAATGGAATTTGTGGAACGAGCGGTAGGCAGACGTTTCTCGCAGGAAGAAACGGAACGCCGGTGCCGGCGGAAAACCTCTCTTCGTCGAATGACGTTCTCTGATCCAACTAAAAAAAATTACCCCTTGTCCATTCAGCGGGCGGAGTTTGGAAGATCACAATTATGCTTTTTCAGGTAGAGGGAAAACAGGAAGAAATCTTACTGCAAGACCAAACGTTGTAACCATGACCGACAAAAGAAATAAGGAAACGCTCAGTTCCATCCAAGTCGGAATGTAATGCGCGTTGGAATATGGAATCATGCTGAACCAACTCACATTGAGCCGGTTCAAGATCACACCCGCAGCCGCAAGTCCGGCCCCTGAAGCTAGCCGCCACATCCGGAATCCTTTTTTGGATACAGAAAACAAAAAGATTGGAACCAGAATTCCCAAAATCATTTCACACCCAAACGAACTCCCCATCCAGCCATTTGCAAAAAGACTGGGCCACGCGCCGCGCAGGGTCAGATCCGCCATCTTCGTAAGTCCGTAAAAAACCAAAACCGTCCGAGCCGCGCGCGACAAAGAAAAAAGCAGCGAGTGTTCGAGTTCCCGGCCAAAGACTCGAAAGGAAAAAAAAGATTCCAGCATCACCATACAAAGCCCCACAGCTACGGACGACATGAGAAAGAAAATAGGCAGAAGCGGTGAAAACCAGAGCGGATAAATTTTTTCCGGCATGACCAAAAACATGGAACCCATAGACGACTGATGCAGCGTAGAAAGAATCACGCCCGCAATTACGAGCGGAATCGCCGCCAAATGCAGGACATGCACAGCTTTGGGAAGATTCAGCTTTTCAAAAATCACGGGGCTGAATTCAATCATGAGCACCGTGATATAGAGCGTCACACACCATGCCACCTCAAACATAATCGACGTGTGCTGCCACAAGACGAGCGGATGCCAAAGCCGCTGCGGACGTCCTACTTCAATGAAAAGAGTGAGCGCCACAAAGGAGTATCCAAGAAAAGCCGTCAAAACCGCGGGCCGGAGAATCGGTTCAAAGCGTTTGATGTGAAAAATATGCACGGTTGCTGCAATCACATAACCGCCGGCTGAAAGCGCCACTCCGCTCTGCAAGAGTCCGATCCAGACGCCCCACGGAAAGGCATCGGTCATGGCTGTGATGGCTCCCAGCCCGCGAGTAAAGCGAATGGCCAGTACCAAAAGCGCGACGGCCCAAAAAACAATCAGCGTTCCTTTTCCAAGACTTCGGATTCCCGGATGGATCTGCCCCGCGGCCGTTGCAATGATTATCCGCAAAAAAATTCCGGTTACTCCGACAAGAAAAATCCAGCCGAGCAGGTTCATCATGAGACCTCCTCGCGGCTTTGGGATTCTTTCTTAAGGCTGCCGGCAACCGTTCCGAAAAGTCCGGCCAAAACTGCGATCACAATCGGGAGCTTGGACACCACTTCCCACGTCAGTGCCGGAAGCGGCTCCGACGGCATCTTGGTTTTAAATCCAAGTTTTTCAAACGGCACGCCAGAAAGATAAAGCCAGGAGGTTCCGCCCACTTCATTTTCTCCATAAATATGCTGAATATATTTTCCGGGGCTTGATTTCATGCGAACCTTGGCTTCAAAAAGAAGTTTCTGCCGCTTTCCAAATTTGAGTGCTCCCGTAGGACAAACCGAAGTACAGGCAGGCGATAATCCGCGGTATAAACGGTTTTGTGCACACAGCTGACATTTTCCAATCACGGGGAAAATCCCGGATTTCCAATCAAACTTCGGCACGTCAAAAGGACAGGCAATCATGCAGTACCGGCAGCCGATACACCGGTTCGCCCTATAAATCACCGCACCCAGCTCCGTTTGGGTGAGAGCCCCCACCGGACAGACCGACGCACACGCAGGTTCTAAACAGTGCATGCACTGGCGCTTCACGCCGACTGAAACATCCTGACCTTTTTCATTTTGAGTTTTGAAAGTGTTGACTGCTGACCATTTATCAAAGACCAGCGTTTCCTGGTGAGCGGGCGTGACATCCGTCCCCTTGTCCGCAGGATGAAGCTCATTCGCATCGACACAAGCTCGCGAACAGGCGCGGCAAGAAATACAGCGCGTTAGATCCACCAGTACGCCAAAGGTCTCGGCTTTGGAAACCGGACCGTGTCCAGCCAGCGCACGTTTGGGCTTTAAGGTCAGCGCTCCTAAAAATCCGGCTAGGCCTTTTAGAAAAGTCCGTCGAGATAAATTTTTTTCGACCGTGATGAGCGGATGATTTTTAAAATCGGAAGGATTTCGGCAGTCCGAACATGCCGCGCTTCCTAAAACATCCGGAGGAAGGACGAGATCAGGATGATTTGTCATTTTTTGGGGGCCGCTTTCTTCCATACAAATACCACCCTCCGAGCCATCCCAAGGAAAGCCCAAAAATCAGGAATAAAATACCCGCAACCCACATTCCCTGTTCTGAGCGCGCCAGCTGCCACTGAAGCTCTTTCACTTTTTCATTCAAATCAAAAACACTGTGAACTCCGGCCACTGAAATCTGCTGATTGATCTCCGAAACTTTTTCGCGCAGCTCTGGAATTTCAGCGCTTTTGTGAACGGTATCTTCATGACAACGCGAACAAACCTCAGCTCCGACAGAAAGCGTGTGACCGGCCGCACCCGTACCCATGATTTTTTCGCCGTGCGTTTTATATTCCGGCATATGACAGGTGGAACATTTGAGTCCGGCCATGTGATGCGAAGAATGCGCAAAATCCGTCATTCGATTCTGATGACACGATCCGCAAAGCGCATCGCCTCCGCCGGCGCGAAGTCCCTGGGCATGAACATTATGACAATCAAAACAGCGGATGTTTTTTAATCCGTGCTTACTGACTTTCCATTCTTGATACGCCTTTTTATGACACGTGAGGCACATTTCAGAGGATGCGGGAATCGGCATTTTGGCCGTATCCGGATGCCCTTCACTCATGGCCCCGTGACAAGATTCGCAGGTCACTCCGGCTTCTGCATATTTTAAAGTTCCCGACTCATGACCGGTAGTATGACACTCTAAACAAGAAGGATCTTTTTTGCGCTCCGTCCAGGCTTTTTGAAAGGAGTCGCTCTCATAGGCTTTTGCGTGGATGGAAGTTTTCCAACTTTCATATTCATCCGAATGGCAGGCGCCGCAAGTATCGGGTTTTGCATACTCGGCAAAAAGGCGTACTGACCCTGTGCTCAGAACAGTCCCGGCAATGAGAAAACCTATCAACCATTTACGCATACTTTTCCTCCCAAAAAAGTATAGCGAGGATCGTATTAAATTGCTGTGACTTGAGTCACGCGCTTAAAACCCAAATTGTATTGGGGACGGAAGCTCAGGCAGGTTGAACGGCTCGAATCATGAGGCCGTGGTTGAAGAATCGGTGCTGGCCGATGAAGTGTCGGATACCGCTGTGGAATCCGACTTTTTGGTGATAGCACTCTGAAGAAATTGTCCCACCACCTGAGTGAGAAGACTGTTTTGAGAAGCCGGTTGTTGATCCGCTGAGGCTGTTTGATCTTCCCCCGAATAATCCGAAGGATATCGGGAATGCCGGCGGCGATGATACGACGGTGCAGGATTACTATAAGGATCCGATTGGTTTTGATCAGAATAAATCGGATAATTTTGAGACGGCGCCTGAGCTGAGCCAGAATAAGAAACGGGCGGCGCAACCGCCGGAATTTGGCGCTGCGGCAGATAAGGAGGCGGCGTCAATTGCGCAGGAGGAACCGGGATTTCAGATTGGCCTTGGGATACAGGATCGGGTTCAGGCTTCAAATCAAAGATCACGGTTGTTGTAGAGGGCGGAATAATTTTTATGTTCTTTGAGCCTACTCCATGACGAGGAGCCGTCACTTTGACCACATAACTTCCTTCCGGCAGCGATTTAATTTGAAACTGGCCGGCCTGATCTGAATCTGCAGCGGCCACCACCGCACCCTCGCGGTCCGTCACTTCAACCGGTACTTTCCACAAGGGCTTATCTATCTGCTCATCGCGGACCACGCCCTCCAATATACCTGTCTTAGGCGCAAACCATTTAGCATTCAGGGAATAGATCCCTCCCGCCACCGTAACAAGTCCAGCCATAAGCGCTACCACCAGGTTCATGATCTGGAGATGCGTTACTGGACTTTTGGGAGCTGGGTGTTCGTTTGTACTCATTATTTTTCTCTTTCTGATTTTTTAAGTTTATCGCGACTGGTCTGTGAAGCAAAGAGAATTCTCTAATGAGAAAAGGTCTGGAAGGCTCCCAATTTTCTTAGAGGAGAGCTTACAGAATTTCCCGGTATACAGAGGCGCGTCTGAAGGTCGAGTGAGCACGGTGGCCTGCGGGAAAACTCGGACTCCGGCACCAGCGGTTGGATCTCTCCAGCGGGATCCACCGCCTGCCGCTCACCCTTCCGCCCCTCGCCACTGGCTCGGGACCAAGCTCGGAAGGGTTCCGCGAGCTGCCTCCGCTCCGATTTTCCCGCAGGCCGAACGAGACCTGAAGCCGAGTGAAGTCCCGCCTCGCGGGGGCGGGACGAACGTCGCCGAGGAATACCGGGAAATTCTGCAAAGACCTCTCGGAAAATGGCGGGAATTGCCAGTGAGAAAAGGTTCATTGTGGGCGGTTAGAGCCGATGATATACTAAATTTGTATCTAGGCTCTCCGCACTAAGCCTCCATACGGCACTTTATGATTATGCATCTTGAAAAATATAAACATCTTTATTTGACCATCATCAAGCCGTCAAAATATGACGACGACGGCTACGTGGTGCGCCATCTCAAAGGGGTGCTTCCAAGCAACACCCTCGCCTGTCTTTATGGACTCACCGAAGATGTGCGCGAGCGTAAAGTCCTTGGCGCAAAACTCAAATGGCACATTGAGGTCATTGATGAAACCGTCCAAAAAGTTCCTGTAGAAAAAATTCTTTCTCAAAGCCGCCGGCCGGAAAGCAAATCCATTATCTGTCTCGCGGGAGTTCAGTCCAATCAATTCCCCCGCGCCCGGGATTTAGCCATCCAACTCAAAAAGCCCGGTATCGAAATTTTGATCGGCGGATTTCACGTCAGCGGCACCCTGGCCACGCTCCCCGAATTGCCCGAAGATCTTCGAGCTTTATCTGAGTCCGGCATTACTCTTGTAGCAGGAGAAGCTGAAGGACGCTGGGAAGGCCTGCTCCAAGATGCCTTAAACGGAACGCTTCAGCCGGTTTATAATTTTCTGAACTCTTTGCCGGATCTGTCCTGCGCGCCGCTTCCACGCATCCCTGAGCAACTCCAAAAACGATATGCCCTTCCCTACTTTGCGACTTTGGATTGCGGCCGCGGATGCCCATTTGGCTGTACTTTTTGTACCGTCATCAATGTGCAGGGACGCGCCATGCGGTTCCGTGCCGTAGAGCCAATCTTAAATCTAATCCGTTCGAATTATTACAAACACAAGATCCGTTCTTATTTTTTTACCGATGATAATTTTGCACGCAATAAAAATTGGGCTGAAATTTTTGACGGCCTGATCCGTCTGCGCCAAGAAGAAAACATCAAGCTGAGGTTCATGATGCAGGTGGACACCCTTTCTTATAAAATTCCGGATTTTGTAGCCAAGGCCGCGCGCGCAGGATGCTCTCAAGTGTTTATCGGGCTTGAGAGCGTGAATCCAAAAAATTTGGATTCTGCAGGAAAAAAACAAAATCGCATCCACGAATTTAAAGAACTCATGCAAGCCTACCGTGATGCAGGCATCGCGACTCATGTCGCTTACATTACGGGATTTCCCTTTGACACCGAAGCATCCATTGCCCAGGACATCCAATTTCTTCAAACCGAACTCGGGCCCGAACAAGCCTCTTTTTTTATGTTAACTCCTCTCCCCGGCTCGCAGGATTTTAAAAAAGCCAAATTTGAAGGAACGATGCTGGATGCAGACCTGAACAACTTTGATTCGTGTCATCAAACTTTTCAACACGGCCAAATGTCTGAGTCCGAGTGGAAGCGCGGATTTGCCAACGCCTGGAAAGCCTTTTATGACGTTAAAAATTTAATCCCCATCATGAAAAAAGTCCCCACTCATAAATTTCTCGATGTGTTTTGGAATCTTGTCTGGTACAAAAATTCTCTTCAAGTCGAAGGCGGACATCCCATGCTGCAGGGATTTGTCAGGCTCAAAGGCCGCAATATGCGGCGTTCTGATTTTCCCCGCGAGAGTTTTCGCGATTACTGGACACGGCGTTTTCATGATGTCGGGAAAGCTATCAAGGAAACTTTTTTGTTGTTGTTAGAGCTGGAAGAGATCTGGCTCGCCACTCGTCCGCGGACTCATTTGGAAGAGCAGGTCTTAGTTCAGCTTGCCGAATGGAAATCCAAAACTCAGGAATGGTGGAAAATCAAGCATCCGGAGCTGCAAGAACTTTACCGCCGTGCTGCAGCCGCGCTTGCAAAGTCCGGCGTGCCCCAGGCCGCACATTCGATTCCGTCACGTTTTGAACTTTGGCTGCGCCGCTCAGGCGTGCGCCTGGATCCTCTAGCTCACACCCGTGCTCCCATGGCTCAATTTTGGAGCGGCCTTCGGGACGATCTCCGCCGTGGAAACCTGCGTCTTCGAAACTGGATACGCATTGGATTTGTTTCGATTCAGGAGAGCCTTCTTTTTGCCCGGTTTCTTTTTTCCATTCTCACAGATCCTGCGATTCAGCGCCGCCCTCAGCCAAGCCTCGCAAATTAATTGAGCCCTCGGAAAATTATTGATCGCAACAGCCGAGGGCTCATCCTGAGCGAGTTGAGCGAGTCGAAGGACCTACTGATGATCTCTTTCCACTTTACAGAATCTGTTCAAATGATTTTGGCATCGGACTTTCGAAAACTAGCCGTTTTTCGCTCACAGGATGAATCAAAGCTAGAAAATGCGCGTGCAGCCCAAGACGTTTAATTGGATCGGATCCATCTCCGTACCTTTTGTCACCCACCACCGGATGTCCCAAATCAGAAAGGTGCACACGAATCTGATGCTTCCGCCCGGTCTCCAGTTCAATTTCTAAAAGGGAGTGATCGGCTCCGGCACGCAGCACGCGATAGTGCGTAACCGCTTGTTTTGCATCTTCCGTATTCGGCCCGCTGTAAACTTTCAAGGTCTTGCTTTCATGAAGATAACTCGTAATCGTTCCGGTGTCTTCTTTGGGTGTGCCATGCACCACCGCAAAATATCTTTTCTCAGCTGTCATCCAGCGATCCTGGAGAATGCATTTTGATTCCACATTTTTGGCAAATACCAGGAGTCCAGAGGTCTCACGATCCAGCCGATGGACAATAAAAATTTGTTTTTTACGGATCTCCTGGTCCTCTTTCCGGTTGAATTTTTTAAGTCTCCAAAGCTCTCTTTCATTTAAGTAATCATTGAGCCCAAAAAAAGCCGTTTTTCGGGAAACTTTTTCCGTGGAAATCGTGAGAAGGTCCTCAGGTTTTTCAATCACGACAATGTCTTCGTCCTCAAAAATGATTTTGATCCCAAATTGTGGAACCGGGGCATTCTGAGACGGCTTAAGCGATCGAATACAAACCCGGTCTCCCGGATGAAGCTCCGTATCAAATTGAGTGGTGACGGCATCATTGACCACAATGGATTCGAATTTCAAAAGCTGGCGGACCCGCGTCTTGGGGGTGTCTGACATCATCTGAAAGAGATAGTCGAGAAGACGAGCCTCCCGGTCCACCCTAAAAGTTCTCATGGGACACACGCCGTTTTCTTTTTTCTAATCTTTGAACGGGAGCCGGAGACACCTCCCCTTAAAAGGGCTTCCTTCTTTTTTTTAGAAAAAGACTTCACTTGGCATTCCCTTACCAGGGCCTGGGTGCGCGTGCCGCAAAGCTCCTGATAGCGGAGCGTGACAGGCAGATGCGTGCGCGTATATCGGGAGGCTTTGCCGGCAGCATGCATCTTGAGGCGGCGTTCCAAATTATTCGTCACTCCCGTATAAAGGGATCCGTCCCCGCATTCCAATAAATAAAGACTCCACGGAGTCTCCGGGGATTTCCTCCTCTTTCTGGATTTTTTTTCTTTATCCATCATCCCTTGGATCATTTTTTTATAAGTAAGATGCATTTTTAAAAATCCAAGGGCGTGCGTTGACGGAGCTTTTTCTTTTCTCCATGAGCGTGTTTGGCTTGGAGCATTTTATCTTTGGCGCGCCGGGAGCGCCGGCGTTTTTGACGTTTAATTTTTGAAATGCGCTTGGCCTCTGCGCTCTCGCGGCCGAGGATTTCAGATTCCAGCCGATCCACTAAAATTCTCCGCGCCAAGTACCGGTTCATAGCTTGTGATCGATTCTGCTGACATTTAACCACTCGACCGGACGGAAGGTGTTTCAAAACCACGCAAGTCGACACCTTATTTACATTCTGGCCTCCCGGACCGCCGGAACGGATAAAAGATTCTTCCAAATCCGATTCGCGGATACCCAAAACCTCCATGGCGCGTTTTAAAGCATCTGTTTTTTGAATCATAGGGGGACAGTCCCCGGCGGGACAGGCCTTATCAAGTTTGAAGGAGACTTATCCCTTAGGGGACTGTCCCCTTGCATGCAAAGATAAAGTTTTTCTACTTTTTCACGGGCCCACGGAGTTTTTCTGAGAAACCGGAGACTGGATGAAATGCTGGGATCATTCGTAAAACACCGGATACGAATCTTCTGTCCGAGCACCTCCCATCCATATTTTTCGACAAGCCGATTCAGCAGCGTTTCAAGCGTGAGTCCGTGGAGAGGATCGTTGGGATGCTGATTCATCTCGGACCCAGGTAATTAAAAATATCTTTTAACTCAAAACTTTGCTGGCTCTCGGCCGCATTCAGTGCTTTCAAAATCTTCATCTGAGCCTTCAGGGTTAATCGCCGGCCGCGTCGGCCCTTGGCCACCACTTTAAAGGAAAGCTGCTCCTTGGAATGGCGCACTAAATCAGCATTTTTTAGCTGAAGTTTGGTCAAAATGCCGTCCAATGGTTGAACGCCTTTCTCCATCATAAAAAATGTCCTTCTGCCTATGATTTTTTTTCTTCATCCGCGGCTGAGGTTTTCTGACGTGACCCCAAGAGTTCCTGAACGAGCACCTCGCCCTGGCGGGCATAGTCAATAGCCTCTCCCAGAATGCGGGCCGCTTCCTGAGGGGCATGAAATCCCATGGAATTTTCAGCATTCACAAAATCTGATCTCCACTGGGCCTTGCGCTGAAGTTCATAAATTGGCGTCAACTCTTCCTCTGCGGCGCCTCTTTTTTTGGCCTCGGCAATTTTTTGAATCAAAACCACCAAGGCACTCTCAGCACGATCCAGAAGTTGATGATTTCGCTCTTGAATGGTTTCCACCCGCTCCAGCATTTCCTTTTCCGTGAAATGGTGGCACTGCAGACAGGCGCGCGAAACATTCAAAAGCGGGCTGCGGATATAATGATCTGTAATTTTTGTCGCCCCCTCACGAACATAGGGCATGTGGCAATCCGCGCAAGCCACCCCGCTGCGGGCGTGGACCCCCTGGCTCCAGGTCTCAAATTCGGGGTGCTGCGCCTTGAGCACGCCGGCCTGGGTTTCGCCGTGTTTCCAGTCGCTGAAACCGGCCTTGTCGTAATAG
>CAYWRU010000024.1:32632-42224 GCA_964460795.1 uncultured bacterium | reverse complement strand
AAATTCAAGTGTATAAGCAGTCATGGCCGCAAGCGATGCACTGGAAGTAATAATATCTGCGTTCGCATTGTAGAAGTGCCCTTTGAGCCATGGGGTATAAATAACATCTGTGGAAGTAGCCGTACCATCATTCGCGCCATCCCCGGTGGCCGCATCCGTGACACTCGATGAATCCAAATGATAAAGAATGCTTTGATTCGTACGACTATCCGCCGGTTTTCCGTAAGGGAGATCTTCCGTCCATTGAAAGCGGTTCCAGGGTTTTGAAACCGCAGCATTCTTAGAAGAAGACCGGTAAGTGGCAAAAGGAGGATAGGCTCCTGCAGTTTCAACAATTTCCTGGTCCGTCTTGGCACGAGTCAGCATGACAACATCATCCAACCGGCCGTCGATGGCTTCATTTCCGGCAATGCTGTTTCCAATTTTGACGGCAATACCGGTTCCGGTCACACGGCCGGTGGTATAAGAAAACTCAGAGTCTGCAGCCCCATTGACATAGAGATTCACGCGGCCGAAATTGTACACAACTGCCAAGTGATACCAGGTCATGGTCTGGCTTATATCTGTTTGTCCCACAAACGGCCCGCCTCCTCCAGCCCAATCGGTTTTTAAAAGCTTTTGAGTCCCAACACCGGCAATACTCATCGTGAAATTATTGGTCCCGCTTGCACTTGAAAAAATGTAATCTTCCGTCCCGTTGGCCGGCAAATTCACGGGGAAATACCAGGCCTGCAAAGTCAATTGATCGGTTGAATTAAAAAAAGTCTCTCCCGCCGGAATTTGCGCATAGCTTGAGGTTCCATTAAAGCTAATCGATTTCCCAAAGCTTGGAAACGGCGGGTCCTGCTGATAATTTAAGTTATTGACTGATGTAGCATGGTTAAGATTAAATCCAGAATCCAAAACGCTGCCGCTCGCTTCATCCATATGCCAAATTCCCGCCCAGGGATCCGGAACCTGGTACATTTTTCGGATCTCAGTCGCCGTCCGGGCATCGTTATAGACGGCCCATTGATCCAAGAAAAAACCCGTCACACAATTGTCATATTGACCGACCCCGGCTGCCCGATCTGCACCCAAGTATTTATAACCTCGAGTATTTCTACAAAGTTGAGCGTTATTAGGACTGACTTCGGAGTGAGCCTGAACTCCCTCAATTACTCCTCCGGCCAAATATTGAGTGGCATTCGCTGAGGCAATGTAGGCTCCATTCAAATAGATTTTGAAAGTGGCGCCTGTCCCATCCAGCACACAAGCTACAAGATTCCACGTATTCGCACGGGTTGAAATGTCGGCCCCGACAACCGCCATCATGTCATTGACCGCATCTCCGCCATCCGACCACGCGGAACAATAAAGCGTTCCACTATTAATATAAATTGCAGCGCCCCCTGATGTTCCTGCTGCGCCATCATCGCCTTCTTCAAAAATTAATTGGCGCGTAGTGACATCCGGAGCATTAAACCAGAGAGCCCAAGTTCGATTCGTAAAAGCATTATCATAACTGGTTCGGTTTGCAACGGTATCCAGATTAACGTATTGCTGGCTTCCATCCGTAATTTCAATCATGTTTCCAAAATCATCATCCACGTCAGAAATGGATCCCGACGGATCATCGGCCGCCGAGGCGCTGCTTGCACCCAAGGTTGCCGTATCCGTATTTCCATTACCGCACAGATCCGTAAAAGTCTGACTGGCATCTTCATTAAAATGAACAAGAACATAGCAATTTGCATATTCAGCCGCTGTTTTAATCGGAAGACGGGTATCGTAAAGTTTTGATGTCTCTGGAGCCGCAGAGTATTTAACGATACCGACATGGTCGGTATCCCACTCTGTGGCTCCTTCATTAGAATTTGCTTCATCGTATTTGCCGACATCAAATTTGGCTTTCGAATTGTCCACAAAATCATCCGAGCGAACAGCCGTTTGAGCATTGCCGCCGGTCACGGTCATGCTGGAGGAAGGACAAGCAGCGCCTTCGCAGTTGTAGTTTGCCGGAGTGGAAAAATCCCAGTTTTCGAGAACCGCATTCGTGGAGGTATAAAAGAAAAGACTACCCGCGAGGACAAAGAAAAAAATTCCCCATCGGCGCATTAGAATATTCTTCGGTTTTGTTTTAGCTTCATTCGTCATGAAATTCCCGGCAGCCATGCTATCCCTCAAAACTACTTTCGGGACCTAGGCTTTGCGTCCTTCAGTTACCTGAAGTTTGCCTTTCTGCAGCTTCCGCCGCTTCGTCCGACATCATCGGATCGGTTTCATGTTGTCAAAACACAATAATAGTGAGGCGTCGTACAGCACTTAGACAAAGATACCTCATTTTAATGCTTTAATCAAGAATCTATAACAGCTTATAACAATGACTATCCCAATATAGCTTAAAGCTGGATTTCATCGCTTCCGCCCGAGTCGGGCTTAGGTCCGGGCTTATTCTTATCTCCATCTGCAAATTCTTCCACAGATTGCGCTGTCATCTCCGCGCCTTGAATCTTGGCACGGCGCTCGGCACGAAGACTAAAGTACCAGCGCACATAATATCCAATGCCTGTGATGCCGATTAAAGCAACCATGGTTGCAAGAATGATCCAAAGCCACATCGTCTCATTCGTCTTTTCTTTTTGAGGTGCTGCCTCTTTCAAAAATTCCACGGAGGGTTCGGCGCCGATAAATCCAAGGAGTTTTTCGATCTTGGCAAGATCTTCGTCAATCTTTTTCACCGTTTTCTCATTAATGCGGTAAGCTCCAATATGCTCTTCGCGGGAAACCACCTGATTTTCCTGGCGCTCTTTGATCTCATCCAAGCGTTCATAGATTGAGTTCACAATGAGCCGCGCCTTATCAAAATAAGCGGTCTTTTCCAAACGCGTGAGAGCCAACCGAGCTTCATCACGCCTCTTGCCTAATTCCGCGTCTGGAATGACCCAGATATCTTCCAAGTGAACTTCAAAGACGCGCATTTCTTTGGGTTTGAGTTCCACACCTTCGCTAAAGGCAAAGTACTGTTGTTTATCAGAGTCATACCCAACTTTGAGCTCGCCCATATCAATAATGTCTTCAGGAATGACTTCCTGCGGTAAATAAATTTTGATGGGAACTTTTTGTGGTTTGGTTTCAGAAGGATTCACCGCCACCACCCGCATCTTCACGCTCCCGATTTCATAGAAAGTCTCCACCACCGGCTCTTCACTTTGTCCGATCTTGCGCTCTACAATCTGCTTCATCACTTCTGTAACAGCCAAGGTGCGGTCAACTTTATTACGAACACCTTTCACCTCTTGCCCCATAGATTGCTGAAGAAGTTCCCGCACATTGACTCCCTCGTTGCCCATCAGCACCGTCAGGCGGTTGGCAATGTCATCCACTGTGGACCGCATCAGCCCCACACCTTCTTCATCTTTATTGCCTTTGATCGAATTCGTAAGCAAGCCAATGGATTGCTGGAGAGCGCCTAAAGAGTTTCGAACCGTATCTCCATCGGATGAACCGACCGCCGTGGCCACAGAACGCATAGCGTCTTTGGCATCCTTGGCAGCTTTTTCTGCATTGAGTCCAGCCGCAGCAAGACCTTGAATGGTATCGAGATCCGTTGTGGTCATAAACATACTGCCGATGGCTCGGGCCTCAAAAGGAGGTTCCTCGGGATTGTTGCTTGAGATAATCGCCGTGGCAATAACCGTAACCGCTTTGGCCGCTGCACATCGGAATTTTGTACCGTCAAATTTGACATCGGAGGCGTAAATTCCCGGAGAGATCTCAAGCATCGAAAGAGCCTGATAAATGGGCGACCCATCCGGGCATAAAAGATCAAGGGTTGGATTTGCTAAAGGGACCGTGCCTACACGTAAACGGTCCGAAGATCCTAATTTGACAGTCGCAGGAATGATCAGACGAATCCCGGCTTTGGTAATTTCATCCTGCATGCGGGCCACCGCATCATCCGATTTATTAGTAAAGTCTGTGATGGCCGTCTGAATAGTCGCCGTCTGCTGATCCATCTTATCCACTAAAGAGCCCGCGCCTGTATCCCCGATCTTATTAAGTGTCTCGCTTTGAAGATCGTCTAGTTTTTGATCCAGGGAATTAAATTCGGTCGTCACTTGACGATCAAGATTATCGACAATCTTAGGAGCAATTTCCGCGACATGAGCTGTCATGGTTTGGCGTTCACTTTGCTCGGTAATATTGATAATATCAAAACCTTCAAGCTCAATGCCTCCGGCCAGCGCCACTAGATTTCTGGCCGTATAATTTTTTCGAAGCTGAAGCCCGGTATTTGCGATCGTAAATTTATAAACGCCTGATGCCGCCGGTTCCTGAAGATTCGAGGTTAAATCCATCCCGGGAACCATGACGTTATTGTCATAAATCCGCAAATGAGCCTGGGTTGTCGTGACCACATTAAGACCGTCGCGGCTGTACCAAACCTTAAACACAATTTTATCCGGCTGGCCGTTAAGCGCCGGCGTGTAATTGAATTCCGTATTAATGACGTCATTATGAGCCACCGTGCTTTGCATGTAGACGATCTGCTCTTCGTCCACCATGGACTCCGCCGGCAGCTGATCCGTCAAAGTTGTGGTCTGAGCCGTATCCGTAAAGTCGGTGTATCCTGTTTTGCTAAAACCGACTGAATAATTGGTTCCGGCTGGTGACCAAATAATGTAGGGCGAGAAAATACCCAGAACACTTTGATTACTGAAGGCCCGGGTTTTATGAATGGTGTGCTCGTACATCGCAATACTATTCAACT
This sequence comes from uncultured bacterium, assembly GCA_964460795.1. Lineage (GTDB taxonomy): Bacteria > Omnitrophota > Omnitrophia > Omnitrophales > Aquincolibacteriaceae > CAZOOM01. The sequence continues at coordinate 37,471 of CAYWRU010000024.1, read as the reverse complement.
CCGAACCTTTCACCGAATCACGCAGACTCCACCGTTTCGCTACATAGCGAGCTGTAAAATCAGCACTGGAGGAGTCTAAGTTTTGAACATCTAAGGAATCTTTTACCCGGATTTTCACCGTATCATTTTTACAAGGGTGCATCGTATCATTCGGGTTCGAATCAACCGGCGTCGTATTGCACGTGTATTTAACCAGTCTTTCATCGTCTAAGATTTTCCATGCATAGGAACCTTGATTTGCGAGGGCCGTACAATTCGGAGCGGTTCCTCCATTCACACAATAAATATGACTGACGAAATTGTCATCCGAATATTCCAGGACAACATTCGGTACCGTACCGCTCGAAGTCCACACGACGTTATGAGTTAAATTCCCAATATATAAATCCTCTCCCCCATTCGGTGACGTCAGAGAAATTCTTGATTTGATCTTAAACCCATTTCCTGCACCGCTGGGAGCAATAGAATTGGTATTCGTGTTGTTGGGATCTGAAATCCGGATATAGAAAGGATATTCTCCCCGCGCGTCTCCGGGGCGGGAAATATTATTGGGAACTGTAACCGGCGACGGCGAATAGCCCGTTCCGCTGTTTCCATTTCCATTGGCTAATAGCAAAGCCCCTAAACACGGCGGCGCGGTTCCATTCATACATTTTGCCCCCGCATCGAAAGTAGCAGGATCTACACCGTCATAAGTATCTGAATATTCGACCATGATAAAAGGAATGGTTCCCGCCCAATCCCAATTGAGATCAAAAGTTCCTCCGACTTCATAAACCGAATGAGCTGCCGGTGAGTTGAGCTGGAAGAGAGACTGAATGCTAAAGCTTCCTGTCATCTCAGCATCCGCATCTCCCGTCCCATCATCCAGCAATTCGAGTTTCATCTTAGCATTGGTAGAACTGGTATCAGCCACCGCAGCCCAGGTATATTTAGCGCTGGCTCCCGACAAAGCATAAGGGGCCTGATTCGGATTGAGTGTGATGATTTCATAAGGAGATCCCGAGGGATAGCTCGACCCGCCATCAATTGAATAACGGATCTTAATCTGATTGACGATACCCGTGATGCTCCAGCGGATATCAACCGGCAAACTAATCGACCATCCATCTCCATTCGAGGGTGCTGAGATTTGAATGTTGGGCATAATCTTGAACGCCCCCGAAATATCTTCTCCGGCTGTCGAAGAAGTCGGAATAATTCTCAAATAAACCGTACCGTCGTTAAAAGTCGACGGAACCGTCCACGTATAAGTACCGCGCTGACCGCCGCCTGCAGAATTGTCATAGCCCATGACAACAGGCTGTGGATTGTCAAACGTTGCAGGATTGGTGTCATTATCCCGGCTGTATTGAATATCTACCGAATTGAGAAGATCTCCAAACGTGTCCCAAGTTAAAATGCGTGAAGTCCCTGCCTTTAATTTCTGTCCATCCACAAGGGTGCCATTAAAAGTCACCGATCCATGAAGATTGAAAGCAAACGAATTTCCGCGCAGCTGATATGTTAAATCTTGAGGCGTAGTATTGTCATCCGCATCGACAATCCAGATCACCGCTGTATTTGCTACATCCAAACTTGTCAGAGGAATCCACGACACGCTGGTGTCTGCGTTCGGATTATTCGCACAATGCGGCCCGGAATCACATTCCCCGCTCGTGATCTGGCTATTGATAAGCTGGGCATCCGCAAAAAGCCCTGTCTTGGAATAATAAATATCCACATTGGAAACCTGCCCCGTTGTGGTCCAGGTAATCGTATGCGGAAGCCCTAAACTCCAATTGTCTCCAAGCTGCGGCGCAGAACTTGGCTGAGTAAAATCAATTTTACCGACAATAATCATTCCGTTATCCGATTTATCATTTGATAAACCGTGGATCGTCGTATCAGCATCGGACACCCGGATAAAAATATCATTGTGATAAAGAGCGGCAATATCCGGGAAATTTGTGCTGTTGACCGTAAAATTATAGGACCCTCCGACTTTGGGAGTTCCGGAAGTGCTGGCAACCAACACCGTTGGGGAGGTAAAGTTTGTATTATCATCGTATTCGATTTTCACATTCGAAATAGAAGAAGCGGCATTCGTCCATGTAATTGTTTGAGCGGACCCCACTTGCCAGCGCTCCGTTCCCACATTGGGAGATGAAACGGTAATCGGACCTTTCAGTTTGAAGGTTCCTGTCACACCATTCGTAGTATTGGCCGGATCATCATCCGGCACAGCAGAATCCACGACACGGAATCGAATACGCGTAACATCCGCGCCCTGATCCATTAGATCGCCAAAAGTATAAGTAAAAGTGCCGGTCCCATTTCCATTCGTTGCTTGAGCATTTACAACCTTTACGGGATTATCGAAAGTCTGAAGATTATTATCTGCATCCAGGCTGTACTCCACATCCACCGCCGCGACTGTACTAGAATAAGTGTAAGAAATCGTAACCGCCTCTCCCACACTGAAAGTTCTTCCGGCCAAAGGCTGTCCTGAAGGGCTAAGTAAAATTTGAGATCCGGGGAATTCGGCGCCAATAATCGTATTTCCATTCGTCATATCACTGGCTGCGGGATGAGTCGGTACGCCATCGGAAACTCGATAACGTGCATTCACATTAGGTAAAAGTCCGCCCGGCACCGGCCAATTAATAAATCCAGGATTGGCCCCCAGCGTGCTTCCTACATGCATTGCAGTCCAAGGACCTGCTGCACCATTTAAGGAATACTCCACAATGACATCGCTGACAGATCCCGCCGTATCCCAACGAATCGTGCACAAATTCCCCACCAAACAACGATCCGCTGTTGTATTGTGCGAAGACATGTAGAATCCTGCGGTGATATCAAAAGCGCCGGAAGTTACTTCGGCTGGCGGAGTACCCGCCGTGGTATTGACCACCTTCACTACCCAGCCGGATCCAATCGTTGTAATCGGTGAAACACTGTCACTAACCTGCCAGCCATAAGTATTTTGTCCCACCACATTGGAAAGTCCTGAGGCAACGACAATGTCAACGGCATTAAATCCATCATTCGAGGCATGTAGAGCAACTTGATTCATCAAACTTCCTGTGGAAGTCCACTTGACACTATTGACTGTGGCCAGTGCAGCAGGCGTTGCGCGAAAGATCGGCCACTTCTCTCCTCCAAGAGGCGCATCACTCCCACCTTGAATTTTTAAATCTCCGGCAATACTGAAAACTGCATCTGAGCGATCATCACCGTCAGAATCCAGAGCATCAACCACCTGGACCACTACGTTATTAGAAACAGAATCCGGAATGGTCCAGTCAAAGGTTCCGTCATTGGCCGTATCATTTCCATTCTGAACTAAATTAAAGGGGCCTGAAAATCCATTGATGGAATAGTAAATATCCACTTGGTTCGACCCGCCAACATTTGCGGGTATGGTTGCCCAAGTAATCTGATGCGTTGTCTCGCCAACTTTCCAAAGAGGAGCGTTTTCTCCATTTGGCGCCGAGATCGTCACCGCGGCACTCACCTTAAATGGATTCGTATTGGATACTGTCGAATCCGTATCCACCGTTTGAGCGCCATCGAGCCAGCTGATTCGCACTTTGCCCTGGAAGGCGTTGTTCGATTTAACCTGAGGTAAAGTCCAGGTAATGGAGCCCGGATTCCCCGCAATATTTCCGTTAACATCCGTCACACTTCCTGATTGAGCCGGCAAAATCGGCTGCCAAGTGGGCACATTATCAAAAGCATATTCCAATTTAATTCCCGGAACAGTTCCCGTCGCATCCCAACTCAGATTGACTCCCGATTGACCGGCTTTATAAACTTCATTCGCCGAGCTTCCAGGCGTGACATTACTGATCACAGAAAAAATCTTAAAGGCAGGTGAATCTAAATATACGGCAGCATCCGTAGCATCGTAAATTCGCAGCATCACCCCTGAGCGGATATAGTCGGGAATTTTCCAGTCATAAGATTCGGCTCCGTTAGCCGTATTGCTGATCGACTGAGCGCCAGCAAAATTGGGATCCGCAGGATCTTCTTCTAATTGATTATTAGCACCATTGAATCGTAAAAATTTTTCACCCGATCCAAAATTGTCAGAGAAAGCCAATTTAACATTGCTGACAAGTCCCTGAGTGGACCAACTTACGGCATGAACTGAATCGACCCCCCATTTATCGCCTAGTGCCGGATGATCTCCGCCTCCAAAGGAAAAGTCTCCTCGCAATTTAAATTTAAATGAAGATTTATCAGCGCCGTACGCATAGCCTGAAAGATCCGAGTTCTGAGGATCCAGCACGCGAACATAATAGTCCGCAGCCGACGTCAATCCTGCATTGTTCGGCACGGTCCAGACATAAGTGCAATTTCCTGCCGGGCAATTTCCACCCGCCGCAGTGATGTCAAAGACATCCTCAATGCCTCCAGGAAGGACTGCTCGGACGTCACTCGAAAAGTTATCATTGGAATATTGAATTTTGACATCATTAAAAATCGATCCGTTCTCGACTCCGTCTTTATGGAAAGTAATTGAAACGGCCTGCCCTACTTTATAAGTAGCCGCGGCTGAATCCAGCAGGGTGAGATCCAATTTCCCAGATAGACGGAATTTTTTAATAGAAATGCTCTTTGAAGCAGCATTATCAGGGTCGACGATGCGCAAAGAATAAACAGGAGTAGCGCTAAGAGTTTGTGTAGGCAACACATTCCAATTGTAAGAACAGTTTTGTCCTGAACACACCACGGAGCTTAAGACATTTGCGATCAAACGAACATCGCTTTGAAAGCTATCATTAGAATATTCAATATTAAAATCGTCAAAGAGATCGGGGTTGGGAGTCGTGTTGGGTTGTCCTTGTTTCG
>CAYWRU010000024.1:26667-32532 GCA_964460795.1 uncultured bacterium | reverse complement strand
CGTCAAATGTCGCAGGATTATTCGTATTCGCATACGCAATCTCCACGTTGTCAAAAAGAGGGTTTTGGATCGCGCCCGTCTTGGTCCAGGTAATCGAAACATTGTTTTGGCCCAGCCGGAGAATCTGGCTCGGAGCCGGAGAGGTCATGACAAGGCCTGCTTTGATTTTGAAACCGGCCTGCGAAACGGATAGCCCATAGGTCGAAGTGTCCGAATTATCCGGATCCATGACACGCAATTTATAGTTATAACCTGAACTCACCTCCGCATCCGGAGGAATCGTCCAGTTATAGGTACAACTCGTAGCATTACAGCTAAAAGGAGCCTGCGGAGCCGTCAAACTTTGATTCAAGGCAATGGTGCGGACATCACTTGCAAAATTATCATTGGAATACTGCAGGTGAATGTCATTGAACAGCGTACCTTGAGGATCTCCATTATAATCAAACGAAATAGGAACCGTCTGACCCACGGTGTAGACCGCATTGGACGCCTGGGTCGTTAGATGCAAATAACCTGCCAAACGAAATCGATTTAAGGAAGTGGTAATGGAGCTGCTCGCGTTATCATTGTCAATGATTCTAAACTTGTAATCCGGTGTACTTGTTATCGCCGCGTTGTCCGGAATCGTCCACGGAAAACTGCAATTTTCGCTCACACAGGCTACGCTCAAATTAACATTGGTCTGGACCGGAGTACTTGTCTGGAAATTGTCATTCGAATAAAGAATATCCACCACATCAAATACCGATCCGTTAGCGACTCCTTTGGCAGTCCAGGTAATCGGAATGACTTCTCCGATGTCATAACTATCATCAGCCGCTTGAAGCAGAGTAAGGTTGAGTCCTCCAACCACTTTAAATTTCTTCACTGAAGTGGTAATGGAGTCGGTGTTGTCGGGATCACGAATTCTCAAAACATAATTCTGAGCTGTAATAATCGGATCCCCGCTGTCCAAGAGCCAGTCATAGGAGCAGGTTTCATTCGGAAAAGTACCCGAACAAGCCGTCGCCAGGGTGACCGTGGCAATGGCATGAGTCCCCACGCCAAAGCCGTCATCCGAATAATCCAGGACCACATCGTTAAATAAAGTCCCATTCGCTAAACCATCCTTTTCCCAGGTAATCGTGACGGTATCACCCACTTTGTAGGTTTGGTTTCCTGCATTTAAGGTGGTCAACACAAGGTCGCCGCGGATTTCAAATTGATTTTGCGAGGCACCGCTGGTGCTGTCTGTATTATCAGGATCGATGACTCGGAAATAGTAGGCTGGATTTTGAGAAATTTGATTCGATTCTCCAATCAGCCAGTTCTTCGTACAAACATCGGCAGGACAATTCGTCGCATCCAAAGTGAAATTATTATCGACATCGACAACATTTGCTGAAAAATCAGAAGTGTTTGAATACTGAACCTTAACATTGTTGAAAATCGTGCCATTGGCATTTCCATATTTCGTCCATTGAATCGGAACCGTCTCTCCTACTTTATAGGTCGCATTTCCGGACCCCGGATTTAAGGTTGAAAGTGCAAGACGGCCGGCAATTTCAAAAGCCGTGGCTCCGGTATCCACCGATATGGCATTGTCCGGGTCAATAACGCGGATGTAATAAACCGCAGAGGATTGAATAACATTCGAGGTTCCGATACTCCAAGAAAAAGTACACGTTCCGCTTGGGCAATTGGTCGGATTGAGCGCCCAATTAGAAGCGATCGTCACAATATTAGAGGTGAATCCATCATCTGAATATTGAATATTCACATTATCAAAAACTGAGCCGTTGGCAGCCCCTGTCTTGGTAAAAACAATTTGCGGCGCAGGCGATTCAGAAATCAAACAGACATTATCCCCTCCGCACGGATGCTCCGCCGAGAGTACAAGTTTTCCATAAAGCTGGAATTTGTTAGTGCTGGTGGCCGCCCCGACGCCCTGGTGTCCATCCACCACTTGCAAATAATAGACCTGAGAAGTCACAATCTGATGCGAAGCATCAATCGTCCAATTATAGGTGCAGGCTCCTCCGGCTGTACAATTTACGTGAGCTCCCTGATGATCTAAAGTAAAGGCCGTGGTTACATTCGTCACCCCGGTTTGGAAAGTTGAATCCGTTGAATAACGAATGGAAAGGTCATCAAATAGCGTGCCGCGCGGGGTTCCTGAAACATCAAACTGAATGGAGAATTGATCGCCAATCGCATACGAGGCATTGCCGCCGGTCAAAGATTGCAGAGTGATTTTTCCTGTAATGTCAAAATTCTTATTCGACAGGTCTCCGATGGTCGGCGTATTGTTTTTGATAATTCTGACATAAACATCATCGCTGATGTAATCCGGGACCTTCCAGTCAAACGTCCCTCCAGCTCCGGAATTCGTAATCGCCTCCGCAGGATTATCACTGGCATCCAAAACCTGATTCCAGTTTGTTCCTCCATCAGTTGAATATTCAAGGTCAATCGGAGTCTCAATCGTAAGGTCCTGGTTGTTGGACCATTGGATCGTCACCGTGTCTCCCACATCGTAGGCCACTGAGGTTCCTCCATTAGGAGTCACAACGGCCAGAGGTCCCAGGATTTCCCATGCATTTGTTTTATAAGAACGAAGTGCTCCGCCCGTTTCTTTTAAGCGTAATTTGAGATTCGGCCGGATATCATTCGGTACCGGATTCCACCGGTAGCACCCGGCCGTTCCTCCGGAAGCCGGTGTTGTCAGAGAACAGCCGGAAGCATTCGCATCATGAGTGGCATTCAGCTTGATATCATTGATGTCGCTGATAAATTCGTCGTCCGAATATTGGACATTGACGTTTGTATGCGAGCCATAAACTTCCCATTGAATATCGTAGGCGCTTCCCACGGTCACTTTTTCATCCGTTGCAGGATGCAGAATTAGAATATTCGGGACAATTTGAAGCGTTGCAGAAACGCCGTTCGTTGAGATCGAAGTGGAGTCCGGATGACCCGAATCTGAATCCTTGATCCTAATCTTGAGCGTATTCGAGATGGCTGTAGCCGGAAGTTTCCAAAGGTAGCATCCGGCTGTTTCTCCGGCACTGACAGACGGCAACGTACAGCCCCCATTTTGCCCGTTCGTCAGATCCGTTCCAACTGTGCCCGTCCAAGAACTTCCGTCATTCGTGGAAAAATCAATATCAACTGTCGTGGGCTTAGCTGTTACTCCGATCGTTTTCCATTGAATATTTAAATCGGTTCCGCCTCCCAGAATTTCATTGCCCACGGGGTTCATCACTTGAATATTCGGAATAACATCGAAGGTTGCGGATTCATCCGGAGTGGCGCGCAGCGTATGGGTAGAATCTCCGTCTGTGATACGAATTTTTGCTCCGGTAGAAAAAATATTGGCAACGTCGGGAACTTTCCAAACAAAACTTCCTGTATTGACAGCTTTATTTTGGGCATTCGTCGCGGTCGGGACAGGAGCGCCTCCTTCTGATCCGGTCTGAGCAATGGTGGTATAACTTCCACGCTCGGGCGTGTAATACTCGAGTTTGACATTATTAACAGCACCTTTTGTCGTCCATCCAATCGTATAGTTGCTTCCCACAAGATAAACTGAACTATCCACCGGCGCACTGAACGTTAACTTAGCCACAATATCAAAAGCGACATCCGCCGTCACATTTCCAAAATTGCTAGTATCCGGATCCCGAACCCGAGCCACGTAGGCGCGCCCCAGCGAAGAATCCGAAATTAGATTCGGAGTTGTCCACTGAACATCTTTCGTATTCAGGGTAGGACTCGCCGCCACCGACGTATTGGCTTCGGCTAACTGAATATCCGTCCCGAAAGTAGTCCCTCCATTATTGGAAAGAACCAAATCCACCGTAGTCAACGGCGTTCCCTGAGAATTCCACTGGATGTCATAAGCCGTACTGGCATCTAGCTGACTGGCCGCAGCAGGAGCTGCCATGGCTAGATTCGCGATGATTTTAAAAGCGGCATCCGATCCATCATCGTTCTTCGGACGGGCAGAAGAACAATTGGTAGGCGAGCAATTCGCATCTTCATCATGAAGGAAAAGAATGTGCTGGATCCCCCGCGTGTTGGCTACCCCGCCCGTGGTTCCATCCGCCCAGGCGTAGCATCCCGCAGTTTCTCCTGCATTGACCGACGGAAGAACGCATCCCGCGCTGTGATTTGCGGACACACTGGCCGCAATCACATTCGGAGATCCGCAGGTAAGGGTCCCGTCCTCGCAATACGCCAAACTAATATTTCCAATCGTCCCTGTATAAGCCCACTGAATGTCATGGGCCGATCCGATTTTCCAAGACTCGCTTCCATTCGGAGAAATCATGCGGAGCTTCGCAGGGACGGTAAAAGCGGATGAAATCCCTGCAGAATTAAGCGGAATATCATTTGAATCCACGACCCGGATTTTGACATTGTCATGCACAATGCTATCGGGGATCACAAAAGGTCCGCCGGTTGCCGCATCCGCAGAATTAAAAATGCCGTCATTCGGAGTTACTCCGAGCGAATTGATCAGAGTCGAAGAAGTGAAATTATTTGTCGACCAGTATAAATTTACGTTTTGGATCCTCTGAGATCCTGTGGTTTCAGCCCACGTTAAATTGGTGGATTGTTCACTATAACAATTAGGGGCACAGGCCGGAAGATTCGCCGTAAAAACTCCGTGAATCGCAGCATTGGTGCTGGTAATGCTGTTAATCGTCGTATCACTGACGGATTCAGCGCGGAAGATAACTGTCTGAGAGGGAGTATCCGCCACCGCAGACCACGAGCAGGTCAGCGCTGAAGCCGCGCCTGAACAAACCGAACACTTTCCAGTTCCCGTCGTATTATCACAGGCATTCGCCCATTGCTGATCTGTCGAATAATAAACATTCACGTTCCCTGTGACCGTACCATCCAAAGTCCAGTTTAATGCCCGATTGGTCTCTGCAATTCTAAAACTCAAATCGGCAGGATCTGTGATTAATACACGCGGTTTGACTGTAAAAAGATCGGAATCGTCGGCAAACGTCCCGGCTCCCGTCTGCTTGACTCGAACCTTCACTTTATTGCAGCCCAGAGGAAGCCCTGCGCATACGGCATTGACCACACTCGGCCATAGATGAGAATTATTATCGCCGTCGGTATCCGCTAAATTAGTGGTAATACTGGTCCAGTTCCCCGCATCAATCTTATATTGAACATCCACTCCGCCCATTCCGCTTCCGTGAGTTTCCCAAATAATACTGCGGTTGATTTCACCCGCATACCAAACCGTGGAAGAAACCGGAGTTAAGATGTTATACCAGCCGCGAACTTCGAAAGCAGGAGTCGCGAGCAAATCTGAAGAAATATCAGGGTTAGGAGTTTCAGCAACCAATCGGAATTTAGCCGTTGCAGAACCTCCCGTTAATTCTCCCGCCTGGGGAAGTTCTGCTCCGCTCAAGACATAGCATCCGCCTCCCGCATTTGCCGTGCAGGCTGTGCCGTTATTGGTATTTCGCACAAGATTCGTGGCCACATCCCGCTGAGCGCCGCTAAAGTCACCCGCCGGATCAAATTGGAGTTTTAAGGTCCCCATATTTTCACTTTGATAAGTCCACTCCACATAAATAGATTGGTCGTTGATATTGTTTGCGGTTTCAACTTTCCACACATCAAGCCCGGTAGGTTTCGTCAAAGTAATCTTACCCGTATTTGTAAAAAGCGCAGATTGAGAGGTGTAAGGTCCCGTGGGCTCCTGAACTCGAACTCGGGCATTGGCCGCATTGGTGAGCTCATCCGGAATTTCAAACTCAAAACAACCCCCATACTGAGGCGCTGTCACATTGGGCGGCACGCATCCAAAATTATTATTATCATTAGTAGCCGTCGTGGTTATCGTCGTGAGCC
>CAYWRU010000024.1:0-26657 GCA_964460795.1 uncultured bacterium | reverse complement strand
CAAAAGCTCCATTCGACATATCGGTATCAAGCTCGATGACGGTATCATCCAGCTCACCGATCGTGCCTCCATAAACGATCCATTTTACCGTCATGGTATCGCCTGTGATGTAGGTTTCAGGGCCTGTCACCGAAGGCGAAGTGATTAAAATATCTCCATCGATCGTATTCGCTCCTCCCAGATTTGTAATATCCGAATCCGTTGAATCCGTCACACGAACCTGGAATGCACCGGAAACAGCGTCGGGAGCATGAAGACGGATACATCCCAGCGAGGCACCGCTCGCGCAGCCGCCGGTATCAGCATCTGCATCTACATTCTGTTCCCATAAAACATAGTCGGTTCCATTAGTCGTATAGTGGAGATTGATCATTTCTCCAGGATTAGTGATACCTCCGGTCCCATTCCAAATCACATCCACATTGTTATCCACAATATAGGTTTGGCCAACAGGCTGGACGAGAGTCAGAGTCGAATTTTCTTCTACCGAGAAAACACTTGAAACTCCGTTTCCGGTCACCGCTTCAGAGGCTGGATTTCCCGGAGTCACATCACGCACACGGACATAAAGCACATTGTCGACCAATCCATTCGGAATCGCCCAGGCATAACATCCCTCGGTTTCATTGGAGGACACTCCCAAAAGGCCGCATCCCCCGTTATCAGCATTAATACCATGATCGATCGTATCGGCAATGAGCTGAGGATTATCAAAAGTGGTCGCATCATTATCAGCATCTTCGGAATATTCAAGGGTGACCTTGGTCATGGGATCATTGTGCCCGAGCTGCTTCCAGCGAATGACGCGCGTTTGAAGTTCGCGCCAGCGGACTCCCGACTGAGGAGGACTCGTCACAGTAATATTGGCAACAACGTTGATAGTATTCGATTCAATCGGAGTATCCCGCAAAACGTGCCCTGTATCAGCATCAATCAAGCGGATTTTTGTGGTGTTACTATCAATAATGTTGGCAACGTTCGGAACCTTCCAAAGGAAGGATCCTGAATTTCCAACCTTACCATCCGCAGCCGTCAGAGTTTCCCCCTGAGTCGGACTATTTTGAATAATGGTTTGCCATGATCCAATCGCAGCGTTGTAATACTGAATTAAAACTTGCGCAACGGTTCCTTTTGTAGCCCAGGTAATCGTTTGATTGGTGCGAACTGTCCAAGATTCTCCTCCGGCGGGAGCTGACGGATTAAACCGGGCTACGATTTCAAAATCATTGGCTGAGGCACTTTCAGCAAGCGAATAGTTCGCTGAATCAGGATCTTTGACCTTAACCCGATATTTGACGGAAGCATTACTAATACCCGTGGGAGTCGTCCACGCATAAGTGTTATTAGGACTGACCGCCGGATCTGCCTGAGTCGTGTTCGCTACCGGATTGCCGCCTGCAGGAACCGCAAACAAATAGCTTGATCCTGAATTATTGGAGTAAAGCAAATTGACACTCGCAAGCGGCGTTCCCTGTGAATTCCACTGAACATTGTAGGCTGTTTCGGCATCAAGCTTGAGACCTGAAGCCGTCGGCTGGACCAGCTGCAGTTTGGCTCGAATTTTAAAGTTAGCATCCGAACCATCATCAACCTTAGGCCTAGAGCTCGCGCAAACATCCGGAGTACAACCCGCAGTTTCATCACGTGCGAAAACCCGAATCTGCGTTCCCCTAGCATTCGCAACGCCGGTGCTCGTTGCATTGATCCACCGCAAGCAGCCTCCAGTTTCCGGATTGGACACGCTGGGAACTGAACAGCCGGTTCCATTATTCGTATTCGGCGCAAGACTTCCCTGAATTAAGGTCGGTGAACCGCAAGTGATCGTTCCGTTCGTACAATAAAGAAGACGCATACTCGTCAAAGATCCTTGGTAAGCCCACTGGATGTCATAGGTATCTCCGATCACAAGACTTTCTCCGCCGTTCGGCTGAATCATCCTGAATTTGACCGGAGCCTGAAAAGAGGCTGAGGTTCCCGCGGAGTGGAGAAGCGTATCATTGGCATCAATCACTCGCACTTTAATATTGTCATGAACCACAGTTGACGGAATCACAAACGGTCCGCCTTGGGCCGCATCCGAAGCGTTAAAAATGCCGTCATTCGGCGTATTTCCTAAAGTATTAATGAGCGTCGATGAGGTGAAGTTGTTGGTCGACCAGTAAATTTTAACGTTTGGAATGTTTTGAGATCCCGTCGTTTCTGTCCAAGTCAAGTTTGTAGTATCTTTTGAAAAACAATTTGGAGCACAGGCCGGTAAATTCATCGTAAAAAGCCCGTGAATGCTTGCGTTGCTCGTTGTCATCGTTGCAATCGTGGTATCGCTTGCGGCTTCAGCACGGAACCGAACTGTTTCCGACGGCGTATCCAAAACTGCGGACCAGGTACAGGTCAAGGCCGAAGCGGCTGCAGAGCAGACCGAGCATTTTCCGGTTCCTGTTGAAGAAACACAGGAGTTCCCCCAACCCTGGTCTGTTGAATAATAAATACTTACGTTTCCGGTAACAGTTCCATCTAAGGTCCAACTAAAGGTGCGGGTGGTATCTGCAATCTTAAAGTTAGAGGGAGCCGGATCGGTAATGACCACTCGGGGTTTGATTGTAAAATTAACGGATTCATCGTTAATCGATCCGCCGCCCGTTTGACGGACACGCACTCTGACCTTGTTACATCCTAACGGAAGCCCGGTACAAACAGCATTCACAACAGAAGCCCAGGTTTGCGAATTATTATCACCATCCGTATCAGGCAGATTAGAAGCAATGCTCACCCAGGCCGCGGCATCAATCTTATACTGCAAATCGACATTGCCTAATCCCGCACCATGAGTCTCCCAAATAATATCGTGATTGGTTTCTCCAACATACCAAACGTCAGATCCCGACGGCGTAACGACGTTATACCATCCACGCACTTCAAAAGCCGGTGTCGTCAGTACATCGCTCACCACATCCGGTGAAGGAGTCGAAGCCGTCAATCTGAATTTGGCCGTGGCTGCACCGGCAGTTAATTCGTTGGCCTGCGGCACTTCCCCTCCGCTTAGGGTATAGCAGCCGCCGCCGCTTGGAACCGTACAGCCTTTTCCATTATCTGTATTTCGGACAAGTCCGGTTACAATTTGCCGCTCGTTTCCGCTTGCGTTAAATTGTCCGTCAGGATCAAACTCCAGGGTCAGAGTCCCCACGAAATCACTCTGATAGGTCCATTGGATCGGAAGTGTTTGATCATTGATATCCGTTCCGGCTTCGACCTTCCAAACATCCAAAGCCGTCGGTTTACTGAGAGTCAGTCGTCCCGTTACAGTAAAAAGATCCGATTGTGACGCATAAGGCCCCACGGGTTCACGCACCCGGACACGGGCATCGGCGTCGGCTGTCAATTCATCCGGAATTTCAAACTCAAAACACCCGCCATACTGAGGTGCATTCACTACCGGAGGAACACAGCCAAAACCATTGTTATTATTCGATGCCGAAGTCGTTACGCTCGTAAAACCTGCACCGGAAAAAACGCCATTCGTCATATCGGTATCAAGTTCGATAACAGTATCTGAAGCCGTGCCAATGGATCCGCCAAAGGCAATCCACTTGACTGTCATGGTATCGCCGACCACATAAACTTCGGGCCCGGTTTGAGCCGGAGATTGAATCGAAACGCTTCCATTAACTGTATTGGAAGCTCCCGTATTTTTTATATAAGAATCCGTCGCATCCGAAACGCGAACTTGAAAAGCCCCTGAAATAGCATCTGGAATATTCAAACGAACGCACCCGAGATGCCCTCCGAGAGTGCATCCTCCCGTAACTGCATCCGCATCATTATTGGAACTCCATAGGGTATAGACCGATCCATTCGTGGTGTAATGAACATTCACTTCTTTTCCGGCATCGGTGATTGCACCAACGCCGTCCCAAACCACATCCACTACATCATCCACCACATAAGTTTGTCCAACCGGCTGGACCACTGTGATCGTGGAATTTTGATAAATCGGAAAGACGCTTGAAACTCCGTTGCCTGAAACCGCAGCTGAGCTTGGATGCCCGGCATCCGCATCTTTGACTCGGACATAAACTGTATCATCGATCAAAGCAGCCGGTATCGCCCACACATAACATCCTTCGGTCTCCAACGCTCCCACACCTGAAAGTGAGCATCCCCCATTGTCAAGATTCGCTCCGTGATCGATATTAGCCGCAATGGTCTGAGGATTGTCAAAAGTCGATGTGTTGCTATCATCATTCGTGGAATACTCCAGCGTGACCTTGGACAGAGAATTATTATGTCCGATCTGCTTCCAGCGGAGGGTGCGGTTTTGCGTTTCGCGCCAGGATTCTCCGCTCTGCGGCGGCTGAGTCATGACCAGATTGGCTACAATGTTGAATGTTCCGGATTCTACCGGAGTGTCACGCAGAATATGCCCAGAGTCTGCATCCAATATCCGAATCTTGGTCGTGTTATTGTCGATAATGCTGGCGATGTTCGGAATTTTCCATTGAAAGGTTCCGGCATTCGCCACTTTTCCATCTGCCGCAGTCGCCGTTTCTCCTTGCGTCGGCGTCTGTTGAATGATGGTCTGCCAACCCAGCACGGTGTTGTAATATTGAAGCTGAACCTGTGCCACCGTTCCTTTCGGAGTCCAACTCAAAGTTTGATTGGTCAGAACACGCCAGCTTTGTCCGCCGGATGGAGAGATGGGATCAAAGCGCGCCACAATTTCAAAGTCATTGGCCGATGCGCTTTCCGCACTAGGATAACTTGAGGTGTTGGGATCGCGCACCTTCACGCGATACTTCAAGGTCGCGTTACTAATAATGGAAGGCGTGGTCCACGCATAAGTATTGGGTCCGCTTGGAGGAGCCGCCTGCGTTACGTTGGCACGGGGATTTCCTCCCGAAGGCACCGCAAAAGGATAGGTGCTCCCGCTATTATTGGAATACAATAAATCCACAGAAGCTAAGGGAGTCCCCTGAGAATTCCACTGAACATTGTAAGACGTTTCCGCATCCAGCTTGAGTCCGGCTGCGGTCGGCTGAACCAGATTTAATTTCGCCTGAATTTTGAAATCCGCATCGGATCCATCATCCACTTTAGGACGCGCGCTCGCGCAAGCCGTTTGGGTACAGGAAGAATCTTCGTCCTGCAAAAAGACCCGAATTTGGGTACCGCGCGAGTTCGCAACACCAGTGGTCGTTACATTCGTCCACCGATAGCAGCCGCCATCTTCTGGCGCTGAAACGCTTGGAACCGAACATCCAGTTCCATTATTGGTATTAGGTACCACGCTTGTTGCAATCGTGCTCGGACTTCCGCAAGTAATGGTTCCATCCGTGCAATATTTTAAACTTAATGAAGTCAAAGAACCTTGATAAGCCCACTGAATATCATACGTTTGTCCAATGGTCAGCGTTTCACTTCCATTTGGTTGAATCACTCGAAATTTGACAGGAGTTGAAAATGCCAGTGAATCGTCAGCTGAATCAAGGAGCGTATCATTCTTATCCACGACACGGATTTTCATATTGTCATGCACCACATTGGCTGGAATCACAAACGGACCGCCTGTAGCAGCATCAGCGGCATTAAAAATTCCATCATTGGGCGTTCCCCCGACATTATTGATGAGGGTCGAAGAGACAAAATCATTCGTGGACCAATACAAATTAACATCCGAAATGTTTCCGGATCCCGTCGTTTCCGTCCAAGTCAGATTCGTGGTGTCTTCCGAAGAACAATTCGGGGCACAGGCCGGCAGGTTCATCGTAAATTTTCCGTGAATGCTGGCCGGCGTAGAAGTCACACTATAAATTCCGGAATCTTCATCCGCTTCGATTCGGAAGATCACATTCTCTGAGGGAGTATCCGACACGGTTGGCCATTGACATGTCGTGGCCACAGCAAGGGCAGAGCAGACAAAACATTTTCCTTGGCCTGTATCCCCATCGCAGGCATTTCCCCAATTCTGATCGGTTGAATAATAAACATTCGCTGCACTAAAAAGCGTGCCGCCGACTGTCCAATCCAGCGAACGGGAAGTATCGGCAATTTGAAAATCAGAAGGAGCCGGATCTACAATCGTCAGGCGGGGCTTGACGTAAAAATTATCTGAGTCGTCATTATAGGTTCCAGCTCCGGTCTGTTTGACACGAATTTTTACTTTGTTACAACCCAGCGGCACCCCTCCGCAAATGGCATCCACCACAGAATCCCAAGTGGAGGAATTTGAATCCCCGTCCGTATCCGCGAGATCTGTCGTAATATCTGTCCACGCCCCGGCATCGATTTTGTACTGCAAATCAATATTCCCAAGCCCCGTACCGTGTGTTTCCCAAATAATATTGCGCGTGGTTTCCCCCACAAACCAAACATCCGAACTGGAGGGTGTTACAACGTTATACCAGCCGCGAACCTCAAAGGCAGGCGCAGATCCCACACTGCTGATCACATCGGGATTAGGAGTAGACGCTGTTAAACGGAACTTGGCCGCCGCTGAACCTCCCGTCAATTCATTGGCCTGAGGCAATTGCCCTCCACTTAGGACATAGCAGCCTCCATTTCCAGGAGCGGTGCAAGCTGTTCCATTATTTGTGTTTCTCACCAACCCCGTAGTAATCTGGCGTTCATTTCCGCTTGCGTTAAAAAGACCATCCGGATCAAAATCTAAAGTCAAAGTTCCGATACTGTCATTTTTATAGGTCCACTCCACAAAAATAGATTGTCCTGCTATATCCGTAGCGGTTTCAACCTTCCAAACTTTCGATGCCGTTGGTTTCGTCATCGTCAATTGTCCCGTGATGATGAAATCTGTAGATTCTGAAAGATACGGTCCGGCCGGTTCGCTCACCCGAACACGGGCATTAGCTCCTGCTGTCAGCGTGTCAGGAATGGTCATTTCGTAGCATCCGCCATAGGCCGGAGGGCTTACTGACGGAGGAACGCATCCAAAATTATTATTGTCGTTGGTCGCAGTCGAAGTAATGACAGAATAACCAGCCCCGGAAAAAGCTCCATTGGCCATGTCCGTATCAATTTCAAGAGTGGTGTCGTTGGCCGCCCCTGTGGTTCCGCCAAAGGCCGTCCATTTGATCTGGAGTGTATCATTGACAATATAAATTTCCGGGCCTCCGGATGGAGCCGGTGCTGCAATGCCAATATTTCCATTCACCGAATTATTGCTCCCCAAATCAAGCACATCATCATCATCAGAATCTTTGACCCGAACTTGAAAAGTCGCAGACACCATATCCGGAGCGCCTAAGCGAATACATCCTAGATGAGCCCCCTTGGAACATCCGCCAGTCTGAGCATCCGCATCCACAGCTTCATTCCATACCACAAAATCGGTGCCATTGGTGGTGTAGTGAATATCGACAGTCTCCCCGGCGCCCGCAATTCCTCCGGTTCCATCCCAAATCACATCCACAAGTTCTCCAATGTTGTACGTCTGCCCTTCAGGCGCAAACAGAGTTAATGTGGAAGCCGGTTCTAAGTTGAGCACCGCGGACACTCCATTTCCCGCTACAGCAGTTGAAGCTGGATGCCCTGCTGTGACATCGCGGACACGGACATAAAAAGTGCTGTGAGCAATGGAAGTTGGAATCAGCCAAGCGTAACAGCCTTCTGTTTCACCGGCTCCCACTCCGAGCAAACTGCAACCGCCATTGTCGGCATTGGTTCCGTGATTGACCGTTAGATCAATCGTTTGAGGATCATCAAAAGTTGCGGCATCCCCATCTAAATTGCGGGAATATTCAAGCGCAACATCCGTCAACGAATTATTGTGCCCAATCTGTTTCCATCGGATCACACGCGTCTGATTTTCACGCCATCGATCCGTTCCTTCAGGCGGCTGGGTCATTTGAAGGTTGGCCACCACATTAAATGTGGACGTTTCAACCGGAGTATCGCGGAGAATGTGGCCAGAAACTGCATCCACAATCCGAATCTTCGTGGCGTTGTTATCAATAATATTAGCGACGTTAGGAACTTTCCAAATAAACTGGCCCGAATTCCCTACTTTTCCGGATCCATCCGTAAGCGTTTCCCCTTGAGTCGAACTATTCTGAATAATCGTATTCCAAGTTGGAGAAGATGCCGCATTAAGATATTGGATATTGACTTCACTCACCGCTCCGAAAGAATCCCAAGTGATCGTTTGATTTGTTCCTACGGGCCAGCTTTCTCCTCCTGCAGGAGCGGTTGGATCAAATCGGGCAACAATATCGAAAACATTTGTGGATACGCTAGAAGCATCTGAAAAACTTGTGGTATTAGGATCCGCCACTTTAACTTTAAAATGGATCGTACCCGTACTGATAATGACAGGCGTTGTCCAACTGTAACTGTTGGGACCTGAGGGCGGATCGGATTGGCTGGTATTTGCCACGGGATTACCGCTTCCCGGAACATCAAAGGGATACGTTGTTCCGCCGTTTGGAGAATAAACCAGATTCACTTGAGTCAGCGGCGTTCCTTGAGAATTCCACTGAACTTGATAACTGGTCTGAGCATCAAGTTTCAGACCGGAAGCCACCGGATAAAGAAGTGACAGCTTGGGTTTGATCTTAAAATTGCTGTCTGAGAGATCGGGAACATCGGGACGAGCCGTCACGCAATCTAAAGGCGTACAATCCGTAACATTCCCTGTCACATCATCATCACTGACGCGAATCCGGAATTGAGTGCCGCGCAAATCCTTAACCCCGGTCGATGTCGCATCGGCCCAACGGTAGCATCCGCCTATTTCTGGCGCTGTAACCGAAGGAACGGAGCAAGCCGTACCATTGTTTGTATTGGGAATCAAACCTGACTGAACCGTCCCCGCCGAAGTACAAGAAGCGGTTTCGCAATATTCCAAAGTCAAATGAGTGAGGTTTCCCTGGTAAGCCCACTGAATATCATAGGACGTTCCAACATCCAGTGAATTTCCACCATTGGGATTAATGATGCGAAATTTGACCGGCGTACTGAAAGTTGAAGATTCTCCAGCCGAAAGAAGCTGAGTATCATAGTGGTCCACAACGCGAAATCTCATTGCATCATGAACAATCGATGACGGAATGGTAAAGGGAGCATTAGAATCTGTATCCGCTGAATCAAAAATTCCATCATTCGGGGTAACGTCGTCTTGATTAATTTTGGTCCAGGCCACCCCGTTGACTGACCAGTAAATATCGACATCCGGAATATTGACAGAACCTGTCGTCTCAGCCCAAATAATATCGATGGTATCTTGTGAAAAACAATTCGGAGCACATGCGGGTTCATTGACGCTGAAATTTCCATGAATGGTTGAATCCGCCGTGGTCATCGTATAAATCGTGGGGTCATCCGCGGCTTCTGCTCGGAAACGCACTGTTTCAGAAGGCGTATCCGCCACCGATGGCCATGAACAGCTTCCGTCACGAACACCATCACTGTCTGCATCATTAGAACAGACAAAACATTTTCCTTCTCCTGTTGCGGAAACGCAGTCATTGGCCCATTGTCCATCGGTTGAATAATACACATTCACGTTGCCCGGTATGGCTCCGGTCAATTCCCAGGCGATGGTGCGGGCGGTATCTGAAATTCTAAAATTGAGCGGACTCGGGTCCGTAATGAGCACGCCTGGTTTAATCGTGAAATATCCGGACACAAACTGCTTGCCTCCGCCTGCTTGCTGAATCCGGACTGTCATCTTGTCGCAGCTCGCAGGAAATCCCGAACATGAAACCGTGGGAATTGGGTTCCAGGGAATCGTATAATTATCTCCATCATTCGTATTAGAACTTTGATTGGTTGCAATGGCAATCCAGCCTTCGTTATCTTCTTGATAATGAATATCATAATTCCCTAATCCGTTTCCATGCGTACTCCACTTGACAAGACGATTCGTATCATCAGAATACCAGATGTCATTCCCCAAAGGCTCAGTAATGTCATACCATCCGCGAATTTCAAACGCAGGCGCCGCCGCGACACTACTGACGACATCCGGAGATGGCGCGGTTGCAGTTAATCTGAATTTTGCGGTCGCTCCGCTTGAGGTTTCCGATGCCTGAGGAACTTCACCGCCTGAGAGAATCACGCATCCTCCGCCGGCCGGAGGAGAACAAGACGTCCCGTTATCTGAGTTTCGGATGAGTCCGGTTTTGACTGTCCTCTGACCACCCGAGTAAGCGCCTGTCTTATCAAGTTCAAGATTCAAGCTCCCAATGCTTCCCGATGTCGTCCACGCCACCATGAGAGGATTGTCATTAATATCATTCGCCGTTTCGACCTTCCAAACATTCAGTGCCGTTGGACTGGTCAGCGTAATTCTTCCCGTAATGGTAAATAGATCCGTTTCCGCACTCCAAGTTCCGTCGGTAATCCTAATTTTCGCATCTGCATCACTCGTAATTTCACTTTCTTGCAGCGTGATGTCATAACAGCCTCCGTACTGGGGAGCTGTGACCGCAGGCGGAACACAAGGAAATCCATTGTTATTATTTCGAGCCGTTGTGGAATAAACCGTGTGCCCCGGAGAACTTCCATACGCCGCTTCCGTATACTGGGTATCCATTTCCACCTTGGTATCATTGGCCACACCCGGAGTTCCTTTGACAATCCACTTAATCGTAAGTTTATCTCCGGCCACATAAGTTTCACTTGCACTAGGAGGTGAGGGCACAACCATGACAATAGAGCCGTTGACCGTATTGGCAGCTCCCAAATCTTCGATGGTCGGCTGTCCGCTTTGACGAACACGAATCTGAAATGCGTTTGAAACAATGGCATTTGGAACTTTCGTCCGGTAGCATCCCGCCTTGGTTCCTGGATCCGTGCAGCCGCCTGTGGCGACATCCGCCGAAAGATTGGAAATAATCGTAGTAAAAACACTTCCATTGGTCGTGTAGGACAAATCAACGTTTGTCACATCCCCTAAAAAGCTCCAGGCAATATCCATCGGATCATCCACCACGAGTGAGCTCGATTCAGGAGCCGTAACCGTCACTGTGTTAGGGGCATTCATGGATAAATTATCAATTTGAACTCTCTGGACTCCATTGGAATGCAGCAAGGCTTTCCAATAAACGGATCCCGCGCCCGCGACACTATGAAAAGTCCCAATGTTCGAATTAATGGTGGCCGCATCATTCGATTGAGCATACGTTCCGTTGGAAACAGCCCACGTCGCACCGCTCCAATATCGCCATTGATTATCCGTTTGTTCTTTCAACATATATCCGACGCTTCCCTGATTTCCGGCACCAAGAGTTTGGGTAAAAGCCGTCAGCGTCGCAAACGGAAGGGCCGTCGCATTCTCGATGGAAGGATCAGATGTGGAATAGAAATCATTTAAAATTGAGACGCTTTGAAGCGCGACCGGCCATTGGGCATTGGATATGAGGAAAGCTTTATACTGAAAGTACTGATTATTGGAAACCGTAAGACTTTCGCCAGAGGAACTCGTGAAGTAATTGTAAGGATTTCCTGCATTAAAATTAGAAAGAGCCGTTGCACCGTTCACCACATTATCGTAGATGGCTAATTCATCAATTTTCCCCTTAAATCCGGGTCGAGTTTCTGATTTGTCATAGCCGATATAAAGATCGCCCCAGTCATAAGCAAGAGTAAGAGGCGCAGCATCGCCGCCATCAGCAACTCCGTTAATATAAAATGCCACGTCGCTGCCGTCATAAGTTGCGAGCACATGCACCCATTCTCCTACAGTAACATTTCCGGGCGTTGTCGAAGTAACGGTGGATTCGGTATTTGTATTCCCAAGCCGCAAGCGAAGTCTTTGATCTTCCGTGATTTCAAGAGCGAAAGAAGTCTTAGCACTTCCTGAAGTTGAATACTGACGGCTGACAATGGTAGCTCCGTCTTCTTGCCCCTCATCCATGTAGAGCCAAGCTTCGATCGACATCCCGGCTGCACCCGGATCGATATTAAGCGCGCTGCTATCCGATACACGGACATAACTTCCAGATCCATTAAGAGAGATGGCACCCCCGTACACCCCTGCCGCATCCGCACTCGCATACCAAGCGCGCCCTGAATTGGAACCCACGGAATCAGCCACTTGACTAGCCTGTCCATCATATGAAGCTTCATTAAAATGCCATAAAGCCACATGGTCTGCACCGCTTGCCGGGGCAGAGTACATGGTATTTCCATCTTTTCCAAGCCAAGTTTCACCTGAACAGGCTGAATCATTGCAGCTGCGGACTAAAAATTTAATTTTGTTTTTCCCCTGGCGGTAGTGAGTACGAATCGTGGATTGAGAAAGGTCCGTATTGTAGACCGCGACATCATCAATGGCTCCGTTAAACACGCCGGTTTGCGTGCCGTCATCCCCTAAATAAACTTTGGCATTCGCCGACGCATTGCCGGTTCCTGAACCCGCAACTTCGCCGTCAATATACAACGTCAAACTTCCCGCATTTTCAGTAATCGCAAGATGGTGCCAGGCCCTGTCCATAATCTTGCGGGTGCTGCGAATGGCAGGCGTTACTTGATCATTATCAATGATGACCAAAAGATCTCCATTGGTGTCGCGCTGAATCGCAGGATCTCGCCCCAGCACGTTCAAGACATTATCCTTGGCGGCGGGCAGACGTTTTTGGAACATCGTCCAAAGTTCAAAAGTATAAGTATTTAAGGAAGCCAAAGCTGAATCGGATTCAATCACATGTTCATCGGATGAAAAATAACGGGCATTGCCAAAAACACCTTTGATGATATCGGTGCTTCCCAAAGTATTGGCTCCTAAGGATCCTTTGGAATCAGCCACCACATCGCCGCTTGTTTCATCTAAAGCCCAAAGGAATTGCAGATTGGCAGCTGTTGAATCGATGCCTTTTCCATAGGAAATATCCTGTGACCAGCCGAGCTGACTCCAACGCTGCGACGAACCCGCATCCTTGATTTGAGAAGTGTAAGTTCCTTGCCGAGGATAAAGTCCGTTGAGTTTTTCGATTTGATCATGAGTCATCGCACGCTGAAGCACAAGGACATCGTCCACACTTCCTTGAAATCCATTTGTTCCTCCGGAATCATTTCCTACCCGCAGCGAAACGCTTCCGGTGGACATCGGAGAGGTATAGGTTGAAACGTAATCCAATTTACCGTCTAAAAATAATTCCAAAATCCCCTTTTGCAAAACCACTGCCACATGATGCCACGCCCCTGAAGTGACCGGAGTCACTCCCATAAAAGTTGAAGCCCCCAGGGTATAAGCCAGGTAAGCGTTGCCTCCGGATCCTTCCAAACGAAGCGCAAAATCATTACTTCCTCCGCTTCCAAGAATTAAGTAATCAGAAGTTCCATTCGCAGGGAGGGCGCTCGGATTAATCCAAGCCGCAAGCGTTTGAGCATCATCAAAAACAACACGGCCGTTGGCCGTCAGCGTGAAGTATCCGTTTCCGGAAAGTGTAATTGCGGATCCAAATCCTGACTGAGCAGATTGATTGAAGGTCACATTCGTAGCTGAAGAACTGTTATGTCCCCAATTACCGCCGTCAGCCGCCGGAGAGGCTGCGCTGTCCAAATGCCATATCGCCAGTGACGGATCATAAACCCCAAAAAGCGACTGCGCCGTGGATTCCGTATATTTACCGTCCCAAACCGAAAAATCATCAAAGGTAAAACCATTTTCGCAGCGGCTCGCTGTAGAAATTGAAGTTGCAAAGGTCGTACCTGCCCGATACGTACCCTTCAAATAAGGGTCAGCATTATTGTTTGATCCATCATTAAAACAGATGGCGTCATCGCCTGTATGTGTCGTTGTCTGCCCTTCAAACACGCCGCCGGTCTGAAATTCAGTTGAGCTTGCACTATCAATTTGTTCGCCATTCAAATAAAGCCAAAGTCCATCAGCACCATCGTTCGTATTATCGTTGGCCGCAGTACCTTCAAACGTGCACATCACATGGTACCAAGTATCGGCTGTCACTTTCCCATCCACACGCGCCCGCATTTCTTGGCTGGCATTTCCACCGGCATCCACAATGCCGCAATAGATTTTCCCTTGATAAAGATAAATCTCCATTCCGTTGTTAGTGTCGCCATCTTTAAAAATCAATTGCTGTGTGGTCACATCCGGTGCTTTAAACCAAAAAGAAGTGGTTCGATGATTAAACGCGTTATCAAAAGTCGCATTAGCATTTGCATTAGCTTCGGATCCTAGAGGGCAAGATCCCGCAGTGCAGAGGGAGTTCCCATCCCAGTCTAAGTTGACATGATCGCCCCCATCAAAGGTCAGCATGTTTGCAAAACCAGGCCCCACGGTGCTCTCAACCGTGGTCGGATCATCATTTTCAGACGTCTCGCGAATCCCAGCGGATGCATTATCTACATGAGCGCCACCGCCAAAAGTTCCTCCTGCACTATCCGCATATTCCTGAGAGCCTGCCGCTTCGTCAAAATGCAAAATTACAATGTCATCACTATAGCTTGCTGGATTCACCGCTTGCCGAACGGAATTTGAATTAATTCCAACAACCGCAGGGGCTTTTGTGTACGCCGCAATTCCCACGTGATCGGTGCTGTATTCTGACGTACCTTCGCCTGAAGTATTGTATGTTCCATTATTAAAATTTCCCTGAGTCACATCCTGGAAATCTGCAGCTTTATATTTGAGCTGCCCTACTCCATTCACCACCTCCACATTGGCGGAGGGACAACTCGCTCCTTCGCAATTGTAATTGGAGGAGTTTGAAAAATCCCAGGATTGGATTTGAGCAAGCGTGGTGAGGTAAAAGATGGAACTGCCGGCAGCCAGCACGATTATAAAAAGGAGTCCGCGCCAAACGATGGGTGAAATTCGCGTCGGCCTTAGTCTCATCGAGCACCTTCCGATTGACTGAGGAAAGAAAAATTACACGGATGATTAAAAAATGAAAAAGGAAATGACTTCACCCGTCGATGATTAAAATACGTGGATATGAAAACGCTCGTCACAAACGTTCTCTTTGACCTCAATACCATGTTTTCTTTTGAGTTGCTCATATCACCTTCGGCAGCCGATCGACCCACTCCAACATTCTAGTGAGCTCTGGCTTTGCGCCCTGCGGTTACCCGCAGTTTGCCCTTTCGGATGTTCAATTTTTAACTCAAAATATAAATCTACCCCGGACAGTACTACACCCAAGAAATGCAGAATAAAATTATGAATAAATGCTTAGAACCCTTGGTTGCATAATCACTTAAAAAAATGTACACGCGTATTCTAATTGATACAAGGATCAATGGCTAGCATTATCTATCAAGTACATATTTGTTATGACAAGACTTGCTAAAGGATTAAAAAAAGTTACTCAAAAGCGCTTGTGGATGTAATCTGATGCTTTGTAGCGACCCCCTTCCTATAATACTTTGAATACCTGCTCATGGCGGCCGTCTTTAATGTGGGGGATATATGTGTTATGCTTCCTTTATATGTAACGACAGTCAACTCGGAGGAAATATGAAACTCACAATTCGAACTTTGAGCATCTATCGCATTTTTTCAGCTCTTCTTATCCTAAGTTCTGTTC
The DNA here is from genome assembly GCA_964460795.1 of uncultured bacterium. GTDB lineage: Bacteria > Omnitrophota > Omnitrophia > Omnitrophales > Aquincolibacteriaceae > CAZOOM01. The sequence goes on along the minus strand of CAYWRU010000024.1, from coordinate 11,157 downwards.
TTATTGCAAGCAGCGCCTCAGTTTTTGCAGTAGAAAAATCAAAGACTGACGCTTCGACAGAAAAAAAAGAAGCTGCGGTCAAGGAAGCGGATAAATCAATCGCGGCCATAGACGCAAGCAAATCCACACCCGAGGAAAGTCCAGCTACAGCAAACGAATCAGGAGAAACAAAAGAAGAAGAGGCACCGGCCCCTTCAGCGATCAAACCGCCTCAAGTTGCCATTCGAATGCTGGGGAACGAATATGATATTCAGGTGCTCTATGATCATGCAATGGATCCGGCCAATAATGACATGATTGAATCTATCCAAATGGAAACTCCCAAAGGTGACTTCTTGGGCTTAACGCAATTTGGTCCCAATGCCAAAGAGGCCTACGGTGAGTTTATGGTAAATCAGAAGCTTGCAGAATTTAAAGAGGTAGTCCTGGTGGCGACCAGTCCGAAAGACGGCGTGAGCCGAACCACCATCAAACTCGAACCTACGGAAAAGTCCGAGATTGATCGGGCCGGAATCACCCCCAATGCAAAGCGCCCCGTCGCAAGTGGTAAAAGCGATGCTGCAGGCGCTAAAAAAGGAAAAAAATTTAAGATTTTCTAATTAAACAATTATTTCTTTTTCTTGGATTTCTTTTCCGCTTTAGGATTAGTAACTTCTTTAGCCTGGGACTTAACTTCTTTTACTGGTTCGGCTTTTACGGGGGCCGCTTGCGTAACCTGTGCAGACTCTGGAGCCGTTTGAGGAGCCGGATCAGCCGCTACCTCGGGTTCCTTCAAAAGCACTACGGAGCTCCATTCATCCAAACGAACTCCATGCACTACAATTTTTACCTTCTCCAATTTTAGGGCCCTTGGATCCACCATAAACTCTGCATTACGAGCTGAATCCTGAGGATCGCAGGTCTTGAATCCTAAAAGGTCCCCTTGCTCCGTTTGAAGCGCTATAGAATCGATGTCTAAAACCTGCTCTTTCTCCATCAATTCGTTAGGCTGAACTTCAATCCTCAGCTCCTCACCCCATTTTGTAATACGGATTTTAGGAGGCTGACTCCAAGGGGCCTGAGTAAAGGCTTTGGGCACGGTTGCTTCGACATTATTTACTTTTGACTCTACGGCCGCCGCTTGAGGGGCAGCTTTATCTGTCTTAGGAAGGTCTTTGGCATAAACAAAAGCACTGCTAACCCATATGCTTCCCAGGAAACCCAGCATGATTATATTTAGAATCTTCATCGTTATTCCTCCATCCTTTGCAGATCATGTCATTTGTGATAACATTCATTTCCATTGCTAACCAAGGGGGATTTATGAAAGCTCAAATAGAATTAAAAACCACCTTCCTGATTTTTGTCTTACTATTATCGACTAGTTTTGTCTCTTCTGTACGGGCCGAAGAAACCTCCAATGCCGTGACAGAAAAACCCGTGGACACAGCAGCGGCCGCAGCGGCAACTCCAACAGAATCCCCCGTCCCGGGAATAGCCCCCCCTGTCGAAGCGGTTCCAGAACCTCTTCAGGTCGAAGAACCAGAAACGAATCCGCAGTTTAGGCCCGAAGTTATTATCTCCAAAGTCGGAGAAGAGCTCAATCTTAAGGTCAAATACGTCCATCCCATGGATTTTAAAAATGATGATGCCATTGAATACATCCGAATGGAAACACTGACGGGTGAGTTTCTCGGTCTCATGACCTTCAACGATAAATTCACGGAAGCCACGGCTGAATTCATGATCAATCCTACGCTGGCAAATTTTAATCAAGTTCGTCTGGTGGCAAAATCAACTAAAGTGGGCCTCGTCAAAAGCATCCATAAATTAGAGGTAACGCCCGTGACGCTTCCTCCGACGCCTGAAGTAACTCCTACGGAACAAATGCCAGTCAAATCTACAGCTGCGGATAAACCACGAAAAAGGATTTTGGGACTTTTCTGATTTAAATAATCAAATGACTTACAAGAAGCCGGATCTCCAAAAGATTCGGCTTCTTTTATTTTTAGGCTGGAAGTTTTTCAACAACATCCGGGACAGAGGCTGCTGCTTTTTCTACTTTGGATACCTGCATTGGCTGAGGATTATATCCCGTTGATTTAAGAATGGCCTGCTGAAGGGCAGCTCGAGGAAGTCCCAGGCTCCCCCGATTTAAAGATCCTAGGATTTTAGCAATCCCGGCATAAAAAATGACCTCAGGATGGGCAATGTTTCCGAGTACTTCTTTTCGTCCCTTGAAATCAACTTCCGAATCGGTAATTTTATCGTCAAGAGCCACTTCCCGCAGCTTAAGCTTTCCATATTCAAGCTCCATTCGCTGGATCTTCCCCTTTGAAGAGGAATTCTCTGTTTTAAGACCTTCCACGACCGCAGGCGCGAGAAGCGCCAGATCACGAAGATTCAAAGAACCGTCTTTCTTATGTTCAACGTAAATGGCCTCAAGCGCACCCGATATTTTTTTCCAAACCGTCGAAGCACTCAATAGATCTCCCCATGAAGACGCTTCAAAAATAAATTGCTTACCGTCTACAAAAATCTTTTCCGAATAGCCTGACGGATTATAAATTTGTAAGCGCTCAACAGTTATCGACGCTTTGGCAAGGTCCACACTTACACCGGATGCCTGAGTTTCAAAACCTGTTAAGCGTTTCACGCGGCTCTCCAGAAGCTGGGTGGCCCAAACATCTTTAGCGATCAAAGCAATCACAACGCCAAGGATTAATAATCCCAAAATAGTAAGAGCTGCTGTTTGAACTATTTTTTTTGACACAAGTTTCTCCTTTATGCCAACGAACCCATGGCTTGATATATACGTTCCAGCATGGCCAGAGCCGCCTGGAATTGACGAATCTTTTCACTCGCCGCCGCAAAGTCAGCATCTGCACTCAAAGGTTTTTCGGTAAGGAATTCTGCATCAAAACCTTTCTTGGCTAATATTCGCGACAACTCATAAGTGCAGTGATTGAGCTTAGCTAGCACCGCAGCATCCAGATCTTTGGGAGTCAGATCAGCTGCCAAATCAAGCACCAGCCGGTTTAAGGACTCCAATACTTCCGCAGTCTTTGAAGTGTCCGATTCCGACTCTTTAAGGTCTACAATAGTTTGTTCGAGACGCTGCATGAGGTTAAGAATTGTGGACGATCCCGCTGTTTGAGAAAGTCCAAGGGCATCTGAACTTGACTGGATTTGAATTTCCTTTGAAAAGAATTTTCCGGATTTTAGATCGACCACGGAAACTTGAACCGTCCTGCCAGGCACAAAAGCAATCCCGCTGATCGGAAGCAAATGCACGTAACGCCCTGGTTCTTCGGTCCTTTCCATACTCAGTCCACGAATCACCAGTTTTCGGTTGCCATCATAAAGATCCATCACCGGCTTACTGATAGACGAACCCGCATATTGAATTGATATGGTTTCATTTAAAACAGCTTTTTCAGGAACAATTAATTGTCCGCTCTGAAGCAGCTGGGCCGATGAATCTTCTGACCGGTTTTCTTTTTTATGAGGCTTCACACGGTCCTCTGCCTGGGTTTCCTTTTGAGCTGGAGCTGCGTTATTTACGGAAGGTTCTGCGGGAGTTTTTAAATCAGAATTTACAAAATCTCCATAACGAGCGCCGCGATAGGTTTCAAGCGGCTGGCCTTGTTTCACCGGGATATCAATCTGAAATCCAATTGGACTGGTAATCACCCGGCTATTAGCGAGCGTGATTGAGGCCGAGGACAGGTAGCGGGAATTGCCGGGAATCTCACTTGTATTCCAAACCATTTGGAAATGTCCACTTGAATCAGGATTAGAAGAGCGCAGTGTTTCCACGAGCCGGGCCCCGTCATAAATCCGAATTTCCGATTGAATGACCGCTGGAACCGGCTTACCATTTCGTTCAAACCAGCTAGTGATCTTCACAAAGTCGCGGACTTTGTCATATTCAAAATCAACTCGTGGCTGCTCAAGGGCCTCCGCATCTTTTTCCATCATCACCGCAAAACTTCGGTCGCTGTCCGCTACCCAAGTATTCTTGAACTCTTTGTAACCCGGAAGCGACCAGGCGGTGGTGTAAATTCCATAAGGGCGCTCCAGAGTAACCGGTGAAGTCAATCCCGTTTGTGTCTGACCCGAACTATCGGTTAATGTCAGACCATTCAAATGACTCTGTGTGCCCGAATCCTGAATGACCCAACGAATCTTATAATAATCAATCACAAACGGAGATTTTGAAACCGCATCAATCGAAGGATCATCCTGAGACCGGACCCGAACCCAAGTCGTGGGACTGCGGTCATTGGGTACAGTCCAAAAATAACTTTCAAGATTTCCCATATCTGACGCTATTAAATGGATATCCTTCTGGAAATCGTCTTTGGAATATTCCACCGTAACGCGCGAAACGCTTCCTGAAGTATGCCAGCGAATTTCGTGCTGTTCCCCTGCAATCCAACGCTCCCCGCCGTTGGGTGCAACCATTTGGATCTGTCCTAAAATCCGAATGCTTCCCAAAGACTGTGAACTCACCGCGGTATCTCCAAGATAAGAAACACGAATCCGAATATCCCGCTCACTCAACTCCGGAACTTTCCATTCATAAAGACCTGTGTTCGGAGTCTTTGAAATCATCGGCATCACCGTAGCAAAATCATCGGCTGAATATTCGAGCCGCACTTCCGGAACCGATCCGCCGGTTGCCCAAGTGATTTTCTGGACCGATCCCACCGGCCAAACTTCCCCGCCGATCGGAGTCAGCAGTTTTAAGGCGCCGCGAATTCTAAATGGATTGGGCGAGACTGAGAAAACGGAAGAATCTTGTGCGTCTGAAATGCGGAGCTTGATTTTATCCGTAATTTGATCCGGGATATTCCAGGAAAAGCGTCCAGAGTTTGGAGCGGCCCGGCTGATCACCTGAACGGTGTTGAAATCATCCAAACTGTATTCAATTTTGACGGTTCCAATATTCGGAGAACTTTTCCATTGAATATCCACGCGCTCACCCACCTGGAAAGTTTCGCTCCAAGTCGGATAACTAAGATCCAATTTGCCCGCAATATGCACAGGAGCACGCGACACATCAAAAATATCGGGATTCCCACTGTCCACAATTCGGAATTTGACATCTCCTCCGGCGGTAATTGGAAGTTCCCAGGTGTAGAGCCCTTTATTGGCCAAATTGGACGCCAGCACCTGGACATCGCGGCGGAAATCATCTCGCGACATTTCGAGGCGAACCTGTGGAATGGTTCCAAGCGTCACCCAGGAAATAGGATAGCGATTGGAGAGAGACCAAACTTCTCCTCCCACTGGACTTTGAAAACTGAGCGCTCCGCGAATTTCAAAAGGAGTACGCGTCTCTCCATAAATTGCAATATTGGAAGCATCAATCACACGAAGCATGACCTGTTTTGAAATGGAATCCGGAACCTTCCACACATACTCTCCAGAATTCGGGGCATCATTGACCACCGGCATCGCAGAACGGAAACGATCCGTGGTGTATTCAATGCGAATCCGGTCCGTACGTCCCACAGCATTCCAGTGAATCACAAAGTCGCGTCCCACCACCAAAGTCTCGCCACCTTGCGGGCTGAGCAAGGAAATCTGCCCAAGGATCTTGCACGGCTGAGCCGTCATGTCGTAAATCTGCGGAGTCGAACTATCCATTACGCGAATACGCAAATTAGTTGTATTGAGCGCAGGAATCTTCCAGAGGAAGCTCCCTCTGTTTCCTATTCCCATGGCAATGGGTTTGGCCGTAATAAAATCATCTTCCGAATATTCCAAATTAATATTAGGCATCGAACCTGTGGTCTGCCAGGTGATCATTTGCTCACTGGCCACGGGCCAAACTTCCCCGCCCGCCGGCTGAATCATCTTGAGCGCACCTTGAATCATGGCCGAGTAATTCATGTCTGCAAAAACCGAGGGGTCACGGATATCCGAAATGCGAACCCTAACTTCGGCACCCACAAGATCCGGAACCTGCCAATCATAGGTTCCAAGATTGGGCGTTTCCATTTCAATGGGCATGACGGATGAAAAATTGTCGGTAGAATATTCGATACGGACTGCAGGAATAGTTCCCACGGTTTTCCAGGAAAATTCTTGCCGGCTTCCCACTTTCCACATCTCGCCCCCTTGAGGACGAACCAGTTCCAAAGCGCCAGAAATCTTAAAAGGTCCGCCTGAAACTGAGGAAATGGCTGAATTGTTTGCATCCGAAACTCGAATCTGAAGCGCAGGACGGATCCAATCCGGAACTTTCCAAGAATAAACTCCGGAATTTTCCGTTTGTCCGGTGAGCACTTGAATGTCCTGATGAAATTGATCGGTGGAAACTTCAAGCTTCACTTTTTCAATGGATCCCGTAGTCTTCCATCGGATATCTTGCGCCTCCCCCACATGCCAGGTCTCACCGCCCGAAGGAGTCAAAAGCGCCAACGTACCGCCAATATGGAAGAGCGGAGACACGGCTGAAACCGCTGCATCTTGGCTATTGGTCACACGAATTTGAAGATCTGACCCCAGGAGATCCGGCACAGTCCAGTTGTAACTGCCCGAATTAGCAAGCCCTAGAATAATTGGATTCGCATGCGAAAAATTATCTCCTGAGAATTCAAGGGTCACATAAGGAACCGATCCTTGTGTCCTCCAACTGATAATTTTTTGCGAGCCCGTGACCCAGAAATCTCCTTCACGAGGATTAATGATTTCGAGAACTCCCTGAACTTTGACCGGCGCTGAACTGACAGAGTAAACACTGTCATCTTGCGCATCGGAGATCCGGATTCGGAGCTGATTAGAAACCACATCCGGAACCTTCCATTGATAGGTTCCGTCATTTCGAACCACTTCGGTAATTGCAGTTGCAGTTAGAAATTCATCCGTAGAATATTCGAGTTTGAGATTAGGAATCGACCCCACGGTTTCCCATTCAATCGATTGCGTGCTTCCCACAGCCCAGATCTCACGCGCACCCGGACGTTTTAAAAAGAGTCCGCCAAGAATGGAGAACGGTTCTTTACTGGTCGCCACTACATCCGGATTTTGACTGTCACTCACCCGAACCCATACGCGCTGGCCCCTATCATCGGGAATCTTCCAAAGATAACGCCCGATATTTGCAATCCGATCCGCAATGGGTTCGCGATGACGCAAAAATCCATCGCGGGAGTATTCCAAATTGATCATGGAAATATTGCCTTCGGTTGACCAGGTGATTTCCTGATCCGATCCCACGACAGCACGTTCGCCGCCTTTGGGCGTATTCAGTTGTAGGCCGCCGATAATTTCCACGGGAAATTCACTCACCGCATGCAAACTGAGATCTTCCGGATCCGAGACACGGAAAGTAATTTCAGGCGACACTTCTGCGGGAACTTCCCAGCTCAAATGCCCGGAATTATTGAGAAGCGGTGAAATCAGATGCGTATCGCGGCGGAACCCGTCACGGGAATATTCCACTTTGACTTGAGGCAGATAACCGCGGGATTCCCAGGCGATTTCCTGCTTAGAACCCACACGCCAAAGCTCATGTTTATTCGGAGTCAGAATGCGCAGCGTCGGACGGATCTTAATGGATCCAATGGCCTCCGCAAAAACCGCTGAATTGGTCGCGTCCACGACGCGAACATGTACTTCTGGAGGAAGTTCTCCGGAGATCTGCCACAAATAATTTCCGCGATTAGGCAAACGGTCCTGGATCACAAACCATTCGGAGCGAGTCGAGCTCTCCGAAGAAGTCATCGATTGCATTTTCGCAAATGGTGTTTTATATTCCAATCGGACTTCCGGAATGCTCCCCAAACTCTTCCACTGAATAAGCTGACCACTTCCCACAGCCCAAACCTTGCTGGCTTCAGGTGCAATCATTTCAAGCCGCCCCTGAATCTTCAGAGGATCGGCGTGAGTGGCAAACACAGAGGGATCTTCCGAAGATGCAACCCGTACCCACACGCGCTCAGCAATCATGTCAGGAACTTCCCACTCAAAAAATCCCTGGTTCTGAAGTCCCGAAATCAGAGGCTGGCGATCCGTTCTAAATCCATCCCTGGAATATTCCAAACTGACTTTAGAAATTGCACCCAAAGTTTTCCAGGTAATGGATGTTTTATCTCCCACTCCCAAAACTTCGCCTCCTTTGGGACTAAGCAGGACAAAACTCCCTTGAATCTTAAACGGCCGTTCGCTCAGCGCTGTCACTTTGGGATTTTGAGCATCTGAAATTCTGAGCCAAACGTGATCTGAAATGGAATCCGGAATCTGCCACACATAAGTAACTGGATCTGCTCCCGTACTTTCAAAAGCCCGGTTGATGATGCGGACATCCCGTTCAAACCGGTCGAGCGAGTATTCCAAAGCAAATTGACGCACAGTTCCCGTGGTGCGCCATTGAATGGTTTCTTCTGATCCCACGCGGAAGACATCGGAAGAAGACGGCCGAACCATTTCAATTTGGCCGCGGATATGAAATGCGGGTGAAGCCGCCTGAATGGTTCTCCGCACCGGATCCATCACACGGACCTGAACATTTTCCGAAATAGCGTCCGGAACTTTCCAAAGAATCTTCCCCTCATTTTCCATCAATTTGGCAATAGGCCGGATATCATATTGAAATCCGTCCAAAGAATATTCCACCGAAACCTTAGGAAGATCGCCCTGACTCTTCCACTGAATCAATGCTTCATGGCCAACATTAAACGTTTCTCCGCCGCGCGGCGTCAGGAGATGAATGACTCCTAAAATATCGGCCGCACCTTTGGAGTAGGCATTCACTTTGGGATCACGAGCATCGGACACACGCAAGCGAACCGGTCCTTTAACCCCATCCGGGACAATCCACTGCGCGCTTCCCTGATTGGAAATGCCTTCATAGATAACATGAACGTCCTGGCGGAATTCATCGGAAGAATATTCAATGCGAACTTGAGGGATGGATCCCTTGGAGGCCCACTCCATTACTTTCTTATCGCTCACCTGCCAGGTTTCATCTTTGGAAAGCGAAAGAAAATCCAGGACTCCTTCGATCTTCACAGGCTGCGCAGTTTGAGAAAGCAACGCCGCATCTTCTGGACTTGAAATTCTAAAATCGACTTTGGGATAAATGAAGTCCGGTACTGTCCACTCAAAACTTCCCTGATTCAAGGCCTTTTCAGCCAAAATCTGGCGGTTTCTCTGAAATCCGTCATTAGAATATTCAATTCGCACCCAAGGAAGCGTGCCGCTGGAAGTCCATTTGACCGTTTGCCGCGAACCCACTTTGAGCACTTCTCCGCCTTGCGGACTTAGCAGTTTCAGATCCGTCTGAATCTGAATCGGTGACGACAGCATGGAGAATGTATCCGCATCCTCAGAACTCCGCACCCGCAGCCAAATTTCCTTGCCGGCTTCATCCGGTACAAGCCAATCCATTTTCCCGTCATTGGGTGAGACCGTGCGAATCAATTGACTCTGCTTCACAAATCGATCCGTGGAAGATTCCACAATCACCGAAGGAATGGTTCCCACACTCTGCCACTGAAGACGGCGGGTTTCTCCAATCTTAAAGAGATTGGTTCCTGAAGGCGTCAGCATTTTGAGTGCGCCGCGGATTTTAAAGGAGGCACTGGTTTTAAAAACCGTGGGATCATCTGCATCCTGCACACGAATTTGAATGTCGGACCCAAGGAGATCCGGCACTTGCCAGAAGTATCCGTTTTCATTGGGCCGAGTTTTTTCAATATCAAATATTTTTTCTTGGAAACCGTCTGAAGAAACGAGCAAATTGACGCGCGAAACTGATCCCAAAGTTTCCCACTCGATCTTCTTCACGTCACCCACGAGCCACGCATCTTTCTTGGACGGACTCAGTATCCGGAAAGCACCCGTAATCTTCACCGGACGATTCGAAACTGTAGAAGTTCCCGCGTCCCGGACATCCGAAAGCCGGAAAATAGCTCCTTCACCAATTCGATCCGCAACTTTCCACACATACCGGCCTTGATTCATCATACCCGGCTGAATCACGCGAAACTCAAGAGGCTCTTTGGCATCTTTTGAAATCATGGCAAATTCAAGTTTCACCTGCGGAATAGTTCCGATGGTTTGCCATTCAATCTTATGTTCGCTTCCCACACTCCAAACCGCAGCCGCTTCCTGTTCAATGAAGATAAAATCTCCAATGATCGAAAAGGCATGGGGACTCACAGCCGTCACTCGAGGATCATCCACACTGATGACACGAATCTGAACATGATCAGAAAGTGCATCCGGAACAGTCCAGGCATAATGTCCGGTATTGGCAATGGCTTCTTCAATGGGAACAATTTCTTTTGAAAAACCATCCCGAGAATATTCGAGGCGGACTTTAGAAATTGCGCCAAGACTTGACCAAGTTAGTTCGTGAGTCGTTCCCACAATCCAGCGCTCCTTGCCACGCGGCTCAAGCATTTGAAGAGCTCCGCGGATTTGGTAGAAGCCTTCGGAGACGCTCATGACAGATGGATCTTTGGCATCCGAAACACGAATCCGCACATTATTAGAAATATCGTTCGGGATCTGCCAGGAATAGCTGTTGCCGTTTTCAATGGCGCCCGTAATAAGATTCCAAACATCCTTGCCCGCGCCAATAGCTTCCGGGACTGAGACGGAATATTCCAAACGCACCTCTGGAATAGTTCCGATCGTGCTCCAGCGCAGCATTTGAGCAGATCCCACTTGAAATACGGAACCGACCGTGGGTTCTAAAAAGCGAAGAGTCCCGAGAATAGACATGGGGTTTTCTGAACGAGCACTTACTTCCGGTGTTCTCACATCCGAGATCCGAATCCATAAATTATCCGTAATATCATCCGGAATATTCCAGAAATAGGAGCCGCTATTTTTGACATGATCCGCCATCAAGACCGGAGTTCCAAACGTATCTTCTTTGGAATATTCAAGGCGCACTTCCGGAATTGTACCAATGGTATTCCACAAAATTTCTTTTTTACCGCCCACGGCAAGACGTTCCGGATGTCCGGACTCAGCCAGAACAAGTGCTCCCTGAATATCAAACGCTTCCGGAGTAACATCCCGAACCTTGAAATTAAACTCGTCAAGCACGCGAAGTTTTAAACCCGGCCCAATATTTTCTGGAATCTCCCAAACCCAGGCGCCGGTATTCTGGATCCCAAGTGCTAGGACATGAACATCATTATGGAAATTATC
>CAYWRU010000023.1:0-45326 GCA_964460795.1 uncultured bacterium | reverse complement strand
AATAAGGATAATTCATTGTGGATGTCTCACTGCGTTAATAAGAAAATGAAAAACCCAACTGGTTTAATTCTTGATGTTCAAATTACTACAGGACAAATTAAAGTTGTTCTTACACAAAATGGAGAGGAGATTGGCGTTGGAAAAAGTAAGCATGACATCAATGAAGCAATTGAACAAGTTAAGAAAGCGTTTGCAGTAAACAATTTACATAAATTTTTAACCTCAAAATAATATGAAAAAAGTAATTCATATCCCAAATAAATACCTATTATTAATTGATGATGATGCCAAAACTCCAGTTAAAGATGGAGGTTGGTGTCTTGAGATTCATGAAGAATATGAATCAGATAAAATCAGAATTCCTGATGAAAAAAACCCTGAGAATTCTTGGTATCTTCGAGAGTTAAATATGGCTTATGTAGAGAAGTCTCCTGAGGAATTTTGCTTTCATAGAATATTTGATGGTTCTGTAAAGGCTATTATTGCTCACTTACCTCTTAATGATTATCCGACTCTTGAAGGAGTTGAATCGCTTCATGACTATTATAAGGCTACATTTGCAACCATTCCTGGGTTTGTAAGCTTTGAACAAGCTGAGGCTCTTAAGTCAATTGGATATGATGAACCAAGCATTGGTTATTATACTCATAATGGAAGACTTTCTCGATATGGTAGTGCAGATACAAGTGTTGATTTTCATTTGTGTAAGCTAAAAGATATTCATAATACTTATTCATTGGCTCCAATGATTTCTGAAGTATTTAATTGGTTTGAGAAAAAAGGCTACGTTAAATTCATCGAAAAACCTGAAAATGATAACTACGTATTTACAATCATAGCTGCAAACAGAGTTCATAAAATTTATAGCAAATATACATTTGAATCTCAAAAGCTTGCTGAAATTGTTTGCTTAAACAAATTAATTGAATTGTTAGAGGAAGATTATGCTTCTAAGAGCAAATCAATTACGAAGAAAGTTGCTCAACCAGCTACATTGCCAGATGGCTCATATAGCGGTCTTTGGAGTGGCCATGTAATTTCAGTAATTCACAATGGTGAAGTATATGATATTGAAACAAAAGAAGGAGTAAGAGGCTTTAATATTTCAGCAACAGTTGTAATTAAAGATGGTGCAGCCATTTCAGTAACAACAAAATAAATAATAAAATGAAAACAGAAATTGCAAAAACAATTACTCTTTCGGAGTCAGAAATTCAAACAGCCATTATTAACTACATTGAAAAAGAAAAACAAATCCGTCTAAATACAGGAGATGCTGCAAGTGTTATTTTTCAAGTAGATGTTGATAAGTATCTTGGAGATGGCAACGGACAAAATTCTATTAAGGCAAGTTTAACTTTAAAAACTATAGAATAAATGAAAAACAAAATTTTATCAATCACCGAAAAGGTTCCTCAAGTAACTACACTTCCTGATGGCTATTACAATGGTCTATGGAGCGGATGTATTATTGAAGTAAAACATAAGAGCAAGACATATGAACTTGAAACAGAAGAAGGAGTAAGAGGGATTAATGTTAAGGTTATTGTTGAAATCAAAGAAGGTATAGCTACATTTGACCAAATAAATGATTAATCATATTAAATATAAAAACAATGGAAAAATATAATTTAAAACAAGAAATTGGAGTTTTTGCTTTTTTAATAAATTGGTTAAAAAACTGTAGAGGAAAGAAAGCTGTGATATACGTGCTTTGTTGGATGATGATACCATTTGTTCTTTGTTTTATATCAATGATTGCTTCGCTTTTTAGTATTAGTATAGCTATGTTTATTTTGTTTTTAGCATTTGCAATATTCATAATTATGACCATTGGTTTATTTATGATGTTAATATTATCAAATTAATTTACAATAAATGAATGCAACCGCAGAAAAATTAGTTGAAATGGATATGGATGATGTTCTTGCATTTATCCGCAAGACACTTGCTTATCCAGATGTTGTAATAAACAGCGCACAAAAGAATATTGACCTTAGAAACGAACATTACCGATTCGACATGAGCGGTGAAGATGGAAAGGTCAGAGGAAGCAATACAATTCAAAATCAGACCATTTTAAATAAGTTTGCCTATCTTGGCATATATGACTATACAAAGTTCATTACAGTCGATTTCTATAAGGGTAATGGTACAATCTATTATTGTTACTTCAACGAAGATGAAGTTAAAACAGTTGATATGGGCGGCTATGGAACCTGCGAGATTATCTATGAAATATTCGGACTAACCATTTTTTCGAACAAGACTAAGAGAAGAAGATAAATAAGTAATAAATTTATATTAGATAAATTAATCTATGAAGTCCAAAGTCAATAGATATGATAAATTTAAAAACAAAAAAGGCTCCTGGACAGAGCCTATTAGCTATTGGGATGAGAAACATAGAAAGATTAGACAAGGTGTAGAAAAAGGTAAATATCTTAATGGCAAGAGACATGGTCAATGGGTTCAACTTTTTGCTGATGGAAGCCTATACAAAGAAACAAATTATACTCATGGTATAACTACAGGAGAATATATTGTTAAGCATCAGCACTCAAATGCTTTTTATTGTAAGGGTTCATATAATGAATTTGGACTTAATCATGGATGGTGGCACTGGTATAACGACAAAGGATTGCCAATACAATCTTTGTTTTATGCAAACCATATTGCTCTTTTAGAAAAACAATATAATTACAAAGGGGGCTTATCAACCGAAACTATTTTTATCAATTAATATGAATGTACAAATAAATAAATATGATTCTAATGGAAATAAAACTGGCTACTGGGAAGAGCATTTTGTGTATTTGAACAAAAAACTTAATATTGAACATGGGACTGAAAAAGGTAAATATTCAAATGGTAAAAGAGAAGGTTTGTGGAATAGTTTTTTGAATGATGAGAGTTTGTATAAGCAAACTAATTTTATTAATGGAGAAGAAATTGGAAAAATTAAAGTTTGGCATAAGAATTCCAAAGTCATTAATTATGAAGGGCAATATGATGAAGATGGGAGGAGAATTGGTTGGTGGAAATGGTATAACGAAAGAGGCATTCCTGTTGAATACAATCTTTATTTTAAAAAAACTTTGATAAGTCAAAAAAATTTTGATATACATGGTAATTTGATTTCTGAAATATTTTTCATCTAAAAAGGATTGCCAATAAGCTAAAAATTAGCATTAAATTATTTGAATGTTGTGAAATTTTTATGTATATTTGCCTATAATACATAAAAATACTTTCATGTCAAATAAACTAAAATTACGCTTTAAATTATTAGGTCTAAAAGACGTTAATTGGGATAAATATGATTTTCATATTACTCCTGTACTAACATTTACAAAAGTTCATAAGGAAGAATCAAATGGTTGGTGCCTTGCATTAGAATGGGGGCATTGGGCAGTATACATTGGTTTATTTTCTATTCAGCAAAAATAATATGTCAATTGATTTTAATCCTCGACTGAGGAATGGATTTCACAAAGAACTTTATTCTTATCTTGATTTCGATAAAATGACTAAAGACAATCATGGATTATATTTTGGGGTATGTTCTGGTTTTTTGAATAGCAGTGTTAAATATGGTTGGTGGGATTATTTTGATAGTACTGAAGTAGAAAGAATTAGATACAAAATATTATACAAAGAAGGAGTTGAATTATTTAAACAATTCCTGAATGAAAAAGGAATAACATCAAAAGAAATATTGTATATCTATTAAATTTAATGCAACAAATGGGAAAAGACAACCAAATTGATAATCCGCTTTTGAATGGTCATTATAAAAGTAACCACTTGTATTTCGATACTGTAGAAAGCAAATCAGGATATGGCCATGATGAAGGAAATTACATTGATGGGCAAAGAGATGGAGAATGGAAAAGTTTTGATAAACGTAATTTTTTATTTAAAATACACAACTATAAAAAAGGAACTCTTGTAGGACAAACAATAACCTGGAGTCAATCAACTCACTTAATTATAAAAAAAGGCTATTATAACGAAAAAGGAAACAGAGAAGGAACTTGGGAGTTTTATGAACATGATGGAACTCCTGCTCTAATAAAAACATATAGAGATGGACTTTCTTTTGGATTGGAACAACTTTATTATTCTAATGGCGAAATTAAACTCGAAACAATACATATATTGTAATTGAATGGAACAAGATAAGAATCAATATAATGAATACGGTCTTAAACATGGCTATTGGGAAGAAGTCTTAATATTCAAGAGAAGTGGAAATTATAAAAATGGAGAAAGACAAGGCTGGTGGAGTTTCTATACTGGAATGTATGGAGAAAATTTGCAATATGAGTTATTGTACTCCAATGATATAATATTAAAGGTCATAGCATATGATAAAAACACTTCTATCGAAAAAGAAGTTATAATAATAAGATGACACAAGAAATTAATCAATATGACCCAACTGGTGAAAAACACGGATATTGGGAAGAGTTTAGTTTAAAACAATCATTAGTTGCAAAAGGTAATTATGTTAATGGCATGAGAGATGGGATATGGAAAACGTACAGAAATGATGTTATTGAATTTTCTATTGATGTATGTCGTGGAAAACCGCATTGCTTTAGTACTTATTATAATAAAGATGGTAGCATAGACAGACAACTTTTAGTTTTGATTTGACAATGAATAAATTGAATGAAAACAATAAAAAGCATGGCTTTTGGGAAGAAATATCTTTCTATATGTTTGCTGGAAAAACTGCTGTTAGAGCAGAAGGAAAATATATAAATGGAGACAGGGAAGGATATTGGAGTTATTACAGACATAAAATTATTGCTTTTAAATTACCACATTCAAAAAATAAAATTATCGGTCTAATTTCCTTATTCGATGAGCACGGTATCTTAGAGAGAGAAATTTTGAATATTGAGTAAGAGAAACTTTTTTAATAAATCTTCGTATAAATTAATGTAACAAAAAAATAACACAATGGAAATGACAAATAAGGAAAAATTAATAGAGCTTTTTAAATTATGTATTTAATATGAAAAAATACACTCATCTAATTCTATTAAATTATCTAATTACGGAAGCAATCCTAATCTCGTATATGACGAAGGCGAGCAAAAGTATAAAGTTTTAAAGTCTGTTTCTTGGTTTGATAGAATTACCTATGATAGAAATGTTTCATCCATACTGATTGATAAGCTTGTTAAACAGAACAATCTTAATCAATCACATGAATTTTTGGATGAAACATATAATGATTTAAAAGTCTTAGGCTCATCTAATTCTATCATAGTTCACTTTGATGATTTGCCTGATTTAAAACTTTCTAAAAAAAAAAAAACAACAACAACATCACACAAACAAAAAAATTATCAATAAAAAATTTTTTTTTTTTTAAAAACACGTTTAACATAAATAAAAAAAACGACAGTACATAATTACTATTTTAAATTAATTCATGGTACAATTCAAGAAAATCTTTCTCTTGAAGAAGGGTTAAATTTTTATAATGCCTATAATGAATCTCTTAAGAAAAAAGACCTTAATAAGCTTAATGAACGAATCAGTAATTATAAGTCAAAGTCTGAATAATGAAACGACCAGAAGGCGCAAAATATACAACTGGTTTTTATAGTAATGGAAAGGCGTTGCGGAAGGGTTTTTATTTGGACGGATGTGCTGTAGGACCAGTAGTTTATTACCATACAAATGGAAATTTAGAATATGTTGGTTGTTATATTAATGATGTTGCTAACAAAAGTATTATAAATAGACAAATTGGACTTTGTAAATCATACGATGAAAATGGAGTTTTAGAAGAAGAGGTAATTTATATTAAGTAAACAATGGAACAAACCAAAAACCAATATAGCAAATATTATATAAAGAACGGAATGTGGGAAGAAGATACAGTCTTTAATTATGGCAGAGATTGGTCCACAAGAGGAAGT
This sequence comes from uncultured bacterium, assembly GCA_964460795.1. Classification (GTDB taxonomy): domain Bacteria; phylum Omnitrophota; class Omnitrophia; order Omnitrophales; family Aquincolibacteriaceae; genus CAZOOM01. The sequence continues at coordinate 39,384 of CAYWRU010000023.1, read as the reverse complement.
TTTTCTAAGGGATTATATGTAAACGGAAAGAGACATGGTCTTTGGAGGTTTTATAATCGTAAACACTCACATCAGCAGGTTCTTTTGTTTACAGTACAATTTAATCTTGACAAGCCAACAATTGTAAAATTATACAATCCTAAAAACGAAAAAGTAAGAAAAGAAATCATACACATAGAATAATAAACAATGGCAGAATCAATAACACAATGTGAAAAATGTGGAAGTGAAAATTTCGTAGAATTTAATCCTGAAGCAAGAGACAATGATTTGAAGATACTTGTCACCATTAAAGCGAAATGCAATGATTGCGGAGAAGAGTTTGAGTTCTCCGATTTTTCAAATAAGGGCTTAAAGATGAGACAAAGTGGAAGAATATGGTAAAAGAAAGAAAAAACAAAAATATAAATCCGTTAAGACATACCTGCAAATTTGTAGATGGAAGAAAAGATAGCACTTTCTATAAAACAAAAGCTGCCTTTAAAGGCTATATGAAAGATGGATATTATTGCGGTTTAACAATCATATATTATGTAAATGGTGGCTTATGTGCTGTTGGAAATTATATCAATAATACAGAGCACGGCAAATTGCTCAACTTGGGCTTATTAGCAAATCGCAAAATAGATTTGTGGAAGTATTACAATCAAAATGGTACCATAAACCAAGAGGAACTACATATTCATTAATCCAATGCAAGAAAAAATAAATCAATACGATAAGAAAGGCTATCGAACTGGATTCTGGAGAGAGAAATATCCATATACAGTTGATGATACTACAGAGCATTCTTATTATGAAGGAAATTATATTAATTATGAAGGAAATTATATTAATGGAAAGAAAGACGGAGAGTGGACATGTGTTTATAAAGGAGTAAAAGTTTTTGTCTTTACTTATAAAAATGATTTGCAAGATGGTTTACTTTCATTTTATGATAAAAATGGAGAAATAAATAAACAATCACTCCAAATAAGATAATATGCGTGTAAATCCACTTAGACAATATAAATTTGTAGTCTAAAAATTTAAGCCAATTGGCTTAATAGCAAAGGTGTTTGAAGATAAATATGGTAAACGTGTAGGTCCTGCAATTTACTACAATTCTAACGGAACTCTATTCGCAGCTGGAACTTATGTAGAAAGCAATTCTAATGTTAGGAACATAAATACTCCAATAGGTTTGTGGAAATACTATAGTGAAAATGGTCGTATGAAAAAAGAGATAATATTCATAAAATAATTATTCTTATGTCAAAGAAATATAATCAATTAGATAAAAACAACAAAAAAACAGGCTTATGGAAAGAAAAAAAATGGTTTGCTTTTCATTCAGACATATCGAAAGGGGTGTATGTTAATGGCCTAAAGCATGGAGTTTGGAAAGCATATTCTGGTGGAAACTTGTCTTCAAGAATTGATTATAAAACAGGAAGACCTTGTGGTAGATTTGTTTCTTACAATCAAAACGGAAATGTAACACAAGAAATACTTTTTATTATATAGAAATATCTAATTTACAACCTTTTATATTTTTTAACGTATAACATATTAATGGAAACTTCTCTAAGATTAGATTTTAATGTGAGATATTCAAGAAAGCATTCTGCGTCTGGAATATCTGGTTATCATTTTATTTGCGATAAAAACAAATCAGTTATCTTGTCAAAATTTATTATTGAATGTGCAAAACTTAATGAAGGAGAAATTTCTTTATCAAGAGAAACACTCTATATCGGTCATTCACGGGTATTTGGTCCGCATATAAATTTAGAAAACGCAAGAGATAAAATCGTTGATTTGGTGTTTAGATTTAATCCAAACAAAATAGATTACAGCAAAACAAGAGAATTCTGGAATAAAATTATTAAAGAAGAAAATGTATAAGGCACAATTGAGATTAGACCTTGGAGTTGAGTATCCAGAAAACCATGACCTAAGCAATACGGTTGGGCATTACTTCATTGTTAGACCAGAAGATGTACAAAAGATTGCTAAATTCACAATTGCCTGCGTTGAACTTAACGGAGGAAAATGTTGGATATCAAAAGAAACGCTTAGGATAAGACATACAGATAATCTATATGGTTTAGAATTTGAAGAAATAAATTCAGAGGTTATAAGGTTTAATCATTTGTTTGATTCATATGAAGACCATAATGTAGTTAAAGAAGTTGTCTTTAGAGGAATGTTAGTAGACTTAGATTATGTAGAACAATTGTGGAATAAGATTAACAAGGAAGAAAATGATTAAATCACACCTGAGAATAAGTTTTAAGGTTGAATATCCACATAACCACAAACTTAGAAGTTTTGTTGGACACTCCTTTACTGTAGATAAAGACCAAGTAGATAAAATTGCAAAGCTAACCATAGCCTGCGTTGAACTTAATGGAGGAAAATGTTCTGTTAATAAGGAAGTTTTATTCTTAGGTTGGACTATGAAGGATATAGATGCAGAATTCTTAAATGTTGCGAGTGTTGTCTTTAAAAACGACTTACACGAAAAAATTGAGGCTGCACAAAAAATTTGGCGTCAAATTAACAAATGCTCATCATAAAATAAATTATAAAAATGGTAGCTGACTACATAAGAGTTTCATTCTCTATTACGTATAATAATTACCCTAAAAGAAGAAGTCAATTCTATTTTGTGTTTAAATACAATGATTACAGCAAGTTAATTAAGTTCTCTAAAGAAGTCGCAGAATTAGATGGAGGAATATTTAACATAGATTCAGAAACTTTATACATAAGAATTCCTGACTTTTTATGGGTTAATTATAAGTATTATCATATAAGACAATCTATATTTGGTAAACATGATATAGAAACACAATTTAAAAGAAGAGATAATTGGATAAAGAAGACAGATGAAATTTGGAAAAAAATAAATAAGGAAAAACATGAATAATATCAATGTAACAGTTTTTACAATAAAAATACAAGAAAGTCACGTCACAAATTACTTGTATTATGCCATAGAATCAAATGTCAGAGATAAGTCATTAATCTTCTTAGAAGAGTGCGCAAAATTACTTGGAGCTACTTTTTATGTAAAATCAGAAGTATTAATTGTAAGCAACACAACAAACGAAAGAAGTTTTCAAACTTATGAGCATTTAAGAAGTGATATGTTCAGAAGAACAAAGCCTCCCATTAACTTTAATGAAAACTGGATTGAAATAAGAGATGCAGAATGGGAAAAATGGATAAACAAGACAGATGAACTTTGGGAAAAAATAAGCAAGGAATAAAATGATTATTTGTAATTTACATATAAAAATAAACATTCAATATAAAGATAGGTTTAGTCGATTGTATTTTATATTTAACGAAAAAGACTATGAAAAACTGATAAGATTCACAAAAGAGTGTATAAAATTAGATGGAGGCTTATGTGTTAATTCTTTAGTAGAATTACACATTGCTGATTCTGAAAGTAGAGATTTTTCAATGGAGAGTGATTTTAAATCAGTGAGAGATTCTGTGTTTAGAAGACATGATGTGTACTCTTGGGTTGAAGGGGTGAAAAAATGGAAGAAAAAAACAGATGCGCTATGGGAAAAAATAAACAAGGAATAAAATGTATAAGACAATTGTAACTGCACATATAGAATCTGCTTATCCAAAAGAACATAAAGATTATGTGATTTCTGGATATGGAACTCAAATGGAGCCAAATGAGGCAGAAAAACTAATTCAATTCCTCTTAGCCATTATTAAGCTAAACGGAGGAGAAGGAAAATTAATAAAAACAAGATTGGTAATTGTATCAAAAGAAGACAGAGGAAACTGGAATACAACAAGCGTTTATGAATTGCAAAAATTGGTATTCAACAAAGAACATGAACCTATCTGTGAAAAATGGCTAAAAGATACCATTGAAATTTGGAATAACATTAAAGATAAACAAATGAATGAAGACTCAGCGAGAAGAATTATATGATGAACCAAAAGGTAACATTTTTTGTGAGACTGGAGTATATGTAATTTCTGAAAAATGCATGATTGCCAGACGAGCTTATGGTCATACTGACTTAAATGTTACACGCAGAGAAGGAACATGGTCTTTTATTACAGCAAATCATGATTTAAGCTTTACTATTCCATTTAAAAAAGGATTTCCACATGGAATAGCAAATGTATACAATAAGGAAAAAGAAGTGATACAGCAAATACTTTATGTCATATAATTACTCAAACCTTTTCTTGAAAAAACCGTATAACAAGTATTAACTATAAATTTATAATCAAATGTCAAATCAATCTCAAACAAACACAGCATTAAATTCTCTAAAAATTGGCGATACAGTTTATCATCGTTCAGTTTATGAACATAAAGAACCATTAGTTATAAAAGGCATTACAGAAGATAAATTGCTATTAGAAGGAGATTATTCTGGAGGCACAAATAATGTTTGTCAACGTAGCTGGCTTCCAATTAAAGGAACATCAAGAATATATAATCACGCTTTTAAGGAAAAAGCAAGAAAAGATGCTATTGCCATCGAGACATTAGCTATTCCTTGCGCAGGAAGTGAAGATAATACATATAAGGCAATGATGGATATGGTACATGCTGTAATGGTTCTTACTTCTGATATATCTTTAAATCCTGAATTTTAAAAATGGCAAGCGAAGCTATAAAAAAAACACCCAAGACCAAGAACAGATTCAATAACAGATTTAATCAAACTGGCTATTGGGAAGAAAATGATATCATTGTTGATTTTGGTAATGGATAAGAAGCAGAAATAATGAAAGCAAGAGGATATTATTCAAATGGACTTAAAAGAGGAAATTGGAAGTGGTATGACTTTAGCAACACCCTTAGAATCGAAATGAAGTTTAATAAAGATATTCCATACGGCATTTCAAATATATATAATGAGAATGGTAAACTAATTGAAGAAATACTGGAAATTAACTAAAAAATGCAAAATCAAGAACCAATAAACCAACGTGATGAATATGGTAAGCGAATCGGCACATGGAAAACCTATGGGAATTGGGAATATGTGAGTCATAAATTAATTGCAGGCTTATGTATAGGAAATTATGTAAATGGCATGAGAGAAGGCTATTGGGAATTTAAAACTCAAGACGGTACTCAATTGGTTTTTTCTCTAACCTTTAAAAATGATAAGATTGAAGGGATTGTTAATTGCTATGACGCTTTTGGCTCATTATTAAAAGAAGTATTACACATAAATTAAAACACAATGGAAAATTATAACTACGGTCTTAAGATAAAAGATAGATTTGTAATCCCAGGAGATACAATCAAAATTACCAAGACAGACGGAAATTCAAACTTGGCCCACCTATTCAGAAAAGGAATCATTGATGAGGCAATTCTTACATTCACCAAGCATGAGAAATACAACACCCTCATGATTGATGCCATTCTTAGAAAAGAATCCAAGAAAATAACCAACGCACAAGCTTTTGAATATGACCAAGATACAATTGATGATATCCCAGAAAGAGCAAGAAAGGAATATCATCCCAAGCCATTTGAAATAAATATAGCTTTCGCTGATGAAATTGAACAATCCGATGCAGAATATATAACCCAGCCCAATAGTTAAACATGAATAGCTGTGTATGCATAGACCTTGTCTTAAAATTTCCCCCTGGACACAAAAAAAGTCATATGAGGAGAAGTGTTCTTTTTTGTACCTCCGAGAACAAAGAAGTCTTGAAGACCTTCGCCTTTGAATGTATAAAAAATAAAGGCGGCAAAGTTAAGGTTGAACGAGAAATACTACAAATAGTTAGCTACGACTTCAAACTAAGAAATCCACCATTTGAAATAATACACCAATTATTCTACTTTGAGCAAACTGAAGAAAATATAAAACAAGTAAAAACCCTATGGGAAGAAAAATATAAACACCAATTAGCTAACAAATAAGATAATGGCAAGCGAAGCTATATTTGGAATAAATCTAAATCGCTATAATTCCAATAGCCAAAGAGAAGGAAGATGGAAATTCTATTGGAATATTAGTGAGGCAATCTACTCGGAGGGATGTTATAAAAATGACCAAAAAGTCGGCCTATGGAAATACTATGACAAAAAAGGAAACCTGACACGAGAAGAACTATATATTGAATAATTCAACTCAAGGAAAAAATGATAGCTATAATTCAAGTAGAATTCCCAATACCAAATGCCGTATATGTTTTTACATTCAAGGCAAATGAAAGCCAAGAACTTATTGAGCTGGCAAAAGCCCAGTTTAAGAAACATAGGATTGAAACCTACCTAAGCAAGGAGACTATGGTTATCCGCCAAAATGAAAGAGATATAATGTTCGACGATTCTGAATACCTTATAAAGGAAATTGCTGTTAACGCAAAACAAGTGAGGAAAATTATTAATAGAGACAAATACTTCAAAAATCTAAGAAAAGAAATAAGAATGAGCAAAAAGAATATAAGCCCCCTGAGAAAAGATTTCATCTTTACAGATGGAAGAAAGGATAAACACGAAATTTTCTCAAGCCTTAAAGGTTATGCTACTGAAGATGGAGTTCATGTTGGATTAACTATATTATATAATATAAAAGGAGAACTCGATTCAATAGGTAACTATACTATGGATTTAGATACACCAGGCAGTCGAAGAATTGGTCATTGGAAATTCTTTGGTAGGAAAAATGAGATTAAATCAGAAATTATTTATATTAAATAACCAATGGCTAAAGAACAATTCCTAAAAATAAATAGCAAATATCCAGACGGAAGTATATACATAACTGGATTACTTGTCAGAAAGATTGCTAAACCAAATAGAGTAAGTTTTGGAGATAAGATTGGACTCTGGACTTGGTATGCTGGTAATGGAAATGTATCAAGACAGATAATCTATATTAGATAACCAATGGCTAAAGAGAAAAACATTGAGATAAAAATTAAATATCCAGATGGAAGCAATTTTATAATTGGATATCGCAAACCTCACCCAAAAGATAATCATAGTCTTGGAGTTTGGGATGCATCCAGTTTTGGAGATAAGATTGGTCTTTGGACATGGTATAAAGAAAATGGAGATGTCTCAAGACAGATAATTTACATTCTCTAAATAAATCCCTATTACATTTATATTAAATAACACATGGCTAAAGAACAAATAGTAAAGGTAAAAACTAAATACTCCAATGGAAATAAAATGATGACTGGATTTTGTAAGCTTAGGAATAACGATGAACCTGAGCATATTAAAATTCGTTTGTCTACATTTTTTGTAGGTGTAGGAAAACATGGAAATCAAATTGGTCTTTGGACTTGGTACAAAGAGAATGGTAATATATCTAAGGAGATAATTTACATTCCTTAAATAGACCCCTATTCCATTTGGGGAGAGCTGGGGAGATGCCGTACTTTTAAAATTAACCCCCTTAGGCTCCGTCCTTTTGTAGGAGGAAATTCTACCAAGAGAAAAAGAAAAAAACCAACCCCTGCCATAATAAACCGACATGCCCTAAGTGGAAAATATCCACCCAGAATTATGGGTAATTTCCCCACTAATTTCTGGCCATTTTTTACCCCTAAATTGACCCCCTAATTTGATGGGGGAGAGACGCTAATTTCTGGGGTAATTTCTACCCTAATTTCTGCCAAAAATTACACTGTATTTTCATCCAAAAAATCAAGGGAAATTCAGCCTTTTTTTTGCCTCAAAAACCATCGCTTTTTGGCAAATTTTGATGGTTGTGGAAGACCTCCCAGATTGATAATAAATGGTTATAATGCTGACAATCTGACAGTTAGATATGATTTGTTCGGGTTTAGGTATTTTGCGTGATTGGACCTATTCTATCCACTTTTTACCACCTTTTACCACTGTGTTTTTTCAACCATCGAAATTTTGGAAATTTTGCACATTTTGAATGTTTTTGATTTTTCTACTCGTAGAATTTCCTGAGAATTTTATCTGAGGTCAAAGGAAAACAGATTCTCAACCAACGAAATTTTGGAAATTTTGCAGGGGGGTTCATGGCCCAATTATGGGTATCTTAAACAACCATTAAAATTCTGGAAATTTCGATGGTTTTAGCAATAGGAATTCACGGCCAATTTCACGTGAAATTTTGGCCTTGATTTTCAGAGTATTACGGGGCCACAAAATCCTGGATTTTGGGCATATAATTTCCTGCGGAAATCAGCCGACTGATTCCGTCATTTTTTGGGGCCTGGCCCCCTTAAGAAGTTATACGAAAGTTATTAACAAAGGTTTCTAATTTATCCGTTTGTTGTCGTTTCGGAGTTTGGGGCAGGGGTGGATTTTACCCTGGTGCTCATCCGCACCAGAGTTTACTCCAGGGTTGGATTAATCCTACCAGTTTCCCAGGATGGCTTCCGCTTGATAAGGCGTCTTGCTCTTGTATTGTTATATGGTTTGAAAATAAAAAAAAGGAGAAGACTTGAATGGGAGGAAAGTTCTGGGCAGGGGCGGATTGCACCCTGGTGCTCGTCCGCTCCAGAGTTTACTCCAGGGGCGGATTATCCTTGTCCATTTTCTGGAGGTCGATTTTTCTTGGTAAGTAATCTCTCTGTACTTATATGGTGGCTAAATAAAAAAAAGGAGAAATAAAAAAACCAGGAGCCGTATACTGCCTACCTGGTTCTTGCCTTTGCCGAAGATTCTTGGATTCTCCCACGATGAGGAGGCCTGGGTATTATCCCAACGAAGTTCTCAAGGGCCTGGACTTATCTATACGTAGAATTCTAAAAAAGGTTTCAAATAATATAAATCTCTTCTTCTGTTACCAATTCTTCTGTTGTATTTTCTACACAATTTTTAAACCATGTCCAAATGCCAACTCTTCTACCTTTTAAATATAAGCCTTCGCCCATTTTACAACCACTCATATAATAATACCTCCAAACGCCAGTAGCCCTGTTATCTTCATCAAGCTGATTTGTTTTTTCTTCCATGTCAAACAATAAAAATCATTTCTGATTCCAATATTCCATCTTCATCATAAAATTGCCAAAGGTCAACCTTTGTACTTATTAATTCATTATCTGTTTTACGTTCAAATCCCTTTTCAATAAGAATGCCGCTCTCTCGAAATTTTTCATTGTGGACCAAACCATTAGAATAATCATATGATTGACGAACCTCAATATTTTTATTATTATAATAATACCAATGCCAAACTCCAGCTCTCTTGCCATTATTATAATTACCCACATATCGTGGCTTACCTTCAGTTATATAATGATAGATTTCCCCATGGCGAATTCCATTGACATAATGCTCCACTTTCTTAAAGCGTTTCCCAGTTATCCATTTGCCATGTTTATTGCCATTCTCGTCAAATTGGTTTATTATTTCTTCCATGTCAAACAATATAAATTTCTTCCTCTTTTAAAGTGCCATCTTTTTCGTACCAATACCAAAGACCAATTCTTTTCATGCTAAAAGAAGTTTCTCTGATAAATTGACCCCTGGCCATAACTTCTCCAGTTAGATAATGGAACTGAGCTTCATTATCCCTAACATAATCATTGCTGTGATTTATATATCCCAATTTATTTTTTCCCATGTCAAATAAAAAGTATTTGTTCCTTAATATTGCCAACAGAATCTTTAAAGTTCCAAATACCATACGGATTTCCATTGTCATGATACTTGCCAGTAATTAGTCTGGAGCGAAAACCCTTAATAAAAGCCTCATCTCTATCCTTTATATATAGCCATTGTAATTCAGAAACTTGTTCCGCCAGAATTTCGTATTGACTCTTTTTAGTTTTTTTCATATCAAATAAAACTATCTAATAAATAAGATTTCTTCTTTCACTTGGCTATCTGAACTTTCTCTATAGCTCCAGACTCCAATAGGATTTCCATTTAAAACATTTCCCTGCATACGTTCCGACTTATATGGTCCAGTTTTAGCTGGTCCCCAAATATCTTTCATATCCCCAGTTCGTATAAACATCCAGAATAAAGGTCTGGAGTCCTGAATTGTAACATCTTCAATATTAATACTGTTATTTTCCATTTTATCTTATAAATAATACTTGTTCTTTTAAATCTTTAAAATTATAGCTCCATAATCCAACAGGTATTCCATTGTGAACTCTTCCTTCTATAATATCAGACTTATAGGAAATTGTCTTAACTGGAAAAAAGCGGCGAAAATTGGATGAATTGGATTTAATTGCAATCCAGAAAATATGCCTGGGTTTAAAATCCTCTGGACTAATTACAATATCATATTCAACATATTTACCTCCCATTTTATCTTATAAAAAGTTTTTCTTCTTTAACAATCCCATCTACACCCTTTAGAGTCCAGATTCCAAATGGAGTTTTTCCATTATGATTACCTGAGATTAAAAAGTTTTTTACACTAAGAATAAATTCATCATCAAAATCAGAAAAAAACCCCCATGTCACGTTAGCAAGATGTTCAGTTAAAAACGTTTGGTATTCAGTAGTATTATAAATTTGTTCAGGTTCAATTGGATTTTCCATAAAGCAAATATAACAAAAAACCCCCAGACTTCAAAAAATCCAGGGGTTTCCTATAACAATTAAACTAAACTTTTTAGAACATTTCAGCTTTTAATGCTGTTAAGTCTTCGAAGTCCTTTTGAGCTTTTTCAAGTTGACGCTTAGCAACAAGAACGTTTACGCCATTAAAAGGACGAGCTCCTCTTGCAGCATCTAATGCTTTGGCTCTTGTGTTTACTTCTGATTCTGCAGAAAGGATATCTCTATCCATTTGAATTGATGCTTCCTTTACATCAAAACGTAAAGTGTCTAAATCTACTTCTTCTTGAGAGCGTTTCAAGATATCGAAGTACTTTGTCGGTTGTTTTTTCGCTGTACCAGCCATGTTGTTTATTTTTTGGTTTATTAATTAAGTATCTGTTATACGATGAAAAATGAAAAAGGTTTCAAAAAATTTAAATTATTCTAAATCTGGCAGCTTGTTAGGCTTCACAATGACACGCTTAAATAAAGGCATATCATCATTAAGAGTTTCTACATGACCAGACGGCGTAGCTATAAACCCACATGCTTCGGCCTGTTGTATAGAGTTGGTGTAGTGAAAATTGGCTACATGTGTGTGACCAATAATTACATTGGAAGTTCCATTTGCATTGGCAGTTCCAATTACATTGGCAGCTCCATTGGCTACATGTGTATGTCCAACAACAACCTTGGAAGTTCCATTTGAAGATGTGGACCAGCTTTCTACATCTTTTGCTGTATATTGCCTTGAAACCAATTCTAATTCATAACGAGCAAATTTATAAGAGCCAGAATCTGGGATGCCAAGAAATTGTACTCGAATATAATCAGGAGCAACATATTCTACTTGGGCACGCCAATCTTCTGGAGATTTATTAATTGCGCCATACTTATTTTGTATAATTCCAATCCCTCCAAATCTAAAATCTTTAGAAGTTGGATTAACTAATTTAACAATATCTTCTACCCTTATTTCCTCGAAGGCCGACCTTGGGATATTCCAAGGATAGTGAATTTTGATTGATTCCGAGAATTCTTTGTAGTTTGGCAAAGTAAATGCATAGGAATAATGATAATCTCCTTTTACTTTTTCCCAATCAGTTGGTTTGGCTCCATTCAGGGCAGAATTATTACTAAAGAAAAACCAACGTAACTGGCTTTCTCCTGGGTAGAATCCATTGTGGATTATGCCGCCAGTTCCTCTGAATGTTGCTGCAGCTCCTTCGTATAGGTGTTTTGTTTCTTTTGTTTCGAACATTGGTTAGTTAATTTTGTTTGGGGTCAAAGTAATTCTCTTAAAAAGTGGGGCTTCATCATCCAGGTCTGGGATGATTGGTTTTTTTTCTGGAATTGGTTTGTTTGTTTCTAATTTGCTTGAAGTTGGAATTGGTCCTGTTACTGGCTCAAAGGTGGAAGGATTATATTTGGTCCAATAAGAATGTGTTTTTTCGCTGATAGCGATTCGAACATAATCTATAAGTTCACCACTTTGTTCTATGATATAAATATAGGCAAATGAGTCTTTGTACTTTTCTGTCTGTGCAGACATGGACGTGCTTCCTCCATCTAACACTTTATTGTTTGATACGAAGGCCCAAGATTCTCTTCCGCATATATTAATCTGCACCAGCAAACCAACTGTTGTTTTAAAAATAGCTGGACCAAACTGCAACTTGGATTTATCTTTTGTTGTATACCATGAATGATTATTTATTTCATCTAAGAGAATGACAATATATTTTGATGATTCATGTCCAGGACCTGCTATCATTGTAGCAGACTTGTATTCAGAAGGCCGAACTAATTCATCTGTTCTGGCCCAATCTTTATCTGAGTTTGATACGAAGTACCAACATTTGTTAAAGTAACCAAAGTAAAGTTTTCCTCTAACCCCACGTATTTCTGCACTGGCGCCATCTTTAAAAAATGATGTAGTTTGTGTTATTAACATTTCCAATTTTCTTAAGTATCTTTTATACGAAAAGAAATAAGAAAGGTTTCAGGGAGAGATGGGGGGAGAGATATACAAAAAGAAAAACCCCCATATACGTTGGGGGTCTCTTGTGCTCCTTGAGCGTTGCTCGGACTTGTCATATACGTCGCAGAGGTCTGTCGCAGGCATTGGAAAGCATCGTTAAAAATAATAAAGGGAAAAAGAAAAACCAAGTTAAGAATGAATATTTTTTAAATTCTTGTTAAGTTCATCCACATATGCCTGGGCTGCTTCCTTTGTTTCGATTCCTTCCTTATAGCAGAAGCCAGTCACGTCTCCGAAGACGCTCCAGGTTTCTTCTACCTTTTCGTGGTAGAGTTCTTTTTCCTGGGCAAAGGCCTCGCCTCTGGTTAGATTTACTTTTGGTTCTTTCATTTTGAATTGGAAGTTTTTAATAATGCTCTTCTTCAGCGCCTTGAATAGTTTCTTGAGCTTCATTTGGTACAATTATAACATCCGTTTCTCTTATTACGTAATAGTCGTCAAAAGGTTTCGATTTATCTTTCTCCAGAGATTTGCCGAGAGTATTTTTAAGATAGCCCTCAAGGGCTTGATGTGATGAGCCTACAGCAATTACCTTATGTGTATCGCCGAGTTCAGAGCACTGTACTGTATATTCTAATAATTCGTAATTCATAATTTCTTTTCGTCTGAAAGTATTTCTGATTGTTTAAGGGAGATGGCAACTTCTATATCCTTGGCATCATACATTACTCCGTAATTGTCTGACTTATTATCCCAATATCTTTTTAAGGTCTCCTCGGCCTTTGCTTCAGATTCGGCCTCAACCATGGCTGATTTGTTTTCCTTTTGGTGGCCATCTTCCATGTAATAGGATTTAACCAGGACATATGTGAGGAAGTAGTTGTTCATTTATCTATAGCTCAACAGGTTATTGAATGCATCGGCCATTGTTTGCATCTGCACATCCACTGATACATTCCACTTGTCATAACCAGGAAAGAATCTATAGATAGAGAATTCATCATCTTCATTCTTTGCCACAATCAGGATGGCATGTGACCTTTCTGATACCTTAAAGGAGATGATTTCATCTTCTTCAGGGACCCATTCCTTAATAATTGCATCCAGGTTTGAGTCATTTGCCATACGATTTGCATTTTCGGCGCTTGCGAATAAGTCAGGAATTTCAGACTTAATTTCAGGGAGAATTGATTCTATGGTCATAATTTATTTATTAAATGCTTTTTTGGTTGCTTCTTCGAAAACTTCATCAGTAAGGATGGTTCCTTCTTTTAATCCTGCTTTCATCCATTCTTCTTTGCTATACTTTAATTCACTGGAGATAAACATCTTAAAGAATCGCTTTTCATTATCATCCTCATCCCAATTTGGGCCTGCACCTTGGTAGTAAAGTTTTGATTTATCTGTAAGGACTGGATTCTTAACGTACATATTGAAATCTTCATGCTCATAATATTCGTATCTTCCAGTATACTGAATCGGCTTGCAACATTCCTTGCATTTATTATATGCCTTTCCTAAGAGCTGTATAAAATACGCATAAAGTGGTAGCAATAATGTGCCTACTAAGAATAAATCAGAAAATGTAATTACGTCTAAAGATTTTTCATCTATATGAAATAATTTTGTTGTTAAAATTACTAATCCAATCGTTGCTGTTAGGCTCACAGCAATTAGTACAAATGATATAGCCAAACACCACATAGGTTTTGTAATTCTGTAATAGGTTTCCTTGTCACGATGAGGTTTTAATAATGTTTTAAAATCTTTCCAGTCATTTGATGCTATAGCGCCTATAAGTTCAGGGAACCAATAGAACGGATATAGAATAACTCCGAGTATTGTATAGAGATGATACTGGCAAGAGTTTTCAGGTAAATCTTTTTCTGCCATTCCGAACATTACAACGATTAATTTATATCGCCAATCATTAATATCAATTCTTTTCATTGTCTTCTTAATTTTATTTATATGGTTTAAATTTAAAAAAAGGGAGAATTAAGCCAAAAGTTTTTTAAGATTTACGATTGTAATATTATCCATGTCCTCATTTCCACCCAACCCATTTAAATCCCCCTCAAGGTTTTGTTTAACTCGAACAGCTTCCCAATATGTCATTGTGCTTGGGTCAGCTTGAGGTTTCCCGTTAAGTCTATACACCAAGATAAATTGTTCGGTGTTCAGGTCTTTTAATTGATTTAAAAGTAGAGTCTCGATTTGACGTTGGTGTTCGCTCCATTTAACGACGTCAGTTTTTTTATACATTTGGATAAGCCAAGTATTAAGGTCTTTCCAAATCATTTTCCAATCCACGATGTTAGGAACGGTTGCCTCGAAAATGTCTTCTATTTTTTGTGATTGGATATGCCAAGAAACTTTATCCATACCATTTCTTGTAAGTGCATTGTGCCAATCAATAAAGATTTTCCAATTTTTTGCAAAGCGAAAATTTATTTGTTTTGTATCTGACATAAATTATTATACGTGTGAACTGCGAAAAGGTTTCATTGTTATTCGCCTTTTAAAAAAATAATTCTATCTCTATATGGTACAGCCTTTTCATACTCTTCAGCCGCAACATGTTTATTCATTTTTTTCTGGAGGAACTCAAGGTCATATTTTTTTCTTTGAGGCTTAATAAACATCCTGAATGAAACAACCTGCACCAATACTTCTTCAGCATTCTCCAGATATCTCTTTGGAGCAGGCAAGCCTTCGCTTCTAAAACCCTTCAGCAATTTCTTGATTTGGTTCCAGCGAGCTAAGTTAACTTTGAATCTTGCGAGTCCTTCCTCGTAGGCTTTAATATTTTCTTGAATTTTTGTCATGTGCTTATATGGTGTAGGAATAAAAAAAAGGAAACCCACCGTTATGGCAGGTTTCCTTCGAGATTAAAAAAAAGAAAAGCAATTGTGGTCTATGGCAAAAAAGACCGTTTACAATATCTTATACGCTTTTCCTTTAAAAAGGTTTCATTTATTGTTCACTTTTTCTATTAGATTTCTCATTGATGAGGTCTCTAATAGATGCAGCAAGTTCGAAATCTTGTTTCTCAACTGCATTAAGTTCTTCTCTTTGAAGTTGTTCTATTGTCATATCCTTAAGGTCTACATCCTTTCCGAACGCTCCTGATAAGACTTCGTCTCTGAACTTAATTAAATCTTCGTGGCTCTTAAATTCTCTTTCTCCAAGCGAATGCATATTTCCATCTCTATCCATTCTTGTGATTTGGATTTTGCCGTTTCCGAATTCTCCGTTTTTTGTATCTTCTGCTATACGTTTAAGTAATTGTGCAAGTGGATGTTCTCCTTGGGGAGAGCCGCCCATTGGATTTCCGCCGCCGAACATATTGCTAATCTTATCTTTCTTGGTTTGTTTAAACATAAGGTCTCCAAGAATCTTAACTGCATCAGTTAATGCGCCGATTGCATAGATTGTTAACATAGAAAGGGCAAGAATGATACCAAGGGAGAAGTACATATATCCTTTAATTAATTCACCTCCATCAGAGATGTCAGAAATCATTGTATAAACTCCGAAGATTGCGGACACTGCTCCAACAAGGATTGTGATTCCAAAAAGTGCTGTTGTGAATAAGCTTCTCATTTTTTTGTGTTTTTTAATTATACCACAAATATATGAAATAAAATTAAGCTTGCAAATTTTTTTTTAAAAATCTTCGTCTTCTTCGAGAAGGTTATTATATATCTGTTCTAATTCTTCTTTTAATTCTTCAAGGTCAAACCAATCTGCATCATTAACAAAGACCATTAGTTCTCTTGCTGAAGAGATGACAGCATTTACTGTCTTGGCTGCTGATACATCATTGTAAATTCCTGAACAGGCTTCGTTAAGAGTCTCGTCTTCTAATTGAGAGCAGATATCAAGCATTTCGTTTAGGATGTTTTTTGCTTTTTTGATTTCCATTTAACGCAGAGAAATAATTGTGTGTTGCGAATAAATATATTTAAAAAAAGCAAACCTCGCCTGTATTGGGCGAGGTGAGCAAAATAAACTTTAATTTTTTAAATTACAGCTTCTACTTCTTGGTTGGCAAATGAAGCTTGGATTGATGCCTTACCTCTAAAGATTAAACCTTTAACTGTATTTTCGCACTCATTCATTTTAGATGCGATTTCTTCGATTGACAACTCTTCAAAGAAAAACAATTCAATTGCTTGTTTTTGTTTTGGGTTTTTGATGTTGTCGATTGCAATTCTTACTGCCTCAGCTCTTTCAGACTTGTCAATGATTTTCTCAACATTTGAACTGTTATCCACAATTTGAAAAACATTCTCAGTTGTTTCCTCATCACTGTTTGAGTTTACTTTTAAGTTATCCATACTTAAAACTTCTACTTTGTCGCTACGTTTGAAATCAATCAAAGTGTTTGTAGCTATTCTGAACAACCAAGTAGAGAAAGCATTTTCTGCTTTGTACAAGTGCATTTTTTCGTACACTTTTGTAAACACATCCTGAGTTAAGTCATCAGCGGTTTCTTCGTATCCTTTTACGTTTCTCAACATATAGTAACGAATGGTTTCGCTATATCTTTTATATAATTCAGCAAACGCCTCTTGTTTTTCTTTGTTGGTTTCTGCGTTTAAGAATTTAACCACATTCATTTTGTCTTTTTCAATGTTTGCAGTATCTCCTTTAATTACAAACGATTTTAACATTTCTTTTTTCATAACTTGCTTTTTTTATTTTTATATGGCTTAAAAGAAAAAAAAAGGAAAGCCCAATTTCATCTTCTATATTTCCTTCAGCACATTTTGTTTCTCTTGAAACTATATGGTATAAGAATAAAAAAAGGGAACAAATTAGAATGTTAATATTTGTCTGAGCTCAAAAGAAAATCAACCCTTTAATTGTCGGGTCTACGGCAGGAGCTGGAAACTTCCAAGGACTTGGCTCTGTAGATGGCTGGATGGCTGGCTCGGCTGGTCTTGTATCTGGTAGAACTTCTGGCTCTATGGTTATGATATCTGGGTTCATTTGTTGAATAGCTTGATTAATTCTTTTATTTTTTCTTTTATATTTTGATTATACTTTATTCTGAATAATATAATATTATTTTTTTTACAAAATTCGGTTTTAAACTTATCATTTACTTGAGTCTGCTTAAAACTTTTTTCTCCTCCAAACCATTCAACAACTTTATAGTGTTGTTCTCCGTCATATTCAATGCAAATATTATATTCTGGCAAATAAAAATCAAATGGTAAATAATTATGTTTTTTACACTTATCAAATTTCTTTTGAGCTTCAAATAAAATGTTGTTTTTTAAAAGTAATTTTTCTATTTGTTTTTCTCCTTTAGATTCATTACAACGAATGCATCCTTTTCCTATCCAATGAGCATTTGGTGTTTGCTCGAATTTGCCATGTTCTGGACAAACAATAACAACATTATCCTTGCTATGATTATATTTAACTAATGAATAATCATATTTATTTCCATGTACTTTTTTTGCTTTCTCTATAAAATCAATAGTACTATATCTTTTTTTATCAGATGAAATTTTAATTCCACATAATAAACATCCATTACTATTAAGGTGTCTATCAGGAGTTTGTTGAAACTCCCCATGTATATTACAAAATATTTTTATTTTATTAAAAATACCTGTATAATTTACGGATGAATAATCATATTTATTTCCATGCAAAGCTTTTGCTTTTTCGATAAATTCTTTTGTGCTTATTTTATAGCCAGAACAAATTGGACATCCTCTTCCTTTAAAATGACTACAAGGAGCAAGCCAAAAAACTGTATGTTTTGGACAAATAATTTCTACAGGTTTCTGATTATTTTTATAATCAACCTTTGAATAATCATATAACACTCCATGTATATTTATACTTCTCTGAATAAAAGTCTCTTTCGTTAATTTTTTTGGCATACTTTTTTATTATAAATGTATATAAATTTATTAAAATGAAGAATGTCATTATAAAATTTTATAATATAATATTTTCTCTCTACCTTTTATTTTATCATCTATTATAGTTTTAAATAAATCAGCTAATTCAGAATATGAAAGTTTAACAATATTAGACAATGCTTTAGGAATCATACTATTTTCTATTTCTAATACATCCAATAGGTTAGACCATAAAGTAGGGGATAATAAGTAATGATAGATTTCTGAAGGATAATCATCGGATTTGGAGTAATAATATTTTAGTTCAGCCTCAGAATAATTCTTTGGTATACCAGCGGATACAATCCAATCCATTACACCCTTGTTAAGCTCATGAAGCATTACTGGAAAATTAATAGCTTCAGCCGTTATGGTTCCTCCTTCTCTACCATCTCTATTAAATTCCAGCTTATTGTATCCTTGAGTCATTTGTGCATTTTGCTGAACAGCCTTAACCATTACATTTGGATTAAGCTGCCAAAGATATAATCCAGTTGCTGAGGTATAAACCTCATATAATTCCTTAAGTGCTGGATTTATTTTGTTCAGTTCTTCTGATACCAAATGAAATAATCCCTTCCATACTTGCATGGAGCTACCATGTACCAAGCCGTTAAGTATTATTCTCTTTTGTATCTCATCTCTCATTGCATTCTTTTGCTCTAAGGTAAGTTCCAGAAAAGTGTCTGGGCTATGGTCTTGTTCGGTGCTTAAGGATGTATTTGGATTGATAATAGCCTTAAGGTCTATGATATCTGGTACTTGATATAAATCTTTGATAGTTTTTATAGCCAAGGCTTCAAGCTGTTCCTTATGAGGAGCCTCGCTACGAATGATAAGTGATTGAACTCCTACAGCTCTGCCGATTGCTTGCTCTGGTCTGCACCCAGGATTTTTCTCTTGATAAAGGGAGAGGCAACGGGAGAATTCCTTGAAGGCAAGTTGTTCAGGTTTATGGTTGAATACTTTATTTTGGTCAAGAGGAAACATTTTTGAGTCCAATTGTTTTATGAGTTCTCCACTTGGAAGATGGGGAGAGCCAATGAGTAGCTTGCTAAATTCTTTTGAGCCTATATCAATTTGTTTTGCCATGATTAAATATAAACAAAAAAAAAGCTCCAACAAAATGGAGCTTTAATTTTTTTATTTAAAAGACGACGTATTGCCCAAATGAATCTGTTTCACTAAAACCACTTTCAGGGTGAGGTTGATTTCGTAAAATTCCCATAGGACTTATAATACTATCATTTACAATAACATTCGCAAAGCCATATTTGTAAGTCCTACCTGCATAATTTGGAGTTGTGTTATAAGTACTTGTTGTGTCTTTTACATTTCCTGAAACAACGGGTATTCCATTAAATAATTTAGTTCCACTTCTACCACCTAAAAAAACATTATAAACTTTCTCTTTGATTGTTCCGTCAGTTGTTAAAACTCTTGGTAATCGGATTACATTTCCTGAATAAGGATTGCCAAAAACAATTCCACTTACAACAGTACTATCTACAACTGTATTTGTTTCAACATCTACAACCGTTAAAGTATAATCCGATGTGCTAAAATTTACATTGTCACTGAAATAAACTTTTACATTTAATGTATCTGTTGTGAGAGCTGCTACTACTGGTTCATGTGTAATTGGTGCTAATACCTTTTCTTTTTGACATGAAAACAAAGTTGTCATAGCGACGATTGATGTTAATAAGATAATTTTTTTCATTGTGTTATTTTTTTTATTATTATACGTTTTTAATTTTAAAAGGTTTCAAAAAATTCCCCCTTTTTTATCAGGGGAGACTTTGGTTTTGTATTAGATAAATAGTTCGTACAATTTGTTAAGAGATTTCTTTTCGTCTAAACCTTTTAACAAAGCCTTTAAGGCATTTGCACGGGTATTGTTTACTTCATTCTTTTCCAACTTCTCAGCAACCTCCTTGATACGAGCCATTGGAGTTTTTGATTTTAAGCCCTTAACATCCTTGGCGGTTGCTTTAACTTTCTTTCCACTTTCTGCGGTGGCAGCATTTGCACTATCAATTGCTACATTAACAGCAGCGATTTGGTCTTTCTCGTTTTTTAATTCACGAGTAATGTTAACAACTGCACTTGCAGAGATTTCATTATCAACGATGCGTTGTTTAATAACATCAGGCAAGTTTCCGATTGTCAATGTGTTATACACAGAAGCCTTTGACACACCCAATTTACTAACAATCTCGTCAATAATTTGTGAACGTTTTTTGCCCTCAGATTCTCCCATTTCAATTAAGGCTTGGTACATTTCAACCTTTTCCATGTCGGTTAAGACTTTCTTGGTCTCTCCTGTAATTGCCATGATATACAAGCGTTCCTTTAAGTTGGCAGAGGCAGGAACTACAGGCACACGTTCAATCTTTGAGATGTCTTCGAAGCCTTTAACACCTTTGCGGTGGTTTTCTAAAGCGAGCATTAAGGCTGCATGACGACGGTGTCCGTCTGTAACAATATATGCTTCCTCACCACGAACCTTATGTGCCTTGAGTGGTTCAATAATTCCAAAGGATACAATTGATGCTGCAAGGGCAGCGATGTCTCCGTAATCTACACGTTTATTGAATCCTTCTTCAATTCGTAAGTTACGAGGGTCAACTTGTGATAAGTCGGTGCGAGTGGTTTTTTACGTTTCTGTGCTCATCTTTTCTTTTTTTTTAATTTAATTTATTTTTTAACTTATTACTATATGGTATGAAAATAAAAAAAGGGATTAGTTATTTTGATAGTAAAGTTCTTTAGAACGTTTTTGATATGCCTCAAATTCTTTTTTGGAATAGTCTTCTAAATACTTAGCTTTGGTGTTTTTAATAAGCCATGCCTCCGCTTCATCAAAATAAGCTTCTTTGTCTTCTCCAACATAAAACTTATCAACAAATTTTTGCATCTGCTCATCTGTAACTTGTGTCATATCAATTGGACACGGAGCTGATTCCCATTCTGCTCTACTTGTAGAAATTGATTCTTTTGAGCTGAAGTTTTGATTATAAAAAGTGGTAAATTTCATATGTATATATGGTGCATAAATAAAAAAAGGGAGACTTTAATATCTCCCTTTTAACAAACAACAATATTGAATAACAAAAAGGTGGCAACCTTTTATTCATTTAAAATATAGTTTCCTTTTATATAAAAACAAAACGTTTTTTTTAAAAAAATGAACAAGTAGACTCAAAAAAAGTTTTTTATTTAATATTTACATGTAAACGTGTTCATAAAATGGAAAAGGAGTTAATAAAATCGTATATAGACCAAGGTCTTACCAATATGGAAATTGCCAATATTTTAAACATAAATCTAAGTAAATTAAGAAGAAAAATTAAAGAATATAAATTGAATAGATTTAGTCAAACAAATAGATTAGTTTCAGATGAAACAAAAAAGCAAATTATAGACTTATATTTATCTGGAATAAACTGTAAAGATATATCTATTAAACTTGGAATTCACAGGGTTACTGTATCAAAAGTTTTAAAAAAAGACGAAATAGAAATAGACAAAAAAAGATTTTCGCAAGAAAAACAATTAGAGTTAAAAAACAAAAATAAGACTTGTCTTATTTGCGATAAAAACATAAAAGACAGAAAAAATATTTGTATGACTTGTTATACAAATA
Source organism: uncultured bacterium (assembly GCA_964460795.1). Taxonomy (GTDB): domain Bacteria; phylum Omnitrophota; class Omnitrophia; order Omnitrophales; family Aquincolibacteriaceae; genus CAZOOM01. Next base: position 17,329 of record CAYWRU010000023.1, on the reverse strand, counting down.
CACGAAGATTTAAAATAAAAAATTGGATGATTAATTATAAAGGGGGAGAGTGTACAGATTGCAAAATATCTGGTTTAGATATTAGTTGTTATGATTTTCATCATTTAGACCCATCTGAAAAAGACTTTCAATTAAGTGGAGTAAATTCTGCAAGAGTATCTAAAGAAAAGTTAATAAAGGAATTGGATAAATGTGTTTTACTTTGTGCTAATTGTCACAGAGCAAAACACTCTAATTATAAAAATGAAAAAATGTTACAATATGTCCAATCTTTAAAAAAAGATTTTTTATAATTTTTTGTGTGAGAGGGTGGATTCGAACGCACCGACTCCAAGGGTTTCAATCTTGTGCTCTGACCTTTTGTAAAACAAACCGTATAATAACGCTGAGCTACTCTCACATTTATAAAGGATACTGCTCTGCCCGTCTTTGCAGACTCTCTGAGCTACTCTCCCAAAAACTATATTAATTATAATATAGTTTTTTGAGAAAGTCAAGTTTTTTATAAAAATTTATTTAAAATTTGGTATTCCTTACGTGTAATTTCTTGAGCCTTATAAAGTTGTGTTGCAACTTCACCGCCATTGAAGTAATAAGTACCATCATCTTTGTGAGAAAAATTTGCATAGAATTTTTTGGCATGACGCTCTCCTATTTTGTGAGCATCTACTTTTTTTCCTACTAAGTGTAAAGATTTAGAATAATACTCATATTCACCATTTTGAATTTTTACTTCTACCATCACATATTTTTTTGTGAAAGGTAATACTTTAATTCTTTGAGCTGAAAGTAAATGTGAGATATCATAGAAAGGCGGTTGCTCTGCTTCTTCTAATCCATGGACGTTGATAATGTAGTCGGAGCCATCTTCTAATACTTCTATATAGAATAATTTATCATTCTTTTTACTTAAGACAGTGTACCATCCACCAATACCAATTTTTTCTTTGAATGGCTGGGTATCTTCACTTTCTACTTTTAGAACATTTGTGTTCGGATTGAATTCAATTTTTAACATGACTTTATTATTTAGGGGTTATATCTTTATATGGTTTATAATTAAAAAAAAGGAGCTTAATCTTCTATGACTTCCCATTCAGGTTGCCATTCCAATCTCATACCTTTTTTCTTTTCATGTCCAAATTCTTTGAATAACTCCCAAGCGAGAGAAGCTTTCTTCTCATCAATTTGAGTTTGGTCAATTTGCTCATCATCAGAGTTAATTAATATAACATTCCAAACTCTTTTTCTTTTTTGGTTGAACTTATGTTTTTCAAGATGTGCAGAAAGCGGAAGAAGAGATATTGTGTTTCCGATAAATTTTTCAGACTTGATGTTGATTTTGCCAAGACTATCACCGATTTTAATTCGGTCATTCATTCCAACTCCATCAGGAGTGTTTTTGTCGTTCTCATCACGGTAAGCAACAAAGAAGTTGCCTTTTTTTAGGATTTTCATTTTGCTATATTTAGGGGGTTATATCTTTATATGGTATATAAATAAAAAAAAGGAAGCTTAATTGCTTCCTTTAAAAATTAAAACCTACACTAAAATTTAATGTAATTGGGGTAGTATCAATACTTGTGGCAAATGACAAATGTTTTTGTTTATCTTCAAACAAAAAACCTATATTAAGATTCAATTTTTTATATTCTAAATCACCAAAATATGTTCTTTTTAAATTTATATTATAAAATGCAGAGTTTCGTATTAAAGTCAATTCTTTTGTACCTCTAAATTTAGTTCGTCCCAAACCTATGAAGCATATTGCATTATATTTTTTTTCTTTCTTTAATAAATTGTATGACATTCCAATATTAATAATTCCATATTCTAAATTTGTTTTTTTTGTTGTAGTATTTTCTATCTGACTTTCTGAAATATAGTTAGATTCTACTGTTGTAATCCAATAGTTAACTCCTCCATGATTAGAGCAAGCTCCACTACCCGTAGCATCTGACATAGTACCATCATTACACATACAACCCGTTCTGATACCACTATCTATATGAACATTCGCTGAGGTATCTTTAAACGTAGAAGTTTTTTCAAATTCTTCTGAGTGATTAAATTTAGCGTTTATATAAAAAGCTATTCTATCTTTATGATAAAACATACTCACTCCAACTCCTTTAAATCCTACTTTTTTTTCTAATAAAAAAGTAAAAGAATTTTTAGTCGTCTTGTGAATTTCTTGAGAAGTAATAGATTTGCTAATTAATACAAAAAAAATAAATAATTTAAATGTTTTCATATCTTTATATGGTAACAAAACAAAAAAAAGGAAGCTTAATTGCTTCCTTTAAAAATTATCTTATGACCTTTAATAAAATCCTCGGCTTTAACAACATATTCATTGTTGACATTGCATTGTGGACACCGAGCCATAAAGTCTTTCATTAAAATTACTTGACCAATAAAATTAATCTTGCCCATTTCCTCAACCATTTCGGCTGTTACACCCTCAGCATATTCTTCAAGTTCCTCGTCGCTGTAGTTTGATAGCATTGAATACGCATCATCGAATAACTCCTTAAATGCCTCATCCTCACTTTCATGTAGAGTTGGCAAATCATCTTCATTGGTTGCAGTTTGTTCACCGTCAACGATTGTGTCAAATGCCACAATAAATTTTCCTATTAAATCTTCTTTGTTCATTTTATGGCTTTTTTAGTTGATTTTCTTTTTTCATTCTTTCAAGTTCATCCAATATTGTTAACAAAGCATCTACTGGCAATGGTTCATTATCTATTGCTCTATTAACACACTTAGACGGAGTGCCATTACGTGTAAAAAATACATCTCCGTTTCTATGAACTTCTGTTACAGTACCTATTCCAACTCCTGTAGAAATATTTAAAAACTGATTTGCATCAATTATAATACGGTCAAATTTCTTGTTGTTGAAGAATGACTTTATTTTATCCATACACTCTTGTTGAAGAGAGATATATACTTTTGAAAGTTTTTTAGTTGTTCTCATATCTTTATATGGTTTATAAATAAAAAAAAGGAAATTAATCAACAACCAACATTTTGCGTATTAAGGCATCTTCAAAGTCTGACATTACATTTTCACGTTGAAGTCGTTGAAGTTCTTGCAATCGTTTTGCCTCCAATTGATTGGCATGAGCCTCTTTGATATTTGTAAACCAATTACCATAAGCATTTATGAGGCTACCGTCGGCTCCTACAAAGTTCTCAGGTCTTTCGTGTTTTATAAATGTATTTCCGCTGACAATAGTTTCAACTGAATCTTTTACAACAACCAATTTATAATCAGTATGTTTTTTTGGTTTATTATAGTCAGGCACATAGTGTCCACTTTGTCGGATAGATAGAATATCAGCTATAAAACGTTGACGTCTATCTTCCTTAAGTACATTTTCAAGTTGTTCCTCAGCGGTTAACTTATCACTTAGACTAAGCTTTCTTGTCATTCTATCGAATGCTCGTTTAAATAGTTCTGTTGCTGTTGGATGTGTCTTCATGTTATTATATGGCATGAAAATAAAAAAAAGGAAATTAATTTAAATTTGAACCATCAAGATACGGAATTGGATGACCATTATTGTGCATATGATTTGCTATACCTTTTGCATATGCAATAAAATCTTCGAAATCCAAATAGTGAGGACTTTTTTCTTCTCTGTAGACTGTTCCGTCTATGACTGAGAAGAAAATAATACTTTTTGAGTTTCCATGATAGGTAATATTTGTAAGGAACCCAGTTACGTGGTAGACAAATATTTCATTCGTCACTTTGGCTGCTATTCCTAAATCTATCAATTTTTCTAAAGTCATTATATCTATATGGAGTAAAAAGAATAAAAAGGAAATAGGTAAGTCCTGGGGTCTTACGGAACATCTAAGTTCAGCGTTTTATGCCGTCTTGCTTACAACCCTATTTCCTACCCTATATGGTCTCAATTAAAAAAAAAGGAGTGAAATATTTGGTTTAACTTTGAATTCTGCTACTTTTTTGTTATTATTTATAAATAAAAAACCAATGAAGCCACTTTATACAGAACAAGAATTTTATACAGCTAAATCTAAAGAAAAATTGCCATGTCAATGTTATAATTGTCAAAGTACATTTTATGTTTATAAATCAAACATTAAACATGAATTATCCCATAATAGAGGACGTGTGAAATTTTGCTCAAAAGCCTGCAATGACAAATATGCCAGCAAAGTTCAAAATGTTATTTGTGCAAATTGTAATAAAATAACATTAAAAAAGAATAGTGAAATCAAAGAAGGTAAGAATAACTTTTGTTCCATGAGTTGTGCTGGTATATTTAATGGTAAAAAAAGAGTTCATTCGTCTGACATAAAAGAAAAAATTTCTAATGGTTTAAAAAAATTTTACCTAAATACAGAAAAGCCTATTAAACAAAAAACGCAAAAGATGATTAATGTAAAGCAAAAAAGAATATGTATTAATTGTGATAAAGAGACTACTAATAAGAGATTTTGTTCTCGAAGTTGTACAACTACATGGAGTAATATAAATTTAGGTACAGGCAGAAAAGCTGGTCTCGCATCTGTTGTAGCTCAAAGCAAAAATAGACGTAGTAAGAATGAAATTTATTTTGAAGAATTATGTAGGCAGAAGTTTAAAGAAGTTAAATTTAATGAGCCAATTTTTAATGGTTGGGATGCTGATGTAATTATAGAAGATTTAAAATTAGCCATATTATGGAATGGAAAATGGCATTATGAAAAAATAACCAAGAAACATTCTGTGGAACAGGTTCAGAACAGAGATAGAATTAAAATGCAAGAAATCAGCAACTTAGGCTATCAATCTTATATAATTAAAGACATGGGAAAGTATAAAAAAGAGTTTGTGGAAAAAAAATTTGAAGAAATGCTTGTTTTTTTGAAACTTTTGTAATATATTTGCGTATAAGTTTATAATAAATAAAAAAATTATATATTTATATTAAATTCGTTCTTTAAAAGAAAACAAATATTGTGGGATAGAGCAGTGGTAGCTCGTGGCGCTTAAGTGAGATTAGTAAATAATTTCGAATGGGCAACATAAAAAGAAATTTGTATGTGTTATTCTGTCAAAGTCGGTGAAGCCTTTAAACTGGTAATACCGAGCCAAGCCTTGTAAAAGGAAGGTGTAGAGACTTGACGGCAGATACCTTAACTCGAAAGAGAAAGGTAAAGGTAAAGTCCAGACTACAAACTAAAAAGGTGGCGAAAGCCATAGTGGTAAGCATAACGCCAAGGTCGGGGGTTCGAATCCCTCTCCCGCTACTTAATAAAAAAAACATAATTTTAAGTTCGAAAGAACTTGTGAAGAAAAATGAGAACATTAATTAACATAGAAACTTTAGCCGAACGTGAAGAGGAATCTTCATTAAATGGCTATGTTCTAAGTTAAGAAAAAAGTTGCGGGTGAGAAGCCCACTTATTTTCGAAAGAGAGATAGTCAGTAATGGTTATCTCTCTTTTTTTTTGTTCTTTATTTTATCATGCTCCATTCGTCTAAAGGTAGGACAAAGGTTTTTCAAGCCTTTAAAAACGGGTCAGTACCGTTATGGAGTACAAATGTCGCTGAGGGCAACGAGGTTGAGCCACAAGTCCTTCAAACTTGAATCAAGCCAGTTCGAATCTGGTCAGCGATACATTGCTCTGTTCTTCTAATGGTTCAGGAAACAAGCCCCTCAAGCTTGGAATGTCGGTTCGACTCCGATACAGAGCTCAAATAACTATACTTGTATGGGTTCGAATTTTTTCATATATTTATAATAAAATAAATATATGAATTGTAAAATATGTAACTACAAGACAGAAAAAAATGTAGGTCTTGCCCAACATGTGATAAAAAAGCACAACCTTAGATTTTTAGATTATAAGTTAAAACATGAACATTTAATTATACCTAAATGCTTATGTGGAAATCCAGTCAAAGTGAATGAGAAATTACGTGGAATTAATATTAATTTAACTTGCGGAAATTTAGAATGTATAAAAGAGCTACAAAGAAAGGCAAGACTTAAATTTATGAAAGATAATCCTGAGAAGACTGCGTGGAGATTAACAAATATGTCTTATCCAGAAAAAATATTTATAAAAAAATGTAAAGAATTAAAATTAGAGGAAAAACATTTAATAATTAGAGAAAAATCAGAATTCCCTTATTTCATAGATTTTGCTTTTGAAAATGAAATGGTTGCAGTTGAGATAGATGGTGCTCAACATAATTTAAAAGAAAGGAAAAAAAGCGATGAAGAAAAAGATAAATTGCTCATAAGTCTCGGATGGAGGGTAATAAGATTTGCTGCAAAAGATATTCAAGTTGATATTGATTTATGTTTTGAAAAATTATTTAAGTTTATAAATTCTGATATCATCTATGAAAAAATAGGAATTATTACATATAAAGAATATAAACAAAAAATTAAAAAGGAAAAAAATATTAAACAACAAAAAGAAAGAATCGAAAATTTAGGACTTACTAAAAATGAACTTAATAGAGCTTTGAAACAGAGAAATGTAAATAGACCTTCGTATGATATTTTAATCCAAGAAATAAAAGAATTTGGTTATTCTGCTGTTGGACGTAAATATGGAGTCTCTGATAATTCAATTCGTAAATGGATTAAAACATATGAAAAATATGGTATTTGATTACTTTTTTAGAATGTAAATTATACGTACTAATGACAATATGTGCGTAGGTTAAATTTGACTATGAACTGAATTTTGGATGTACTCGCAAAAGTGTTTTTTGTTATGAGTATAATTCAGTTAATAAACCGTTAGCTATTATTAAATGAATTGTTCCACCCCCAAATCTTGGACTTCTTGAGATAAAAGCATTATAAGCTCTTTTTCCATGCTCTTCAATAAATGCTTTTCTTATCATTTTATCCATTATTTTAATTTTTTTAAATTTTTTCATTTGTCAAAGTTTTTAAATTATTATTATTATTATTATATGGCTTTAAATTAATAAAAACGAAACTATACTTTTCTACCCTTAACAGTTCTTTGTCTACCCTTAAGTTGATTTAATTTTCTAAGTTTAATATTTAAAAATACATCTCCATTGGTTGTTACATATCTCTTACCTGCATAGCTAATTGTACCTACTTTGTTTTTCCATTCCTTTGCCATCAAACTAAAATAACCAGTTGAGGCATTACCAAACAGCAGAACCCTATTTTCGCCGTACTCAAAACTAAATAAGAACTTGTTGTTATCTATGACTTGTTCAAGTACACAAGGAGTATTCTTTTTAAGAATTATTTTCTCAACTTGATGTTCACTCTTAACATAAACCTTACCGTCGGTTACAGTTACATCCCCATCAGTTTTTGTTTCAGTTAAAACAATTTCCCCTGAGGTATAAAACTGAACTCGTTTCAACTTGCTCTCAGGAAATTGATATTCCTTTTGTAGCTCGGAAGTAAAAGGAACCTTGGTTGCACAAGATTGCAACAAGGCACAAAGTAATATGAATCTAATGTATCCCACTGGCTGCTTTATTTGCTTGGTTATAAACTGAATATGTAATTGCTGTAATAAAAATCAATGCTACTCCGCCAAGAACTCCGCCTACTCTTTGTTTGAATTGACTTTGAACTCTTTTTGTTTGTGGAGGAATACCATAATTGGCAAGTCCACTTTTTTTCCAATTATCTAACTCTACCTGATTGGTACTCTTAAATTGATTAAAGCAATCAGTACATGGCTTGTAATCTTTATACTCATCAATCCTTTGCTGAGCAAATGTTGCTGTTGAGCACAATAAGAATATTAAAACTAATTTTTTCATGCTCTTAAATATAAAATGGATTTAAGTATGTATTTTCCTTTGTAATCTTAATCTCAAAAGTTTCTTTGAAATCATCCCAACAAGCAATATAATCAGGGTTGTTTTTACCTACTGCTTCAATGGTTTTATCCATTAACTCCTTGTCGAGTTCTCCTTCGTTTCGGTTAAAGCAATCTCTGATTGCTCTCATAATTCTTTCTCTGCGAGGAACACTATCTGAGAAACCTATTCGTAAGTCATATAGACCACTGATTTCTCCTTTTAGTTTATTTTCTACTTTTGCTTTCATAACTCTATATGGTTTGAAAAGAAAAAAAGGGAGACTTTAATTTCGGCAAGTCTGCTCGTCATCGGCAGGATTATACTCAGCGGAATCTACCTGAATTTTACCACTTTCCGCTGGCAATATTTTTTTATTAGACTCTTTATTTGTGCAAGACAATAAGAGGGAGAGAATTAATATTATGACTTTTGTTTTCATTATTTCTTTTTCAAAAGAGGATGTTTTAATCCTATCATATTATATTTATGAGTAAAGACAAGATACGTAATCATTGTTATAATTTCACTTCTTGTATATTCTGTTTTATACCCACATTGAGATAACAAGAGCTTTAATTCTTCATCAGAAAAGGTGTCTGCTAATTTTTGTGTATTAATCATATCACAACCTGCAAAAACATATTTTATAATTTCCTTTTCATCTGAAGGAAATTCAAAATTAATTGACTCTTCATCTCTCCATTTGCCTTTAAAAAATATCTGAAAACCATCATCATCATTTAACCAACGATATAGAATTCCAAAAGGATATTTAATTCTCCGATTGAATAAATAGACTATTTGATTGCCTTTAAAATAATCTGTTCTGACAATGCAGAAGCCTGCTGCTGGTATTTCTTTTTTTGTTTTCATGTTAGTCAACGAATTTACCTTTTGAATGATACTTACCTTTTAATATGTCAGCTTGAATAGAACGAATTATTTGGTCTTTCTCTGTCGGAGTTAAATCTCCACCTTTATAAGGAGATACATATTTAAGAAAACTCTTCCCCTCAATACGAGAACAGAAGTTATGAACTTTGCCAGTTCTTACAACCATTATTTGATTGCCCTTAAAGAATTCAAAGTCGGTTGAATATTCTATATCCTTTGTAATTCTAAACCAAGGCTTTTGGCATTTTGATGTCGTTTTTGCTGTCATAACTATATATGGCTGATAAATAAAAAAAAGGAATTATTCAAAACTAATTTTCAATTGGTCTTCATCATCACCTTCCTCAGTTACTTCAAACCCACGAGAATCCAATGCCTCTTTAACGGCATCCTCTAACTTTCCAACACGTAAATAGCTTCCCCAATTTTCAACGCTCACATAAGGAGTTTGGTATTTGGCACTCATTGAGATTTTTACCTTTACACCATCCTCAGGCAATAAATTAACTTCGCTCTCGTGAACATTAATCGCTTTAAATTCTTTTTCAAGAGCAGCTTTTAACTTTTCAAGTTTTGCTGAATTATAACGTCCCTCTATATAGGAACTAATTTCTACTGTTGCTTTCATATTAGTATATGGCTTAAAAATAAAAAAAAGGAAAGGAGCTACTTTCTGTGCCCCTTTTTAGCGAATTTAACAAACCATTCAAGTGTCATCTCATCGGTTAGAGGCATAACTCTCATGCTTTGTATATCATTTCTCGGATAAGTTTTTATTCCATATCCACCACCTCCGTGTCTGCTAAAAGAAGCTGAGGCAACTGTCTTAGGGAATCTTTGGTTTTTCTTTTTCTCTGCATTGAAATGTAAACCGTATTCATTTGTCAAGCCAAAAGGTCCAAGAACTTCAAAGCTAACAGCTCCTTCGATTAAAGGGAGAGCAGCCTTTCCAAGTTGTTCAAGATAACCGCTGAATGATGGGTATTTTAAATCATCAATTTGCTTTTGAATTTCGTCTTTTTTCTTGCGAAGCTCATCGTGCTTTTGGTCATAACGCTTATCTGCGCTCATGTGATTTCGGTTAAGTTGTCCTAATGATTTCATTTTTATTTCTTTTGAGATTGAACAATTTTAGTTCTTAATTCTGTTATTGAAATGTCTTCGTTAATTAAGTCTACAAGCAATTTCATTGTAAGAATATTTGGGCTTGGTTGACTGTCAATGTATGCTTGAATTTCGGAAGTTGGAATATGGTCGTACATTATTTTCTCAGCTTCTGCCTTAGGCAACATTTCTCTTCCTACGAGGAGATGGGTAATTTGCCCATCTTCACTTCTTTGTACTGTCTTACTCATCTTCTGAATCTGTTAAGTTAGGAAAAATTCTTTTTTTATCTTCTCCAAGTGTATCTACACAGAAGTCTTGGAACGCATCAAGAAAACTTAACATACCCTCCAACTCAGCTTTTTCTTCTGCCGTTAAAGGTTCATCGCTTGTTGCCTTAACAATGATTGCCTTTTGATTTGCAAGCATATCAAAGTCTGTTGCCTTAACCAATGCTCCAATTGAGTTGTAGTCAGCTTGTGGATTTGCAGGTTCAGGTGTATGACTAAGCAATGATTTAAGTTCATTGTGAGCAAGCTCCATTTCACGAGGAGTATTTGATTTGCCCTCCTCAACTGTAACGGTGAATGTATTAATTTCACCAGTTTGTTTTACTTTGTATTTTCTTTGTGCCATTGTTGTGATTTTTATTTATATGGTGTGAATTTAAAAAAAGGGAATTAAAAAGCTGCTATTTCTTGATTTGTTTCTCCTTCTGCTTCTTTATGCAATTTAAGATTTACTTTCATGGTTTTGCTAATGTAAGTCCAATCTTTTTTTTCTACCAATGTTTCAAACATTGAGCAATATGCGAAATAATTATTTGATGCAAGAGAAAGGTCAGATTTACGGTACATCATTACACAAGCATTTTCATCGCCCTCTTGATAATTAATGAAGTAGATAAAATCTTTTGTCTCCAAGCCTCTGTGGTATTTACCAAGCCAATTTGAAATTATCTTTGTTGTTGATAAAATGTGAGCAGGAGAACTCGGCTCATCAAATGTTACCTTTATTAATGTTTCTGTCTGTTTCATAAATCTATATGGTATGAAAATAAAAAAAGGGAAATAAATCCCTTTTAAATGTTATCTGCAATTTCTGCTAATTGTTGTAACGTAATTTGGTCAAATGAATATCTATATCCTGAATCATCCACCAAGCGGTCAGCTGTTACTTCTGCAAGCCAACGACGTCCATCTCCCATTGCAAACATTTGGTCTTGTTTAAGTGGCAATGCTTTTTCTGAGCTGAATTGACTTTCTTTGCCACGCTTATTTACCAAGTACATAATACGTGCAATTAATTGGTGTTCAATACTTGCACATTTGTCTTGCCACTTTGTTGATACTTTCTTTGCCATTTTCTTTTGCTTTTGTTATATCTATATGGTTTGAAAATAAAAAAAAGGAATTATGAATAAAAGAAACTAATGCGTGTGCCTTTGTTAATTACAATTACAGTTTCAGGAATTGCATGTAAAGACCAAAAATCATTTACCAATTCATATGTATGAGGGTCTAAATCTGTAGGGTCATTTGCGTTTTTAGAAACTCCTTTGAAAATAGTATTTTTTGTTGTGATATTCAAAAGAATTCCTGCAATTTCAACAAACAAAGCTTGTGCTTTTGTACCTTCAAATACAAGTTTTGTGCCTTGTTGATTATTTATTGCTAATTTATTAATCATTTTATTTTTATTTTAATTACTCAACCAATGTGAAACCTAAATCTGAGAAGAAATCAATTGCATCTTTTTTCTTTGCAAACTCTACCATTCTATCTTTCTCGGAAGAATAAGCAATAAAGATATTATTGTTTTTGTTTAATGTGAAAGTTTTTTCCTTAGCAAATTGAATAAATGGCTGTCTTAACTCATCAAATAAGTTATAGTATTTATCCATTACATCCTCCAATAATTTGTCGGTTACAGCGTATTCAAGTCCGCCAAACAATTCCTTGTAAAGCATATCTGTAAAACGCACATCCTTAATTTGAAAATGCTCCTTTGTAGCTAATTCTAAATTGCTATGGCATTGCATACCGTCCATGTCAGTTCTTACTTCGGCTGTTGCCTCAGAAACACATCCTATTACAACTCCAATAGAATTTTCTTCTTTGATATAAACTACATCTCCCAAGTCGAATGTAACTTTAGCAGGTTTCTCAATCTCCTTGCAATTTCTATCTAAGTAGGGAGAGTAATTAAATAAGGCGTAGTGTTTATGATTTACTTTCATGACTATATCTTTTTCTTATATCTATATGGTGCCAAAATAAAAAAAGGGAAACTTGTTCCCTTTTATTTTATGCTGAGTACATCCAAGTCTCATTTAATTCAACCAAAATACGTCGGTCTTCTTCTTCCAATTCTAAGACAACCACATATTCTGCCTTAATAGGGAATTCACTTTTTAATTCAAGCATGGGTACAGAGACTTTAACAGGGCAGTCAAAGTGTTGCTGTAAAGCTTGAACAAGCAATGGCTCTACGTTGTTTGTAAAGTGAGATTTAATATTGTCCTTATGAATATCTCTAAGGCTTCCTAAATCAATAACGCCAATGTTATCTTCACCTTCAATGTTTATCGTTACAAATTTATTGTTTTTCATGTCAGTTAAATTTTAATTTCTTCGTTATTTCCAGTTAATGAACTACCTTTCCAAACTCTGCCGTTGTAAGATACTACAGCAATTACTTTGCCTGAATCATCCTTTATATCTCCACCTGCCCAATTTCCTGAACCAAGGTCGTTGTTCATAATGAACTCTGAACAAACTTGACTGGCTTCTTTGAATGTTTTTACTGCAACCTCCTTGTTAGGCTCACAGCCAAATAAAGGTTTGTTTGGGTCTTGACCTCTAAAGTCAGGATTACCTACAGATGCTAATGTTACCTTCATTGCTTTCATGCTAATTTGTTTTTGTTTAACCTATATGGCATGAAAATAAAAAAAAGGAAATCAAGTGTTTGGTTCTACTTTCCACTTTTTGCCGTTCCACTTAACACTATATCCACGACTGCCTGCTAATTGTGAAATGGCTACAATAGTATCTGCCTTATCAATTTTTTCTTGATGAGTAACATATTGAACTTTATCAACTGCATTAATCATTTTTTCGTAGAAGCTTGCTTTTGCCATGGTATCCTTATTTTAGATTATGATAAATTTCAGGTTTAGAACTTACATTGTAAATGTAGCTACCACATTTAACCAATAAGGCATCTTTGCCGTAGTACAATTTTTTCATTCCAGATATACTCCCAGAAACGTGGAAGTTTGGAAATTCACTCAACCCTAAGTTGTTGTGCTCGTCTGCTGGTGCTGTTTTTGTTCTTGCCATGTCTTTATATGGTATGAATTTAAAAAAAGGGAGAGCTGCCTAAATGGCTGCCCTCACTCCAAAACCTGTTTCAAATACTTTATTGTTATCAACGCCACGACCTGTTAATTTCTTATATTTAAGCCCTACAACAACGCCTTTTTCATCTTTGAAGCGTAAGTCTGTTTCGTCTCCATTAATTACCTTAAAGCCTTTATATTCGTTTGGTAACTTATCAAATACAATTGCTACATTTACCCCTTGTTTTAACAAGTCAATTGCAATTTCTTCATTCGTTTCAGAACGGCTAAATAATAAGCTATAATTTGCAGGTAAAGGCTTTTTGAAACGTAAGTAGTTTTTCGTATAATCGTAAAAATTAACGTTCGGAAATAATTCAAAGATATTTTTATTATCTTTTATCTTAAAGGTTTCCCAAGAAATATCAGAGGTGCCATTTAAGCGAATTGCGAATTTATTCCCCTCTAATTCATGTTTTAATTGAATTTGAGCTATCTCTATATAAAGAGCCTTAAGGAAAGCTTCTCTATCAGTTAAAAAGAATTCTGTTTTATTAATTCTACCTTTTTGAACACCGCTCATTGAACCATGACCTGAAGCAAATAAGCAAGCTGCAATACAACCAGCACTTGCCATTGGACAAATGTTTTTGTTTTGTGAATTTTGGCGGTGAGGAGCAAGGTAAAGGATATAAGTTGTATAACCAAGCGACAAGCCCTTGATAGTTTTGGCGTTATTTGTAGTTAATATTTTTTCAGGTAAATAATAATTTCTAAGTAATTGTTTCATATTATTTGTTTAAACATATATGGTATGAAAAGAAAAAAAGGGAAACAAAAAATCCTCGGCGTTTGGCCGAGGATTTTTGTCTATTGTTATAACCCCTTATAACAAAATTGATTTGGCCCTTTGGCCTTATGTTTTTATATGGTCTATAAATAAAAAAAAGGACCATTAATTTAGAGTTGTAAATAATGTCTTGATATGTAGCAAAGTCTTTTCAGAATTAAGCCAAAACTTATATATAAATGTATCAACCATTTCGAATTTGCCTAACTCAATTTTTCTTTTGACCTTAGAAGATTTTTTTGGTTTATTATGCTTGTTGTTATCCATGTTTATAAATATAACAAAAAAGGCTGGAATTACCAGCCTTTAATCTTATTCGATACCGCACATCTCACAGAATCGTTTAACCGTTGTAAACTCCAAGTCTTCAATTAAGTCTACCGTTTCTGTTTTGCCCTTGTGGGTAACTTCTACCAAGTCAGCTCGACCATCAGGATTTTCTTTTAATGCTCGTTTCATTGCAGCATAAATCTTCGTATATGGCAAGTCTTGTCCACCTGATAAATAGGCATCAAAGTGTTTTGTAACTTCTTGCTGTTTGTTTAATGGTTTAGCTTTAATTAAACCTAACTTTTCAGCCAATTCTTTTTTTGTACCTCTCCAAGTTTTACCAGCGATACATATTTCAATTTCACACTCTTTGCGACGTTTATACGTTCTATCAAAACCTTGAAACGCATCTACTGCTACAAAGTCGTCGTTATTATCTACAAAGGTTGTTACACGTCCTTTGTTTTCAGAGTAACTTGGTGAGCCACCACGTACACCTGTAATTTTCAAATTAATACTTGCTTCCATTTTGCTTTTTTAGGGGGTTATGTCTTTATATGGTATAGAAATAAAAAAAAGGAAAGTTAGATTGTTTTTTGAATTGCTTTCAGCTTAAAGCAAAACCAGTCATAACCACTCGCAACAAACCCGTACTCAGAAGTCTTGCCTTTTTTATAAACAGTACCAAGTGGGTGTCCAATTTCATGCGCAGTATATTTGTGGTAATCAAAATCTTTAATCTTGTAGTGGAAAACTCCATTTATAAACTTAAACTCTAAGTTTTCAATGTCAATATTTTTTGAAATTATCTTGTGAATTTCCTCATGCGATACACTACAAGCAATTGCAACCTTATCCAACAATTCATTATAACCAATTACTCCATTGTTAAACAATTCAACCGCATAGTGAATATCTGTTGTTTCTTTCTTGTCCCCATAGTATTTAACTTCAGGGAAATATTTCTTGTCAATTTCGCTACAAGTATTGTTGAAGAAGTCATTTAAAATTTTCATGTTTGCTTTTTTATTTATATGGTATGAAAAGAAAAAAAAGGAAAACAAAAAACCTCTGTCATATCGGCAGAGGTTTTTATAGAATAGATTGTTTTGGCTACCAATTAGTCAAATGCGTTTTGCATTGCTCTTGTAACTGGGTTGTACTCTTGTTGAACGTACTTCACGATATTATCGCTTTCAGTAGCAATTGTACCATGTTCACCGTGGCTTACTACACCACCGTTTTTGGTTTTAATTACTACACACGCCTCCAAATTTTTAGCTTCGATTTGCTCAGAAGCCAATGTGTGTGGGTGCGTACTTGGTTCAAGTACAAGAGTTTGTGCTGTTGAATTTTGATTTTTCATGCTTACTCGGTTTTTTGTTTATACTTTATTTGTTTTTAAGATTGAGCCGTTAAAAGCCCAAAATATTGTTCCTTAGTTAAAGGTACGATTTCTCCTTGTGGTTCTACTTCTTCTTTCATTTCTACTAAAAGAATATCCCCTTGTCTTTTTAATTCTTTGATGTGAGGAATTAAATTTTGATGAATACGGAAAGTAGATGCAACCGCAGTTAAAACGTCATCTTTGAATTGACTTTCAACCCATAGCCAATGTTCTTTATTGGTTGTTGTACACCAACATTTAACGCAGTAAATGTTTTCTCTTAAGTTAAGTCCTTCACCGTTAACCTCATACATTTCGTAAATGTTATCAATTGGGTCTTCTCTTAAAAATTCACCGCTTGGTGAATAAACTTTGTTTTTCCCAGGATGCCCCTCAGTTTTAATTCTTTTAGCACCTAAAGATTCAATCATATCTCTGATTGAGATAGAACCAAATACTTTAAAACGTAAAGCATTGTCTTCAAGCTTAAACGCTTCTACATAAGAAAATGGCTCTACCATTCTGTAGTCTTCTAAAACGTCTGTTACGTCTAAGTCAACTTTGTAGAACTCCTTAACTTTCTCAATTACAGTATTTAAGCAACGCTCCTTAAAGCGTTCCTCATTCGTGTACTTACCTTTTAAGTAACGAATGTCATTAATACCATACTTGAACTGTAACTTGTTGCCATCAACAAGGTCAGCTTCAAATGTAATTTCATTATTTCTGTTGAAATTAATGCTTCTTGTGTGTGTTGGTTGTTTTGCTTCTTGATTCATGTTTACAAATATATGATGTTTTTTTTTAATTACAAAATTATTTTTTGTTTTTTTTATCTATGTGGTAATGTTAATAACTTTTCATCTGCTTCTTTTAACGTCCAAAGATTATCCACAACTAACATTGCGCCCAACAAAATACAATATCCACTAACTCCGTCGGTGCAATATTGAATTGTATATCCATTTTTTGAACCGACGTGCTTATAGGTTGCATTTTTTTCGTCTACTGGAAAAGGTTTGCCTATGCCGATTTGTTGCAGCAAATTACCCTCTACGTCGCTGTAGAAGGTAACTTCTCCTTTTTTATCAATATAGTTTAAATCTTCCAATTAACAAGTATGATGCTCGTTTTTAATTGTATCTAACCACTCTTCAAAAGTAAGTGGAGTTGTGTACTGAACTGCTCTATCATAATATTTAACGTATGCCTTATACTCCTTTGTAGGGATTGGAAACATAGGTTCTTTTATGATAATCTCATTCATTTACTACCTTATACGTATCAAATTGAAAAAGGTTACTTACCTTGATTAGTTTTTTTCAAATATTCTTTATACAAGTAATCAATTGGATTTTGATTGCCAAGCATAAAGGCATACATCATATCCCCCATTTTTTGGTGATTATACCCAACAAACCATTCAAATAAACGTACACAAATTTCCAGCCAATTTGCTGGAGTTTCTTTTTGCATAGGATTGTTTACTCCAAGAGCTTCTGTGTCATAGCCTGCTGCAACACACATTACTTTTAAGCGTGTCTTTTGTGTGTGATTTAATTTAACTGTTTTTGTTTTCATAGATTTATATGGTATAAAAAGAAAAAAAGGGATTAGTTATTTTGATAGTAAAGTTCTTTA
>CAYWRU010000022.1:15785-45776 GCA_964460795.1 uncultured bacterium | reverse complement strand
AGTTGATTGATATAAGAAACCATAACAACGCCATTGAGCATGGCCACACCGAAAAGTGCAATAAATCCGACCCCGGCAGAAATACTGAAGTGCATTCCGCGAATGAAAAGGGCGAGAACACCTCCGGTAATAGCCATTGGGATGCCGGTGAAAACCAAAAGTGCTTGTTTGACTGAATTAAAAGTGGTAAAGAGCAGGATAAATATCAAGAAAAGTGAAATCGGAACAACGATCAAAAGCCTTTGCTTCGCGGCTTCTAAATTTTCAAATTGCCCACCCCACTCCAAGAAATAGCCGGCTGGCAACTTCACTTTCTCTTCAATACCGGCTTTGGCCTCAGCCACAAAACTCCCGATATCGCGACCCCTGACGTTCACCTCGATGCTAACCTTTCGTCTTGCATGTTCGTGACTGATCTGCGCGGGTCCTTCTTCAATGGCAATTTTCTTCGTAAGCTGCGCTAAAGGAATTTTATCGCCTGCGGGACTCGTGATCAAAAGATTCCCAAGTGCCTCTGGACTATTCCGGTATTCTTCGGGATACCTCAGAACAAGATCAAAACGCCTGATTCCCTCAAAGATTTCTCCGGCAGGTTTCCCCGCAACTGCCATTTCAATCACTTCCAAAACGTCCGCCACATTAATTCCATACCGGGCAATTTTTTCCCGGTCAACTTCTACTTGAAGCATTGGAAATCCTGTGATTTGTTCGGCCCTTGTATCCCGCGCACCGCGAATCTGGGAAATCACGCGTGTAATTTCATCGCCTTTGTCTCTCAACACTTCCAGATCATCCCCGAAAAGTTTGATGGCAATGTCAGAACGTACTCCTGAAATCAGCTCATTCACGCGAAGTTCAATAGGCTGCGAAAATCCAAAGGCCATGCCAGGGATGAGGCCAACTTTTTTTGCCATCTCTTCAACCAATTTTTCCTTATTCTTAACTTTGCCTTTCATCATAACGTAAGTGTCGCTGATGTTCGGACCCATAGGGTCTGTTGCCACCTCGGCGGTTCCCGTGCGGCTAAAACTTGTTGAAACCTCGGACGATTGGTTTACCGTCTTCTCCACTAATCTCGCAAGCTTCGTGGATTCAGTTAAGGAAATGCTGGTCGGTTTGATCGATTGAATCGAAAGAGATTCTTCATCCAGCCGCGGAATAAATTCCGACCCAAGAAAAGGGAACAGGGCAAAGCTAACGACAAGGAGAATCAACACCCGCATCATGACCTTTTTGGGATGAGCGGTAGACCAATCCAGAACAGGTTTATACCGCTTATGAATAAAGCTCATAATTTTATTTTCCTTTTCTTCCACATGACTGCCAAGAAAGAAGGAGCAAAGCACCGGGATCAAAGTCAGCGTAAAAAGAAGAGACCCTAAAAGCGCCATGATCACCGTGAGGGCCATGGGCCGGAACATTTTTCCCTCAATCCCTTGTAAAGTAAGAATCGGAATATACACCACCGTGATTATGAAAACGGCAGAAACGACAGGCCGCGCCACTTCTTTGGCCGCTTCAAGAATCAGCTCAGACGAGGCTCTTTGAATTTCATGCGATTCTTTTTTTTCTGAAAGTCGCCGGATTACGTTTTCAACCATCACTACCGCGCCGTCCACAATCAATCCAAAATCAATGGCACCCAAGCTCATGAGATTGCCGGACGTTTTCGTAGCCACCATGCCTGTGATGGCAAAAAGCATAGAAAGAGGAATGGCGGAGGCGACAATGAGTCCTGCTCTAAAATTTCCAAGGAGCATGAGGAGGACTGCCATAACGAGGATCCCGCCCTCAAAAAGATTTGTCTGAACCGTATGAATGGTTTTATTAACCAGCGTGGTACGGTCATAGACCGTCTCAATGCGGGCTCCTTCGGGAAGCGATTTCTGAATTTCGCCCAACTTTTCACGAACGCGTGTTGAGACAACGCGGCTGTTTTCGCCTTTTAACATGATGGCGGTCCCGAGCACCGCTTCTTTACCATCTCTTGTGGCGGAACCCGTCCTAATCTCGGGTCCATATTTAACTTCTGCAACATCGCGCACGTAAACCGGCACCCCTTCTCTCGTGGCAACGACAATGCGTCCAATATCCGCAATGGATTGAACAAGCCCTATTCCCCGAACCAGATATTGCTCTTCCCGGCGTTCAATATAAGATCCGCCAACGTTGGTATTATTTTTTTCCAAGGCTTCAAAGAGCTCGTGCAGGCTGACCTCATGGGCTAATAGTTTATTTGGGTCCGGCAATACCTGGTATTGTTTGACATGCCCTCCGATGGAATTAACCTCAGTCACACCGGGCGTGGTTCTTAACTGAAGTTTCACGTTCCAGTCCTGAATCGTTCTAAGTTCGGTGAGGTCATATTTGTCGCCCTCGACCGTATAAAGATAAATCTCACCCAGACCTGTGGCAATAGGGCCCATCATGGGTATTCCGAGCCCCTCCGGTATTTCTTCTTTAGCTGCCTGGAGTCTTTCGAAAACAAGCTGTCTGGCAAAATAAATATCTACATGATCCTTAAAAACAACCGTAACCTGCGAAAGCCCATAACGGGATAAAGAGCGAACCTCCTGGACGCCTGGGAGGCCGCTCATCGCCACCTCAACCGGATAAGTAACAAGTTTTTCTACCTCGACAGGCGCTAATGCCGGAACAGATGTATTGATCTGCACCTGCACATTAGTAACATCAGGAACCGCATCAATGGGAAGATTCCAGACGGACCAAATGCCAAGCCCGATCAAGATAAAACTGGCAATCGCAACAAGCATCCTTTGCCTAAGTGAGAAAAGAATAATTTTTTCAATCATTAGTCCGCATGCCCTTCCTCAAGCTCTCCCTTGAGAAGCTCGCTTTTTAGATAAAAACTTCCTTTACCAACCACGCTTTGGCCTTCCTCAAGTCCCATGAGGATTTGAGTTTTTTCTTCAGAAGCCATGCCCTTTTTGATTTCTTTAAGGAGAAATTCATCAGCCTCGCCCTCCTTGGGAACAAACACCACGTTTTTGCCTTCAACTTCCTGAATCGCTTCATCAGGCAGAACCAGAGTCTTTTCTGTGATGGGAGCCAAAATCTTTCCGGTCACAAACATTCCGAATTTGAGAAGATGCTCTTCATTTTTTACATCAACCCGGATCTTGATGGCACGCGTATCGACATCTACTGAAGGAGATACGAAAACAATTTCACCCTTAAATTCCTGATTCGGATAGGCAATCGATTCGACAATGACTTTTTGTCCCAATTTGATCCCAGCTATATCTTTCTCATAGACATTAAAACTCACCCGAAGGAGGTCAGGATCTGCAATAGTCATCATCGAGGTTAAATTGTCTACTTTTTCCCCGGGCTTCACATATTGAGCGAGAACAATTCCATGAGCAGGCGAAGCGATCTCCATGGTTTCGCCTGTTTTGGTTTGAATGACGCAAAGCGGCGTTCCCTTTTCAACGGTTTCGCCCACTTGCTTCAAAAAGGACCTCAAAAGACCTGATTCGGAAGGCGTCACGTGAGACACATTTTCTGTTTCCTGAGCAATTTCTCCGACGACTTTAAGCGAAGCAAAAAGTGGCTCTTTTTTGACTGTAACAAATTCAAGGTCAACCATCTTTTGTGATTCTTCTTTTAGATGGACGGTCTCCATTCCTTCGGCATTCTCAGGGTGTTCGCCCGCATGTTCTTCGCCTGATTTCCCACAGCCTCCACAGCCGGAAAGCGTGGCGATCATGAAACATAGTAAAAGTATTCGGATCATTGCTTTACCCCTTCCGGTATCGGTGTTGCTTGAATGACTCTCTCAAGCTCGGCCACTCTTTCTTTGTAGCTCCGCAGAGCGTTGAAATAAGCAAGCCGCGTTTCTTTGATGGTTTTTATATTCTCAAGAAAAGTGAGAAAAGGCACTTCGCCGCCTTCATAGCGAAGTGTCACTTGACGTAAAAGCTCATTGGCTTCATCAAGTGCTTTTTTCTGAAGTGCGACTTGTTTGTCGGAAAGTTCAGCCTCAAGAAAACTCTCATAAACCTCAAGGCCAACTTCTCGTTTCAAGGCTTCCAAGATTATTTGCTGTTTTTCTTTTTCCGCTTTCGTTTCTTTAACCTCGCCCAAGTTAAAACCCCATAGCGGATAGGCTGCTTTTAAAAGGATGGCTGTATCGTTTTCATAATCTTCGGTTGTCCGTTCAATGCCGATTCCCATTTGAGGAAGAAACACTTTCAAGATGGCTGACCAAAAACCTTTCTTTCTGGCTTTCAGCCGTGTTGTTTCATTCCGAATATCTGCTCTTTTTTCAAGCGCTTGCTTCATCATTCCTCCGTATTGAAGCTTAAGAGATTCGTAAGACAGGGAATCGCTTAATTCAAAATGAGTTTCCACAGTGCGCCCAAGCGCCAGATTCATTTTGCCATTGGAAACTTTTAGATTTTTTTCTGCGATCAGAAGATCATTCTCAGCGCGTGAAACCTCAATCCTTGCCCGGATCACATCACTTTGAAGCGCGTTGCCGGATTGATACCGTGTTTGCACTCTTGTAAAAAATTGTCTCGTAGCGTTTAAATTTTCTTCCGAAATCTCAAGGGCTTTTTCTTCGGTCAAAATGCCCGCATAGAGACCAATGACCTCTTGACGGACGCTCGCCCATGTAAGCTCAAGGCTGCCTTTTGCGATTTTTACTTCGTCCCATGCAATACGACCTCTCAAAAATCTTGTTCCTAAAGGATCGAGGGGCTGTTCAATCGTTACCGCATTAATTTTTCCATTTCTTATTTGTTTCTCTCCATCACCTTTCGCATGTTTTTTAAGTCCGCCCACATCCAGTCCGAGTTCAGGATTGGGAAAGGCTTCAGCTTGAATCCACCTTCCTTTTGCGGCTGAGATTTCTTTTTTTGCCTCCTGCATTTTCGGATGATTGATGTATGCAAGCCGTAAAGCGTCATTGAGAGTCAACGCTTCATTCGTCACTGAATTGGCCAATAAGGGCTGGCTTACGGTCATAAAGAGAACTATGAGCCAATGTGTTTTTTTCATGATATTTCTTTCTTTCATAACAGGTTATTTACGCCCGAATAGGGATACTCAAAATAGAGTTCGTCAGGGCTAAAGTTGCGCGTTTGCTCTTAAAAAGAATTGCTTTTGCCTTAAATTGTGCGGCATTGTCGGGCTTAACTTTTGCCTCAAGATGCCCAGCGCGGCTCCAAGGCAAAAACCACCGTTTTGTGTCCCATAAATTAACGACTATTTTTTCACCAGAATTAGTAGTGATCCCCATCCGCGCATAAGATGAAAAATCTCTCGGCTTCATTTTGTTATTGTAGGCATAAAGCTGAAGCGTCCACTCCTCGCCTTGAGGCGTTGCTACGAACTCGATATACCGGGACACTCTTTCATCAATCAACACCACAGCGCCGCCATGTGGGCCTTTGATGCTTTGCGGAACAACTGCATAGCGAAAAAAGCTACATCCGCTTAAGGGCAATGCAACGCCAACAAATATTAGAACATTGAGAAGATATCTTAATTTCATAATCTATTCCGCCTTCGGGAAGACAGACCGCAACACAATCTATTTTTACGGTTGAGCTACTGAAAATTTACAGACGAGTAGCGTGCGGACTAGAAAACAGTCGGTGGATGGAAGATTGATCCAAGAGGAGGATCGACAGGGCTTTCTGCGGATGGGGTATTAATTGAGTGGGCTAAACATTGAGCATTGAACGGCTGATATGCTTTAGGGGCGACCCATTGATGGCCCGAAGAGTTGCAAACAAGACAGCCATGAGTGCTGGGGATAGCACACGCGCTGGCATCCTCTTTACAAGCAAGTGCGGGCTCTACAAATACACAATTTGCAAAACCTATCAACGCCAAAATGGCCATGACCCAAAAGCACTTTTTTTGCATGAGTTTGATGATATCACTTAAATTAAGTGTCGTCAAATTAACAAAAAAATACTACTGGCTGGTCTACTTTCACCTCCGTCATTCCGCTAGTTTGTGTGTGTAGAATTTGCCGTCAACGCTATGCATCAATCCAAATGAGCTTCTTAATAACAGCACTTCGTTCAGTCCAGCGGTTCGGGGAGCTTTTCGCGTTGGGTTTCCTTCTTCAAAGCATCGAGAATCAACCCGTCGATCCGTTTCCAGATATAGGAAACAAACTTCACAGGCCTAAACTCCCCTTTCTGGTTTCTATACCGAAGGTTATAGGTTTGGATTTTTTGACACAAAACTGGAATCGCTTGGGATAAAAGATCTTCACCATGGCGTTTGACATAGGTGGGAAAAGCGCGCTTATGAATTCTAAAAATCACGAACCCAATATGACGAAGGATCAGTTCATCAGCGGCCGCCTTGATGGCCTTTTTGGCTTTTCGAATGAGGCGGCGCTCTTCTTGAAGGGACAGACGAGGATAAGAATATTGACGGATAATGCTTCGGTACGCTTTCCACATACTACGGCGTTGTTAACCTTACAACTTGAAAAGGGGCAGGATACTTAAATCAGGTTTTAGATTCGTGAACTCCTTCGACAAGCTCAGGATCTGGTTCGACTTTCACTCGCCATCCTGAGCAACCGCTCGCATAATCAGCCGGTAATGAGACCAAGCCAATTCGCTACCCAGTGTGTAGCGGATCTTAGCCTCCGCTTCTTGGGGGAACATGGCAAAAACTGCCTGAAATTACAAAGATTTTGTTCCGTAAATCCTTCGCCAAATTCACGGATTAATTTTCAGACAAATTCCTGATCGGATAAATCTCATATTGAGCGCGTTCCTCCCCAAACTGCTCTTCCTTTTAGCACGGCGGATACTGCAGCGGCGCTTTTCCGATACGCTCCAAGACCACCGTGTCAAAATCCAATTTTTCAGTTTTTCGTATTTCTTTCAGTTCCACATTGAACTGCCAGCCGTCGCCGTAATCAAAAAGCATGATCAATTTCTCGCCTATATACTTGAAGGCTTGCGATATTTTCACCCTTTTAACGCCCTTTGCCACTCCGCTCGTTGGCTCTTCGCCGATATCAACGAAGAGCTCGAAAACTTTTTGACAATTCCGCTGGTCTTTCAGACTTTCATAAAATCCGAAACAATGGTCAAAGTGGAATTCGAAAGCCTGCGTTATCACCTTGGCGAAATTATAAAGGCTCTTTGTCCCGCTGATTTTCACTTTGCGGATAATCTTCTTCTTATCCGTACATTTTTCGTCCCCATAAAGCCAGATATCAAAAATATAATATTCAACTGCACGTTTGGGCACTTTTTTCGAACTCTCGCTGCATCCTTCCAACACCCGGGCAGCCTTATGTCCGCAGGTGCTGCAAAATCCCCGCAGGACCACCGCACCGCCATCAAAGCCTGCGCTGTAATCGCATAGAGTCACTGCCGTCCTACAGCCCGGGCACCAAACATTGCCCAGGATTTTGTTTCTACTTTCCGGAGACAACTCCATCCATAACTCGAATGCTTCTTTTGCCATAATTCTCTGTTCTTTGTCGGGAAATTATCAGACGGTTCTTTGACCTATCTTGCATACTTTTATTTCGTGACATTTTTCGTGACACTTTTACGGTTTTCGTGACATTAGTACTCCATGACATTCTCGTGACAAAATCATGATTTTCATGACACTACCTGGCGGAGAATCTTAAAGAGCGTCCTTTGCCAACCGCGCAAACTTGTCCTATTTCAGTCATAAGTTTCATATCTCTCACAAAAGTCTGATTACTTACCTTAGATCTCCATGTCCATGGTTTCATGAGAGATGGCGCCAGTAGCTCGTTGTGCGCAACGTGATGATCTTTCGGTTTTTATTCCGAACTGCTTATGATTCTCTTATCTCGGGTGCGGCAGTTTCAACTTCTGATGCAGCTCTTTTTCCGTTGGAAGAGCCAGTTTGTACTTGGAGGCAAATATTTTATTGTTTAAATTTCCAAGCACATACTTGGCGAAGACCTCGTCTTTCTTTGAACAAAGAATGATGCCAATGGGCGGGTTCTCTCCTTCCGCAGTCTCTTTTTCTCTGAAATAATTTAAATAAAAATTCATCTGCCCAGCATCCGCGTGCATTAATTCGCCGCGTTTAAAGTCAACCAAGACGAAACATTTCAGAAAACGGTTATAGAGTACAAGATCGATGAAATAATGCCGGTTGATCATCGTGATGCGCTTCTGGCGAGCCACAAAAGCAAACCCCTTGCCCATCTCAAGCAGGAAATGCTGGAGTTTATCGATCACAGCCTGCTCAAGCTGGCTCTCGGTATATTCCGTCTCTTCTTTGAGACCCAGAAACTCCAAAATATAAGGGTCTTTAACAGCATCTTCCGGCTTCTCAATAATTTGCCCTCTGCGTGAAAGCATTTTGACTTTTTTCTTATTGCGGCTTAAACAAAGCCGCTCATAGAGCATGGCTTCCATCTGACGACGAAGTTCACGCATAGACCAGCCGTTTTCAGCCGCCTCAATCTCGTAAAATGTACGCACTTTCAAATCATCTTCCTTGAGAAGTTCACAATAATGCGACCAGGATAAAATCCGAGGCAATGTCTCGGATTTTTGATCAAAATTAAGCGCTGCAGATTTCCGAGACAGCGTCTCGGATTTCTTGAGCAACTCGGGAAAACCGGCATAAAACTGTCGCATGTGCTCAAGGTTATCCACAGAAAATCCTTTTCCGAATTTTTGTGTAAGATCACGGGACAAAAGGATCAATGTCTGTTTACCATATTCCGCCCTGTCTCTACCGCATTGATAAAACTCAACGATTCGCCGGCCCACAAGCCAATAAGTCATTACCTGGGCCGTATCAATCTGCCGCAGCGCAACCGCGCGTCCCTGGGCAATGATTCCGGACAGTTCATTCAATAACTGCCGATATTCCCCCTTGCCAGGTAGAAACGCTGGCAATGCCACCCTTTGCATCCCCTTTTTATAGATACTCTTTTTCAAACCTCTCACCATCCGCAAATAAACCAGCTGTTGATGATCCCGCATGAGTTCAGAATGCGATAATTTAATAAAATTATACCAATGATCAAGATTGGCTTGGAAAAAATTTAAGCGGAGCAAAAAATAGGCTTGGGCAATTTTGGGCAATTGGATTAATTTATTTTAGGGCAGAACAGTGACGCTGCAAAACAATAAAAATCGCAAAAACTATTGCCTAAAATTGCCCAAACGAAGGAAAAGAATGAAAAAGCTTGAGAACGAATGAGAAGGTTGTATCCCGATAATCGAAAAAGGGTTAGTGCAGAAAATCAAGCCAGCGCAATAGGTTAGAAAATATGCCAGGACACAATGCCATTGTGGCGCTCTCCCAGCTGAGCTACCGGCCCATAATATTTTAGATTTTAGAATGCTGATTTTAGATTGACGAACAATCTAAAATCGAAAAGCTTCAAAGAAGGCGGTTATCTTAATCGATTCCCAAATTTTTGCAAGGATCTCTAAGGGACCGCTTAGAGAAGCGTATCGGGATGAAGAGTCAGCCCCTCTTGTTGACCCGGGATCGGAGCGATCAGCCAGTCCCATAACCCCGCGCCAAACCGGCGGATGGAATTAAAGGCTCCTTCAGAAAATCCCTTATACGCTCTAACGGTTGGCGATTCATCCGTTTTATCCGCACTATCCACGGCCCGGGGAATTTCTAGAGGGGCGCCGAGAATATTCCGAGTCCCCCGAACCAGATCATGTCCAAAGTTAGAAAAATAATCACTCCACTCATTCGCCCATCCGACTGACGATTGGAGAACTAGCAGCAAGGACAAGCCTCCGAGGATCCGAATATGTTTTCGCATGAATACCCTCCTATAAATTGGCTGCTTTCCTATTTCCAAAAGAATAAGTTTTCCCAGGATCCGCTGAATCTTCAATACAATTTATCCTAACTTTTTCGATCGCGAAAGAAAACCTTCTAACAAGGTAAAGTTTTACTCCGAACCGCCGATCTGATGTTTACACAGATAATCAAACTTTCGTTATCGAATTCAAGGCGGAGATTTAAATTGCAGCCCCTTTATACATGCTCAAGCTGTCACTGGTCAGGAGATGAAACGCATTTCATCACCAAAATCCTCTCGATCATGTACCGCCCCAAAAATGAAAACATTCAAGCCTTCAAACAAATCAAGTGCCCCAAATGTCACAACCTTGTGACGATTATTTTTGAGACGCTTGACGGATCCATGGCCAAATAAGGCCGAGCATTCTAAGACTTCCCGCTCAGTAAATTTTCCGCCCATTTTTTAAGTGCCGGCATGGCTTCGTAATCGGTCAGATCCAGTTTAAGCGGCGTAATGGAAACATACCCTTCACTAATCGCTTCTTCATCGCTTGTTCCATCCGGATTTGAAAGCTCAATCGCACCCGCCAACGAAAAAACCTTTTTCCCTTCAAACTCCCCCTCCGGAATAAACTCCTGAATAAATCGAGATGGAGCTTGGCGCGTAATCCGGATTCCTTTGATTTCCTTCCAGGAAAGCGGCGGCACATTGATATTTAAAAGCGTGTCCACGGGAAAAGATTTGGTGCGGTACGATTCAATCACAAGATTTGCCATCTTGGCGCACACGCTAAAATCGAGGCAAGTCTTACTGGTTAGCGAGACCGCGACCGAAGGAACGTGATTGATAAATGCTTCGCGCGCAGCCGAAACCGTTCCGGAATAATAAACGCTCACCCCGGTGTTGGCTCCTTGATTGATTCCGGAAATGACAAGATCCGGTTTGAAATCCAAAAATTCCGAAAAGGCAAATTTGACGCTGTCCGCAGGTGTTCCGTGCACCGCATAGCAAGGATGGCCGTGCTGAATCAAAGATTCAATTTTGAGTTTGTCTTTGAGTGAAATCGCATGACTCATGGCTGATTTTTCCGTGGCCGGTCCGGCAATGAGCACGTTGGCCCATTTGGGCATGGATTCCACCAGGCTCTTTAAGCCCGGGGCATGGATTCCGTCATCGTTTGTAATAAGAATGTTCATAAGTGAATTTTGTTGTGAGTTGTGAGTCTTGGGTCTTGAGATTTTAAACTAAAAAATGAAGAACTCATAACTCTCAACTCAATACTCGCAGCTGGTTCTCAAGTATAACACGACCCAAAATGGGTTAATTGGATATCAAGTTCTTCAATTTTATTTTTAATCTGTGGAGCGGTAAAAAGTTTCAATTCTTCCTCCCTCGCCTTGCCAAAACTGCTCATGGAAAGAAGTTTAGCATCTGAGTAGCCAGGATGACACATGATTTCACTGAGTCCGTCCGGCATGCTCTCAAGACATGCCAGAAGTTTAGACCCTTTCCAGTAATTCTTAGGATCCAGATCCCCGAAAAAATGGTCCGTGGTCCGATACCACGGTTTCGACCGTGCATGTTTCATCAAAAGAGAACGCCGGACGGGCAAATAGTATTTGCGGGACAGCTCACAGAAAACTTTAAAAAATAGGGGCCGATCATGCGTCTGGTGATGCGTATCCAAGTGAGTAGGATATTTTCCAAGCGTACGAATGAAATGCTGAATCTGCGCGTCCCATTCCAAAAAAAGCTCTTCAGGTTTAGGGGCAGATTTCAAATATTCTGGCACTCTTTTAAATCGCCCGTGTTCGGCGAGAAGAGACAGGACCTTTTTCGCCTGACTGAGCGGCTCCCCTAAAGTCACATTCAAATGAATGCCCACGCCCAGCGCGGGGCGGCTTTTTATTTCACGAACCAAGGCGGAGGAGATCGGTAAATTAACTATAAAAGAGGCGCTTGTCACAATGCCCTGCTCATGGGCTTCTAAAATAGCGCGGGATACTCCGTCGGTCTGGTTCAAGTCATCTGCATTTACAATCAAACGTTTCATAAAAAATCTTCTATCCCGCATTCCAATTGAATTTATGGGTTTGCGGTGTTTTACGGTTAACCCATAGAATCAAATAAAAAAACGGCGCTAGGGAATCATCACCAGGACGGACGCCATGGCATATTCACGTTCATGAGTGAGCGAGAGCTCCAATTTTATTTTTCGGGAAAGCTTCAGACTTTTTAAGGCCGAGGTTGAGAGAACAAGGTAAGGTTTTCCCGTCGGGCGATGACGAACTTCAATTTCAGAAAAATCACAGCGCCGATTTTCATTCACTTCCAGCGCCTTCATCAGGGCCTCTTTCGCCGCAAAACGGGCGGCGTAGTGTTCATATTTTCTTTTTTTGGGTTCGCAGTAGGCTTGTTCATGAGGTGTAAAAATTCGATAAATAAAAGATTTGCCCTGGCGCTCAATCAAGCCTCGGATGCGCCGGACGCCTGAAATGTCAATACCTTGGAGGACTTTCACAAGAATCAGCGAAGCAGGTAGTAGAGAATGCCTGCCACGATCAGGATGGAAAGGACATAAAAATTATTGAAGCGCCAAAACTCAATCAAGCGCCCGAATAAGCCCGGCTTTTTGGGAAGCTGCGTTTTAAGAGGGCGCACTTCATAACGGAGATTGATGACTTCTTCTTTACGGAATCGGATGTAAGTCCCTCCGATTTTGTAGGCCCGGAGTTTTCCCTGAGAAAGATATTTCTCCACTTCGTTTTGTTCCACTTCAAGGAAGCGCTTCACTTCCTCAAGAGTCAGCATATTATTCATCAAGAGTCATTCCCGATTCTGCGAATTCCTGCGAATGAAAATTTTAAAAATCGTTACGCGTGCCGCACATTTTCTTCTTGAATCCACCGGTCCACGGCCGACTTGGTAAATTTCCAGTCGCCATTTTCCAATACCGCAGGGATTTTGCTTCCCTTAGCCCATTCCTCCACCACCTTTACTTCTACTTCGAGATACTGCGCCACATCGCGAAGAGTCAAATGAACATCCGGAGCATCTCCCGCACTTTGGATTCCAATCATGGTCACCAGGCCCTGAATTTTCGCGCCTTCGGTCATGCTGAGGCTTGGAGTGTTGATATTCCCTTGGATCGAGGCCGGAGCAATAATCGACAAACTCTCGGAGGCATGAATGTCTCCCGTAACACGGCCGGCGACAATAATTTTGTCCCCCTGGATAGTGGCCTTGACTCGGGCATTTTCGCCGATAGTGAGACTGCCCTTGGTATCCAGTTTTCCTTCAAAACTTCCATTAATGCGCAGATTGACGGGATCTTTAAAACTGATCGTGCCCTGCATGCTGGCATCGACATCGAGAATCTTAACTTCCTGAGCTTCATGTTTCTTAGCCATGCGGTGCTCCTTAAAGTTTCACAACTTCGTTGTCAAATGAGCCCACAACCTGCCTAGTTCACAAGTTGTCGAGCGAATTTGAGCCGCCACATTCTGGCAGCTATTACCACCGTCGTCACGCGGGGCGCACTTTTACTGCAAGTTAGCCCAAGCATGCTGGGTTGTTTGTATTATGCAAAAAACTAAGGAGCCATGCAAAGAAAATCCTTAGAGAAACTTAAGGAAAATCGGCAAGCACGTCCCTTTTCCGACAAATAGCCACTCAAGAGATGCCGACTTCAAGAGATTTATAGCAATCAATGACTCGTCTGCCTCACAGATGAAGCTTTTTCCAAGAAGATAGCCTCAAACGCCACTAGACATGCCAAGGGATAGGTTTGAACCAATAATCTAGGTAAGGCTCCCAAGGGGTAGATAGTAATGAAATAAATCACAAAGTATCCGGCATGAATCAACATGAGAGCCCCAAGAACCCACTTCCATGAACTCTTCCAAAGCGGCCTTATCATCAAGGTGCAAGCTGAAAAAATAAAGATCCATCCAAACATCCATGCGCTTCCACTCACCATTTCATGGTAAAAAAGCTGGGCAATGGCAACTCCCCTCATGATCCATCCTTCTCGGAAGGCCTCTCCCAGATGCGCTAGAGGAAGATGATGACTCTCGAAAGTTGTCTTAGATTTAAAAAGGACAAGCAAAAGAAGCATCGGGAGTCCTCCGGCCAGTGAGCTTAGCCACAAAAATCTTTTATTTTTCTCTCTCTGCAAAAAGGTAAGGATACTCAGCGAGCCATAAACACAAACTAAAAAAAGCACGCCTTCGTCTTTTAAATTGACTCCCGTTCCGAGAAATAAACCTGCCAGCACAAAATCACCCCTGCTCTCTTTTTGAAATCCCATTTGAAACAACAAAACAGCGCCGAGCAGAAAATAGGCGGAAAATCCATCGGCATATTGAGACGTTGCCAAATGCATCCAATGGGGCGTGCCTAAAAGCAAAAGAGGCGCCAAGATCACAAGCCCCTGTCCGCGCCTTAAAAACCATGCGCCTAGAAGCCCCACACATGAGAGAGCCATGCCAGAGGATAAAATCCAGGAAGCGGCAAGCGCTTCGCGGCCGGCCGCCAGCCAGCCCCCAATAAGCATGAGCGGATAAAACCACGGATAATCCGGATGAGAAAATTCCAAGGATTGCAGTGTCACATGCTCAAAAAACATCGGGTCGTAATATAAAAACCGGGCCTTCATTTTCCAAATAGCCCACACATCAATCCCCGTCCCGTACGGAAATACAAAAAGCGTGGGCAGAATGACAAAAATACCCAGCGCTAAAAAGAGAACGATCCCCACTCCTTCCTTCCGGGTCAAAACTTCTAAAGGAATCCGCTCTTGCCGGAAATGCAATAAAGAAAAGACGGCTATCGCTAAGATAAAATGCGCCCAAAAGGCTGCCGCCAAATCAAATTTTCCATAGATCACAAACTGAAGAAAAAGGATACTGGCGGTAATCGCCCATGCCGCACCGGGAGAACAACTTACAAGAAAAATCTGGTTGGTTGATTTAGAAAGTAAACGGACCAATCCATAGCCTATCCAGGCCGAAAAAGCATACACCCCTAAAACCCACAGGGAGGAAATGGATGCAAGATCATGATGCACGAAGATTCTCCTTGGCCAGCGCTACAGCACCTTCCTGAAAAAGAATCCGGATCGGATGCTCCTCAATATAGCGGCGAAGTGTCTCCTTGGAAAAAAAATCGAGCAGCTGATAGTCAGCAGCGCCCTTTTCCAGAAGCCGATGCGGCACAAGGGCGTACTGTGCATCATAAAAAAACTCTGAAGCCCTTCGTCCGTTTGGAATATCCTGGCGATCGGACACATAAAGAACTGAAGCCCCCAAGGCTGCAGAACCTTGATCTTTTTGGATGGCTTCCCGGATCCCGCGGTAGGGGAAATCATAATCCTGTTTATCGACCTTCATAGCATCCCAGGATTTGACCCAGCGCCGGATATGTTTCTTAAATCCCGCAGCAATGGAAAGAATACAAAGCCCAATGACGATGGTGGAGCGAATACGGGATGAGGCCAAAATCCGAATCAGCATGAAAAATAGCTCTTACTTCGTTTCCAAATAAAGGGATCTTCCAGGATTAATTTTTTGTAGTTTATCATTTTAAGTTGGGCTCATAAAGCCCTCCATGATTCTTATTGGGCAGCTTCGAAAGATTTGCTATAGTACTTTTCAATTGCAATCCTGAGCCCTGCCGACGGAAATGGAAAGTTTCATGAAAGAAAAGACTGTTTTTTTCTTCTTACACTTAAAACAGGATCTAGATCTTCTCCTCCCCATGGCTCAAGCTGCGCAGCAGGCCGGTCTCTCGGTAGCCATGGGCATCTCCCGGCCCCTGCATCAGTCCTCGCCCAGAGTTTTCCGCTCCTGCATGCAGTCCAAACTCCCGATACGGATTTTATCCAAATGGGACACAGGGTGGGGCAAAGCGAATGTTTTCAAAAATATAGCGCTTTTTGTGACGGCCTCAGAATCGACTGCACGGCCACACCGGCCGGCTTATGGGATGACTCACCATGCCAATCGTTTGGGAATTGAAACCGTCACAGTGCAGCATGGATTTGATAATATTGGACTCACGTATTCGGATGACGAGTACCCCATCCGAAAAGTTTCTTTTGCCTCCAAGCATATTTTGATCTGGGGACCGCTTGAAACACTGCATCCGGAACTGGATGAAAAAATCCGCAGCCGGTGTCTCTCTGTGGGCTGTCCCAAAATAACGCCTGCCTCCAGCTTGACTTTGGAAGAAGCGAAAAAATACCGCGGTGTTTTATCCGTTTTTGAAAACCTTCATTGGTCCAGATTTTCAAATGCGTATCGGACTGCTTTTCTCGAACATCTCTCGGAATGCATGAGCGCTCACCCGGATATTTTGTTTTTGATCAAGCCCCATCCGGATCAAAGATGGCTCGCAAAAAATTCGAAACTTCTTTCCGCATTTCCCTCCAATCATTTGCTCTGTGATCCTGAAAATCCGCGCTGGGAGCTTGTGACAGCCTCTGAACTTTTTTCTGTGTCTCAAGGCGTAATCGCCACTCCGTCCACGATTGCCCTGGATGCCGCCCGCGCCCGGCTTCCCGTAGCCATCGTCGGAGGACAGGCAGCGGATCTTTCACGCTATGCCCCCCTGTTTTCCCTTCATCTTGCGGCGGATTGGTCTCAGTGGATTCTCAGAATCCAAAACACCGAGGAGCGCGCCAAGCTGCTTCAATTCTCAGATGATTTTATCTCGAGAGTCTTGTACAATGGCCCCGTTTTTGATCGTATCCTCCAACATTTTCAAAAGTGGATGAGCCATTCTTCTTAGAGCCATGAGTAATATTGATGCAATCAATCAAACCATTTAAAGTATTTATTGGGTGGGATTCCCGGCAAGAGATGGCCTATGAGGTATGCGCTCATTCCATCCGCAGGCATGCCTCCGCGCCCGTTGAAATCATTCCCCTTAAGCAGGAAGAGCTTCGAAGACAGGGCCTCTATGACCGGCCTCGGGACCCTTTAGCTTCCACGGAATTTACTTACACCCGTTTTCTAGTCCCCAGTCTTTCCGGCTATCAAGGCTGGGCTCTTTTTGTAGACAGTGATTTTCTCTTTACCTCGGATATTTTTGAACTCCAACCTTACTTAAATAATTCTTTTGCCGTTTGCTGCGTTCAGCGCACTTATCAACCGAATGAAAAAACAAAAATGGATGGCTGTGTTCAAACGGTGTATCCGCGAAAAAATTGGTCCAGTTTTGTCTTGTGGAATAACGCCCACCCTAAAAACAAAAAAATGACTCCTGCAGCGGTGTCGCAGGAAAGCCCTGCCTTTTTACACCGATTTAAGTGGCTAGAGGATCAAGAAATTGGAGCACTTCCGGAAACCTGGAACTGGCTTGAGGGATGGAGTTTGAAAGAGAACGGCACCCTTCCCAAAGCTATTCATTACACCCGAGGCGGGCCCTGGTTTGAAAATTGGCGGCACGTTGATTTTGCGGATCTGTGGAATGCTGAGCGATCGCTTCTTGAACAAGTATCTTCCAAGGAAAATTATCTTAAAAAATAATGGCTTCCCCCGCCTATCAAGCGCTCATTCTCCACGATGGTATCACGGGGCATCTCCGTCAATGCCAAGCCGTGGCCCAGCTTCTACACGATGAGCTCCATACCCAAAATGCCTTTTTAAAAATTAGCGAGCTGCTTGTTCCGGTTAAATACCGCCCTTCTTGGATTCAGAAGTTCTTCTTTTATCTGACGCATCCTCTCGCCAAATTCTGTCCTTCCTGCAGCCGGTGTGTGCGCTACTCCCTGCCTAAAAAAGAATGGGATCATTTGTGTACTTTAAATCCAAATGTAGTGATTTCAGTTTTTGGAAAACGAGTTTCGGATATCAATGCCTGGTTTGCAAAAAAAACGGGTAGCCGGTCCATCGTATTGATGAAACCCAAAAATAATTTGAACCGTTTTGACTTGGTGATCGTGCCGCGGCATGACCAGGTTGCCGAAGAAGGCCCTGTTCTCGTTACGGACGGCGCACCGAATCTCATGAGCCAAGAGGAAGTCACAAAACAGTCTTTGCTACTGGAAAAGGAACTTGGAAGATTTCGTCCTCTGGTTATCGGAGCTTTATTCGGCGGCGATTATAAAAAATTTAAAATGGATGAAAAGACCGTGGCTACTCTGATTCAGGGGCTTAAAGAAACGTCTAAAAAATTCAACGCTGACCTTCTGCTTACCACATCGCGCCGGACTCCGGAACGGATCTCAAGTCTCCTGGAGTCAGAATTGAGGGAATGTCCTGACGCCAAACTTTTAGTGATTGCCTCCAAAAAAAACCGGAGCGGCGTTGTCGCAGGCATCCTGGGACTTTGCCAAGTCGTGATCGTTTCTCCTGAAAGTGTATCGATGATTTCGGAAGCTGCCTCCTCGGGCGCGCATGTCTTGGTCTATCTGCAAAAAGATTTTATGACTGAGAAGCATCAAGCCTTCTTGAACCATCTGAGTGCTGAAAGTTATATCCGAGGGATCCCTCCTGAAAAATTAAGCGAAGAGCTTGAAACCTTCATCAAGACTCATAAAAAAACACGGCGTCTCGATGACTCTTCAAAAATCCGTCGCGCCCTAAAAGAAAAAATAGTGCCCTTACTCTTAGGAAAAAGAGCTTGAATCAGGCAGGAATCGAAGGCCGGGGCGCTGTAAATGTCCGGTGAGGGAAATACTGGGTCAGAGGACTGGAAGGCGAAAGCGAATAAATATTGGAAACGCGTTCAGAAATTAATTTTAAAAAATTGATATCAATGGGATGTTTATGAATAAATTTTCCACCCCAAAAATAATCTGCAGCCCCTGGGTCAATACCGGCCACATAAATCTCCTTGGCTTCAAAATAAATGGCATATTGAAGCAGCCTCAGTCCTGCCGACGTCCACGTCACATCATTCCAAAGTCCCTGAGTAACCGCTAAGTCGTTGAGAGATGTGGGAGCAATGATTTTCTCGAGATAATAGTTATCCTTCTGGGAATCCAGAAGCAATTTATCATAAGCCGCACGAAGACCGGGGCGATTCACAATAAACTTGCGATCATCCATGATCAGCAAATGAGTCCTTAGGCGGATTAAATGAGATTCAATATCCGGATAATCATGGAGCATAGCTTTCTTCCGACAGAGGAAAAGATCGAGGGGCCGGGCCCATCCCCGTTCGGCAAAAAGCCTCACGCTGGCATTGCAAGTTAGGATTTTAACATCTTCAGGAATCTCTTGAAGACAACTAGCCGATTGTCCGGACCCCAGGATCAAGACTTTTTGGCCCTGCAGGAGAAGCCGAAGGACTATCTCATTTTTTTGATGAACGTCTTCTCCTTTTCTTAAAGAAAATTTTGTTTCACGGGGTGCTCCAGAAATCCAACTTTTCATTTTCTGTCCCGCCCGTCCAAAATAAAAAATCAAACGCCCCACGGTGTACCGAAATCCCTGATGGGACCAGCTATCTAAAAATCTTTGTAGAGGATTTTTCTTTCGGGTATGCAAGGCCCCGTCTCGAATTCCGTCAAGCTGTATAAAAAGCTCGGAAAGTTCTTTTTTTTCCGGGAGAAGCAGCTTCGCCTGTGAATGAAGCGCTTCGGGCTCCGCTTGTACCAGATAGGTCATGGCCTTGGGATGAACGGGCAGACTGACGGAAATTTCTTTTAGAATTTTAAGACCGGCTCGGGCAAAAAGATAGCGCATGGAAACGGTCGTGAAATGATTCACATGGGCGATGTGAAAAATAGGTAGTTTTTGAGTCCAGTGGGGAGAAAGAAGATTAGGGACTTGGATCAAAAAATACCCTTCAGGCTTAAGAAATTTTTTCAAGGA
This sequence comes from uncultured bacterium, assembly GCA_964460795.1. GTDB lineage: Bacteria > Omnitrophota > Omnitrophia > Omnitrophales > Aquincolibacteriaceae > CAZOOM01. The sequence continues at coordinate 26,180 of CAYWRU010000022.1, read as the reverse complement.
ACGAATTTTATCGAGAGGATCATAAAGATGCTCCAGCACATGATTGAGCACAATGGCATCCAAAGACGCCAGCAGTTCCGGATGGTCGTGTGAAAAGGTGTCGATGTCCGCGGCAAACACCTGGGCTCCGCTTTGTTGAGCAGCATGGGCGGCAAAAACATCATAAGGCTCAATTCCAAAAAGCTGGCTGTTAGGATTTTTATTTCTCAAAATATAAAGCAGCACACCCGCACCACACCCCACTTCTAAAATGCGGGGCGCTGTAAGTCCGCGCTCGGAAAATTCCCGGCACAGGATATCGGCCATCCATTCCCTTTTAATATGATGCAGTTTTTCTCCATACTCTTTGGCGGGGTCTGTGGTTCCTGTGTAAAATTTTCTATATTTTGTACGGTAAAATTCATTCATTTCCTTTTGTGTGGGGCGGGGATTGGTAAAAAGAAATCCGCAGCTGCGGCATAGTGACGTCATCACCCCCATCGAATAGCGGTCCCGGACCAAGAATTTCTCAAGATTTTTTTCGCCGCAGAGATTACATGGGACGATCTCTTTTTCCATTCGGGCGTACATCATGAAGGGAGTAATTTCTAAAGATGACGATTTCGGCTTTTCTTTTTTCATTTTTGCTAGGGACTGCCGCCATCGGCTCATCCAGCTTGAAGTCCCTTTTTTGTCTGATTGGACCTTCCCCTTTTGCGCTTTTAGACAAAGGTCCCGCAAAGCCGTTTCAAGTAATCGGATATCCTTTTCCGGAGAGGGTTCCCAAGCACCGGGAAGAGCCCAAGACTCCGATTTTTGGCAAAGATACGTCATGGTCCGGGGTACTGATAGTGATTTTTGAAGAATCTTAAAGCCTGAACGCAAGAAAGCCTTCTCCAGCGTATCCGGAGTAAAATGAGAGACATGAGCAATATGAAAAATTTTAAGAGGATCTTTCCAATCTCCGCTTAAGAGATGAGGAACCTCTACCAATAAAAGTCCTCCTGGACGAAGCCGCTCGCGCAGTGCCAGTAGTTTATCGAACGGTTGATACAAATGCTCTAGCACATGGTTTAGCAGAATGACATCAAACGGGGTGGAAAAAGGGGCGGAAAAATATTTTTCGACATCCTGATAAAGAATGTTGGCTCGGTTGAGTGACTCCGCATATTTTCCAAATCCGGTATCCGGCTCCACCCCTGAAAGGCGGCTCTGAGGAAAGGCCTGTTGAAAAATATGAAGCAGGACTCCGGAACCGCATCCAATATCCAGCACATTCATCGTAGATCCAGAAAATTTCTGCACGCTAGGCTTAATAAAATCGACCAGACGCTTTGCCCTTCGGTACCGTGAAGATTCGGGACGATAGTCGCTATCGGGTTCTGTAGATCCTGTATAAAACTGCCGGTATCCATCCTGATAGAAGGCACTGATCGCCTCTCGGGTAGGCCGGGGATTGGTGAATATAAATCCACACTGACGGCACAGGACTGTCTGAAGCCCCATTCCGTAACGATCTTGTTGAAAAATTTCAGTCAGATTTTTATTCTGGCATAGTTCGCAGACAATGCTTTCGTGAGGCATTTTTTCATAAAATTGGCGGGGGGTATCGTTGCTCAACATAACCCAAAGGAACCTATAGAAGGAATCATAGAAATCATGCCATCTTTTTTTCAGCTATTGCTCTTTTTGGAAATTCCGCAAGGCGGGGTTCGATCGAACGTTGGGAGCACCCCTGGAGTGAAATTTGCAGAACCTTTTTAGAAAGCAAGGCCATATTGTAGGCATGTTTGAAGTCCATCTGAATCATACGGCGAAAACCCCATATCAAGCTCCAGGGGATAAGATACACGAGATATTTTACAAATAAATGCGCTTGAATCATGATGGCTCCGAAAGCGCCATAATATTTCCAAGCAAAATAAATTTGACTTTTCCGGTATTCCGTCAGGACGCGCATGAGATTATGTTTCGCAGATGCGCCTCCAAAATGCCGGATATTCGCTGTGGATAAATACTGGATACTCCAACCGGCTTTACGAATGCGCGTACAAAGGTCAATATCTTCAAAATACATAAAAAATTGTTCGTCCAACAATCCTGTTTTTTGAAGAGCTTCACGGCGGATCATCATGCAGGACCCCGAAACCCAGTCGACCGCAGGACGTTGCGCGTGCCAATCATCTAAATAATCTCGGATAAGATAATTATTGACGGTAATTTGGTAATGCACGATCTTGCGGACCATCTCACTCATAATAGTAGGAAAATGCCCGCAGGAGGGCGTAAAACGATCTTCTGAGTCCACTTGCCGAGGGCCTATCGCTCCCACCTCAGAATGTTCTTCCAGATGATCCACCATTTTTTGAAGCGAAGAATTTAAAATCTGTGTATCGCTATTTAACAGAAGAAGAAAACGTCCTTTTGAATTATGGATTCCTAGATTATTCGCAACAGAAAATCCCCGGTTGTAGCCCATATTCACCAGTTTAACCTCTGGGAATTCCTGCTCCAGCATACTTTCAAGCGATTCTTCGGACCCATTATCAACAACAATGATTTCAAAGGAACATTGCGGGGCATGTTCGTAAATTGAGCGGATACTGCCAAGCGTTAGTTTAGCGGTATTAAAATTAACGATGATAATGCTGAGCGTCGTGGGCGAATGATGAACAAACTCAGGCATGGCTTTTGGAAGCCCCCATGCAAAAAAACATCACAAAATCAGAATTTCCTGCCATGGAAGCGCAGCCTCTTATTTAAAAAATAATGGAAATGATCCTGCGTCAGATAAGTTCAAAACCGTCAAGAGCACACAACGCAACTTTCGCAAACAGAACCTGTCACATTTCCGTCAAGGTGGACTTGACGCAAGGCCTGGAACTTGGGACTGTTCCACGCCTCAACAAAAGACATTTCCTTTAAATCCCCCATGTGAAAGCGGCCATCATGGTCAAAACAGCAGGCACTCAAATACCCGTCATAAGTAATGTGCCCCTCCGTAAAAACAGCCCAGCAAGGTATCGGGTCCCGAAGCGCACCCACCCGTCCTATATTTCCTGGAACCGGTTTGGTATCTCGGACTCCTTGGGTCAATCCGGCCTGATTATAAAGAGGAAGATAATAGTGCTCATCCACAAAGGGCTTGATCTCTTCCACGGTTTTTTCCATCACCCGTTTCTGCTCTCCGTCAAAAAGAATACTGCTGGCATAAAGGCCGCACCGGTGCCCGGTTTCAGCCGCAACTTTATCTACCACCGCGCGTGCAGACTTCAGATGCTGGATCATTTTCTGAAAAGCATCTACTCCTGTGACTTCCAAAAATTGATCTTGATCCGCAGCATTCATACTGAATTTAAGACTGTCGAGCCCTGCACGGACAATAGCTTCGACCTTTTCCGGACGAGCAGCCACGCCATTGGTAGTCAGAAAAACATAGGGGTATTTACAATCATGTTTGGCATAATGTACGGCATCCACTAGCCGAGGATAGAGCATGGATTCTCCGAGATAAAAGAGCCCGATTTCCTCCACCCCCGCTTCGCGCATTTGTTTAAGTAATTTCGTCAAAAGCTCCCAGCTCATATCCCGGCGATCACGAAGCTTCATATGCTGGGCACAAAAGAAACATTTAAGGTCACATCGAGCCGTAAGTTCGATTTTGACCGATTTTGGAATGGGGGCTATCCTTTGCCGGCGTTCAGGCACAATGCGAGTAATGGCATCAATGCGTTCGGTAATCTTTAATTCTGCCGCTACTTTTGTCATCAGGGTTCCTCTCTTTGAGAAAATTATAGGACCTTGGGGGGCCAAAACGGTTTTTATGATAGCTCACGCTTGAATGGGAGGCAATGGTTTTTCCTGGACAGCCCTTGAAAATTTCTCTAAAAATTGCTTGATTCGGTATAGAAATTTCGATAACGTGTGCTCACCATGAATCAAGAGAAAACCCTATCGACTGCCGCATCTTCCCCTTGCCCTAAAAAAACCAAGTGGCTTTCCAAGCTTAAAGGACACCTTTTTTCCTTTTTAGAACAGCCGCTGAGCGCTTTAATCAAAAAAAGGCTGGATAAACTCATTCAGCGCATGATTCTTAAAGATAAGAAATTTCTTGAGCGGCTTAAAACCCGCCTTGCGGTTTTAAGTCGGGAAGAGGAGCTTTTTCAAAAAGCTCCAACGTTTTCTTCACGCCCCGAACTTTTGCTGGCCAGTCTCCGTCAGATGGCCCAATCCAACATGCAGGGATTGATTTTAGAATTTGGAGTTTTTAAAGGAAAAACCATCACCTTGATCGGACAAAATCATTCGGGTCCAGTCTACGGGTTTGATTCCTTTCAGGGACTGCCCGGCGATTGGGTCCAGGGAAATTATAAGGTTGCGCGAAAAGGAAAGCGGGATTTAGGCGAAAAACTTCCGGTAGTTCCCGCCAATGTTCAATTGATTAAAGGCTGGTTTGATCAGACCCTTTTGCCCTTCCTCAAAGACCATCCGGGGCCAGTGGCTTTTGCACATATTGACAGTGATCTTTATTCTTCAGCCCAGTTTGTTCTCAACCATCTTCCTTTTCAAAACGGCTCGGTTATTGTTTTTGATGAGTATTTCAACTATCCAGGCTGGGAAGACGGTGAATATAAGGCTTTCCAGGAATTTCTAAGTTCCCGCCCGGAAATCAAAGCCACCTGCATTGGCTATTGTGATACTTCAAACCAAGCAGCCTTCCAACTGCATTTTGTTCCGGTTAAGGCGAAATTATCTACTTCCAAATAACCGCCTGTCCCGTAGAAAGCTTTAGCGGTGAAATGGATCGGCTTCGGCAATAATCATCCACTGCTTTTTTAGCGCCCGGCCATTTGGGTGAGCCGTAATCATCAAAGAGAATCATCCCATTCTCCGTCAGGCGCGGATAAAAATATTCAAGCGCCCCTTTAATTGGTTCATAAAAGTCCAGATCAATATGGATGAATTTATACTTTTTCTCCGGAATTCCTTCCAAACTCTGCGGAATCCATCCAGGATGATATTCAACATCCGGAAAATCTCTTAATGCCTCTTTGACAACACGAATATCGGCTGCAAATTTTCCGGCAGGTGCGGCTATTTTCTCGTGGGATTTTACATCGTCATAAAAATCATGCACCGAAGGCGCGGCTAACCCCTGAAAAGAATCAAAGATATGAAAGCCCCGTCCCCGATAAGACAGCCCCTTCTCTTCACGAAGAGTCGAGAGAAGCAGGAAAGATGACAATCCTCGAAAACACCCGCATTCAGCATAGTCTCCTGCTTCCGGCGGGATCTGCTTCAAAAATTGTAAGAGGTTATAAAAACGGGCTGGCCTTTTCCCGCTGGGTGGTGTTTGCGTAACCTCGATCGCCTGCTCATAAAGCTGCTCAAAAGCAGGGTCATGGGAAATGATTCCTTTAGTTTTTTTCAAACCTTTTCCGGCTTTACTTTTAAATGGATTCCACTTCTCTAACATAGGGGTATCCGGTGTTTAGCAAGATGGTTTTCTTTTTTGTGAGATTTCAGATTTAGTATATCATAGGCATTTAAAATCTTCCCTATGAGGACTTGTTCAGAGCTCAGAGAGGATCCTTTTTGCTGTCTTTGATCACTTAAACAACCGCTGGAAGGCTAAACCTTTACATCACTTTACACAATTTAATTGACGTGACCCTTGTTCATGCCAAGTTACGAACTAATTTTTTATTTTGTAAATCATCCAAAGGACGGCAGGCCTTGAAATTGCTCCAAAAATGCCGCAGCTGGCTGAAACGTCCCAAAACCCTCTCCAATTCGATCGGCACAAAACTTCTCTTAATTCAACCTGGATCCTTTCAAATGGGAGACACAGCCGGAGATTCTGATGAACAGCCCGTTCATTGTGTTACGTTGGACTATCCTTTTTGGATGGGGAAAACACCTGTCACTAACCGGCAGTATGAATTATTTGATCCAACCCATCGCGAATTTCGAGGCCAAAAAGGTTTTGCCTCGCGGGATGATGAGCCGGTACTATTTGTAAGCTGGCATGATGCGGTCAAGTTCTGCAAATGGCTGTCTCAGAAAGAAGGAAAAACCTATCGCTTGCCTACGGAAGCAGAATGGGAGTATGGCTGCCGGGCCGGAACCCTGACACCTTATTTCACAGGAAAAACACTTCCCAAAACTTATCTTCGTGCCCAGGGCGTGCAACCCGAGCACCGACTCATTTCCCTGAAAGTCGGTACCACCCCGGCAAATGCCTGGGGACTTCAGGATATGCACGGCATCGTAGAAGAATGGTGTGAGGATTGGTACGGCCCTTATGAAAGCGGTAGCCAAAAAAATCCTTTGGGAAGAATGGATGGGCTTTTTAAAGTAACACGGGGCGGAAGTCATAATACACCCGTGGAATATCTTCGCTCGGCCAATCGTTCAGGCGCACTTCCTGAAGACAAACATTGGCTCCTTGGATTTCGCATTGTCCAGGCAGAGAGGCCGCACACCCCACCGCTTCCTTCTCTCACAACATTTGCCGAATCCCCCTCTGTGTCGCAAAAAACATGGGCATGGGATTCACACTCAAATAAAGATCCTTTTTTCGCGCCACCCGGACCTTATCTTCCACCCGCAAATGAATTCAAAAATATTCCGATGTTTGATCATAATCATTGCCCCAGCATCACCTGGTGCCCCAACGGAGATTTACTGGCCGCGTGGTTTTCGACGCCGGATGAAAAATCAAGAAAAATGGTCCTAATGGCCAGCCGCTTGCATCCCGGAAAAACGGCATGGGAAAAACCCTTTGAATTTCTAAACGTCCCGGATCGAAACATGACTGGCACCTCACTCTTTACACATTCAGATGGCACTCTTTTTCATCTAAACGGGCTAAGCATTGCGGACACTTGGGCACAGCTGGCGCTTCTCATAAGGAAAAGTACAGACAATGGCCGGACTTGGTCACGCCCCGCGTTTGTCAATCCTCATTATCAGACACACAATCAAATTATTCATGGAATGATTCGCACTCAAGAAGGACTCTGGATTCAACCGTGCGATTCGGTCCCAAAAGGCGATGGGGGCACTTCTCTGCAAATCAGCAGGGACCAGGGAAGAACATGGCAAGATCCCCAGGCGGGAATAAAAGAACCTGATTATCGAAAAAACGGAACCGGGCCCTTTATCGCGGGAATTCATGCCAATCTTGTCCAGCTAAAAGATGGTTCATTTTTCGCTTTGGGCCGATCAGGAAAAATATTAGACGCCGTTGATCATTTTGACGGCAAAATGCCGCAAAGCATTTCCGTGGATCAAGGAAAAAGCTGGAAATACGTCCAAAGTGAATTTCCTTCCATCGGCGGGGGTCAACGGCTTGCGCTCTTGCGACTTCAGGAAGGTCCGATTTTATTGCTTTCTTTTACCGACAATTATCGCTTACTGAAGGCAGGAGCACCCCGAGGAATGCTCTTGAAAAGCCAGGGCCAAAAAGATCGTCTCGCATTTGGCCTTTTTGCCGCTCTTTCTCTGGATGAAGGAAAATCCTGGCCCATCAAAAAATTGTTAACCGATCACAGCGGGCGAACCCTTCCCTATGCTAACTGGCGATATCAATTTACCCTCGACGAGAATCATGCAGAACCTCGAGGCTACTTGGCCGCCGTACAAAGTCCGGAAGGACGCATTCATGTTGTTTCCAGCATGCTTTATTATTGTTTTAATTATGCATGGCTTTTAAAATCACCTTGATCTACCTTTATCATACTTATGAAGACGCTCAAGAAATTCAAAAAATGGTTTCGTAGAAACCGGAAACATTCCCAGAACCCATTCTGGAAGCTGACAGATCTCCTGACAGAATCCTGCTTGGCCCCCTACCGATTTTCTCTGAATCACTATTATCATTTCCGATATGACTCCGTTCTTCGAAATTTAATTGAAGGGAAGAAAATACTTATTATTGGATCCGGCCCCTCAGCCAAAGAACTTCCTCCAATCCCGGACGACGTTTTAATTTTCTCCTGTAAGCGCGCCCTCAAAATTTTTTCGGAACGAGGTGTTCATAGGCCCTGTGATCTTTATATTAACTGGCAGCGTTCGATGAAGCTTTACCCTGATACGTTGAGTCTACTCGCGAAGATCAAAACCAATTTTTTTCTTATCGATGAACCTCGGTGGGCCCAGCACTGCGATCCATTAAAAGGATGCTATCGGCACATGATCCCCTATGTGCCCCGAGATACTTATTACCTCAAACGACTCTTAAAAACCCGCTCGTTGAACCGCCTGCCCGGAGTTAAGAAAAAAAGCACTTCGGTGGGTGTCAAGCTGCTTCAATACGCGCTGTATTTTCAAGCGAAGGAAATTTATTTGATCGGAATGGATTTAACTACGGAGGGCTATTTCTGGGGGGAACCAAACATCCAAAAACACTTGGCCATTGATCATTACTTCTTAACTAGAATCTCAAAACAGAATCGAAATATCTATTCGCTGTCAGCCCAAAGCCCCATCACAAGTTATTTTTCTCACAAGTTGTTTTAGCTTTCAAAATCGAAATATTGAACATGGCCCGATTGCGCCCTATCTGCACGGCTCGTTCATAAATATCTTCTTTCGAACTAAGATAATGCGGAAGCTTTTCCAAAACTTTTCGAAATTCAAGCTGCGTCTCCACTACAGGAACAGGCCACCGAAGCAATTCACAAGTCCCATGAATCTTCCAGGTATTGGAAGACAAGGGAATAAAAGGCACCTTTGCCAGGATGGAGAAAATATTAATATGATGCCTGCCGGACACTATCAAATGCGCTTGCTTTAGAAAAGGAATAATATAGGGCCAAGCATCGGGCGGGAATGTGATACCGGGCACCCCTGCATTCTGAAGATAATTTGCCAATTTGGTATCTGCGCTTGTCAGAGATAAATAATAAACCGAATATCCTCTTTTTTTTGCCCACATAATAATTTTGTAAATAATCTTCGAACGGTTCAGCACTCCTCGGGCTCCAGCCGTAATAAAACAGTTCTTTTGTTTCGGATCAAGCCGCGGCAGATCAGACCCCTCAAGCCCCGCACGAAAATCAGAATAAAATGCACAGTCTGCCCCGAGATCGCAAGGAACTCCTTCCTTTTGCAAATAGGAAAAAGATGCTCTGTCACGTACAACGACTTTTGTTGATTTTTTTATCACTTGCTCTAAAAATTGCGGATGCAGCGCCTGAAGGGTTGCATTCACCACCGCTGTTGGCTTGTTCCTCAATTGAGCCAATTTCAAAAGAGCCATTAGGGATAAAACATTGCGATGATCATGGTGAAGCGTACCTTCGCCATTGAGAATTACCACATCGGATTGGTCAATTTTCCGAATTATCTCTGGATCTTGTATTACCAATGAATGAACCCACTTCATCCAGATATCAAACTTGAAATCCAATTTGAAATTTCTTGTTGCATTAAATAAGGGCGCTAAATGAGGGAATCGATTTGAAATCCAAAGACAGGCGTCTACCACGGGCGATGAGTCTTGAATTTTACGAATCCACCGAGACAAGCCTGGTGGGAGGTTTTGGATAAACTGATTCCAGGATGTCCGAAGTTTTTCACCCCAAGTCAGGGGACACAAAGAGAGCCCTGAAGCAAAATCATCAAAACCTGCAGGTTTATATTTTGAAGAAACCCTTTCTATTTGAACTGCACCATTCGAGGTTAGGAGATTTGTTAAGCCCTGAGAAGTAATACGGCAACCAATGTTATCTGCCGTGGAGGTGTCGTTTAGAAGAAGAATCCGCATCATAACATCCTATTGAAAGATGAGGCTGTGCCGCTTAAGTATTATGAGTAATTTCAGACGCAATGGTAAGTTTAGCATTTTTTTGGGCGTCCCAGTAACCATAAAAGATTCCGCGCTTGGCCATCAGTTCATCAAAACTCCCCTGTTCTACCACATGCCCCTCCTCAATCACCACCAGATGATCCGCAGAAACAATAGTAGATAACCGGTGGGCAATCACAATCGCAGTCCGGCCCTGAATGACTTCATCCATGGCATCTTGAATACGCCGTTCAGTTTTAGTATCAAGCGCGCTGGTGGCCTCATCCAAAATAATAATATCGGCTTTTTTTATAAAGGCGCGGGTCAAAGCCAACCTTTGTTTTTCGCCTCCTGACATCTGCACCCCGCGTTCTCCCACCACCGTATCAAGTCCCTCAGGCAGCCGCTTTACCCACTCCCGTAATTGCCCATACTCTAAAGCTTGATAAATTGCTTCATCGGTAACTTCCCGTTTAAGTCCATAAGTAATATTGGCTCGCAGTGATTCATTCAAGATCATGGGCTCTTGTGAAACCAATGACATGGACTGCATCAAGGAAGCTATGTCATATTCTCGAATATCGATCCCATCCAAAAAAATGGTCTGAGGCTGAACATCATAA
>CAYWRU010000022.1:0-15775 GCA_964460795.1 uncultured bacterium | reverse complement strand
GAGTGTCGTCTTCCCCGCTCCCGTGGGCCCTACAATGGCGGTCAATCCTCCCTTTTTAATAACAAGATTGAGGTTTTGAAGCACCGGTACATTTTCGCGGTAGCTAAAATGAAGATTCCGAATCTCGATTCGGTCCTTAAAGGATTCCAGTAAACGCGGGCCGCTGGGCACCACAAATTTATCCTCATCGCTCATCATGCTCCAAAACCGATTCAAAATTGCAGAAATATTCGCCAAAGAAAGCCTGAAAGTATTTACGGCGCTGAAACAAGGCATAGCGCGGCGCGCCACTAAAAGAAAAATCAAATATTTGGAAGCATGGTCAGGGCCCATGGACAATTTAAAAGCCGTAATCGCCACAGTAATGATGCTTAAAGACACCATCGTATTCAGATCCTGAATGGCCGGAATCCAAAGCTCTATTTTCTGAGAATGATAATCGCCTTCCAATTCTTCCTGACTTGCTTTCTCGAGTCGATCGACCTCATATTTTTCAGCCGCGGATGATTTCACAAGTGAAATGCAAGAAATGGCGTTAAAAATTTTTACGATCAAGTCAATGCGGGCAGAATCGGTTCGTTTTGCGGCAGCTTTCATGTGATCGATCACCCAAGCGGTCATCCAATGCATCACGGGAAGGATGATGATGACCGACAAAAAAAGCTGCCAGGAAATGACCACCATAATGGTGCTGTAACCCATGAGCAATAGGATTTTTGAAAAAAAGGCCTGAAGCGAACGAAGCTGGCCGGTAAAGGCTTCGGGGCCTTTTGTAACAATATCCGTCAGCGGTCCCAAACTGGAACGGTCATAATAGAGTTTCCCAAAATGCAGGCACCGCTGAATGAGAAGTTTGCGTATGCGAGCTGCCGAAGTCCGAATCTGGTGTCCCGTGGTCAAACCCGCAATATAATTAAGGGTATTTTTGATGATCACCGCCAGCAGGATCATCCCCAAGAGCAAACAAAAAATGGATGTAGAATTTGAAAAAATTTCAGGAAAATGCTTTATCAAACGCGGAATGATCCTGAGACGGTCGTGGACCTTAGTAAAATCTCCCCGAATAACCCCTTGAAGAAGCGGGATTAAAAGCCCAATGCCCAGCAAATTAAAAAGAATGGACATCGATGAACAAAAAATAGAAAGAATGAAATAAACAGGGACGATCCCCATTTGGCGAAACAGCTGGTACAGCTGTCCTAAATGGCTGATCGCATCTTTAAGTTGATATGTTTCCCGGACATTCGTTTTTTGGTATCGCGGTATTGCCACAGGTCCTCTTTCTTATCAAACCCTTTGCATGGAAGGGACTCTACTAAAAACCTACCTCAAATCAAGTACGGGGATTATAACAAACTGACCCGGTGATTCAAACTCTTCAACTTAGATGCGCTTTGATTTTTTCGAGGTTTTTTTCAATGAGATATTGAGAGGCTTTTTGCGAAAGGTGCGCTGAATCCCAAGAAGTTACGGCATCAGAAGAGGAGTCAACCTGAGTCAAGCACTTTCCATTTTGGCAGAATGCCTCGACGGGCGAAAGATAATCGATTCCAATCTGTTTGGCGATTTCAGATACTTCCTTATCAAGTTGAAAAGTCACGGGATCGGGCTCTAACTCACTCGGGAAATCCCCTTTTTTATAGAAAATCTCAGAAAGTGTCGTGCGTAACCCCTTCGCCCCCCACCGAACCAGCGGTCCAACTAAAATCGTTTTTGATTTATAAGTGCCCAGAATACCTGGAAGTTTCTCTAGCAAATATTGTTTAAAATCCAGCGTATCACTCGGGCCCCAGCCTGCAGCAATGAGGATAACATCGGGGTTTAAATTTTCCATCTCTCCAAAAGCCTGTTTCATTTCCGCTTGGCAATATCCCGGATGCCCGTTGCCTCCGGGAGAAGGAAAACAACCGGAAGCCGTACGCTGCGCAATCACCTCTCGGCCAAAACGATGAATGAGTCCAGGAATAAGGCAGGCCGCATGAGAATCCCCTATCACCAAAATTTTTTTCTTGATGGACGAGTTCTCCTGATTTTTACAGGGTTCAAAGGGATTCTCCGGATGGGAGGAGTGATTTCCTTCCCAGACCCAACAACCCATATAGGTTGCATAGTCATGATATCTTTGCTCTTTATCCTCTCCCCAATAAGTTAGATTGATTCGCTTACTCAATTCTGAGAATCTTGATGTTACACCCTCCCTTTTATAAATGGAACTGAAGGTAAAAACCAAGACAGCAAAAACAACCAGAAGGATGCTAAAAAAAACTCGCGAGCTAACTTGGCTTCTGTTTCTTGCGGGTTTCTCAATCAAAAAATACGACGCGGTCGATAATAATATCGCAAGCAAAATACATCCGAATTTGACGCCCCCACTCAAAACATCATGCTGAATCCGCGCAAAGACAAACAAAGGAAAATGCCAGAGATAAAAACTATAGGAAATAAGTCCCACTCCCACCAGAGGGCGCCAAGTTAAAAAACGGGCGATCCACTCTTCTTTATTCTGGCAAAACCAAATGATCAGCATCGTTCCCGCCACTGGGACCAGCGTGATCAGGGAGGGGTGAGGTAGACGATGATCAAAAAATAGAAAAGAAACTGCAATCATCAAAAGCCCTAGAGCCGGCATGATTTTGGCCAAAAAAGGATGGCTCAGACGCCCGAAGTCGATCTCCCGCTTAGCAAGCAAAGCACCTCCTAATAACTCCCATCCCCGAGGAGGCAAAAGATAAAAGGCTGCATCAGCATTCTTAAGACTTCCCCAGTGCGCCAGAAAAAGGGAAAGCAGGAACATGCCTGTCAGGAAACGGTTCATGTGTTTTCGCATGAATTTCCAAAGCAAAAAGAGCGCGATGGGATAAAGCAAGTAAAACTGCTCTTCCACGGAAAGCGACCAGGTATGCAAAAACGGTTTTAAAGCGCTCGGTTCCGCCCAGTAACTATCCTCCTTCCAAAACCAGATGTTTGAACTGAAAGCAAGGGCGGAAAGAACCGAGGCCGCATATTCCTTCATAGCCTTAGGCAGTAAATGGAGCCATGCAAAAGGAATTGAAGCGCTCATAACTGTGAAAAGTGCCGGAAGAATACGCCGAGCCCTTCGTTCATAAAAATTCGAAAAACGAAAGTGTCCTTCTTTCATTTCCCTTAAAATGAGCAAAGTGATGAGATATCCCGAAATTACAAAAAAAACATCTACGCCGATAAATCCTCCCATAAAAAGCTGGCTTCCCCGGAAGAAAAATTCGGCATGATAAAGAACAACGGCAGTTACCGCAAGGGCGCGAAGCCCGTCTATTTCGGGACGATATTTTAGGGACATGTTTGATCCGTCAAAGCTAAAAAACCTTGTGGGGAATAATCTGGGTAACGGGACTTGTCGAAGACACCGAATAAATATTTTTATATTTTTGCGAACAAATTTTGAGAAAATCAAGATCCACGGCAAGATGCTTTTGCTTATTTTCCCCGCCCCAAAAATATCCCTGGTGGCTTAAATCAATTCCCAGCAAATACACTTCAGCAGCTCCGAAATAAAGCGCATACAGGAGCAGCCGAAGCCCCGCAGAGATGGTTTTGCGATGCTGAAAGGCGTAGGGAGAAAGGAGTTTGCGCACATAAAAATCGCCCCATGGACCGTCGTAGGGAATGATCCGTGGGCGCGGTAATCTTAATGCATTTTTTCGTTCATTCCATTCAACAAATCCAGAGATAATGGTTCGAATCGGAGTTTTATAAAGATGTTCTTCGGTTAAATTTTTTTGCAACTTATTGCCTGAGCAAATATAAACAGCGATTTCACGGGATGAGGAGACCTGCGTCCACAAAGAAAGCCCGGCATTGCAGGTCATCACTAAGACGTTTTTGGGAATCGACAGGGTCTGAAGTTCCTGTGCCGACGGGGCTGTTCCAAGAATCAAAATCTTTTTCCCATAAAGAAGTTTTTTTAAGAAGCCGTGGTGCCTAAAACGCACCCAGTAAAACCGGCTCTTTCTAAAAAAATGACTGCGAAGGAACCGCTCCTTCCAGGACCGCCGGAGATTAACATAGCGGAGTTTAAACTCCACAAGCCGCTTCTGGGAAACAAAGGCCCGCTCCGATAAATTCCGAATGGTTTGGCATTCTGTCTCCGGCATCACTGAGCATCGATACATCATCGTTGAATGCTCTCCCTGTCCGTTCATTGCACGGGATTTGCCGATAAAATGCTCGCGGTTCGTCCGTAAACCGGACTGCGCAAAAAGGCGACTTGCTGTCTTGATTTGGAAATAGTTGATTTGGAAATCTCCATTTTTTAAAGATCTGAGGTCTGGCGGCTCTGCCATTTTTGCAAAGCGGTTCTCCGCATAGAAGTTGTAGATATTGATCAAAAAGCATCCCGACACTTTCAGATATTTTTTGAGGCGCGCCAACACTTCCTGAGGCTCCACCCATTGTTCAAGCGCATGGTGAAGAATGATCACGTCATAGGCTAAAGAGGCACTCTTTTCATGGAAAAAATTATCGATTTGAACCGGATGAAGTTCTTCAATTTCACAAAAACCCGGATCACATTCCAGCGCAGCTTGCAGGCTAAATGGAGATAGCCCGACCGAGAGAATTTTAAAAGGGTTTTCTAATTTCGCCTTGATCATTTCTTCCCAAAATACCTTCACCCATCTTGCCTCCTTTGATACTCGGGCGCTAGTTTGTAATCGAGTTGGTAATCCATGGGCTTGGTACCAGTTTAAAAGTTTCTGTTGCGACAGGCGCGGATTAGAAAATAAAAAGCCGCATTCACAACACATGGAAACCCTGAGTTCATTCCAAACTCCTTGGAAAGCATAAACAGCTTCTTGAGATTTGGATGTGCATACAGGGCAAGCCACTGCATCGGCTTGTGATAAGTAAGAGTTCATGGATGTTGGATTCATAGCTTCTCAGTAGTCGCGACCATGCTGAGGGAATATTTTAGCACATCTCAAACCGAGGAGAGGTGTTTCGGCATGGCCCTTGCAACTCGTTGGGTATAAATCCTTGCACCTTCTTCAATAACGTGTTCCAAGTTTTCCATTTGATTTTTGGGAAAGGCCAGATTGATTTCTCGAGAAGAAAGATAATGCATCCGCGGATGCGCCGCCGTCCAATCCGTCAAAGCTTTTTCAAAGTCCCGGAAATAAGACTGGAAATCCGGATGATGAAATAATTCCTCATAGAGCGGACTGCTGACAAAATAGATATCAAACTGATATTGTTCAGCCAGGACCTGCATCGCCTTCAGAGCCTGGAGATTCAGGTCTGAGATCATAAATCTTGCTTCACGAGCATAGGACAAAGTCCCTGGAAGGGCTTTCACCACCCGATCAGGATACGACGTGGCAATTCGCACAATGCCTTCCGGATTAATGCCGCAGCATTTCTGGTAGGACTTCCAAGGGTCGCGAATTAGGTTCGGCAGGGAAATGTTTTTTGAGTAAAGAGGAAAAAGACGATCCACCTCAATCTGTAGCCGTTCAATTCCATTGACAGGCACTGACGGCTGAAGTTGATTCCGAACCTCTTCCGCTAAGGGAATCTGAGAAAGTAGGTGGATTTTATTCCATGTTTTCTCATTTAGCATCCAAGTGGTATGAACATTCACCATCAAAACATATCGGGGAATACCTACGTGATGAACATAGTAATCCAGCATCCACGCACTGTTGAGGATGAACCCCTCTTGAACCGTAGCAAAATTCACCGCAGTCGTCCCTAACTCCTGCTCGAAAACTTCCGGAATGATTCCAACATTTCCGGTCGAATCTCCAAGGATGAGCCATTCGGAAGGCTGCTTCACCTGGAGAAGCGCATGCCATCGCCGTTCAATGACGGCTTGCGTGCAACTCTGGACCCACTGAATCGCCAACAAGTTGGCTCCCGCAAGTATCCCCAGAATCCCAACAATCAAGATAAAGAATCGTTTTAAACGATTTTGAATTAAAGGCATTCTTTCAGCATCCGCTTAAAATTGGAAATAAATAAATTCAATTTTTCCTCGCACACTAAAAATTAAAAGCCAAAGGCAGAAAAAGCTATAAAGAGGAATTCTAACCCTATTACTCTGCCAGCTCCACCAAAGCGGTTCCTCATGCTTTTTCTGATAAAACTCGATGAGAACCAAGGGCGCGGTAAAAAAAAGCAAGTCCTTCAAAAAAGAAGCGGTAAATAAAGAGGTCGAAATCCCTAATTGACCGATCATCTGTCCTGCTTGCGTGAGCGACTGAGAACGAAAAAGCAGCCAGCCAAAACAAACCAGAACAAACATAAACACTCGTTGTAAAAAATCGGGAAGGATCTTCTGGGGAAAACGCTGACGCCACGCATGATAAATAAGCAGCAGAAATCCGTGATAAATCCCCCACATCACAAAAGTCCACCGGGCGCCATGCCAAAGGCCCGCTAGCAGCATCGTGATCATTAAATTCCGGCAAGTCTGAAATAAAGTGCCGCGATTTCCTCCGATTGGAATATACAAATAGTCGCGAAACCAGGAAGAGAGCGTAATGTGCCAGCGCGACCAAAATTCCGAAGGATTTCGAGCCGCATAAGGAATGTTGAAATTGATGCTGAGTTCAAATCCCAATAGCTTGGCAAGGCCGCGGGCAATATTTGAATAGCCGGAAAAATCACAATAAATCTGTACGGCAAAGGCCAAGACCGCAAGGCCGATATCCAAACCGCCGTAAGCTCCGGAGTTTTGAAAAACCTGATTGACGATAACCGATACATTGTCTGCAATGACTACTTTCTGAAAATAGCCCCAAAGCAATAAAAAAAGAGCTTCGTCATAGTGCCGCAGGGTGATCTGCCGCGGACCTTGAATTTGCTTCAGCAAATTGGGTGCGCGCAAAAGCGGCCCGGCCACCAAATGAGGGAAAAATGAAACAAAGAGCGCAAATTCAGAAAAATTCCTGGACGCTTTGAACTGCCCCCGGTAAACGTCCAGGGTGTAACTCATGGTTTGAAAAGTGTAAAACGAAATGCCGACGGGAAGCACCGCATTTAAAACAGGCAGCGGCACATCCAATCCCACAGAGTTTAAAAGAGTATGCAGGCTTAAACTGAAGAAATTCAGATATTTAAAAATACCGAGGATCCCAAGATTTCCCGTGAGGCTCAGGATGAGTATCCGTTTCTTTTTCCGAAGATCCGATGCATTTTCAATAAGAATGGCGCAGATATAATCCATCACGGTCGAGATCCAGAGGAGGCTTAGAAACCGCCAGTCCCACCATCCGTAAAAGACGTAACTGGCCGCTAACAAGATAAAATTCTGGATGGAATACTTTCGGTAAAAACAGAGATAGAGGGAATAAACGATGATAAAAAAAATAAAAAAAGTTTGCGTCTGAAATAACATGGCAGAATCAGTGATTCATTTTCTTTAAACGAGAGGGCGCTTCCTTATATTCCCTTGGAGGATTTAAAATTTAACGAAGGCGCCCGGTACTGGGAGTCGGCGGATCCTCGCACTACAAAGACGGTTTTTGCCGACCGCGTCGGGCAAAATGCAATGCATTCAGCCTTTAGTTTTCGCTGGGCTAAAAACTCCTGAAAAGCTTGGTGCTCCCCTTGTTTCCAATTTTCATAATTATAGTATTCGTCAAAAACTATGACCGTTCCCTCCTGCACCGAAAGCTGGTCAAGAACGGTCTTGGCCGATGAGTACAAATCAGAATCAATATGGACAAAAGCGGCGGGTTCTGCATGTTGAGCTGTAAACTCCGGCCATGTGTCCTGAAACCAGCCCTTAACTAAAGACACATTTTTTTCGCACACAGGCAGCTGACCTTTCAAGTCAAACGTGCCCTCTTGCATGGGCCGGCGTCCCCGTTTCCAAACTTCGGGAAGGCCGACAAATGAATCAAACCCAAAAATATTTTTTTCAGGAATTAATTTCGCAATAAAATTGATGGATTCTCCTTTAAATACTCCGAATTCCAGCCATAATCCATGCGTATTATTTTTCTGAGCCGTTTCAACAGCAAATCGCATCATTTCAAAGCCGTCTTCACACCGCCGGGCATCTCCGAAAGAATATTCCAAATTTACGGCATCCAATCGATAGTTAAGGCTTTCCTGCATTTTCCGATTGTGAAGCAAATTCTTGGAGATTTCTTCGCGCATGGATTCCCGAAGGTGGGGTTCCAGCATTTTAAAGAAGAGCCGGCCCATTTTGTTTTTGATTCGTGCAAGAAAACTCAGATAAGCTCCTTTTTTGCCTAAAAAGCGCTCAGCAGACGCCCCGTCTTTTTAAAATATATTGGGTAAGTTCCTTTGATTTCCGTATAATTTACCATAAAAGAAACCTTGTTTCCCCAGGAGAATTCATGTCTTTTGAAAGCGCAGCTAGCTTCTATTCCCGAATGACTAAGGAGTCTATAGCCTGCGAAATCTGCGGCTCACAGGATCACATGCTCATTTTGTCCGTCGATCGCTACTCGATGGGAATCCAAACGGTGTTTTGTAAGTATTGCGGCTTTCTTTTTACAAACCCCCGGCCAACAGAATCCGAGATGATCGCTTTCTATCAAGATGCCTACCGTCTTCTTTATACTGGGACAGAGGACCCTGCCTTGGACTTTAAGAAAAGCTCTCCTGTGTTTCGGCGTGCCCGTTATCTTGCGGACTCGATGGAACTCGAGAGTGTGCTTAAAAAATCTCAACGCATCTTGGATGTAGGTTGCGGATCCGGCATTCTCCTCCACTTTATAAAAAAGAAGTTTCCGGACATTGAAATTTATGGCGTAGAGCCTGACCGCCGATTCGCCCGCTATGCTCATGAAACGGCTTCTGTAGAACTTCTGGGTGCGGATGTAAACTCCATGGCCGTTCCGAAATTTAAATTCGATCTGATTATTTTAAATCACGTCTTAGAGCATCTCTATCATCCGGTGGAAAAATTAAAAAAACTCCACTCCCTTTTAGCCGATCAAGGCTCTTTACTTGTGGAAGTTCCGGACTGGCCCTCGTCTAAGTGGCCGGAACCTCTTGAAATGTTTCACCCCACTCATATCCAGCATTTTTGCGATCTCACTTTAAAAAATGCACTGTCACGCGCAGGTTTTTCATCCTTCAAAAAACTCCAGCGAAACAACCCCGTCAACCCATGGGCCATCACTTATCTTTGTGAGAAATCGTCTCTCCCTCCTCCACCTTTGTCCGCATTCTCTCCCTCAGAGCAAGCTGAGCTTCAAAAAAAGGCGATTCAATTGAAAAATAAAATTGAACGCCCTTCTGGGCTTGAAAAATTTCAAAAAATTTTATTGAGGAATCGAGCTGCAATACTGGCTGCAAGAATTTGGGAGGATGGAATTCAGGAAGGCTTTTTCAAAACCTTCAAAAAAATTCTGCTTAAACTAAGAGAGATTTTCCTTAACTGGATTTGGGATCATCAATTCCAGCCCGTCCTTAGCTGGATCAGCCAAAAACCGCGCCCTGAAGACCAGAAATTTCTCCGGGCGATGATTGAAGGGCGGCGAGTACTGGTGCTTGGGTCAGGGGCTTCGGCCAAGGAACTTCAAGAGATCCCAAAAGATGTTTTAATTTTTACGTGTAACCGCGGCCTGCAATTTTTTGAGACATTTCCTCTGAATCGCCCGGTAGATTTTTTCTTATGCACAGAAAGTAAGATCCAGCGCTTTCCTCAGATCCGTGAGGCACTTCAAAATATCCCGGTCCGG
This sequence comes from uncultured bacterium, assembly GCA_964460795.1. Taxonomy (GTDB): domain Bacteria; phylum Omnitrophota; class Omnitrophia; order Omnitrophales; family Aquincolibacteriaceae; genus CAZOOM01. The sequence goes on along the minus strand of CAYWRU010000022.1, from coordinate 6,077 downwards.
GCCTTGGCCCTTGATCATCTTCATCATCAAGGAAGTTGGAAAGAAACCCCGCGCCTCATTCCTGACGATGGCATGCATGACGAATTCCTGCGCTCTCTTATCCATCCCCTTTCGCCCAAGGAAATTCGCGGAAAATCCTTCCACCCCTGGACGTCAACAGGGATTCGCCTCATTCAATACGCGCTGCACTTCAACGCTAAAGAGATTTATGTGATTGGAATTGATTTAGGCCGCGGAGATTATTTTTGGGGGAAAAATTTTGACCGCTGGCTGCATGATGAAATCGATGCCAACTTTTTAAAAATCGCCGCTAAAAAATATCCGAACTTGTTTTCACTTTCAGCCGCCAGCCCCTTAAGCCGCTGGCTTCCGCATCAAACACTTACCGCCTAACCCGCATTTCTTATCACTCCCTATAGAAATGGGCTCGAAGAGCTTTGGCGCCCATGGGTTTTATCATGGGTGCCACGCTATTTAAGCCGAGTGCCGCACTTCTGAAGCGTGAAGCTTCAGTAAGTGCAGGGGTTGCCTTTTGCGCGCTGTAAAAACAGCGGCGCAAAACTTTGGCCGCAAACTAAAGCGGCCAAAGTGGTTTTCTCATCGATTAACCAAAGCGATGAGAAAACCAGGCTAAACAAACGCTCGGAATTTAAGCATAAAATTGCTGAATAGCAGCCACAACCCTTTCAGCGTGATCATCCGAGAGCTCGGGATAAATCGGAAGCGCGAGCGTTTCTCGGGCGGCTTTTTCACTCTGAGGGAAATCGCCTTCATGATGTCCAAGATATTTGAAACATTCCTGCAAATGAAGTGGAAGCGGATAATAAATCTCCGTATCAATCCCCTGTTTTTTTAGAAAATCCTTCAAGCGGTCGCGCTCCTGGACCCGGATCACATACTGATTAAAAATATGGCGATCCATAACCTCATGAGGAAGTTCCACAAAACCATTCGTGACCAGCGAAGTGGCTTCAAAAAGTTTTTGGTACCGCTTGGCATTTTTTTGCCGTGTTTCAGTCCACGCATCGAGGTGCCGCAGCTTGACTGTCACAATGGCCGCTTGAATGGCATCGAGGCGAAAGTTTCCTCCCACCCATTTATGAAAGTATTTCGGCTCAGATCCATGATTGCGGAAAATGCGGAGTTTTTTTGCCCGATCCGCATCATTTGTCACCACCATGCCGCCGTCTCCTGCCGCTCCAAGATTTTTGGAAGGAAAAAAAGAAAAACATCCGTAATCTCCCATGGAGCCCGCCCGCCGTCCCCGGTACTCAGCACCAATGGCTTGGGCTGCGTCTTCAATCACAACCAGTTTGCGCTTCCCGGCAAGATCCAAAATCGGATCCATATCTGCAGTTTGTCCATAAAGATGAACCGGAAGGATGGCCCGCGTCCGTGAGTTGACTGCTTTTTCAAGCAGCTTCACATCAAGATTAAATGTGAGGGGATCAATATCCACAAAAACAGGCCGGGCGCCGACTCGTGCAATCGATCCCGCAGTGGCAAAAAATGTATAGGGTGTGGTAATAACTTCATCGCCGGGGCCGATAGATTCCACCATCAAAGCAGCGAGCAAGGCATCGGTCCCCGAGGACATCCCAATGCCAAACCGGGACTGGGAATATTCTGCGACCGCTTTTTCACATGCCTCGACTTTGGGCCCTAAAATACACTGCTGGGATTCTAAGACCTCTTTGACTGCAACTTCGATCTCTGGGCGGATCAAAGCATATTGAGCCTGGAGATCCAACAAACGAACGGAATCCTTTGTTGGCATTGGAGTTAATGAAGATTTGGATGAATTCATTTTTGAATGATGATCTTTCAAGTATGCCTCGTCACCATTTACCGTGTATCGCCTTTCGAGTCATCATGACAAGAGGCTTCATTGGAAGGGCAAATTATAGGAACCCCCCCCCTTGCTTTCAAGGAGTTTCTCCCAAAGAGCGGATTTCTCCGTTTCAGATGCACAGAAGCCCTTTTGCCTTTAAGGAGCGTACTCTATATAATGTGCTATTCGTTATAACTTCTTATAGTGCTTAGTATTATGGAGAACCTTTGAAAAACCCCCTGAATGCCCATCCCTTATCGCTGGGAGCATGGCTGCTTTCCGATTCGTTGCGAACCTTAGCCGCAATCATCCTTATCGTTTTCCTCCCCATGTCAAAGGCAACTGCAGAAACGTGCATCATTGTCGCACTCCTGTCCTGGACCTTTTCAGGTCAGATTCGCGAAGTTTTCAAAAAGCCTTTGTTTCTGACTCTCTTGATCTTAGCCGCCATTCTGTTGTCTTGGATCAACGTCCCCCGAGAGCACTTCTTCATTTCAATTCGCGGTCTTTGGAAATGGCTGCGTGTCCTTTCCGTATTTTGGATTTTCTACACCTTAATTCTTCACGGTAAAGAAAAAACTCAAAATAAATTAGCCCTCATTTTTTTGGTCACCATGGCCTTCATTTCCCTGGATGGTTTTTTTCAGTTTATTTCTGGAACGGATTTGCTGAGACATATGACTACTGACCCCGGCCGTCTGCCGCGCATGAAAGCCTCTTTCAGCGCCCCCACTCATCTAGCCTTTTTTCTTTCTCTAACACTCCCCCTGATTGCTTCCTGGATCTATCAAGCCGATGAAGCGAAGAAAAGAGCCCTCAAATATTTTTATCTTGGCGCAGGAACTTTTTTTCTCATCGCTTTTATCCTCACCTTTTCCCGCGGAGCTATGATGGCGACCGTGCTTTCTTTTTTATTCATGGCCCTGCGCCTTAAAATAAAACCTTCATTCCTTGGGATTTTCATCCTGGGAACGTCGCTGCTCTTGGTTGTGCCAGCGATTCGCTATAATTTCGTCGAAACTCTGACCCTTCAAGACATTTCCCTCACAAGCCGGCTCGGCGCATGGAAAACAGCCTGGCATATGATCCAGCACAAACCTTTTTTTGGAGTAGGATGCAACCTCTATCATACGTTGATTCCTCAATATGCTTCTCCCGGAGATTTTTATCTAGGCTATGCCCATAATAGTTACCTTCAACTCGGAAGCGAGCTCGGACTTTTTGGTTTAATTAGCTTTCTAATCCTGATGGCCGGAACGCTTAAAATGGAATTCCTTCAGCGTTCTTTTTGGATCTCAAAACCAAACTTTTATGATTTCCTTTTCACTGGCCTCCTATCCCTTTGGATGCAAAGTTTTTTTGATAACCATTTTTTTGCCATCCAGCCCAGCGTCCTTCTAGCCATGACCTGGGCTTTTCTGATAGCCGGACGGACGACTCGGACTGTTTCCAGCGCTCTTACCGAAGACGCATCCCGCTTGATACAGTGACTTTGGAAACCCTTTCCCGCTCAAACAGGCTCGTCCCAAAGCGGACTCGCAACTCTCGGAGAAAAGGTTTTCTGCGTCACTTTGCCAAGCGCATGAGTTGCTTGAAGAGGGAGATTTCGCAGCGAGTTCCGAGCCTGCCTGCCGGCAGGCAGGTCTGCGAGGCTGTTTGAGCTGAAAATCTCCCTCGGAAAGAAACTACATGGAACGGGATGTGCTTCCTTTCCGAACCGAAGTTAAAATAAAATGATTTCTTTGATAGAATCGTATCCGGGGTTTTAAACAACCTTTTCCGGGAGAGAAAAATGCGATCGGTTTTTCTTGTCAGCGTGACTGCTTTCTGGCTGTTCACCATGAACCGTTTCATCCAGAAAGAATATTTTCAGATTTCTCTCAATCGTGTGGCCCAGGAATGGGCTCCTCTTACCACGAGTTCCCTTCGCGAAAGCTATCAGGGAATTTTTCTCGGTAAAGACCGGATTGGTTTTGAATATAACGGACTTTCAAAACCCGAAAACCGCAAAGAAGGCTCCTTTCTCCTCCAACACAACAGTTATCTTACTTTTAGAATTTTAGGTGAACGCCGGGAAATGCTGGCCCGCGGCCGCGCCTGGCTCGATGAAAACTTATACCTGAAAAAATTCATCACGCTTATCTCAGCAGAAGATTATTCCACCAAGATGGAAGGTGAGGTTGTGGGGAAGGAACTCCGGATTCTCATCCAGCAGCAAAACGAAAAGCCCACTCAAAAAATTCTTTCCCTTGAGGGCCCCGTTTTTCACTCGGAGTGTTTTGGTCAAATCTGGACACCTAGCATGCTGCGACCCGGCCGCGAAGGAAATTTTCGGGTCTTTAATCCCCTCGCTATGGCTATTTCATCGATCAGTTTCCGAGTCGAACGAGAGGAGGAAATTATAATTCAGGATCAAAAGGTCAAAGCCTGCCTCATTACCATCGGATCCAGCGAACTCCCGACTAAACTCTGGGTCAATTCAGATGGACTCGTGCTTCGTAAAGAAACTCCCAATGGGCTGGTGATGATGAACGAACCCGGCTGGGAAATTTTTAAGAATTTATCCAACACTCTCAAAGCACCGCCCGACCTCCCGAATCTTTACTCCATCCCTGCAGATAAAAAAATCCAGAATCCTCGTTCGCTTGAGAGGATGGCCGTTAAAGTTGCGGGCCCCAAAGGAGAAAGAACTTACAATTTTTCCCGTATTGATTTGGCTCCACTCAAGAAAATCCGGTTTCAAGATCTGAAGGATTTCCCGCCGGAAGCACTACAAACAGAGAATTTCATGCCCGTGGATGATCCTGAGATTCAAAAACTGAGCCGCCAAATTGTGGGTTCAGAAACCTCGATCCTTGCCGCGGCTCTTAAAATTCAATCCTGGGTTCATCATGAGATCACTCCCATCCCAACCCCTGCAGTCGCGGACGCTCGGCAAATTCTGAAGACAAAAAAAGGTGACTGTAATGAATACACACTCCTTTTTACCACACTCGCGCGTGCGGCCGGCATTCCCACTCAGCCGATTGCCGGACTGGTTTACTCCAACGGACGTTTTTTTTATCACGCCTGGGCGGCGATCTATCTGGGACAATGGGTCTATGTGGATCCGACTTTTGATCAAGCGCCAGTCGATGCCACCCATATTCCTCTCCTTCTTGGTAATCTTGAAAAACAAGTTGCTTTGGCCGACAGAATCGGCCGATTAAAGGTCACTATTCTAAGCACATCGGAGCGCGACCTCAACGCCGTACCCGAAAAAACTCTCAAGCCTGATGAAGCAAAGGACACCTCGAAGGAGAAAAAATCAACATGACAGAGGCTATTTTAAAAATTCAAAATTTAAAAAAATATTACGGAAATAAAGAAGCGCTCAAAGGTTTGAATCTGGACATTCATGCCGGGGAACTCTTTATCCTTCTAGGCCCGAACGGAGCCGGAAAAACGACGACGCTGAAAATGCTGGTCGGTTTACTCCGCCCCACGGAAGGGTCCATTCAAATCGGCGGATTTGATCTCGAAAAAAATCCGGTTCAAGCCAAAAAACTTTTGAGTTTTGTTCCGGACGTTCCCTACACCTATGAGAAATTAACTCCCCGCGAACTCTTACAGTTTGTGGGAAGGCTTTATGGAATGCAGGCTCCTCAAATCGAGACACGCGCCCGCGAGCTTCTCGGTTTTTTTGAGCTTGCTGATGTAGACGATGTGCTTATGGAAGAGTTTTCTCACGGCATGAAACAAAAGGCCGTGCTTGCCGCCGCCCTGCTTCACGATCCCAAGATCCTGATCCTGGATGAACCCATGGTCGGACTGGACCCCATCAGCATTAAAAGTTTCAAGGATCACTTGAGAAAAATGACCGCGCTCGGCACCACCGTCATTTTCTCAACACACACACTGCCGCTTGCCGAAGAACTCGCAGATCGCCTCGCGATTCTTCATAAAGGAGAACGGGTGGCCCTGGGGACACTGAAAGAACTTCAGCAAAAATACGCCTCGCAAAACAATTTAGAATCGATGTTTCTGAAACTGGTGGAATCTTCACTTTCATGAAAACTTTGCCGCTCCTTCTCCAGCTGAAATCTCGGATGGCCTGGAATGCTTTTCGAAAACTTCGAAAAAAATCCCCGTTGGAGCTAGGCACTCTCGTCCTTTTTCTCATGGGTGCTGGAGGCGTTATCTTCGGAATTTTCTATCAAAGTTTTTCTTTCTTCCAAGGGCAGAAACCTTGTGGCCCCATCTTAAT
>CAYWRU010000021.1:0-46207 GCA_964460795.1 uncultured bacterium | reverse complement strand
CCTTTGGGTTATGAGCCCAACGAGCTACCGAGCTGCTCCACCCCGCGCCGTTTGCGGGGGGTACTGATTCGGCGTGAACTTGTGGTTCACGTCCGATCTGCACCCCGCGCCGTTTGCGCGAGTACTGCTCCGCGAGAGCTTTTGAGTGCTCTCGTCGTCGCTGCACCCCGCGTCGCGTAAATATTGCTCCTGGGGCTGCCATCCTGCGGAAGAGATGGACTGCCCCGCGCCGTCATTTGAATTTCATAATTCAAATACTGATAGGGAAGATCTTGTGGATCTTCTCCGGACTGAAAATTCGCTTTGCTCATAAAGCATGAGGAGGGCGGTATTGTAGGCAATCCCCTCTTGGATTGCAAGGAGAACGTGGGCGCAGCGAGAGCGTTCTTATTTTTTAGATTCCAAGGATTCCCAGCGGGCGTAGAGGGTTTGAATGCTGCGGGCCAGGGCATCGGCCTGTTCCTGAAGCTGGGCCGCTTTTCCGTAGTCTTTTTGATAAAGTGCGGGATCGCTGATCTCGGCATAGAGTTTTGCTTGCTCAGCCTCCAGTTTTTGAATCTCTCCCGGCAATTTGGCGAGTTCCTTTTTTTCCTGAGGCGTGAGTCCGGCAAGCATTTTTTTTGCAGGAGCAGGAGCCGGAGCAGAGACTTTGACTTGCGAAGCGCGCCGGTTTTGGCTGAGCTTCACCCAATCATCATAGCCGCCCGGATATTCATGGATCACACCGTTCCCTTCCAGCGCCATGGTGGACGTCACCACATGATTTAAAAATGCGCGGTCGTGACTGACGATGAGCACGGTACCGGCATAATCAATGAGCAGTTCTTCCAAAAGTTCCAAAGTCTCCACATCCAAATCATTCGTGGGTTCATCCATGACCAGAAAATTTGCAGGCTGAGTAAAGAGCCGAGCCAGAAATAACCGATTCCGCTCACCGCCGGACAAAACCTTGACCGGAGTCCGCGAGCGCTCCGGAGAAAAAAGAAAATCCTGGAGGTAACCCAAAATGTTCCGCGGCTTGCCGTTGATTATGATCGTATCGCCTTCCCCGCCCACATTTTCCGCAACCGATTTTTCTTCATCCAAATGTTCGCGGAGCTGGTCATAGTAAGCGACCTGGAGATTGGTCCCGAGGTGGACCGCACCGCTCTGAGGCTCCATCTGTCCCAAAAGAAGGCGGATCAACGTGGTTTTTCCGGATCCGTTCGGGCCGATCAAACCAATTTTATCCCCGCGCAAAATTTCCGTGGAAAAATGGCGGATCAATTTCTTCTCGCCGTAGGCGTAAGAAATATTTTCCGCCTTAATGACGCGCTGTCCCGAGCGGTCTGCTTCCTGGGCCTGCATGCGTACTTTTCCCATGACTTGGCGCTGAGCCTTTTTCTGTTCCCGCATACGCTCAAGAGCCACGACGCGTCCTTCGTTCCGGGTACGGCGTGCGCGGATGCCTTGACGGATCCAGACTTCTTCCTGAGCGAGTTTTTTTTCAAACTGAGCGCGCTCCACAGCTTCGGCATCAAGGGCCGCCTGTTTTCGCTCGAGAAAAGTTTCGTAATCGCAGGCCCAGCCGTAAATCCGGCCGCGGTCAAGCTCCAGAATTTTGGTGGCAAGCCGCTGCATGAACATGCGGTCGTGAGTCACAAAAATGACCGTGCCCTGATATCCTTTTAAGAATTCTTCGAGCCAGTCAATGGATTCAATATCCAAATGGTTGGTCGGTTCATCCAGCATCAAGACATCGGGCTTGAGCACCAGGGCCTTGGCCAAAAGCGCTCTTTTTTTCTGACCGCCGGATAAATTTTCAAACAAACTTTCAGGATCAAGCTTCATGTGCTCAATCACTTCTTCCACCTGGCGATTGGTTTCCCAGGCATTGGTGTGATCCATTTCAGAATGCAGGCGGCCGAGTTCCTTCATGAGCTGTTCAGAGTATTCGGTTTGAAGGCGGTGATTGATGTGATGATAATCGCTGAGAAGTTTGGCGCGGCCGCCAAGGCCGGTCAGAACAAGATCAAATAAATTGCCGGTAATATCAGACGGAACTTCCTGAGGAAGATGGGTGACGCGAACGCCTTTTTGATAAACCACAAGGCCGCTGTCCACTTTGAGCTGGCCGGCCATGACCTTCATGAGCGTGGTTTTTCCAACGCCGTTCCGGCCGAGAAGCGCCACGCGCTCGCCGGCTTCCAGCTGAAGATTCAGACGGTCAAAAAGGAGCGGGCCGCCAAAGGCGAGCGAGACATCTTGTAAACTAATGAGAGCCATGAGGAGGTATGATCCTTTTGTGTGGGCAAATCAATGAGCGCTGAATCCTTCGACTCTCCGCCATAAATCTTGGCGGATCGCTCAGCCCCTCGCCTTCGCTCGGGATGGTGGTGAGCCTGTCGAACCAGATGAGCCCTCGTTTGAGGATTTCAATTATTTTACGAGGGCTCATAGAAAGTGCCAGGTACGATTTAAGCACCTGGCACTTCTAACTCTACGATCGGTTAGATCTTCGAGACGTTGACAGCCTGGTCACCCTTGGGGCCCTGCGTTACTTCAAACTGCACGCGCTGACCTTCTTCCAAGGATTTATAGCCTGTCCCCTCGATTGCAGAATGATGTACGAATACATCCTTTCCGCCATTTTCGCGGGAAACAAATCCATAACCTTTGGTATTGTCAAACCACTTTACTGTACCTTGTTCCATGTGTAATTCCTCCTTTCCCAAAAAAATGCACTATAAGCCCAAAGCCTATAGGGAGTTATAGCAAGGATAAAAATTTCGAAGGATAACAACTGTGGTTCGACGCTCCCGCCTTTGGCGGGATTGCTCACCACTGTACCGAGCCTACCCGCAAAACTGATAGAGTCGAGGTACTGGTCTTTCGGAGATTTTCATTTGCAGAACTTGGTCTATGGTCTCCCGAATTCCTTATCCTGTCAACTTTTATTTAAAAACAGTACATAGAACTGGTTTCATAAGTATCTGTAAGTCGTTATCTGGATTGTCATGCCGGACTTGATCCGGCATCCATGCTTGGTTTTGTATTCTGGATCCCGGGTCAAGCCCGGGATGACAGAAAAAATACATGAGATAGTGAAACAAGTTACGACGACTTATGAAAATGGCTCATAGTACAGAGTACACAGTACTTAGCGATTGAAAGATAGAGATAAGCTTTGTGCCTAATAGACTCCATACTCTGTACTAAGTACTGCTTTTTATCGGCTTGGAACCAGCCACGCCGCCAATGGGTTCTTCTACAGATTCCGCAGATGCTGGAGAATGTGTCTTGGGCTTAGGGGGTTCGGTCACAAATTTATAGATGATCTCACCCGGCTTCACCAGTCCAAGCTCCTGGCGGATCACTTTCTCAATGTAGTCGCGGTCGTTTTTGAGGAGCTCACGCTCATTCATCAGGGCCTGGATTTTCTTATCCACTTCCGTGATCTTTTGATCCAGCGCCTCTTCTTCGATTTTGAGGTTGCGGTACTTGGTCAGCACCGGGAAGTAGACGCCAAAGACAATGACCATGAGCGCGATAAAGCCGGCCACAAAAAGATAGGATTTTCTCATTTTACCGACTACGTGAAGAGTGAAGCGTGAAAAGTGAAGAGCTCTAGCAGGCTGTTACGCTTCACGTTTCACACTTCACGCTTCACTTTTTTAAGCTGTTTGCAGCGTTTTCTTAACGCCGTAAACTGCGCGGCTGCCAAGTTCTTCTTCGATCCGGAGCAGCTGATTATATTTTGCGATCCGGTCTGTGCGGGAAAGCGAACCGGTTTTGATTTGGCCTGAATTTGTCCCCACGGCAAGATCTGCAATAAAGGCATCTTCGGTTTCACCCGAGCGATGCGAAGTAATGACGCCGTAACCTGCTTTTTGCGCCATGCGAATGGCTTCCAAAGTCTCGGTCACGGTTCCGATCTGATTCACTTTAATCAAGATCGCATTGGCCGCGCCCATTTCAATCCCCTTTTTAAGGCGCTCGGGATTGGTGACAAAGAAATCATCGCCTACGATTTGGATGCGGCTGCCCAAGGCATGCGTGAGTTTGACATAGCCGTCCCAATCGTTCTGATCCAGCCCGTCTTCAATGGAATAGATCGGATACTTTTTGATCCAGCCGGAATAAATATCAATCATGTCATCCGCAGAAAAAAGTTTTGCAGGATTGGACTTCCAGAATTTATAGCCCTTTCTGCCGCCTTCATCAAAAAGCTCGGAGGACGCACAGTCGAGCGCAATTTCAATCTGCGTGCCGGCCTTGTAACCCGCGGCCTGAATGGCTTGCATGATAACTTCGAGCGCTTCTTCATTTCCAAGATTTGGAGCAAATCCGCCCTCATCTCCCACGGCCGTCACATGCCCTTTTTTCTTAAGAATTCCCTTTAAGGCATGGAAAATTTCCGTGATCCAGCGAAGACCGTCCGAAAAAGTCTCAGCGCCTGAGGGAGCAATCATAAATTCCTGAAAATCGATTTTATTATCCGCGTGCTTGCCGCCGTTGATAATGTTGGCCATGGGAATGGGGAGCGAGAATTTTTTATTTTTGTGGAGCTGCCCGATATATTTCCAAAGCGGAAGATTTTCAGACTGAGCCGCAGCGCGGCACGCGGCCATGGAGACGGCCAAAATTCCATTCGCCCCAATTTTTGCTTTATTCGGAGTGCCATCGATCGCGATCATGAGTTCATCAACCGCTTTTTGATTCAGCGCATCTTTTCCTTTGAGGGCTTTAGCGAGCGCGGTGTTGGTATTTTTGACAGCCTTTTGTACGCCTTTTCCCAAGTAGCGGGACTTATCGCCGTCGCGGAGTTCCACGGCTTCATATTCTCCGGTCGAGGCACCGCTCGGAATTGCGGCGCGACCCATCACGCCGTTCGCCAGCGTCACATCGGCTTCAATCGTGGGATTCCCCCGGGAATCGAGAATTTCGCGGGCAAGTACTTTGGAAATCTTTGCAGAGGCCATGATAAATCCTTTCGTGTTTCCTTAATAAGAGTAGAAGGGCAATGGAGCGCAAATTATAGGAAATCACAGAGGGGTTGTCTACTAACGTGTAGACGGGAGTGCACGCAAAATTTGAGGCCATGTCACGGGAAGTGACTGTCCCGGATTTTCGGGACTGTCACTTTTTTCTTTCTCGAACACTCTGTGACAGTCCCCCATCCGCACACAAATCGGAGGATCTGCCCTCTGACGGACAGGGACAGTCACTAGCTGCGGGGAATGATTCCTGCCCCCTTCAGGAAAACAGGTCGTTGCCTCAAATTTTGCGTGCATTCGCAGACAGGGGAAACTACTTCAGCAGAAGGCTTTCAAGATGCATTTGTCTCATGGTAGCGGCTTGAATCACCCCGAGACAAAGGAGATGAATCAGGATCTTCAGGATCGTTCCCCGGCGGCTCACCGCAGCTTTTGAAAAAGAATCCAGCGTGTGGCCCATGGCAAGAAATCCAAAGAAAAAGGCGCCTCCTCCCAGCATTCTCAAAGTCCCGAACGCTTCTTCAGATCCTGCTTGAGATGCTTTCCTAACAAGCGCATAAATACAGGTATAAAAAAGAACCGGCGTCAGGACTCCGAGCCACTTGCGGCTGGTGGTATAAGGAATCGTCTCTGTGGGATACAACTGGAGATCACGCCGTTTAAAAACCTGATACCGATAAATAGCAAGTGCTGCCCTTCCAAAAATAAACAGAATGGCCAGGGCCAAGACAAGCGATAAAAGAAGATAGACTAAAAGACTGTAATGGGTCCCATGATGGGTCCAATAATAAATGGCCCCGCTCCAATTTCGGATTTGATCATGAAATAAAACTCCCAAACCCGCCAGAGCAAACGACAAGCTTCGGTGATTCATTTGGTTGGCAATCATAAGAAAGCAAAGGGCGTTCATGAGACCATAATAGCCCCAGAGCTCTTTCATCCAGACTCTCCGGACAAAGGGAAAGGGCATGGAAAAAATAACAGCAGCTAGAAGAACCACGGCCATGCCGTAGGACCAGGACGCAGCGATATCCACGCGTTTTTTAGTTTGAGAAGATAATTCCTGGCGTTTATCAAGAAGCTTGGATTGAATGTCAGGTTCGGGTATTGGGTTTTCCGGAATTTCTCCCATGGACACTCCCGGTCACAAATCCATTACTTGATTCTGAATTCCGTTATCGAAAGGATATTCGACTTCCTTATTTCATGAATAAACTATTTCATTTTCTTTTTTAGAAGCTTACCGAATGAATAAATTAACAGAGTAATAATAAATGTCCAGTAGAGTCCCATAACGATCCAGCCCGATAACTTCAAGGCGCCTTCTTTAGCGGAAAAAGACCCGCGTTATTAATAAGAAAAGTGGAATGCAAATCAGAGAGGTTTGGAGGAAATACCCAAAGAAGCTTGGCATTTTCCAACCGGACTGGACCGCGATCGTCCGCACCATAAAGTTGGGCGCATTCCCTATATAGGTAAGGGCTCCGAAGAAAACAGCCCCCACGCTGATCGCCGTCAAAAGGACTTCTGGAATTCCCAGAATCGGCCCGCCCAAAACAAGTCCCCGGGCTAAGGAAACAAAAGTTAAATAGGTCGGAGCATTGTCCAAAAAGGAAGAGAAAAATCCGGTCGCCCAGAAAAACTGCCAGGAGGCGTTGATGCCCAGCTTGCTTCCGTGCAGCTGAAGGAGCTGCAGCGCCGGAATCATGGTAATAAAAATACCCAGAAAAAGAACAGCCACTTCTTTAATCGGATAAAAAGAAAAATTATTTTCCCGGTGATAGCTCGTGGGAGTTATCTTTAAAGAAATAAGAACCACAACCGTCATGACAATTTCCCGGTAAGGCACAGGAAGAAAAACCGCCCCCATAATAAGTGCTAAACAAAGCATGTTCCGTTTACCTTTGAGGTGCATCGAAAACTCTCCCGCCGATGGCTGCGATCCTGCCAGGGGCTCCCGCATAAAAGCGCGGCGGTCCACGACGTAAAAAACCAGGAGAAGGATCGCCACGGCCAAGATCCAAAACGGAAAAAGTTTGAGTGTCCAGAAAAATGGCACGCCGAGAATAAATCCAAGGAACAGCGGCGGATCCCCCAAGGGCGTTAAAAGACCGGCGATATTACTGACAATGATAATAAAAAAAACAGGCAAATGCGTGTGATGATTCCGGTGTTGATTGGCACGCAGCAGCGGGCGGATCAATACCATGCTTGCCCCTGTCGTCCCCAAAAAATTACTCAAAATCGAACCTGCGCCCAAAAGCATCGTATTCGCAAACGGCGTACTTCTTAAATTCCCACCGACTAAAATACCTCCGGCAACAATGTAAAGCGCTCCCAAAAGGATGACAAACGACAGGTAATGCTCAAGGCTTAGCCATAACTCATGCGGTTCTTTTACAAGATAGATGCACAAAATAGGGACTGAAAAAATCCCAGCCACCCCACCCTGATTTTTGATGGAGTGCCAAAATCGAGGTGCCAGAATAGGCAGCAATGCTATCGAAAGCAGCAACCCCATAAAGGGAAGCGTCATCCAAATATCCGGCACCCATTCATGCATCATCTCAAGCTTCTTTTATTTTTTTAATTTGAAACCAATAAAAACTGTGCGGGCCAAGGGTTAAAAAATACGGGAGTTTTCCAATAGCGGGAAAAGGCGTATTCCCCCATAATTCGGTAGGCTGATATCCGTCAAAGCGGCTCAGATCAAGTTCCACGGGCTGCACATACCGAGAAAGATTATTCACAATGAGAATAATTTCATCCTGATACTCCCGGATGTAGGCCAAAATTTTTTTGTTCCTATGCAATAAAAATTCAAGGCTCCCCCGCCCAAAAGCCCGGTACGTTTTTCTCACCTTGATCATGCGCTTCGTCCAGTTCAGAAGTGATGACTGCGTACTGGCCTGAGCTTCAACATTCACGGCCTGATATCCATACAGCGGATCCGTAATCACAGGCGCGTAAAGTTTTGCGGGATCTGCCGTAGAAAACCCTGCGTTCCGGTCACGATTCCACTGCATCGGGGTCCGAACGCCATTTCGGTCCCCCAGATGGATATTATCCCCCATCCCGATTTCATCTCCGTAATAAATAATCGGCGTCCCGGGAAGACTGAACAAAAGACTGCTGAGAAGCTCCATCTGCCTCCGGCCGTTATTCATCAAAGGTGCCAGGCGGCGCCGGATACCCAAATTAAGCCTCGCCTTTGGATCGTCCGCGTATTCCTTATACATATAATCCCGTTCTTCCTGAGTCACCATTTCAAGCGTCAGCTCATCGTGATTACGCAAAAAAAGGGCCCACTGACAGGCCTCCGGAATCGGCGGCGTTTGACTCATGATATCCAGAATCGGCGCATTGTCTTCTTTGCGAATAGCCATAAAGATCCGCGGCATCAAAGGAAAGTGAAATGCCATATGACATTCATCCCCTTCTCCGAAATAAGGCCGGACATCGGCAGGCCACTGATTGGCCTCGGCGAGCAATACTTTCCCTTGGAACGCTTGATCCAACTGGTTTCGCAACTTCTTCAGATAGGCATGTGTTTCTGGAAGATTTTCACAATTCGTCCCTTCCCGCTCAAAGAGATAAGGGACCGCATCCAGCCTAAACCCGTCCACCCCCATCTTGAGCCAGAAAAAAAGTACGTCGTGCATCGCTTTACAGACTTCCGGATTGTTATAATTTAAGTCAGGCTGATGACTGAAAAAGCGGTGCCAATAATACTGTCCGGACTTCGGCTCGTGAGTCCAGTTGGATTTTTCCATGTCCGTAAAAATAATTCTAGCCTGGCTGTACTTTTGCGGGTCATCACTCCACACATAGTAATCCCTTTTGGGGGAATCCCGGGAGGAGAGCGCTTCCTGAAACCAGGGATGCTGGTCCGAGGTATGATTTAAAACAAGTTCAATCAGGACTTTAATATCGCGCCGATGGGCTTCTTTAACAAACTCCTGAAAATCCTTCATGGTCCCATAGTCCGGAGCAATCTCCTGAAAATCCGAGATATCGTACCCGTCATCTTTCATCGGAGTTTTATAGAAAGGAAGGAGCCAAACACAATTGATTCCGAGGTCCTGAAGATAATTCAGCTTTTGAGTCAGCCCGGGAAAGTCTCCGCAGCCGTTGTCATTACTGTCAAAAAAAGTTTTGACATGAAGTTCGTAGATAACAGCGTCTTTATACCACAATGGGTCGGGGTTCATAGAGCGCTTTTCCTGACGGCAGAACTGCTTTTCATTTTCAGCAGCCGCCGGATGAATTCAAAAACATCCTCCGGCGACCAAAGATAATATTGGGCTGCGCTAGCCTGTTTCAAGTCGTCCGCCACTTTAATAGTAATGCCGTTCTTTTTGAGGGCTTTAAAAGCATCTTCATCCGTAACATCATCTCCGATATAAACTGGCAGCACTCGCTTCCCCGTATGCGCCATTAAACGCGCTAAGAGCCAGAGCACGGTTTTGCCTTTATTCCACTCCGTCGGCGGACGAATTTCCCAAACTTTTTTTCCTTCCGCCAAAACCACTTGCGATTTTCCCAAATAATTTCCGATTTCTTTAAACAGAATCATTTTGGCGAATTCCACCTTATCATCCGGTACTTGGCGGTAATGCACGCTGATACTATAAGTTTTACTCTCCACAAGAATTTCCGGCAAAAGCGCATACGCCAATTGAAGGCGATCCACCAGCTTCTTGGCAAGTCGCTTGAATTCCTCAGCTATCGGATGAACGTGGCGAATTTTGGGGCCTTCAAGTTCAAGGCCGTGATTCCCGGCATAAACAAGCCCAGGCACACCTACCCTTTTTTTAACATCCAACAATGCCCTGCCGCTGATAACGGCCAATCGAATACCCGGCTGATGCGATAACTCCTTAAGGCCTTCTCTTTGCTGGAAAGTCAGTCGTGCCATCGAAGGCCGGGCCATGATCGGCGACAAAGTTCCATCATAATCCAAAAAAAGAACCACATAGCGGTCTTTAAGAAGCAACTTAATATCTTCCCATACGGAAAATAAATGTTTCATCGAACCCTCAAAATGATTTCACAAGACTCGAAATAAGGTCTGCCGCCCACCGGTAGACATTGTATTCCTGAACCATGGCCCGCAATTTTTTCATGCGCTCTCTTTTTTCTTCGGGCAGCATCGTAAGTGCTTGATGAATCGCTTCTGCCGAACCTTCAATGTCATAGGGATTGATTTGAAGTGCGCTTGAAAATTCATGACTCGCTCCGGTAAAGCGGCTTAAGATCAAGGCCCCGCTTTCATCATCCCGCGCAGTCACAAACTCCTTGGCCACCAAATTCATGCCGTCATGCAAAGAACTCACAAGACAAAAATCCGCCAATTTATAAAATTTTTGAATCATTTCATGTCCGTGATGTTCCTTAAGAAAGAGAATGGGCCGGTAATTTCCGGATTGAAACCGATGGTTAATTCTCTGGACTAGCTCTTCCACATCCCGAAGATGATTCTGATACCCCGAAATTAAGGTCCGTGAAGGAGCTCCTAGTTCGACAAAGACCAGCTGATTTTGATATTGGGGATATTTTTCCAGTGTTCGCTCGATGGCCCTGAAGCGCTCTAAGAGCCCCTTGGTGTAATCAATGCGATCGACTCCTACTCCAATCTTTCTTCCTTCCAAGTTGTGTGTTTTTTTAAGTTTTTCCAACTCATCCTTGGGAAATGGGAAAGCCCCAAAAGTCCCTTCCACGCTGATGGGAAAAGGCCGGACAGTGCTTGTCTTTCCGCCGCGGATGATGCTGAAAGCAGTCCAATCGATCCTCGACTCCAAAACCCGGTCCACGGTATCCAAAAAATTATTGCAATGATATTGAGTATGAAACCCAATTAAATCACTGCCAAGCATGCCCTCCAAAATTTCTTCCTGCCAGGGACAAATACTGAATGCTTCGGGATTCGGCCAGGGAATGTGCCAAAAAAGGGCGACTTTTACATCTGGCCGCCGGTCCTTGATCATTTTAGGAAGCAGGGCAAAGTGATAGTCCTGAACCAGAATCATGGAGGGCGAATCATCCAGTTCTTCCAGAAGGGCATTTGCAAATTTCTGGTTGACGCTTTGGTACAGCTTCCAATCTTCGATACGAAAAATGGGGCGAACATGACTAATGTGGCAGAGCGGCCATAACCCCTCATTGGAAAATCCGTAGTAATAGCCTTTTTCTTCTTCTTCGGTGAGCCAAATCCGTTTCAAGGTATATGCGGGTTTCCAAGGCGGAACTCTGATTTGATTCTTTTTATCCACGGTCTCACGATCGCTGTCCCCTGCGCCGTGCGCAATCCACATACCTCCGCTTGCCTGCATCACAGGATCCAGGGCCGTTACCACGCCGCTGGCTGGTGAGATACACTCAATTACATTATTTTTTTTCTGATGAATGTAAGGCTCACGGTTGGCCACCACGTAAAGCTGTTTTCCTTCCATCTGTGTCTGTAAATAATCTTTGAGCCGCTCTTTGCTCCAAATAGTCCCTTCCGCATTGATCTGCCGGGATTGTTCGACTAAATTCAGGCGGGCAGCCTTCAAGCTTGAAGCCATGTGGCTGACCGCAAAAAGCAGCCGCTCCATCTCTCCTCCTGTTTTGGAAGTTGAGGAAGCAGGCCCCTCCCCTATCGTCGATTTCCGGATCAATTCTGAAATACGTGCGATTGGGCCCGTCACACTCCAGCGGATCATCACAAGCGTCACCAGCGAAAGGATAAAGGTGAGAATGGAGAAAGAAATAGCGGAACGTTTCCAAAATTCGCGCATTTGTTTGATAATAAAGGTCCGATCATGAATCAGCCCCAGCGCACCCGCGACTTCTCCATCTTTGATAAGCGGAACCGAGTAAAAATTAACCTTCCGGCCGTCCCATTTTTTGTTTACATCCACTAGCTCATTCGTTTCCATCACCCTCAAAGATTCATTTTTAAAGAGGTCCTCCGCTGCTAACCTCGGGGGCAGTGTCATGCGCTGATTGTCTTTTAAATCGACAATTAATCCGATGAGGCGTTTATGTCCCTGGAAGGTTTCGATGAATTTTTGAATACGCTCAGGCTGATCGGTTCGCTCAAGAAAGGATTCCACAGCCCCTTTAAAGGTCTTGGCCAACACCGCAACGCGAAGCGATAACTCTTCATTGAGACGCCGTTCTTCATTATGCGCCTGAATATAAGAGAAGGCAGCCACCACAAGTGCGGTGCTCAGAATCAAGGAAAGAATAAGACGAAAAGTAATTTTCATGGGCTCTCCCGGAAAATAAAAACGGTGGTTCTCTGGCTTTTGTCAGATGGCGGCCCGACCATCTCGATCCTCCGGAGAATCTCCGGACCCTTTTCGATGCATTTAAAAGGCATGTTAAGCAGATCAGCCGGATTTGTCAAAACTTCTTCGTGGATCTATTTTGAAATCCCCGATATTTTCCACTGGAGAAGGTAAAAAGATTTGCGGCCGGTTCTTTTTTGGAGCGGAGCGATCGCGCTGAGCTTTGACGAAGCGGTGTGATTGAAACAAAAAGCATTTCCATGACCGTTGACCGATCTGCGTCCAGTTGATTAGGCGGCGCGCTCGGTTTGCCGCTCGCTCTCAAGGAGCCGGCTGAGAACTTCCGAGATTCCATAAGTATTCCATCCTGTCAGTTTTGATTTCAGATTTTGACCCACCACCACCCAGGAACGTTCGCTGAGTTTTGCAGCTGCAAGCGCCACCGCATTCGGCACACCCGCATCTTGCGCCTCTTGATTCCCTTCCGTAGAAAGGATCAACACTTCTTGTTTTCCGATCTGACGACGGGCGATTTCTTTTTCCAGCCAGAGGTTGAGATTGTTCGACACAATCCAATGAACGCGCGGTCCTGCATTTCGCGCCAGGACTCGGTGCATTTCCTGAATGCGGGTCGGTGCCGCAGGATGATCAAAAAACACGATGAACTCCCCTTCGCGCGGCAGACTCTGATAAATTTTTTCCATGAGACGAACACTCTCCGGATTGACCATGATATAAGCGCCGCGACTTAAGAAAGTTTCGCGAGTAAGCGTCTCAAGAACCGGCGTATAGGTTTCGGAATCCGCAAGGGCATCCAAATCTCCCATCCACTGGCGCTTGAATTCTGAAAAAGTCATTTGATCTTTGATGACTGAGATATCTTGAAAGGCCTGTCGCAATTCAGAGCGCACGGCCGGCTCATCATCAACTTCGGGAAGACGGTCTTTGACCATCCTCTCAAATCCAGTCACAAGATCATCGGGATATCCTGAATGCCGAACAGCTTCAAGTTCCTGACGTGCCATTTTTAACGCCGGTTCCAGACCGCCATTGCCGCGTCCATGAGTCACTTCAGCTTCAAGGCGCTCCAAAAAGGCCGTGAGTCTTAATTCTTGAAGCTGCCGCTGCATCGGGGCTTGAGTTGATTTTTTCAAAACCGGAGAACTCTTAGGTAAAGCTGGTTTTGAACCGGGCGTTGCAGTCGCATGAAAAGGCGCAGAAACCGAAGGTGTTTTTTTGCGTTCTCCAGTTTGATAAACTTCTTCAGGAAGCGGTACAAGAGGTTCGGCCCGAAGTTTGAGTGCAGCAGGAAGAGGAAGCGGTTTTACTTTTTGTAATTTTGCAAAGCCTTCTACAGTCTGCCGCCGGGCAAGTTCCGCCTGAACCTGAGACATATCCGTTGGTGTTGCCGTCGTTGCTACCACAGTACGCGGTTGAGTTGCCCAGTAAGGATAAAATCGAAACAGCCACGGGTAACGAATCATAACCAAATAAGCCACCCAGCCCACGGCCGGAACACTCAGAACCGGGGCAATCGCCCACCGAGTAAACCAGGGAAAAGCCAGCGTGCGCGCAAACGCCGTTGCAAGTACGTGCTCGGCCACCGAGCGTTCCAATGAATCAAAGAAAAGTTCAGAAAGCCGCCGCACATGAATGTCCGGCACGGCTTCAAATCCAAACTGCGCATAAAAATTATGCGTTCGTCCGTCTTCCAAATCAATAAACTCATCTCCTGTATCCGGATCCGGTTTTAGATCATGCCCGATCACAATCGTGAATACACTTTCTCCAAAACTCCGGTTCCCACGCATTTGCCGCAAGGCCATCCGGTCAGACCCCTGACGAGCCGGATGATGACGGCGTTGAATTCCCAAAAGGACATCGCCCCGGGTCGGGACAAACTCATGATTAATTTGGGACATGTCTGCAGCATCAATACTGGGCGTATTTTCCCATCCCAGGGCCGTGGCTTTTCTCAAAGTCTGGCGAAGCGGCACGAATCGATGCTTGGCTTCTCCGATATAAATACGGGGCGACGTCGGACGCTTAAGTAATTTACGCGAGAAGATGGGATGATAATTAAAAAACATGCGGACCCGGTCCAGCGCTCTTCCCAAGATCCGCCAAAAACCGGTTACTGCCATACGGCCAAAGAAATAAAGGAAGAGATAATTGAGTGCAATCCCAACGAGTCCGCCCATCAGTCCTGAAAATGCGATTCCATAATAAGCTAAAATGGCCGTTGGAAAAACCACCCAGCCAAACTGAACGGCAGCGGCGTAAAACATCAGGGTGGCAAAATGAGTGATCGGAGATTCCAGTGAAAATCCTGCGATCCGTTTGCCCGCAGAAGTTAAGAAATGGTGCACCAGTTTTCCGCTCCGGTCGAGGCCGGCAATTTTTTGAATCCGCGTTTCCACTTCTCTCCAATGTGCTTTAAGGGCCTTGACATGCTCCATATTCAAAGGAGATTTCAAAATGGTTTGATTCGGAAAACGCGTATACAGATCCTCAGCAACTCGCACAACCGCAGCACTAATCAATGCGTGCATGGCATCATTCACATGCGTCCGCGGTTCTGCGGTTTGAAGACCGCCGACTCCGGTGCTTAATACCCGCCCCGGACCGATCCGGTCGGCCATCAAATTGTCCATGTCGCCCAAAATAGCCACCACCTCATTCACTTGGGTGCATAACCAGCCCAACACCTGGTCCGTATCAAAGGAACGTCCGGAATTTGAAATCGGGATTACCAGCGTTTCAGAAGTAATCCCAAAACGCTGCATAAAGGCTTCGGGATGGTGGACATATTCCACAGCCGGTTCCGCCTGCTCATCTGATAAATAGACTTCGATATTGAGCGCCGGAAAAAAATCCTCCAGCGCTTGCTTCAAAAGAAGTCCGTAGGAAGGATCTGTTTCGCTTCCATAAATGAGGACATGCACTCCCTCGGGAAGATGCGGTATGTGAGCCAATTCCGCCAAGCGTTTAACGATAATTTCGACATTGTGGTAGTTGGGATGATTGGAATCAAAAAGGGATGTCCATGCATTGCGAACCACCAGAGGGATTTTCTGCGCATTTTCATCCATGGGAAACCGAGCATAGGGGCTCGGACGCGGCGCCATCACCGGATCCGTACGCATATCTCTCATGCGTGCGCGGATTTGATCGATCGGAATCATTTTATTTTCCAAAACCGAGTATACGCACCAGTCGAGTTTCCCATTTTCATCCCAACGGATGCGGAAGATTTCATCATCTTGAAGATCCAAACGGTAGCGGGCGCGGCCGTCATTCAAAGGAGTCCGGTCCGATGCCAGCCAAAACCGCGAATAAGATTCGTCAAACGCCACGGAAACGGATTGCCCTTTTTTATAAATTGCCACTTCCCGATGGGCTGCGGAATAACTGAAAAGCCCGAAGGTTCCGTCCGCACTGCCAATGCCCGCTGTGGATTGATTAAGAGGATCTACAAGCACTGCGAATTCCTTCATGGCAAAAAAGGGTGTTGCTTCGTGATAATAAAAAATAAGTTTTTCGGCAAATTCACGCTGTTTAGCCGGAGGAACCATGGTCGAAAACTCCGGGTCGGACTGGAGCACTCTAAAAAAATCTTCTGCCATTTGGGTCCGAATCGATGCAGGAACATTTTCAAGATGATCAAGATCCGGGGCATCGCGTTCCAGCATGGCTTCATAACGAAGTTCGTTTTGAGAGAGAAAAGCATTCAGCCGCTTTGTGACCCGCTCTAATTGTTTCGCCTCCAGCACTTCATGCGGCTCCTGCATGACCACAAATAAGTGCGCAAGACGAAACGAGGCGCCCACATCGCCCTGCGTGGTCAGTAGTTTCATGATTCCAGAAATATTGACCGTATCGCCTTTATCTCTATTCGCCGCCTGAAGGAGCGCATCTAAAAAAGGATGCAGTTTTCCTTCGTTGTGAGAGATATATTTTTTCAGCATCAGGAAAAAAAATCCGTTTAGATCGCCATTATGCCCCACCACGGGGTTCGTCCACTTGAGAGAAGATTGATAATGTCCGTGAGAAAGGGATCTCACCCGGGTCCTCCGAAAAAGTAAATTGTATAGAGTCGTGGGCTCCCAGGTATGGGGCTGGGTCGCCACAGCATCCGGAGAAGAAGTGGAGTAACGCGCATGCGCAAGGATCAAAGTCCAAGTCGTGCGGTCAAAGAAGAGAATGAGGATCAGCATTTCAAAAAAAACATTGGTCAGCATGCTCAGGGTCAGATCGGCGCGTTTTGCATTGGTCGTACGAGACCGGTTCATCACTTGTCCGGATTCGATGAAGAGCACGGGGAACGCACTGAGCGCCGGAATCGCAGCAAACGCTGCCAAAATCCAGATCGTAGATATTGAAACCCCCAAAATAGGAAGAGCGATGAGAAAAAGACCGGCCGCGCCAATACTCAGAACTAGTGACAACGCTGCCCAGATCACCATTTTGCTTCGCACATCATGCACCGTAACAAATCCACCGGCTTGTCCGCCGCGAACGCTTACGGTGCGGATGAGTTCAAAAATAATTTTAATGGTTTCTAAAATACTTTCTCCCTTAGGAGAAAAATATCCGGCAATGCCGCAAAGATAAAACCGGGGATGATAATTTTTGTTCGCCAAATCGGTTCCGAGCGACAAAAGAACGGCTAAAAGTCCTCCCCAAAGAGCGGCCTGCACCCACGGATACGCAAAAAGAGGAATGCCGGCCCAAACACTTAAGCTCCAGAAAATAAAAATTCCGGCTGCGGCAATCCCCCACCCGCCCTCCCGAATCAAGGATGCCTGGGCCCGGGACGGAACTTCTTCCAGCTCCACATAGGGGTTGAAAAAAAACCAGCTGAGCGGCAGTAATTTAAGCATCCAGAAAAAGAGTCCGTGATTTTTGAAGGTAATATTTTCATGGCCGCCTTTTTTTGCGAAAAGCCAATGGCCGCTTTCATTTAAAGAGGCGCCGGCCATCAATCCGAGTCTCAAGAAAAGATACGTTCCGATGACAAATCCCAAAGAAACGCCCGGACCTCCCCCGATTGCAAACGGAATGACCATCGTCAGAGCTTCTACAAGAAAAGTCAGGAAAACCGAAAACCATCCGGTGAAAGGGAGTTTTGTTTTTTGACTCAGCTGATCAATCCTTTGCGTCTCGGCGGTTAATTGGTCATCCAAGGTTCTAATGGTGTCATGATCCCCAGCGGCTTGATGGGCACGCGCCAACAAATCTTGTCCTGTTATTTCAAGTTCCTTGTCGCCTTTCATTTTGTGATCCGGCCAGTATTTCAAAAGCCTTTTAGAAAAAACAGCCCAGAGTCCCCAAAAAGCCCCGGAAAGCGTGGATAAAATCGTTGCGGCATTCCCATGACTCACGTGCTTCCATGCCCACGAAGTAAAGTTTGCCGCTCGTTCCTTCCAGCGATTCCAACTCATTCGCGCGCCTTCGCTGACATTTTCTTTCCAATCACTCACGCGATCTTTTGCGTTATGAAATTTTTCTGACCAATTTGTGCTTTTGGCTTTCAAAGGTTCGCGGACAACCGGAGACTGAGGATCTTTTTTCCCCGAGTCAAAAGTAGGGATCAAGACCGAAACCGGCCGCGAAGAATCCGTATAGGGCACATGAAACTCCGGAAACGCGGCATGAAGCGGCAAGCTCGCTTCGGAAACCTTCTCTTCAGATTTTTCTGCCGGACTTTGAGGCGGACTAGGTGCTGGATTAGCCGCTGCTTCAGCTTTTGAAGTTTCAGTTGCGACATCGCTTTTGCTTTCCGGCTCAGGCGCATTTTTTACAGGCTCTGGAAGGGGCTCAGGAAGCGGCACTGGTTTTTCAGGCAGCTCCACGGATGCTGGTTTTTCATCCGGGGTATGGGCTGAAATTTCCGAAGCCTTAGAAGATTTCTCGGCCGATATTTCTGCAGGTTTTGGATGCCCATTCTTAAGTTCATAAAGTAAACCCAAAACTTCCGGACTCGGCTGATAGGTTTTGGAAATCCAATGCGAGCTAAGATCCGGCCGTTTGGTCCCTAAATCCCCCACTTGATAACGGTAAGTCACCATCCCGGAATTTTTTTCTAATAATTTTTGGACTTTGGAAAGGGCCGTAAACGGCACGCCTTCTTTTAAGAGAAGGGCGCGGACTTCTTTTTTAATTTGTGAAGTTCTTCTCTTAGTCTCCTCGGTCTCTTTAGACGCCGCTTCATGTTTTAAGCTTGCGGCCGGTTTTCTTTCTTCAGAACTTGTTTTTTTTAATCCTGCATAAAGAGGCTGCGTACCCAAAATTCCAAAAAGCGGAAGGATCATGGCCCAGGTTCTCCATGAAGCAAGCTGGGATTTACGCATCACGGATCTTTTCTTCAAAGGATTTTCTGATTTTGGGACGCTTAAAGCTCCAACCGCTGTTCTGATTTCAGATCGAAAAATCGTTCTTGGCGAACCTTCTTTTCCCCTGTCCAGGAAATGCCTCTTCGAAGTCCCAAGTTTTTGAGAGTTTTTCAAAAATCGTATTTTGCGGGCCGGTTTCATCCGGACAAAAATCGGAATATCTTCCGACTCCACCCCGGAGAAAACTACTTTGATTTTTCCCGCCGAAAAATTCTGCACTGGAAATTTTCGTGATGAAAACGGCAGGCTGGGTTTTGAGCCCCAGGCAGCCGCAAAGCCGCTTTCATCATTCCAATATCCAGGAATCATGAAAGCCCCTGATAAATCGGCTCCGGGCAAAACTTTTTCCTGTCCGAGTTTTTGAAATAAGGGTTTAAAAGATGCGGATTCAACTTCCGTCATGGTGAGCTGAACCGATGTCCAAAGGGATGAAATAGATGGAGATGCCTCAGAATTCACATGGTCCAAGGTTCTTAAAAGAGGGACGCCAAGGCTTAAAAGCGGCCAATTCATGACGGCGTCACCCTCGGAATCAATCCTCAAATGATTCAAGGTTGGAAATCGCCGGGGCGTCTCCAGCTGAAGCCGTGCATCAGAAAAAACTTCCGCCTTTTGAGAAGAAAACTGCAGACGCTGGACCAAATCCGCAAGCGTCCCTCCGTCGGCCATTTCATTTTCATACCGAGACCGCTGTTTTTTCAGAGAACCCTGGCTCGAAAAACGAGGGCGAAGGATGACATAGCTTAAATTCTTTTTCCTAAAATCATCCCGAAATCCTGAAGTGTGAAATCCTCCGGATACAATAATAAGGCTTTGATTGGGAAGATTCGCCGCTTCCTCCCGAGCTCGGCGGCTCAGAATCGTATCGCGCAAAAGAGCCTGAGCATAAAAGTGTTCGGCCTGCTGAAGGGTTTTCTCTAAATTTTTGAAAAATTCTTGCCGTCCTCTCGCTTGGCCAAAAGACTGAGGCAAAAGCTTGGAAAAACTCTCCCGGATCCAGACTTGAGTAAACCAGCTGCGGTGCTGTTCATAATATTTCCATTCCGAGATATCGAGCTCAAGACTAGCCATATCACGAGCGATCTGCGCCACTTGAATCAGATGAAAAAGCCGGATTTGACTTTCATTTTTCAAAACCTTTTTTGCCAACTCCGCCACCCATTCTTTCCACTCTGGAATCAAACCGGTGTTGAGCTCTAGAAATCTTATCTTCCAATCAAGAAAACGAAAAGATTCCGGATATTTTTTCTTTAAATTCTGATGAAGAAGCTGAAAATTGCCCCGGCCCTCAAACCTTAAAGCCTTTCTGCCCTTTATATTTTCTCTCAACTCCACAGCCTGAGGATCTGTCTTCATCCTTGAAAACTCCTCGCGAAGAAGGCGATGGTTTATTTCCTTTTGAAGCTTTAAAACGTACGCCGCTTTTTCCAGTTGAGGATATTTTTTTTGAATCCCGTATTTTTGGCTCAAAGAAGCAATTTGATCAAAATAATGAAGTGCCGCCTGAAAATCATCTTTTTTTAAACCTGCCATTAAAATCCCTTCCTCGTCTGAAGGAAAAAGAAGGTGAGCAAGCTGTTCCAGCGTCTTATTCCAGTCCTGGAAATCAGGCTGAAGTTTTTTATACGATTTTGATATTTGAATAAACTCCTGCCGATTCTGTTCGTAAACAACCGGCTCTTCGAGGCCCAACAAGCGAAGATCCTTGAACCATTTAAGGGCTGCATACTCGGCGCCGTTGATCCATCCCCGGCTCAAAAAATAATCCGCCAGATAGGCACGTGATTTGGAGTTGGGATATCCTGACAAAGCATGATGCGCCAATTCTCCCGAGGCCCCTTCAAGTCCCACGCTGCGAATTCCGGTCGTTTTAACAAGATCCCGAACAAGGGCGGCAATGCGTTTTTGCGCATCCTCATAGAGGTGGGCGTCTTGAATCAAAATGAAAAGCCCCTTGTTTTTCGTGAATCGAGACTCCACCAGATCCCCATTTTGAGAGATGAGTTTTAAGAATGATTCTCCTTGGACTCTTTCTTGATTGAAATCCAGGCTCGAGCTTCCAACAAATTCAGAAGGAGCAACCGGGGATCCAAAGGAGATTTGGCCAGCCTGCGCTACATTATCGAATAGACAGACAATGACCGTAAGAGCAGCAATCATTCTAAAAGCACTATTTTGTCTATTCATAACAATAAGCCAATATTACCTTTTTGTATTAAGTTACTTACAACATTAATAAAGTATTTACATTAAAGTTGTAACTAATACATAACTTTAGATTTTATATTGGATTATGGTTACATTAAAGCAATGAACATGCCAAAAATAATGAGGAGTAACAATTATGACAATTTTGATTAGGCTTGCTCAAAAAAGAGCGGACTTAAAGGATCTTGGAGAGAGCTTCTGGGTACAGATTGTACTCTACGGAATGGATCTTTTCCTCCAAAGACTCAAGGGTATCTTTGGAGTCAATAGAAACCTTGCGCTGAAGAATGATGGGGCCGGTATCAACACCTTCATCCACATAATGGACGGTGACGCCGGTCTCTTTGACCTTGGCATTCCATGCATCACGAATCCCGTGAGCGCCTGGGAAATTGGGGAGCAGTGCGGGATGAATGTTAACGATCCTCCCCCTATACCGCCGGACAAACTCAGGCGAGAGAATTCGCATAAATCCAGCCAGGAGAATAATGTCTACTTTTGATTGATCTATCTGGCGAATCATCTCGGCTTCAAAAGCCGCTTTATCAGAAAATTTTTTGCGCTCCACCACCTGGACATAAACGCCCAGTTTTTTTGCTTTTTCAATGGCGCCGGCCCCGGGATTATCAGAAATCACAAGACAAGGCTCTGCCGGAATCTCACCGGATTTCATCCGCTGGATGAGATTCTGCATGTTGGTTCCACTGCCTGATACTAGAATCGCGATTCGTTTCATTTAAACCGTCTTTCTGGCTTCCTTCCTCGTTTACTTCGACAGGAATAAATTTTGCAACGTGGACTCCAATCGACGGATGCGGGAGGAAGAAATGCTTTCTGTAACAATAAATCCCTTCTTTCTGTCCGAAACTCGTAATTTCCACATCGAAGACCCCATGGAAGTAACTTTTGCTAAAAGATTATCCAAGATAAAAACAATAAGGTTTCTTAATGGATCGATTCCCTTCATAGAGCTAAGAGGCTGTGAGATGATCTCTAAACTTGCTTCTTGAAATGGAATTTCATATTGGTAAAACCATCTTCGAACCGTGATAATTCCTTTAGTACCGTCGAATCGCGTGCATTGGCGAACAAGCATAATTATCAAAAACTGAGGCACAATAAAAATCCCCATCAATGAAAACATGCCAATCCAAAACTCCAAGAACAGGGTTTTCTCTCGATATAACAATAAAATCACAAGATAAAGCACACCAAAAATAGCAACAGTCCCCCAACAAGAGGCGAAAGAAGGTTGATAGACGGTCAGTTTATTTTTCATCCTGCATCCCCTACTCTTCAAACGCTGGTCTGCTGCCTGATACTAGAATCGCGATTCGTTTCATAATTTTCGCACTAAGCACAGCGTTGCGTCTCGTTGTACGTAAGACACTGTACTAAGCGTTAATGAGAGAATACCTCTTTATGATCTTTTCCTGCCACCAAGATAACAATTTCTCCGAGCAATTCTTTTTTGGAATAAAGCGAAGCGAGATTCGCAAGCGTGCCGCGGCTGGAATCTTCAAATTTTTTTGAGATCTCGCGCACCAGCGCTGCCTCACGATCTCCAAAGACTTCCCATAAATCTCGAAGGCAGGACGCAGCCCGGTACGGTGACTCGTAAAATATCAGCGTCTCTTCCCGGTCTTTCAACGATTCAAAAAATTTTCTACGCGCCGCACCTTTTTTGGGAACAAACCCATAAAAACTGTAGCACTCGCACGGAAGCCCGCTTTTGACAAGCGCCGTCACAGCCGCTGTGGCTCCTGGGAGCGCCACCACTTCGATGCCTTCACGAATAGCTTCACGCACAATCGGATAGCCCGGATCGGAGATGAGCGGCATACCAGCATCAGAAACCAGCGCCAAGGTTTGCCCTTCTTTCATCCAGCGGATAATTTCATGAACCTTTTCAGGACCACTATGTTCGTGAAAACTCACCAGCGTTTGTTCTATTTCGTAGTGTTTGAGAAGTTTTTGGGTATGCCGAGTGTCTTCGCAGAGGATTTTATTGGCAGACTGCAGGATATCGAGCGCGCGCAGGGTGAGATCGCGTAAATTTCCAATCGGGGTCGGAACAATGTAAAGCATAAAGGATTACGTGAAGTGTGAAAGGTGAAGCGTGAAGAGCTTCGCATTTTTTTCAGACGTTTTACTCTTCACTTTTCACTCTTCACTTTTTATTTGTTGCGCTCCATCCCGTAATCTACAAGCAGCTCCAAACTTCGGCGCGCCGGAGATTCCGGGAAAACAGCAAGCTCCATTTTGGCACGGTCGGCAAAGTGCCGGGCCTTTTCCAAGGAGTACTCAATGGTTCCGTACTCTGTAATAAGAGAAAGCAGGGTCTGAAATTTATTGGCTCCGCGATCGGATTTAAAGATTTTATAGACTTCGCTTTTTTTCCGCTCATCCACAAGATCGAGAAGCCGAATAAGCGGCAGCGTCAAGACTCCGGCTGCACAATCCGCGCCGAGCGTTTTCCCGAATTCTTTTTCATCCCCAATAAAATCCAAACAGTCATCCACAATCTGAAAAGCCGTACCAAAGGCAAGCCCATAGCGCTTCAGCGCCTCGCCTTCTTCCGGAGTCGCACCGGCCAGAAGGCCTCCGGCCTCGACTGCACAGGCTAGAAGCACCGCCGTTTTTTTCTCAATAATTTCCAGGTATTCCCGTTCACTCAAATTGTAATTGTCTTTTTCCTTCAGCTCATGGATTTCCCCGTCGCATACAGTTCCGGCCGTCTGAAGAAACAAAGAGAATATTTTTTCATTTCCATTTTGGAAAAGTGCACCAATGGCTTTGTCATGCATATAGTCACCGACCAGCACCGCCGTCTCCGGCCCCCATTTCACATTAATGGAGGGAATGCTGCGGCGTAGATACGCGCAGTCAATGATATCGTCGTGGATTAAAGTGGCGGCATGAAAAATTTCAAATGCGGCCGCAACGTACAGAAGGCGCGGTTCCAACTCAGGACGGATATTTTTAAGCTGAGCGCCCAAGAGAGCGAGCGCGGGCCGGAGCAATTTCCCCTGGGAAGAGAAAAAATACCGGATCACATCATGGGCTAAATCATTGGAGGTCGAGACAATATCCAAAAGCGTGCCGGGAATCCGCTTCAGCGGCTGTTCCACGGGCGCATAAATATCTTCGAGTAAAACTCCTTGTGGCATAGGCGGGCATTATATCAAACTACGGGAGAAGTCCGCACCGTCTTTTCGCTAACGATATTTGGCAGGATTTTTTTTAAAAGCCTTGACGCAGGAAGCGCAGCAAAGGCCGATTTTCTTCCCCTGATATTCCACAGCATATTGGGGTTTTACAGGCATCCCTTTCATGACCGGGCAAGTTGCGGTTTCCTCGGCACCAAACAGCAAAGATGCGGATCCAAGCAAACAAACAACAACCATCAAAAAAATGCGTTTCATGTTTTATCCTTACAGGATCGGAATGCCCACGATCAAACGGGCCTCCCAATCATCGGCAGCTTCATTCACACCAAACAGCATACCGGCGGTAATCCAAAAGTATTTCCCGGCATAACCGAGCGAAGGCCCCAGCGCCATGCGGTTTCGGTTTGAACTGGGCCGCCAATAATCCCCCTTAAATTCTGCCCCAAGATGGACGTTCTCCAAAATCTGATATCCCGAAGCCACGGAAAACTGCTGAACCGTCCGCCCTCCTTCGCCAAGCTCGGATTCTAAAATGTGGTTGTAACTCAAATTCCACTTTCCACGGGTTTTGGAAAGAACAACCTTGCCTTCAATTTCGTTCGGATGCTCGTCTTCCTGAGGGTCTGTTTTCCATTCAAGATAAAAAAGAGGATCCAGCCAGTATTTGCCGACTTCCCCGAGACGGTACTTGGTTTCAAATTGAAATCCCCGGTACTGGGTGGCGCTGTCATTTCCGATATGATTTTCCGTTTTCCACAGCTCATAGTGAGCAACTGTCCAATGATCGGTCACTCCGTATTCAGCTTCCCCCATGTAAGTCCAAGTATTTCTACCCGAACGATTCTTGTTTGGCATCTTGAAGCGCGTGTGATATTCGAGCTCGGCACCTCCTTGCGGAAGGGTTCGGTATTCTTCCGTAAAACTATAGCTTCGCTCATGAGCCCAGAGAACTGATGGATTCCCCAAGCAGGAAAATATCATTAGAAACCCAAAAAAAATGGGCTGAAGAGGCTTCTTGATAAACATGGAAAGCATTTAAATCTCCTAACTTATTATATTAAATTGATTTATGATTTTATTAGGATAAGATCCTACTTAAATGCATTTGCATGTCAACTAAAAATTAATTAGAAAATAGAGGACAGAGCTTTCTTGAATACGTCAAACGCGCGCTGGAGATGAGCCTCCGTGTGGGCTGTGGAAATAAAATTGGCTTCAAATTGAGCCGGGGCCAGATAAATTCCCCGCTGAAGGCATCCATGGAAAAATTTTGCGTAATGAGCAGTGTTGGATTTTTTAGCCGTGGCGTAATCGCTGACCGAATCCGGAGTAAAAAAGAGCGTGAACATGGATCCAATGCTGTTTAAAGTCACGGGGAAAGCACGCCGCCGGATTTCGCCGCGTAAATGTGCAAAAAATATTTCTGATTTTGAATTCAGTGAACTCCATTTATTTTTTTTAGCTTTGAAAGAGACTCCAAACTCCTTCGCAACCCAAAGTGCGGCACTCACGGCCACGGGATTCCCGGAAAGAGTCCCTGCCTGATACACTGGTCCAAGCGGAGCAAGACAGTCCATAATCTCTGCACGACCGCCGAATGCTGCAAGCGGAAATCCTCCGCCCACGATTTTTCCAAGACAGGTTAGATCGGGTTTGACACCGTAAACGCCCTGAGCGCCGGCCGGTCCAAGGCGGAATCCGGAAATGACTTCATCAAAAATCAGCAGACTCCCATATTTTTGTGTCAGCGCTCTTGCATAAGCAAGATATCCATGATGAGGAAGCACCACACCCATATTGGCAGGCACAGGCTCCAAAATAAAAGCGGCAATCGATTTTCCTTTTTTGCGGAAGATTTCTTCCAGTGCTTTTACATCATTAAAAGGAACGGTCAGGGTCAAGGCAGCGAGCTCTTCAGGAATGCCCGCAGAATCCGGGACTCCAAACGTAGCGCCTCCGGAACCCGCCTTGATTAAAAGACTGTCCACATGCCCGTGATACCCGCCGTCAATTTTGACAATCATTGTTCGCCCCGTAAAACCCCGGGCCAAGCGTACCGCAGACATCACGGCCTCGGTGCCGGATGAAGTCAGTCGTATTTTTTCCATGGACGGTACAAAGCGGCGGATGACCTCGGCAAGTTCCACTTCTCCCAGAGTCGGAGCTCCATAACTGGTGCCGCGTGCGAGCTGCTTTTTAACGGCCTGAAGCAATCCATCCGGCGCATGACCAAAAATCATGGGGCCCCAGGACGCGCAAAAATCCAAATATTTTTCCCCAGCTTGGCTCCAAATGAAGGGCCCTTTTCCTTGTTTGATAAAAACAGGATCGCCGCCCACAGCACGAAAGGCACGCACCGGCGAATTCACACCCGCGGGAATTACTTTTTTTGCTCGCTGATAAAGGGAACTCATAAGATCCTTAAATTTTTCGTTGCCATCATTTAAGCGCTGTCGTCTTCTTCATATTGTTCTTTGAGTTTCTGGACCACGGCTGGATCGGCCAAAGTCGTGGTGTCGCCGAGCGCTTTTCCTTCGGCAATATCGCGCAAAAGCCGGCGCATGATTTTTCCGGACCGTGTTTTGGGAAGATCCGCAGAGAATAATACATCTTCCGGCCGCGCAAGGGATCCAATTTTTTTGACCACATGCTCGCGGATTTCCTGCGCCAAATCCGGAGAAGATTTAAATCCTTCTTTTAAAGTCACAAACGCAATAATGGCCTGGCCTTTAATTTCATGCTGGCGGCCCACTACCGCGGATTCGGCCACGGCATGATGATCCACAATAGCGCTTTCCACTTCCATGGTCCCGATCCGGTGACCCGCCACATTCATCACATCATCCACGCGGCCCATGAACCAAAAATATCCGTCTTCATCTTTATGAACGCCGTCCCCGGGAAAATAAATGTTCTTACCCCATTTAGACCAATAGGTTTGAACATAACGCGCATCATCTTTATAAAGCGTGCGCAGCATGGACGGCCAGGGTTTTGTAATCGCTACATTGCCGCCGCCGCTCGGGACTCTCTCGCCTTTATCATTGAGAACTTCCGCAGAAATTCCTGGAAAGGCCACGGTCGCGGATCCTGGTTTGGTGGTGGTAATGCCGGGAAGCGGCGTGATCATAATGGAGCCGGTTTCAGTCTGCCACCACGTATCCACCACCGGACAACGTTTGCCGCCAATGTGTTCGTGATACCACATCCAGGCCTCGGGATTAATCGGCTCTCCCACACTGCCGAGTAATCGAAGCGAGGAAAGATCCGCACGTTTCGTCCACTCCGTGCCCCACTTCATAAAAGTCCGGATCGCAGTCGGAGCTGTATAAAAAACGGAAACACCATATTTTTCAATGAGTTTCCAAAACCGGTCCTTGTCCGGATAATCCGGTGCACCTTCATAAACCAGAACCGTTGCACCGTTCGAAAGCGGTCCATAAATCACGTAACTGTGTCCCGTGACCCAGCCCGCATCCGCCGTACACCAAAAAACATCCTGATCTTTGAGATCAAAGACCCACTGCGTGGTGGCATAAACGCCGGTAAGATATCCGCCCGTGGTATGAACAATGCCCTTGGGCTTTCCGGTTGTCCCAGAAGTATAAAGAATAAAAAGCAAATCTTCAGAGTCCATGGCTTCAGGCTCGGCATAAAATTCCGCGCGCGCCATAAGCTCGTGCCACCAATGATCCCGCCCGATTTTAAATCTATTTTCCGCAATGAGATTGGAGCGGCCGCGTTCGCGCTCTACCACAATCACATGTTGGATGGTGGGAGTTTCGATGAGTGCTTGATCGGCCATTTTTTTAAGCGGAATTTTTTGTCCGCGCCGCCATCCAAAATCCGCCGTGATCAGGACCTTGGCCTCGGCATCCTGAATCCGGTCGCGGAGCGCCTCAGAACTGAATCCTCCAAAGACTACGCTGTGGACCGCGCCAATCCGGGCACAGCCAAGAGCCGCCACGATCAGCTCCGGCACAAAGGGCATATAAATAGCAACCCGGTCGCCTTTTTTGACTCCTAATTTGCGCAGGACATTGGCAAACTGATTTACTTCTCGGTAAAGATCATGATATGTGAGCGTCCGCGTGTCCCCTGGTTCTCCTTCCCAAATAATCGCTGCTTTGTTGCGCCGGATATGCGGACCGGATGCATCAAAGACATGACGGTCCACACAGTTGACGCTGGCATTAATTTTTCCGCCAAGAAACCACTTGGCGTGCGGAGGATTCCATTCCAAAATTTTATTCCAGGGATGAGACCAATAAAGTTTTTTGGCCCAATTCTCCCAAAAAATTTCATCTTGGGCAGCGGCCTGATGATAAATATCCGGATTTTTAATATTCGCTTGAGATTGAAATTCTTTAGATGGAGGAAATTGCCGGTTTTCGTGAAGAAGGACTTCCAAATCGGACGGCGAAGACGAGGGAGGAGGCGTTTTAAACGGATTCACCAAAACTCCAGTTGGTAAAAAGGTGGTAATCGCGGATCTCCTGGGCAAATTCCCGGAACTG
Organism: uncultured bacterium; assembly: GCA_964460795.1. Lineage (GTDB taxonomy): Bacteria > Omnitrophota > Omnitrophia > Omnitrophales > Aquincolibacteriaceae > CAZOOM01. The sequence continues at coordinate 17,667 of CAYWRU010000021.1, read as the reverse complement.
AAAAACAAACGGACTGATCCCGCCTTGCGGCACCGTGTCCGGCTGAGGCGAGATACTTGTATTTAAAACAGGGATTTTCCGGTGATCAAAAAGCACCACGTGGACACGCAGGTTGCGGATGGTTTGTCCGATATTATTGATCACAATGCCGCGCAGTTCGGCCGCGCCTTCTTCAGGATGGAACGACGTCTGGCCGCCTTTGACAATCACGTTGCGGGGAAGATGCTGAAAATCTTCAATTTCCGGAAATGCATCAACATCCATAAATGATGTGTCACCTTTTGGGATTAGAGCCGATTATTATGCGCGCGCAAAACTGGAATCTCAAGCGATTTGTCTAGGAGCAAAAGGCCATGAGCCCCCCCCTGCTGGAAAGGCTCAGGAGGCTGCGGGAACTCGCGAAGGCTGAAAAAGGCGCGGCATTTTCTTTAACATTTCTTCCAGTTTTGATTTATCAACATCTTTCGCAGAAAGTTCACCCCGAAGGATCAGCACCTGAATAAAAGCCTGCACCACACGCGGATCAAATTGAATTAAACAGCACTGAATCAATTCCGTGACCGCCACTTCGACCGAGCAGGTTTTTTTATACCGTCCGCCCGCGCTGCGCATCGTATCATAAGCATCAGCAACCGCAATTACGCGCGCACCCAAAGGAATTTCATCTCCTTTCAAGCGGCAAGGATAACCTTCGCCGTTGTACCATTCATGATGATGAAGGACGAGCTGCGCCTCGCGGTCCAGAAATTTGAGCGGCTTCAGCATTTTGTATCCCATGTAAGGATGCTGGCGCATGGTTTCAAATTCCGCGAACGTCAACTTTGCAGGCTTCAAAAGAATTTGATCGGGAATGCAGATTTTTCCAATATCATGCAAAAGCGCGGCATGTTCAATCACCTCAGCCTCATTCAAACCCAACCCCATGGATTCCACAATCTGCCCCGCATAACGCGCGACCGATCCCGCATGACCGGCCGTAAAACTGTCTTTGCTTTCCAAGGCAATGATCATGGCCTTGGCCGCATCCAAATAAAATCGGCGGGCATTGCTCGCGACTTCGGTGATGCGGCGCTGAAATTCCAGGATTTTTTCTTCCGAGATACGAAGTGTGGGAAGATCGTCTTTGCCAAATACCGGAACAATTTCATGATATTTCGTAATTCGATTACGGCCTAGGGCCTTGGATTTATACAAAGCCTGAGTTGCAAAGGAAAGAAGCTCGGCGCGTTTCTCCATGAGATCTTCGGGAAAAGAACAAAGTCCAATGGACACGGTCAACCGAACCTCCTCAGACTCGGCATGAAATCGGTTTTCGGCAAAAAGCGAGCGGAGACGTTCGGCCACTTCCATGGCTCCCTTATAATCGGTGTGCGGCATTAAAATAGCAAACTCTTCCCCTCCGTAACGCGCAATGAAATCTCCAAGTCTGCAATTTCCGAGAATGATCTGAACACTCTCCTTTAACAGCTGATCGCCAATCCGGTGATTCCATTTCTCATTGATGGATTTAAAATGATCGATGTCAAGCACCAAACAAGAAAGCGGATAACCGTGGCGTTTGGCGCGCGCAAATTCCTCGGCCAAGCGCTCAAATAAATGGCTGTGATTATAAACTCCGGTCAGAGCATCCCGGATGCTCGATAAAGCTGCAGCATTTCGGTTTTCTTCTGAGTTTTCAGGAGCCATGGTGGGGCCAGAAGAAGACACATCCCGCCCCGGCCATCGGATATGACAAATCCTTTGAAGCCGTTCGGCAAGTTTTCCATAGGGCAATTCATTTTTTACCATGAGTTCAATATGCGAATAGACTTGGATTTTCTCAGTCAAATTTTCAGTTCTAGCAGAAACTAGCAAAAGGCACGGGACTCGGGGATTAACCTGTCCAATGTGAACAAAGAGTTGGGCTGGATCTTCATCATCGTCCGCATCAATAAGTAAAATGTCGCACTGAGGTTCATGAGATCGAAGCACCGCTTCAGAAAGACGAGGGATGCGTTCAAGGGTATAAAGGATTTTTTGCGATTCCAGATGTGAACGGATGAGTTCGTAGGTGTCCGAATCGTTCTCTGCAAATACCAGGTGAATAGGCTTTTTTTCAGGTTCGGTCATGATCTTGGTCTTTCTTTATCCTCAAAGAAAGTGTAACCTTTGTTAGTTTTGGATTCAAATTTTATCTCATCATTTTTAACTCATACTGGTTGTTCTTTAGATCAAAAAGGTTATTTTTAATATATTTTGATAGTTATTGATATTTGTCGATGTGTTCTTACAATTTACAGGGATGAAAGCAAGCTAGCGGCCTCATCCCGCACTGTGGCATCGGATTCCTTGGACAGCAGAAGCTGTAAAATAGGCTTAGCCGAAGACCCGAGGCGATGGGCTAAGGCCCAGGCTGCATGGATCCGGAGTTTGGGCGAGGCATGGAAAAGCGCACGCTCTAAAAGAGCCGGTGCATGTGCGTGATTGGACCTTGCCAAAAGCAGACAGGCATTTCGAAGCATCTGAATATGTCCAGCCCGCAAAAGTGCGGTTCCTTGAAATCGCTCTTGATACTCAGCCTCGCTTCGCAAAGAAAAAAGTTCTTGGATATCCAGCCACGGACCCGTTCCCGAACTCGGTTCAAATTCCGGCCAGGATGTTTCTTTTTCTTTAGAGGTGAATGGACAGATTTCCAAACATTCATCGCATCCAAAAATCCATTCTCCGGTTTGCGTTCGCATGTCTCGCGGAATAATGCCCTTAAATTCAATGGTGAGATACGCAATGCAAAGCCTGGCATCCATTCGATAATCCTGATCCAGGGCTCCGGTCGGACATTTGACTTGGCAATGGGTACAAGTGCCGCAATCCCCTTTGGACGGTGCATCAAATTCTAAATCCAGATTAGTCACGATTTCAGATAAAAATAACCACGGCCCAAAATCAGAATTTAAAATCCCTGTATGTTTTCCGCGAAATCCAAGACCGGCTTGGGCCGCGGCATAACGTTCCGGGATCGCTTCAATATCTACACACGATGCGGCATGGAAGGAATTTCCTACTTCAGATCGAAGGGCCTTCATAAACTCTTCGTGTTTAGCACGAATCACCTGATGATAATCGCGTCCCCACGCGTAGCGCGCCACACGGCCGTAAATTCGGTTGGAGGCAGGAAGCGGCGGCAAAGGGCCATTAAAATAATTTACCCCTAAAACCAAGACAGACCGCGCGCCCGGCACAGCCGTCAGAATTCTCCGTCTCCGTTCCTCCACCCGCTCCAGATACCGCATGGTTCCGTGTCGATCTTCTTCCACCCATTCCTGAACCGCTTGATCTCCTGCTTGAAGTCCATCAAAGGAAGTCACGCCCACGGAGTGAAACCCAAATTCGCGCGCGATTTTTTTGATGAGGTCAAGTTTCATGGAGCCGCCAGTTTTTTCTTGATTCCCAACCGTGGACAAAGCGTTTGAATCTCGCAATGTTCACAATCCGGCTTGCGGGCAAAACACCGGCGGCGGCCGTGCGTAATGATCGCAGTCGAATAATTCGTCCACTCAATCTGCGGAACAAGCGGCATGAGCGCAAACTCAATTTTGACCGGATCTTTTTGTTTCGTAAGTCCTAAGCGCTGATTCAAACGGATCATGTGCGTATCCACGGTAAGTCCGGGAACTCCAAATCCATATCCCAGCACCACATTTCCGGTTTTGCGCCCCACACCCGGAAGCTGTACAAGCTCCTCCAAAGCACCGGGCACCTCGCCGTGATGATCCTGAACAATCTTGGACGCGGCGCCGTGAATGTTTTTCGCTTTGTTTTTATAAAATCCCGTGGAGTGGATCAGTTTTTCGATTTCCGTCACTTTGGCGCGGGCCGTGGATAAAGCATCGGGAAAACGTTTAAAAAGTGCAGGCGTGATGCGATTGACCTGTTTATCCGTACACTGAGCCGAAAGAATCGTGGCCACTAAAAGCTGAAACGGTGTTTCAAATTCAAGCGCGCACCGCAGATCAGGATAAATACGGCGGAGTTCTTTTAAAATTTTCTGCGTACGATTTTGGATCTCTTCTTTAGTTTCTTTCATCTCAGGAATTCTCCTGGCTGCGTGGATTTTTGATAGCGTACCGGGTACTCGGCAAAGGGTCAAGCAGAGGGTAACAAACTGGAAATTCCCGGATAGCTGCATGGAGAACAAAGCAGAATTTCCCAATATCCTTCATCGGCACTCGTTTTTCCCCTGTCCGCCAAAAAACTGGCGAGATTCGTCCGGTCCGCCAGAAAACGGACGGATTCGTCCGGAGGCGAAACGGATTACGCCAGAGGCGAACGAGGAAAAACTCGCTCGCGCCTTCGGTCTCGCTCGGCAAGGGCAAGTTTGTGCGAAGGCAGCTCTCAGAGTCCAGCAAAGCTTGGTTTCCCCCGTATTTTGGGGGAATTTGCGGGACGAGAGCGCAGGCTGTTGGCAGCCGCTGGAGCGGGCAAACAGCCAGTGCCGCAGCATAAACTTGCCCTTGCCTCCATGCCCGCTCGACCTGCGGAGCGCGCTTCAGGATGCCGGAAAATTCTGCTCCGTCATTCTAGACAATCCGGGAATTGCCAGTGTTCTGCCAAATACCTTAAGGCAGCTGGTTTCTTTGTTTTTTTTAGATTCCCCTTGCCTTCAGGAATAATTTTTGATAGAGAAAACATATCGCAGATCTCAAGAATCTCCTGAGGAAGACAGAAGGATGCTTTTATGAAAATGCTGGCCGCGTATTTTAAGAATCATGGCGATTTAAGCAATCTTGAATATGGTTATGTTGACATGCCAAAACTCAAGACCGGAGAAGTTCTGGTCAAGGTTAAGGCCTGTGCGCTCAACCATTTGGATCTTTGGACACTGCAAGGGATCCCGAGCGTCAAAATTCCCATGCCGCATATCCCTGGCTGTGACATGGCCGGCGAAGTGGTCGAACGAGGCCCCGGAGCCAAGGATGCCCCGCTGGGAAAATCGGTGGTTGTAGCGCCCGGAATCTCCTGCGGCCGCTGCGTTTATTGTAAGGACGGGTGGGACAGTCTTTGCCCGGATTATAAGATTCTTGGATTCCAGGTAAACGGCGGATGCGCTCAGTATGCAGCAGTCCCGGCTAAAAATATTATCCCGGTTTCCAAAATATGGACTTTGGAAGAATGGTCCGGCGTTCCGCTGGTTTTCCTCACAGCCTGGCACATGCTCTGGACTCATGCGCGCGTGCAGAAAAAAGATGTGGTCTTGATTCAGGCCGCAGGCAGCGGCGTGGGAAGTGCCGCTATCCAAATTGCAAAATATCTAGGTGCTACTGTCATTACCACAGCCGGAACACCCCAAAAATGCCAGAAGGCCCGCGCCTATGGGGCAGATCACGTGATCAATTACCGCGAAAAAGATTTTGTGGAAGAAGTGCTTCGCATTACCAAAAATCGAGGCGCAGATGTGGCCATTGATCATATTGGCGGTGAAACGCTGGTTAAAACCATTCAGGCGCTAACACGCAAAGGCCGCCTTGTCACCTGCGGAAGCACCAGCGGGCCGGCTGTGACGCTGAACCTCCGTTATATTTTCTCCAAACAGCTCCAAATCCAGGGATCTTATATGGGAAGTCAGCGGGAACTCCTCAAAGTGATTCGCCGTGTGGAACGAAAACGTTTTCGTCCGGTCACGGATAAAATTTATCCGCTCCGTGAAATGCGTCAAGCCCTGGAGCGCATGATCCGCCGCGAGAATTTCGGGAAAATCATCCTGACTCCTCCGGATAAGTAACTAGGCCGGCCGCCCACAAATGCTATGAAAAAAGATCCCGCCCTTGACGGAATTTTTCTCATGATCCGTTCGTCCGTGGGATTTTCCATCATGGCGCTTTGTGTCAAACTTGCCAGCCCGGAACTTCCGAGTCTCGAGATTGTTTTTTTTCGCAGTCTTTTCGGATCACTCATGCTGCTCGGCGTCATGATTCCTGGAAAAGTTCCGTTTGCCGGCACGCACCGAAAAACCATGGCTCTGCGGGGAATCTCCGGATTTATAGCTCTCAGTCTTTTTTTTACAACCATCGGCCATCTTCCGATCGGAACCGCTGTGATCCTTAATTACACTTCTCCGATCCTGGCCGCAGTGTTTGCAGTTTTTTTTCTTCATGAACGGCCCAGTATTTTTCTGGCTCTCCTGACACTCTCGGCCTTTGCCGGCGTCTTTCTTCTGGCCGGGGGGTCGCTTCTGATCTCCAATTTTTATTTTTGGACCGGACTTCTCTCTTCTGTGTTTGCCGCATTCGCGTATGTTTTTATTAGTTCCGTGAAGGGCCGTGAAAATCCCATGACCATTATTTTCTACTTTACCTCCATTTCGACAATCGGCTCGCTGTTTTATCTGCCTTTTGGATTTGTCTGGCCCTCCCCCCTGACCTGGCTGTATCTCATGGGAGTCGGCGTCGGATCCTTTTATGGCCAGCTGTGGATGACCATGTCGTTGCAAAGAGCTCCGGCCACTCTGGTCAGCCCTTTTTTTTATGTGTCCCCGCTTCTCAGTTTTATTTACGGAATGATTTTTTTTAAAGATCCGCTCACCCTGGCTTCCTTAATCGGAGGTGTTTTGATTCTGATCAGCGGTTGTTTGATCACCTTTTCCGAATCTAAACGCTCCCAGGTCCTTACGGATGAGTAGCCGCTTAAGGTTAAGCTGGATTTTTTTAATTCTCTTCGCTCTTACTTTAGGTTTACTGATTTATTTCCAGGAAAATTTACTGACTCACCTTGGAAATACGTTCTTAAAGCAGCAGTCTTCACCGACTTTTTCTGAACCTGCAAAAATTGAGCGCATCTGGCTGGACCGTTTCTTTCAAATTCATATCCGGGGATTTTCCGGCGATCTTAAAACTCGGCAGGATCCGGCACCTATCCGTATTGAAAATATCGACTGTGAAGGATCCGTGTGGGGAGTGCTTCAAGGAGAAACCCTTGTCTGTCATTTAACCCCTATCCGCGTGGCTGATTCAGTGAATCAGAAAATTAGCGGAACGCTGCTGTTCCAGGGCGGGACTCATTGGCGTTTAGATTTTACTGCGCAGGCAGAATCCATGGATTTGAAAGATGTGATTTGGCTTGATCCGGATCATTTAAAAGGTTCCTCGGGCCGCATGACCGGCACCCTGATTTTGCGTTCGCAGGCCCAAGGGTCTCCTTTTTTTGTTTTGGATTTCCGCGCCGTGGAGCCGGGCGGCAAACTCCAGTCTGAATTCTTTGAGCTGCTGCGGCCCTTCCTCCCCCTCACAGCGCCTAAAGATCTATTGAATAAAGAAGGGAGTGGAAAACGTCTTATGAGGTATACTCGAGCATCTTTGACGCTTCGTACGATACAAGCCGATAAGATGAGCGGAATATTTCGTATTCTGCTTCCGGATTTCCCCGTAAATCTGAATGTGAATCTGGAAATCCGGATTGATGAAGACAACGCCTTTTTTGAACTAGCCCGCTTGATGGGGTACTTTGAGGTTCGATCATGAGAAACTTTTGGAAGTCTGTTGCATCCGCAAGTCTTTTGCTCAGCATTCTGACGGGCTGTACAGTCAAAGCCGTTGGGGACCCAAACCGTCCTATTACTATTAATGCGAATGTCGTCATTGATATCCGAGGACTCAAGCAGACCGCCGCCAATATTGAAGACATGGTAGCTCAAGGAGGAAAGTCATGAATACTAAGAAATTAATTTTTGGAATTGCCCTTTTATTTTTTGCCTCTGTTCAGGCCTGGGCCGTTTCCTATGATATTAAAAATATGACGCCCGAAATTCAACGGGCCCTTTCCGAACGTCAAAGCCGATACAGTGAGCTTCAAAATCTAAAATCTTCAGGCGCTGTAGGAGAAACCCGTCAAGGCTATGTTGCGGTTTTAAAACCCGTCCCCGGAGCACAAGAAGTTGCGGAGCAGGAAAATCAGGATCGGCGTGTGATTTATCAGGCCATCGTCAGCCAGAATGCCTTAGGCCCTCAGGGGATGAGCGAAGTGGAGCGGGCATTCGGAGACGTTCAGCGTGATAAAGCCCGAAGCGGTGATATGATTCAGAGCTCGTCCGGAAGCTGGACGCAGAAATAATTGCCCGAAAAGGGGGACAGGCTACTTTTGACTTTATTTTTCTCGAAAAGTAGCCTGTCCCCCTTTTTCTTCGGAGAGCACTACGCCAAAAAATAGATACCCCAGCGTAACGAGCATATTGATCCATCCCCCGGCCAAGGCGGCAAACCAAGTGAAGTGAAAAAAAAGCAGAACACAGGCGGCGAGCAAAGCCGGCGTCATGGCATAAATGGCGAGATTTAGAAGCGCAGCATAATTCAGTTTTTCTTTTCTCGCCAAATTAAAAAGGAGTCCAAGGAGAGAATAAAAAAGCGCCCCCGCCAGGCCTGAAATAAACGCTATCATAATTCCCGCTACCACCACCAGCGCACTTCCTATCCGTTTCATCGAACGAAAAGTTTTGGTGATATCCCCTTGCTTCGTTTTTAGATCCAAAGTAAAAGGCTTAAATTTTTCGGGATTCTTTTTACGCTCCGCATCAAAATCCACCATGCGAAGACCCTGGCCGCGTTGACGGGCATAAAAAACTTTTTTGGTGACAAAAAGAGCCGTATCCGGGAGTTCGGCAATTTCCTCAGGGGTGAGTCGATCTTTTGCGGTATCAAAGGTCAGATTTAAAATATCTTCTCCGCCAAACTCCAAAAGCGGGACCGTGTACGGAGTCGGATGATCCACAGAAAGTCCCTGATCCGTAAAATCCATGACCGGCATTTTTTCAATCACTTGCATAACGGCCCGGTCCAGAATAGGCCCGGCTTTAACATTAAACCAAACCACAAGCGATAGATTCAAAATCACGCAAAGATAAAGAAGGTAGAGAAAACTTTTTCCAATGGACTGGCGGCTCACGCCTTGGTAGAAGGTTCGGTTCCCAAACGCGGCAAGAGGAGAAAGTAGTCCATTCATAATAGCTCCTTTTATTTAATTTCCATAGAACGGCCGCCTGGAAGCTCCGACATTTTGACTGCAAAGTAAAGAAACGCGAGCGAAATCGACATATCCAGAACAAAAAGAAACGGGATGGCTCCTAAAAACGGCACCACCAGCCGAAGTGTCTGAAAGCCAATGGCCGGCGTCAGGGCATAGATCGTCAAATCAAAAACCTTCCCATAAGAAAGCGGCTCCGCACGCATCCTATTAAATCCAACCGCAACCCAGGAATAAATAAGTGCAACTAAAATTTTCCAAACAAAAAATCCTACCAGCGTTCCGAACCCCATCATCACAAAAATGAGCGGGCGCGTTTGAGCAGAGAAACGCTCGAGGGTGTCCGCGCTTATGACCAGCGGCTCTTTCCGGTTTTTTAATTCTGAATTACGATCCAAAATATCCCGGATATTAAAGGCCTTGGCCTCGCCCGATTCATTCACATGGATTTGTGATCGCGTTACTGCGATTTGAACTGCAGATAATTCCTGGGCATTAAGTTCGTCCGAATCGGTTTTAAAAAGTACGATGGGTCCAAGTTCGGGATGAACCATCGTGTAAGGACTTGGCCGGTCCATGCTCACTTCTCCCGCCGGTGAAATCGTCAAAATCGGCATTTCTTTCGCCGTCCAATCCATAAAAGTTTTAACCGAAGGAACAATGACTGTCCGTGTCACGATGAGCATCACCACGGCCATCATGGCGCTTAAATAAAGAAGATATAGCACGCCTTTTTTGGAGCGGTCTCCGGCAATCGTGGCATAAAATGGACGGCTGAAAAAAGTGAAAATCGGGGCTGTCCAAAAATTCATAAGTACCTCCTTGGGAAGGTCGGGTTAACTAATCGATAATATTTTAAGTTTCAGCTTGCCGGCCGGCACTTGAATTTCAGCAATCGTATCTTTGGCTTTTCCCACCAGGCCTTGGCCAATGGGTGACGTGATGGAGATTTTTCCAGCTGCAAAATCCGCTTCATCCTGACTCACCAGCATGTATTTAACTTTGTCTTTAGTGGCCTGATTTTCAAGCTCCACTGTGGCTCCAAGAATCACCGTATCCCGCGGTTGATCCGATGGATCGACTATTTTTGCCGTAGCCAGCTTATTTTCAAGTTCCGCAATGCGGATTTCCAGCTGGTGCTTGGCTTCTTTCGCAGTTTCATATTCGGCATTTTCACGTAGATCGCCAAGCGAACGCGCAAACTCTAATTGATTCGCGACTTCACGACGCTTTTTTGTTTTTAGATAGATGAGTTCATCCGTCAACTTGCGGTATCCCTCTTGCGTTAAAATCACTCGGCTCATTTTTAAATTCCTTCCTCTCAAATCAACATTTTTTCGTTACTATTCCTTAAAAAAAACCGCCTAGTTGTTCCCCAAACCAATAATCGGCAAACCCAAAAAATTCAGCGTATCGTCTTTAGCAACACTCTCAAACTCTTTTTGGGTGCGCTCTTGTTCTTTGAGATTAAACTCGGCAAACTTGGCATTTTTTTCTTCCTGGGAAAGATTGCTGTTCTGAATGTCTTCTGTAAATTTACGCTTCCGCTCTTTTTGCTCTTTAAAAAACTTATCCAGAGATTTTTGGCGTTTGAGCAGCGAGTCTTTAATCTCTTTTTGATGTTTGTCTTCACGCTGCTTCATGTCTTTGTTGAAATCCTGAAGCACGCGGTTTCTGTCTGTATCCGAAAGATTCTGCGTACGAACCCAGGTCACGAAATCATAACGCTTTTTTTTCTGCTCATCGGCGAACTTTTGATTTCGCTTCCGAAGGTTCACAAAATAGAGATCTGCCGGCTCGATTTTGCTGACTCCCGCCTGGGGATGATTACGGTCAAATTCTTTCGGATCAAAAACGGGTTTGGATTCCTCCGTCACAGTGACCTGGGGCTCGGGCAAAGGCTGCTCGGTCGTATCTTCGGCCCGGACATGAACTATCGGCCAAAACACAAGAAAGCTGAGAACCCCAACCCCCCAGAAATTCTTTAAAAAACTGGGCCGTTGTTTTCTCTGGCTACTGGTTACTGGTTTTGGTTCGACTTCGCTCACCATCCTGAGCCTGTCGAAGGACTGGTTTCTGATCAATTTACGCACCGATGTACTTAGCATAGATGCTCTTGGCCTGTCCCAAGTCTTCGGTTCCTTTAATGATTGCGCGGCCATTAGGAAATACCGTCATCTCGTAATCCGCCCAGCGGCACTTCATGAGATACTGATTAAATTCAACCTGCATTAAAGCGTGAAGTTTGTCGTGGAGTTTTTTAAAATCCAGACTCGTGTGGCTGTAATTTACGATTTGGACAGCATTGCGCCCGCAAAGTGAAACCGCCTTGGTCCCCTGCCGCGCTCCGAGGAAATGATAGGTCCCGGCACTGCACGCATCGCAAGGATGTTTTCGCAGTGCTTCCATGCTTAGCGAACGGATTTCTCCGCTCCAAAGATTAATGGTGCGCAGCCGTTTTTCAACCGCATCAAATTTCCCAACCAATATCTTGATCGCTTCTAAAGCCTGCATAGATGCAACGACGTGTGACACCGAGGCGAGGATGCCCATCATATCGCAAGTCTGGACTTCTTCCGGACTGGGAAGGTCTTTGAAAATGCACCGCAGGCACGGCCTCTCGCCCGGAAGGGTTACATACATCATGCCTTCCACTCCCACCGCACCGCCGTAAATCCAGGGAATTTTTTTCTGCAAAGAAAAATCGTTGATGAGAAAACGGGTTTCAAAATTATCGGTTCCGTCAATAATGAGATCCACATCGCTCAAGAGCTCGCCCACGGTCGAGGCATTCAAGTCGGAGACTTCACTTTTAATTTCGATTTCAGAATTGACCTGACGCAGTTTATTTTCCGCGGCCACGGCTTTGGGAAGATTCTGTTTAAGGTCCTGTTCATCATAAAGGACCTGACGCTGGAGATTATTGAGTTCCAAAAAATCGCGGTCAATTAAACGCAGCGATCCCACGCCGGCCCGGGCCAGAATCTCAGCGGAAACCGATCCAAGCGCCCCAAGACCGACAACCGCCACACGCGACTTAGCAAGCCGCTTCTGCCCTTCAGAGCCGATCTCTTTTAAACTAAACTGTCTGCCATAACGCGACAAAGGAGCCATAAGGTAAGTTTATCCCTCTAGAAAAGAGTTATCATAAGGAAAGCAGGTCGGGAATCAAGCTTTTAAGCCGTTTGATAGGAACTGTCGACCAAAGTAGGTTCATAGCCCGCGGCGCGGATTAAATGTTCCAAATCATCTTGCGTGAGATCCAGCGGAGTTTCAGAACCCGCATCATGCACAATTTTTTCATTCAGATTGGTGCCGCCCAGATCATCAATTCCAAAGGAAAGCGCCACTTGTCCGAGTTTGAGCCCAGTCGTAACCCAGTGCGCTTTGATATGCGGAACATTGTCCAAGAGAAGACGCGAAATGGCATAGACTTTGAGATCCAAAAATCCACCCGACTCCCCGACTTTCTGCATGGGCGTATTTTCTGCGTTGTAAGAAAGCGGAATAAAAGAATGAAAACCCCGGGTTTCATCTTGGAGCGCGCGAAGACGCAGCACATGATCTACACGATCCTCATCCGATTCAATATGACCGTACAACATCGTTGCATTCGTACGCATGCCAAGCCCGTGTGCCTCACGATGAACCGCAAGCCATTCGTCCGCAGTAATTTTATCTCCGCAGATTTTCTTCCGGATTCGTGGTGCAAAAATTTCCGCTCCCCCGCCCGGAAGACTGTCGAGGCCTGACTCCTGGAGCCGGAGAAGAACATCCCGAGCTGAAAGTCCGGCGCGTTTGGCAAGATCATCGATCTCCGGAGCGGTCAAAGCCTTGATATAAATTTCAGGAACCGCCTCTTTGATTTTCTGAAACATCTCGGTGTAAAAATCGAGTGCAAGATCGGGATTATGCCCGCCCGTCATATGAACTTCATTGATTTGCCAACGGCTTCGGGCCTGCCGCACCTTATCGACAATTCCCTCGATTGACATCGCATAACCGCCCGATTCTCCAGGACGACGCGCAAAGGCGCAAAAAATACAACGGAGCGTACAGATATTGGTGTGATTGAGATGCAGATTCACGGAATAATAAACGCGTTTTCCGTTCAAGCGATGCCGAACTTTTTGCGCGAGAAATCCGAGGCGCGGAAGATCCTGCGTTTGATAAAGTGTCACGCCCTCTTCAAAAGTCAGGCGTTCTCCGCCGTCCACTTTTTTCTCGAGTGCAGTCCAAAAAGAAGAAGAGATCATGTTCAGGCAGGATGCTGCGAATGATTGCAGGGTTTGTTTTTCTTTTGTTCAATTTCTTTAAAGAGTTCGTCGACAAGCTTAGCTTCATCCACGACGCGGTGCTGCTGGCCGTCGATATAGATCATGCCCTTGTCTTTGCCGCCCGTGATTCCAAAGTCCGATTCATGCGCTTCTCCTGGGCCGTTCACCACACATCCAAGAACCGATATCGTCATGGGATCATTTAATTTCATAGCGCGGTTTTCGACTTCCTGGGCAAGCTGAAACACATCCACTTCCGCACGGCCGCAGCTGGGGCAGGAAATCACACGAACGCCTTTGCGGAGTCCAAGGGCTTCCAAGATCATTTTCCCGACACGGATTTCATGTTCAGATTCCGCAGTCAGGGAAATACGAATCGTGTCGCCGATACCTTCATGAAGCAGCATCCCAACTCCGATCGCGTTATAGACACTGCCGCGCAAAAGAGTCCCGGCCTCCGTCACGCCAAGATGTAACGGATAATCAAAAGTCTGACTCGCCAGGCGGTAAGAAGCAATCATGGTCGGAACATCCGAGGCCTTCATGGAAAGCACGATGTCGTGAAAATCAAGCTCTTCTAAAATCTTTACGTGGCGCTGCGCACTTTCCACAAGCGCCTGAGCCGTGGGCCCATATTTTTCCCGCAAATCTTTTTCGAGTGATCCCGCGTTCACTCCGATCCGGATCGGAACCCGGCGCTCTTTTGCTTTTTTGACGATTTCCTCCACGCGTTCACGCGATCCGATATTCCCTGGATTAAGGCGGAGCTTATCCACACCCTGATCGAGTGCGATCAGTGCAAATCTTTGATTGAAATGAATGTCAGCCACAAGCGGAATTTTGATTTTAGAACGTACTCGGCCGAGCGCCTTGGCATCTTCTTCGGTCGGAACCGCAACGCGGACAATCTCACAGCCTTCTTCCGCAAGTTTCACAATTTGATCCACCGTGGCTTCCACATCGCGCGTGTGCGTAGTAGTCATGGACTGGATGCGGATGGGTGAATCGCCGCCCAACGTAAGGTTCCCCACCTGAACTTGTCTTGTTTTACGACGCGGTGTTAGTGGATTTACCCCGTTAGACATCTAACTTGCTCCTTTTTGTCATCCCGGACAAGCGGAGCGCGATCCGGGATCCAGAAATAGATTCCGGGTCAAGCCCGGAATGACAATTCTTAAAGAAATATTTTCGAAACAACGGGAGAGATCTAACGGGACTCATACGATCGAAATCATCCTTTCAATGGGAAGGAGCGCTTTCTCTCGAAGCGCAGCCGGCACCTTGACCTCAAACTGCAGATTTTCCAGTGAGGCCACGACTTTTTCCAGCGTAATCATCTTCATATAAGAACAAGTGGCATGATTTTCTGCAGGGATGAATACTTTTCCAGGATTATCCTGTTTCATCCGGTGAATAATTCCAGTCTCAGTCGCAATAATAAATTCTTTTTTCTCAGAACCTTTCACGTATCGAACCATTCCTTCTGTGGAGAGCACTTGATCGGCCAAGGGGAGCGAACGACTCAGGCATCCGCACTCCGGATGCATTAAAAGTTCGGCGCGCGGATGATCTTTTTTGAGTTTGGCGATTTCCTCAGACTGAATCATGACATGCGTAGGACAGTATCCGCTCCAAAGCGTGATATTTTTTCGTCCGGTTCTTTCTTTGACAAAAGTCCCTAAAAAATAATCCGGCACAAAAAGAATCTCGCGATCTTCCGGAATAGAACGAACCACCTTTTCCGCATTGGCCGATGTGCAGCAATAATCACTTTGCGCTTTAACCTCGGCCGTGGTGTTCACATAACACACGACCACACCTTTCGGATGTTCAGACTTCCACTTCGCGATATCCGCAGGAAGCACCATGTCCGCAAGCGAGCAGCCGGCTTGGACATCCGGGATCAACACCTTTTTATCCGGACAAAGAATGCTGGCCGTTTCTGCCATGAAATGAACGCCGCAAAACACAATGACTTCTGCGTCCGTTTTCTTGGCCTGCTGAGACAAATTGAGAGAATCTCCTGTGAAATCCGCAATATCCTGGACATCCCCAATTTGGTAATTGTGGGCCAGAATCACTGCCTTACGCTCTTTTTTAAGCGCCAGGATTTCCTCCCGAATATTATTGTAGATTTTTTTAGCCATAAATTTTTAAACTCTAAATTCGAATATCGAAATCCGAAACAATGTCTAATTTAAGAAATTCTAACGTTTTAAATATTTGAAATTAAAATTTTGAATTTGTTTCGAATTTCGGATTTCGCGCTTCGGATTTAAGCTTTCAGCAGCTTCTCTTGCCGTTCTTCTTTTTTCTGCTGACGAAGCTTTTCGTTTTCTTGCCCTAATTCCGTCAGGCTTTGCGAAAGCTGCATGGAGCAGAATTTCGGTCCGCACATAGAGCAAAACTCTGCCTCTTTAAAATAATCATCCGCCAGCGTTTCATCATGAAGTGCCCGGGCATGTTCCGGATCAATCGACAGCTCAAACTGTTTATTCCAATCAAAGGTAAAGCGGGCTCGCGAGAGTGCGTCATCGCGGTCTCTGGCTCCAGGACGCTTACGCGCCACATCCGCAGCATGGGCGGAAATTTTGTAGGCAATCACACCTTGCTTCACATCATCCAGATTCGGAAGTCCCAAGTGCTCGCGCGGCGTCACGTAACAAAGCATGGCAGCTCCGGCCTGTCCGGCAATGGCAGCGCCAATGGCAGAAGTGATATGGTCATAACCCGGAGCAATATCCGTCACAAGCGGACCCAAAACATAAAAAGGCGCTTCGTGACAAATCTCGATTTGTTTTTTCACATTCATTTCAATCTGATCCATAGGAACGTGTCCCGGCCCTTCGACCATGACCTGTACATTCTGTTCCCAGGCTTTTAAAGTCAACTCCCCCAGCGTTTTAAGTTCCGCAAACTGCGCCTCATCACTCGCATCCGCTAAACATCCAGGACGCATGCCATCACCGAGGCTGATGACCACATCGTGTTTTTTGCAGATCTCCAAAAGTTCGTTGTAATGCGTGTACATAAAATTCTGCTGACGGTGTTTCAAGCTCCACTGCGCATGAATGGCTCCGCCGCGGCTCACAATGCCGGTAATTCGGTGTTTCACGAGCGCAAGATGTTCGATTAAAACACCGGCATGGATCGTCATATAGTCCACGCCTTGCTGGGCCTGTTCTTCAATGACTTCGAGCATAATCTTGGCCGAAAGATCTTCAGCAATACCCCCGACCCGCTCCAAAGCCTGATAAATCGGAACGGTTCCAACCGGCACCGTGCTTCCCGCTAAAATGGCCATGCGGGTTTCATTCAGATTGCGGCCCGTGGAAAGATCCATCACCGTGTCCGCACCGTATTTCATTGAGATATGAAGTTTTTTGCATTCCGTGGGAATGTCGGAAACCACGGCTGAATTTCCAATATTGGCATTGATCTTACACGTGGCATTGATCCCAATGGCCATGGGTTCAAGATTCAAATGATTAATATTGGCAGGAATTACCATGCGTCCCCGAGCTACTTCAGAGCGCACAAATTCCGGCTCCAATCTTTCGCGCTCGGCAACAAACACCATTTCTTCGGTAATAATTCCCTGGCGGGCATAATGCATTTGAGTGCGGTTAGAATCTTTCAAGCGTTTTTGAACCCAAGACTCGCGAAGTTTCATAGGTGCTACCTTTCGAAGAATGGCATTTGGAGAGAGCTATCCGGCCTGACCTGACCCTGAATCAACCCTGCTCATGTCCCAAAAATTTGGGTCTGTATGATATCTCTTTGAGGAGAGTTTGTCCACCGAGAGCCCTTAATCTATACGTAACTTATTTCTATAAATAGAGTTATAGATTTTATAGATTATTAGGAATTTATCTTAGGCAACACCTTATCTCATTTATAGAAAAGGAGATAGAGAAATTCGTGGATTTTTGAAGAAAAACGTTTAGACAGCAATCCGGCGAGAAAAAACTTCTTTGATTTTTCCTACCAAAGTTTCGATCGTAAACGGCTTTTTGAGAACACAGGCCACGTTACCAAGCTGGAGAATACGATCCGGGATCTTGTCATTGACACTGGCAATGATAACCGGGGTCACGGTATTCTTTTTTTCGCCGCGCAGTTTTTGAAAAAACTCTTCTCCGTCCATGACCGGCATAATCATATCCAGCACAATCAAATCCGGCTTTTCCTTTTCCACCATCTCAAGGCCTTGGACCCCATTAAATGCCTGCAGGATCTTAAAGGACTCCCCCTGAAGATAAAGACGGTAAAGCGTATGGAGGTCCTCGTCATCATCCACAATCAAAACTTTCATTTCCCGCACAACATCAGCCATGACTTCTTCCTTTGTCAAATGAGCACGCAACGTTGCGGAACGCAACTTGCCGTGCGAATTTGATCC
>CAYWRU010000020.1:14666-46630 GCA_964460795.1 uncultured bacterium | reverse complement strand
AAGCTTCGGCGAGGCGAGAGCCGAGAAGCTCCCTTGGAAAGCAACTGTCCAAAGCAAGATGCACCCGTTTCTTCCGTCAGAACTTGGCTTTTGAAAATCCCAAGCTATAATAAGCCTCTTTAAAGCACCGCTAAGAAGAACTCTGAAAAGGTTTTATGATTTCAATTGTTTGTCCTTTTTATAATGAAAAAGATAATTTAAAACCCCTTTTGGAACGCCTTCTCGCCACGGCCCGGACTTTTTCCGAAGATTGGGAAATTGTTCTTGTGGATGACGCTTCCACGGATGAAGGCAGTGCGGTGGTTGAACCGTTTTGTCTTCATGAAAAACGCCTTCAACTGATACGACTTTCTTATAATACCGGCCTCACCACCGCCCTTTATGCCGGACTCCAGGCTGCGCGCGGAGATATCCTGGCCACTTTGGATGCAGACCTGCAAAATCCTCCGGAAGAAATTCCCAAACTTCTTTGGATGCTTCGCTCCGGGGAAACAGACATGGTCACCGGAATCCGGGAAAAACGCGGCGACACCTGGTTTAAGAAAGGGATCTCTAAAATCGCAAATAATATTCGCCGGGCCGTCCTCCAAGATACGATTCAGGATACCGGCTGTTCGCTCCGCGTATTTCGCCGGGAAGTCTTGAAGGCCTTTTATCCCTATAAAGGCATGCACCGTTTTTTTGCACCCGTGGCGGAGGCCTTGGGCTATAAAATTAAACAAGTCCCGGTCCAGCATGCCCGCCGCCATCTCGGCATCTCCAAATATGGACTTTGGAACCGTTTACTGGGTCCACTGTGGGATCTTATTGCAATTCGCTGGCTGCTCACTCACAAGATTCGTTACGAAGTAAGGAGTCCGTCATGAACACGGTTCAAGCCTGGATTGTCATTGGTTTTCTGGGACAATTCTTTTTCTTTTCTCGTTTTTTAATCCAATGGATTCACTCGGAGCGCCAAAAAAAGAGCGTCATCCCCAATTCCTTCTGGACTTTTAGCATCATCGGAGGAGTCATCCTTCTTTTCTATGCCATCCACCGGAAAGATCCGGTCTTTATCGTAGGTCAGTCCGTGGGCATGCTGGTCTATGCCCGGAACCTGTGGTTTATTTATCAAGGAAAGAAAGCAGGAAGCGAGTGAACCGGCGGCGCGCGTTTCTTTGTGCCCTCCTTTTAATCGGCGCGGGAATTACTTTTTTTTGGAATCTCGGAAATATTCCGCTTTTTGATCCGGATGAAGGCCGTTACTCGGAGATGTCACTCACCATGCTTCGGACCGGAGACTGGATGATTCCGCGCATGAACGGGATCATTCACCTTCACAAACCTCCGCTTGCGAATTGGCTGATAGCCGAGAGCTTCAAACTTTTGGGTCCTTCTGAATTTAGCGCACGTCTTCCCAGCGTCCTCTTAAGCCTGGCCTTGCTTGCCTTGCTCATTCGACTGGGAACTTTTCTTTTTAATTTCCGTACCGGCTATGCCGCAGCCTGGATCCTCACCACTTCCACTCTTTACGTAGCCATTTCCCGTCTTGTCACGACGGACATGACGCTGACGTTTGTCACTTTTGCCACCATGTTTTGCGTGGCCCATTTGTTTTTTTCAGATCGGCATCGCCTGCTTTATTTTTACGGCACCGCTGTCGGACTAGGACTGGGCATGCTGACCAAGGGCCCCGTAGCGTGGATGATTACGCTGACCCCTGCGGTTGTTTTCGGAATCTGGAAAAAGAAAAGTCTCCAAATCCCATTTCTTCACTGGATTTTTGGAGCGCTTCTTTTTGTCTTAATTTCTCTCAGCTGGTACCTCACGGTTATTTTCACCCATGAAGGCGCTTGGGATTATTTTTTCCACCATCAACTTCTGGGACGAATGTTCAAAGGCCATATGGGACGGGCCCATCCGATTTTTTATTACCTATTAATTGTCCCGGCCGGATTTTTTCCCTGGACATTCTTTCTCCCTGCAGCCTGGGCAGAGCGCCGGGAGGTTTTAAAAGACTCCGAACTTCAGACTCGCTCGCAATTTGTTTTTATTTGGTTTTTGATCCCCTTCATCCTTTTCAGCCTTTTCCGGACAAAACTCGCCACGTATATCGTTCCGCTCTTCCCTCCTTTGGCGCTTTATGCGGCCATTTTTTGGTCCTATTGGCTGGATCCTAAGAACAATGCCCGGTCGAAAACCATCGAGGGGACGCTTTGGCTGCTGGCCCGCCTGCTTCCCGGCGCCGTGGCCGGAGGACTTGTCTTTGTCATGCTTAAACCGCAGTTCCTGACCGGCATTCCGATTTTATTTCCCATCAGTTTGATTTTACTTCTTACCGGCGTCACCTTTGCCGTGGAATATATCCGGAAAACAAAATCGCTGCGTCCGCTTTTTCTTTTGCTTGTGGGGTGGATCAGTCTGATGAGTTTGATTGCGTTAAGTGCGCTTCCTTACCTGCAATACAAAAATTCAAAACGGATTGCCCTGGAAATCGCCAAAACACGGAAACCCGGAGAAAAAATTTTGCTTTGGGGAGATTACTACGCAAGTCTGCCCTTTTATCTCCACGACCGGATGGTGGAAGTATCCTTAAATACGGAAACCGCCTTTGAAAAACCCGAGGTCTTGGATGGATTTGTCTACGCGGATCACGGAATCATTTCAAAACTATTCGGTGGGCCTGATCGAGTCTACCTCGTGATGCAAGAAGAACGGCTGAGGTATTTTGATTATTCAGGATGCCGCCCTCATTATCTTCTTTACTACTCGCCTGAAGCGGTCATCCTATCCAATCGTCCATGATTCAGGGGCCAGAGCCCTCTTAAAGGGCCTGACCCCGATCAAACTATGCGGGTACTGCCGAAGTGCAGTGAGCGCACTTCACAGCTTTAATCGGAATGACGGAAATGCAAAAAGGGCAATTTTTTGTCGTCGGGGCTGCCGCCGGTTCCGGCTTTTTCCCAAACTCCTGAAGTCTGGCCATTTGTTTCACAATCAAAAAGATCACAAATGCCATGATCAGAAAGTTAATAACATTATTGAGAAAAATCCCGTAATTGAGCGTCGGCGCTCCGGCTTTTTGTGCTTCAGCAAGCGAGGCATAGGCCTGACCGGAAAGGCTGATAAAGAGATTTGAGAAATCCACTTTTCCCAGCAAGAGCCCGATCGGCGGCATGATGACATCGCTCACAAGCGAGGTTACAATTTTTCCGAAGGCCGTTCCAATAATCACACCCACGGCCATGTCCACCACATTACCACGCATAATGAATTTCTGAAATTCCTGCGCTGTTTTTTTCATGAGATTCTCCTCGGTGATAAAAAAGCCTAACTGTTACGCATTCACGCCTTTTTCGCGAAGTTTATCGATGTAGACCTGATAGCGCTCTGCCAATGCACTCACTTGGGATTGAACTTTTTCAAGCCGCTCTTTGATGGACTTTGATTCATCACCGAGCATTTGCGTAAACGGAATTTTCTTGAGCTCTTCGGCAATCTTTTCAGCTTCCGCTTTTTGCTTGTCCACCGCAGACTGATACGCTTTGGCATAAGCTTGAAGATCCTGAACACTCAGGCTCTGAACTTCCTGGCGGATTTGATCGACGGACTTATGGGTATCCGCTTTTTTGGCGCATCCATAGACTAAGCCCACCGTCAGGAACGCGGCCAGAAAAAAGGCTAATGATTTTTTCATAAATACTCCTTTGTTTGTTGAAGGGGGCTGCTAGTGTAGCTTATTTAGACGCCGGAGGCACAACCTTTTTTCGAGCTTTCTGAGCATCCAAAAACTCCTTTAGGATCGGAAGAAAAGACAGAATAATGACAATTAAAATCACCCAGTGAATATGCTTTTCAAGATCCGGTATCGAATGCCCTAAAAAAAATCCGCTTAAGGTCATACTGAGAACCCATCCGATGCCGCCCAGGACATTATAAGTCAGGAAGCGGGCATAGGACATTTTCCCCACTCCGGCGACCGTTGGCGCAAAGGTACGGACAATCGGAACAAAGCGCGCAATCACAATGGTCTTAGGTCCATACTTCTCATAGAACTTTTGGGTGCGAATCACATGATTTTTATGAAAAAAAATGGAGTCCTCGCGATTAAAGATCTTAGGCCCCAGATGATATCCGATCCAGTAGCCTGCCGTATCTCCCAAAATAGCTGCCGCAATTAAGACACCATTGAGCATCCAGATATTCAAAACCCCTTCAACCGCACAAAGAACCCCGGCCGTCACCAGCAGCGAATCCCCAGGAAGAAAGAATCCGGCCAAAAGTCCGGTCTCTGAAAAAACAATGATAAACATCACCAAATAGCCGCCCCAACGAATGAGCTCATCAAAGCGGTATAAATTAGAAAAAAAATGTTGGAGAATTTCCATAGGACAAAGGATCCCTTCCAGGTTAATCCGGTTCCGGATGGACCGTAACATCCGCATGCGGCATGAGTTTTTGGATAGCCTCTTCAATGTCCTCGGTTAAGGCATGGGCTTGTTTCAAAGTCTGATTTCCATCCACCAATACATGGAGATCCACAAAAGGCGTAGGCCCCGAGAAACGAATACGCACCTGATGGCAATTTCGAATTCCGGGCAGTGATTCGACCACCTGAATAATTTTCTCTTCGAGTTCCGGAGGGACAGCATCGAGGAGCGCGCTCACGGAGCGGATCCCAAGCTCCACACTGATTTTGATGACAATCAAGCCCACTCCAAGCGCGGCCACGGAGTCGGCATAGCGCAGAAAACCAAGCGAAGGAGCCATCTCACTCAGCTTCACACAGATCAAACCCAGAATAACAACACTGGAGCTCCAGATATCGGTTTTAAAATGAAGGGCATCGGCTTCGAGCGCCTGACTATTGTATTTTTTGGCAGCCTTATAAAGCATTCGCGACCGCGAGACATCCACAATAATGGAAACAATCATGACTATAAAAGACCAGTGAGTGACCTCAATGTGAATCTGCTGATGCATTAAATTCCGGATCGCTTCGACCACAATCCAAGCGCAGGTAAGTAGAAGAAGAAGGGTTTCAAAAAGAGCGGAAAGATTTTCAACTTTTCCGTGGCCATAGGGATGATCTTTATCTGCGGGTTTGCTGGAAATCCGAACCGCTACCGCCGTCATGAGTGCGGCCACAAGATCCAGCCCGGAGTGAGCCGCTTCGGCTAAAATACCAAGACTTCCCGTGGAAAATCCGACAATGATTTTAAAGGCAGTAAGCCCCAACGCAGCAATGACCGAACTGGTCGCGGCCCATTCCTTTTCATGAAGTCCAAACATGCAGGAATTCTATCGGGAATTCAAGACGCAATCAATGGAAAATGAGCAATTCCAAAATAAAGCCGTTGCTTGCCGAAACAGCAAACAACGGCTTTTTTAAACTCCTCTTATTTAGGTTATCGAATAGGAATTTTTACCCCTTCTTTTTTGAGAAGCGGGGCCGGATTTGCTTTTGGCAGCACAACGGTTAATACGCCCTGATCATATTTGGCTGAAATCTGATCTGTTTTGACATTTTCCGGCATAGGGAGCGAACGTTCAAAGTGTCCAAAACTGCGCTCCATAAGACGCATCCCATTTTGATTTTTCTCCACTTCCATTTTCCGCTCTCCGGAAATCGTCAGAGCATCGTCGGTCACCGATAGGTTGAGCTTGTCCTTTTCCATGCCCGGAAGATCCGCCTGGATAAGATACTTATCACTCAATTCCTGGACATCCAAACGGGGCTCGCCGAAAGATCCGCCCCCTGATTCTCCCCCCTCCAAAAGGTTTTGGTGAATCAGGCGCTGCATTCTCTCCATCATGTGATCCATTTCCCACAGAGGATTGCCTCCATATTCCGAGGTCAATCCTCCGTTGGGAAACGAATTCCAGACGGACTCAGAGCGCGCGGGCTTGGCACGGCCCACTGTGATCGTGGTCTCCGCAGCCATCACCCCCGAAGTTGAAATTCCGAAAAAGACGACCGCCGCTCCAACACTTAAAAGCATTTTTTGCTTTACCTTTTTGGACCGTAGATCCATAACATCCTCCTTTTTGGAAAACTCCTTCATCCTCACGAGCACTCACGGCCTCTAAAACTCTGCCGTTTTATCCGTTTTTAATAGGGTTTTTTATCGTTTTTCTTATTCTCGTGTTTTGTCTTATGGTGCTTGGCATGCTCATGTTTCTTCTCTTTTTGAGTCGAAGGCGAGGTCGTTCCCGCAGCAAGTTCTGACGCCAGCTGCGAAGGATCCGTAGCCGCATAAGCCGATCCTGCCATTCCAAGAACCATGAGAAGGGCAACCCCCGAAAGTACTTTTTTATTTGTCATCTTCATAGAAAACTCCTTTTTATTTTATTTTTACACTACGTTCCAAAAACTGCTGTTTAATTAAAACTCCGTTTTTTTACCTTCACCTCCCTCGGAAGCCGCAAGACATCGAGCTTCAGGAAGCAGCAAGCGCAGTTTCTCAAGAAGTTCTTTGGGGCTTTGAGATTTATCAAAATATTCATCGGCTTTTGGAACAAGCTGTTTTTGTTTCGCTATGGGATAAACACTACAAACCACGACCTTGATTCCGCGGTCGTAATCGTCAAGTACTTCTTTTAAAAAAGTTCCGTTCACAACGGGCATATTGATATCCAGCAAAACAAGATCTACATCTTTTTTTCCGAGAAGATATTCGACGGCCTGCTCTGCGCTGCTGGCCACATCCACGTGAAATCCTTCGGACATCAAAAACCAGCGGTACATGGCCCGAATCGCGGAATCATCATCAACGAGAAGTATTCGTCTCATTCCATACCTCCTTTTCAATTTAAATCATAAAGGAAGTGAGATGAGAGGAAGATTAGTGGAGCATTAGAAAATTCTAACGTCGGAAGATCTAAAGAAGAGGCAAGGTGATAAAAAAAGTCGTTCCATGGCCCGGATGGCTTTCCACAGAAATATCACCTTGATGCGCTTGAACGATTAATCTTGCAATGCTGAGGCCTAACCCGTTTCCTGGCCTGGATTCCGAGCCGTTCCGGTCCCGATGAAAAAATTTATCAAAAATTTTGGGAAGATCTTCAGGAAGAATCCCAACGCCAGAGTCTGAAACCTTAATTCGTCCCAGATTTCCATCTCTTTCCAAAGTCATTTGCAAAGCCCCCTGCGAGGGTGTGAATTTAATTGCATTATCAATCAAATTAAAAAAGAGCCGCCTCAAATGAAGCGCGTCTCCACGAAAAGAATACGTCCCGGGAGCCGCATTCCAGGAAACAGAAATCTGTTTCGCCTGTGCCAGCATCTGACTCTGCTCATAAATTTCAGTCAAAAACGCCCTAAGATCCATGGTATCAAAATGAAATCCTTCAGCCTCATATTCAATCCGGGCCAGCAAAAGCATGTCTTCGATCACCTTGACCATACGCTCCGCCTCTCGCACGCTCACTTCAAGAACTCTTCGGTATTCTTCCGGCGAACGGTCTTTCCGCAGAGCAATTTCGGATTCTCCGCGTAAAATGGCGAGGGGTGTTTTTAGTTCATGCGCCACATGGAAACTAAATTCCTGGATATGACGAAAAGAGGACTCAAGCCTCCCAATCATGTCATTAAAGGCTGCAGCGAGTTTTTGCATTTCTTCGTCCGCATCCGGAGTATGCACACGCAGGCTCAAATCTTCATGACTAATTTTTTCAGCTGTTTTTGCCATTTGCTGCACGGGATACAAAATTTGCTCAACAAAAAGCCGGCTCACGAAGCTTGCAAGGATTACCGCAATCGGAACCGCCAATAAAATAAAAAATGCCCATTCTTGAAACAAACGATCGGCGTACGCTGTGGAGGTTGCAATCTGAAGGATGTAATGTTTTCCGTCTCGGAGGAGTACAGGATAATGAATGACGCGAGTCCATCGATGCGTGGCGTATTCCGGGCTCGTGAGAGGACCTCGCATTAAAGTTGCATTTTTTGACTTCAGAAATCTTTGCAAAGAATCGGGGAAAGGATTGTTCGAATGGACCACGGAAATGCCCGAGGTATTTATCAAATCCACAAAATCATTTTCCAAATTATATTTATCCACAATACTTAAAAGACGCGCTTCCATCTGATTGTGCTGGGAATATTTCGGCGGGATCCCTTCCAATCGAATGACTCTGCGCGAAGCCACAATCACGGCATTGGGCCCGGGCGCCACCTCAGCTATGTAAAGATTTAAAACTTCAGAAAGTTCATGGGCCTTTTCAAGCAGTTCATGGTCCAACTGGCGATAAAGGACATAGCGCGCAGAAAAGTAAAGAAAACCGCTGAAGAGAACTAGGATCAGAGTCAAGATAGCGATATAGAGGACGCCAAATTTAAATTGAATGGAGCGAAATCGGATCATGAATCACGCTCTAAGGACATAGCCCGTGCCGCGGATGGTATGGATAAGAGGCTTATCAAAATCCTTGTCGATTTTATTACGCACATAATTCACATAAACGTCGATCACGTTGGTAAAGGTATCAAAACTTTCGTTCCAAACGTGTTCTGAGATCATGGTGCGCGTCACAATCTGCCCCGTATGCAGCATCATGTATTCCAGCAGCGCATATTCCCGGCTGGTCAGCACAATCTCTTTACCCGCGCGCCGCACCTGATGCGTCAGCTGGTCAAGCTCCAGATCTTCAACACAAAGCTTCGTGGTCTTGGCTTGGCGTTGACGGCGCAAAAGAGCCTGGATACGGGCAAGGAGCTCTTCGAATGCAAACGGCTTGGCAAGATAATCATCGGCCCCGGAATTCAGACCCATCACCCGGTCCTGAACACTATTGCGGGCTGTCAGCATCAGAATGGGTGTCAGAATATTTTTTTTGCGGAGCTCCTGACAGATCGTCAGTCCGTCTTTTTCCGGAAGCATAAGATCGAGGAGGATGAGGTCATAGGGATTGATCGCAGCCATCTCAAATCCCTTTTCGCCATTTGCCGCATGGTCCACAGCATAATGTTCTTCGCGAAGGCCTCGAAGGATAAAACTGGCCAATCTTTTTTCATCTTCAATCAACAAAATCCGCATCGTTGATTGCCCCTGTCTTTAGGAAAAGGAACTAACTTTCTTCAGTGATTCACCGCTGATACCATCAATAATTATAAAAGCGTACCCTGAAGAATCATGGCCGAAACTGTAAAATAAATCACGATCCCGGAGACGTCGACTAAAGTTGCCACAAAAGGCGCGGAAGCGCTTGCCGGATCAAAACCCAATCTTTTCAGAATAAATGGCAGCATGGAACCCGCCAAGGTACCCCAGGTCACCACTCCAATCAAACTCACGGAGACTGAGGCCGCAACCTTCACATAATGCGGCCCATAAAGATGAAAAATCGACTGCCAAAGGAGGATGCGCAAAAGCCCAATGACCGCGAGGATCAATCCTAACCCCAGGCCCGTGGCAAGCTCACGGCGGATAATTCTCCACCAATCTTTCAGCTTCACTTCTCCAAGCGCAATGGCACGAATCACCAAAGTCGTGGCCTGGGATCCGGAATTTCCTCCGCTGGAAATAATCAGCGGTAAGAAAAGAGCTAAAACTACGGCGCGGGAAATTTCCTCCTGATAATGCGACATGGCGCTTGCCGTCAGCATTTCACCGATAAAAAGTGCGGCCAGCCAACCGGCACGTTTCCAAAGCATCTCAAAAAAAGTCATCTGAAGGTAGGGTTTATCAAGGGCCTCCATACCTCCGATTTTTTGAATATCTTCCGTGGCCTCTTTCTGAACCGCCTGCAAAACGTCATCCGCAGTAATGATCCCTTTCAAACGCCGGGCAGCATCCACCACGGGCAAAGCTAAATACTTATGTTTGGAAAAAAGACGGGCCACCGCTTCTTGATCTTGATTTTCCGAGACCGTCACCATGCGCGTACGCATAATTTCGCGGATTTTTTTATCCGGCGTTGCCCGAAACAGCCATCGGAATGAAACAACCCCCAAAAGAGTTTGATCCTCGGCTAAAACATAGATATAGGAAAGATCTTCCAAATGTTCCTTAGCCTGAAGCCGAAGATAACGAATGGCTTCATCCACAGAAAGGTCGGGGCGAACCCTGGCAAAACGCGGATTCATGAGACCGCCGGCCACATCCTGTTTATAGGAAAGGAGGGCATTCACTTCCTGGCGGGTTTGATCGTCTAAAAGCAGCAGCAGTTCGGGACGGATCTCGCGAGGCGCTTCCTGGATCACGTCCACAGCATCGTCAGGCGCCAAAAGCCGCATCCATAATTTGCGCTCGCCCTCAGGAATAGCCAAAAGGATCGTGACACGTTCTTGGGAGGAAAGCCCAAGGAAAAATTCCTGAGCTGTATTTAAATCAAGAAGTTCAAAGGCCTCAGCCCGCTCTTCCGTGGAAAGCACACGCCACATTTCGCGAAGCTCATCAAGCGTCAGCCGATCTTCGGAAGTTCCTAAGGTCATGTAGCGTCCTTTAAAAGGGGTTAAATTTTGATCAGTTTACTACTGACTCCTCTGAGGGTCAATGAACGATCAGCGAGGGATGAGCTTCAGATTTTGCAGAAGCTGCGCCAACTCTTCAAGACTCGCCACCGGATTTTGACAGACTCCTAGATAGCAAACCCAGACCGCGGATTTTCCATCTGAAGTTTTCCATCCCTGGGTCCAGGGCAGTTCTTTTTCCGCTAAGCCCTGCTCTGTTTTTGAAAGATAGACAAGAATATGATCCGGCAAGAACAGAGAAAAGAGAAAATCTCTCATGCCTTCCATGGATTTCGGATCTTTCCCTTCCGCCACTGCGATTTCCAGAATAGGTCCTTCCAAAAAACTGAGGGCCATAAGAAACTCCGCGCATGCCGAAGGAAATCGGCTCACTTCCTGCGCATGTCGCTCCATCACTTTTCGTGCAATATCCGTCCACTTAGACTGCCGCTTCAGAGCCCCAAGCCGGACGAGTCCCTGAAGCGCTATGGCAGAACCCGAGGGCAGCGCACTGTCATGAATCTCCGAGACTTTAAGAAAAAGCGGCTCATGGTTTTTGGACCTAAATTCGAAACTATTGGATTCTACATTTAAAAATTGATCCACCAGTTCACTTGCAAGCCTTTCGGCCCGGGAAAGATATTTAAATTCTCCGCTGGATTCAAAGAGATCCAAGAGTGCCGCCAGCATGAAAGCATAATCATCCAAAAATCCAAGGATGCCCGCTTCCCCGCTTCGGGTTCGATGGAAAAGTCCTCCGCCAGGCGTTCTCATCTTTGAAAAGAAAAAAGCTTCTGCTTTCTGGGCGGCTGCAAGATATCGAGGCTCACCACAAACCCGGCCCGCCAAGGCCAGAACCGAGATCATGAGTGCATTCCAATCGGTCAGAATTTTGTCATCCAAATGCGGGCGCGGGCGTTTCTTTTGCTGTTCAAAAAGCTTGCCCTTGGAAAACTTCAGAATGGAGCGGATCTCCTCAGATGTTTTTCTAAATTCCTGAGCCGTCTCGTCCATCGAAGCGCGTTCATATAAAATATTTTTTCCGGTAAATTCCCCGTGAGGATCATGCGGAGCATTCCCGCCGGCTTCAACGCCAAAGTGAAAATTAAATATTTTTGCATCCTCAGCTCCCAGAATTTCTATAATTTCAGCTTCGGTCCAAAGATAAAAAGACCCCTCGGACTTCTTTTTCGGATGATCCGGATCGGCGGCGCCTGCCTGTCCGGCAGGCAGGCTGTCTGCATCTTCCGCGCAGTAAAATCCTCCGTCTAAATCCGTCAAATCACGCAGAACATAATCTAAAATCTCCCGTGCCACTAAGGCATACTCTTTATTTCCCGTGGCTTGAGCAGCCTCCAAATAGCACCGGGCGATCATGGCCTGATCATAAAGCATTTTTTCAAAATGCGGGACGCGCCAGGCTCCGTCCGTACTGTAGCGATGAAATCCCCCGCCCAAAAAATCCCGGATGCCGCCGCGCGCCATTTTCTGAAGTGTTGTCTCCACCATTTCAAGAGCCTCTTGAGCCCCTTGTTTTTTCCAAATTCTTAGCAGAAGTCCCATCGTATGCGTGGGCGGAAACTTCGGAGCAGATCCAAATCCTCCCTCCTCAGAATCAAACTGAGCACCGTACTGATGAAAGGCCTGTTGCAAAAGTCCGGAGTCCAGGGAGCATGATCCGGCCGATGATTCTGATTTAGGCTGCAGTGCTTGAATCAATCCATGGGCAGATTCCTGAAGGGCCGGCTGGTCTGTTTTCCATTTTTCTGCGATCACCTTCAACACTCGGGAAAAGGCCGGCGATCCCCACCGATCTATGGGAGGAAAATAAGTCCCTCCATAAAAAGGTGCGCCTTCAGGTGTCAGGAAAATATTGAGCGGCCAGCCGCCTGATCCGGTCATGGCCATTACCGCCCTCATGTAGACCTGATCCACATCCGGACGTTCTTCCCGGTCTACTTTGATGGGGACAAAATAGCGGTTCAGGATTTCCGCAATCGCAGGTTCTGAAAAGGATTCCTCTTCCATCACATGACACCAGTGGCAGGTGGAATATCCAATGGAAAGAAAAATCGGCTTGAATTCTGTCTTGGATTTCAGGAAAGCTTCCTCACCCCAGGGAAACCAATCTACAGGATTTTCCGCATGCTGCAAAAGGTAAGGGCTTTTTTCATGGATGAGGCGATTCATGATTTGTAAAGGGACAGCCCCCAGCGGGACATGCCTTCTTATCACCTTTTAAGGCTTGTCCCTAAGGGGACTGTCCCCTTGCAATGATTCATTAAAGAGGGATTCGTTTGCGGATCAAAAACAGCCATCGCTGATACGAGCGTTTGAACAAACTGCGCTGCTTTTCAAGAGAACGCGAGGCGTTTTCTTTAAGCGTCTTAATACGTTCAGGCGCTGTTTTGAGATCTTCTGAAATAATTTTCCGGTAATGTTCAGCGGATGCTTCCAGGCTCGTTAGCGTCCTTGTTAAGGCCTTGTAGTGGCGCTCCAAACTTTTTTGCAAAACCGACCGATTGGAATTTCCTTCCAGATCCGCGTGCGCTTTGCGCTTTGCAGCAACAATTCGCGCATGCAAAATCTTATACTTAGAAACGGTCTTAAGATTATCCGCCAGCTTGAGAAGCGACAGGAAATAAATTCCCCACTTGCTGGGATCCCAATGATACCAGCGAATCCCGTTCCGATAATCGCTTGGAAAGCGGTGATGAAAATTATGATAACCTTCTCCGTAAGTGATCAAAGCCACGAGCCAGTGATCTTTGGCTGAGGACCCAAATTCATACGTAGAATTTCCAAACGCATGGCAAACGGAATTGATACAAAAAGTGGCGTGATATACAAAGGTAATTCGAAAACAGACGGCAATAATGAAGGCAGCTCCTAAGCGGCCAAATAAAGCACCGATCAGACAAGGGACAAGGACACCCGCCGTGATGGCCCAGAGCACATAATATTTGTGCTGATGCTGCGCCATTTTATTCTTTTCCAAATCATGCACGTTGGACAAATCAAGCACATGCTCAACTAAGGTCATCCAGCCGATATGCGCATACCAAAATCCCTGGCGGATGTTGTAGGGATCGCGTTCCGTATCCGTATAAAGGTGATGATCGCGGTGCTGAGAGGCCCACTTAAGGGCGGATTGTTCAAATGCCGCGGCTCCAAAGAAAAGGTATGCAAATTGTACAATCGGATGGGCCTTGTAGGCTACGTGAGCAAAAAGACGGTGGTACCCCATGGTGATGGCAAGGCCCGTGGCGATCATATAGAAAAACGTTAAAACAATATCCACCGTCTGAAGGCCATGAGCATGAATATAGAGAGGCGTACCGATCAGCCCCACTGCCCCGGTGAAGATAAAAAAAGACAAATTATCCCACTGGATTTTTTTGAGCGGTTCACGATAAGTCGTTGGAGCAGATGTGTCAGTCATAATTGGGGTTAATTCTAGCGGTGAGTCCGATAACTGTCCAAGTTTATTTCCTGAGGATGTCTTGCCTTACATACCTTACATTTTATCCTTTGATGAAAATCACGCAAAAGAGAGCGATCCGCGCCGCCTCACGGTATCAACCATTCGGCTAAAAAACATCACACCAAGCGGTAGGCTCAGGAGGGCGGTCAGCATCAGAACGCTGATTTCGGACGAGAGCGCTGAGACCGGGGCACCTAACAAAATGGCTTTCCGCAATCCAGACAGCGCATGGGTAAAAGGAATCCAAGCAGAAAATCCTTGGACCCAATGCGGAAAAATTTGGACCGGGAAATAGACTCCGGCAAAGAGCTTGGAGACCCCGTCTAAAATAAAACTGACCGGATCTCCCCGCTTAAACGCCAGCAAATATCCCGCAGAAACCAGTCCAAAGCCAAGCAGCGAAATAATGGTAAGGAGGATCATCACCCCAGCAGCTCCCCAATTCATGGCCGAGAGGTCCACTTTAAAAATCCAGGCTGCAGCCGCAAGCAGCATCACCGTACGAAAAAAGGCAAAAACAAAATCCCACAGTGCCGCGGCCGATATTAGTTGAATCAGTTTGGACGGGCTCATCATGATCGCTTCCAGAGTCCCATGGCTTTGCTCTTTTGAAATCACGTACGCAAGACTGCGGAGTGCAGAGGTTTGAAAGGTGACAAATACAATCCCCACGAGCGCAAAGGGGAAATACTGACCTCCATACGGACGTAAAAAGGAGTTAGCCTGATTCCCAAAAAATTTCGCAATAAAGAAAAAAATGGAGAGATGGATAAGCCGGCTTACAAATTCAATGGTGAACGGAACCTTGTAGCTCATGCTTTCCAGAAGGTCCCGTTTTAAAAAGGCCTTGGCCTGGCGCAAAAAGAAAATCATGGCTTTGATTCCGTGGTTCTTAAATACATTTCTTCCATCGAAAAAGAATTTCCGGCGGTTGCACAAAGCACTGCCGGATTTCCCTGGGCCGCTACACGCCCTTGTTTCAAAATGATCATCTGATCCGCCAGTTCTTCCGCATCGCGGACCTGGTGAGTCGTAAAGAAAAGGGTCCGATTATTTTTTTGTCCGATGCTCCGGCGGATCAAAGTGTAAAAACGCGTTACAGCCTCAGGATCTAAACTCCGGGTGGGTTCATCCAGGATCAGGATCGAAGGATTTCGCATAAGCGCCCGCGCCAGACCCAGCCATCGCTTCATGCCCGTGGAATATTCCTGATAACATTGGTCCAAGTAATCCATCTCAAGGAGATCTGAGGCCTCCTCCATTCTGAGGCGGCATTCTTTCTTAGAAAATCCAAAAAGCGCTCCAAAAAATTCCAGATTCCGGCGGCCGCTAAGACGTGGATAAAATCCCGATTCTTCGGCGCTTACCAAGCCCACCAAAGATTTCCCCTGTTCAGAATGACGAAGCATATCGATTCCATGGATCCTGACCTCGCCTTGCTCCGGCAAAATAAGTCCGCAAAGAATTTTGATCAGCGTGGTTTTACCGCTTGCATTCGGGCCCATCAGCGCGCAGATTTTTCCCGCCTCGACCTCCATCGTAACGCCTTGAAGTGCGGGGTGCATGCGTTCAGGGTGAGGTGAATGGATGACATCCATTAAGTTAGCCGCTAGAGGATAAAACTTGGAAAGATTCCGGACCTGAATGGCAGGCTCTGAAATGCGTGTCATGGAGATCATCATAGCTTTTAGAAATCAAATTCACAAGGGGACAGTCCCCTTCTGACGATTCACTTGAAGTTGGCAAGCTGCGTAGGGTAACATAGCCTTCATGAAATCTGTTTTTCCCCTCCAAAAAAATCTGAGCTGGAGCGAATCAGCGTGCTACACTTTTTTTCTCTTTGAACTCTCGCTCATCACCCTGCCGCTTGCACGCTATCTGGCTTACATTGGAATTTATTCCTATTTTTTTCACGGAGTTTTCATAACCTTGATTGGGGCCGGCACGATCTTTTTGATCATGAAATTTAGAAAGTTAAGCGCCCGCCAGTGGACCCTCACCCTTTTGATCATGAGCCTCTACGGCGCACTTTTTTACAGCAGTCATTATGACAGTGAAAAACTGCATCTCGTGACCTATTCCACCGCCGCGTGGATTTATGCCCGGAAATTACCGGGACGAAAGGCCTGGGGTTTGGCCCTGCTTGTTTCGGCTCTGGATGAAATCTTTCAGCATTTTATTCCCGGAAGATTTTTTCAGCTTTATGACATCTTCATCAATGCCACATCAGCTCTGCTGGCTTTGATTTTGATTCAGACCCTCCGGCCGGCCTTTCAGAAGTCTTCTTCCTAATTTTTATTCAAACGTTTCAAGGCAAGCTCATAGACTTCAGCATCCCGCCGGATGCCGACCGCCAAAACAAAAACGATAATCTCCTCGCGCTCCACCCTGTAGACGACCCGGTAATCATTGAAGACTTTGAGTTTGCGGTATTGTTTCAAAGGTCCGAGCAGGGGCTCGCCCGCTTTTTCCGGCTCGTAAGATAGGAGCTCGATACATTTCTTTTTGATTTTTTCTTTGGCAGCAGAATCAAAACGCTTGCTGTCTTCGTGAATCACTGCGGGATGAAGTTTTATTTTATATCGGGGTTTTTCCACAGAATAAAGGACTCCCAAAATTCCTTAAATCGATTTCACCAGCGCTTGCAGGGATATTGACGGCCGTATGATTCTGGATTGTCATCCCCGCACGTTTTTGGCGGGGATCCAAAATACATATAAGGAAATGGATTCCCGCTTCCGCGGGAATGACATATCACAACTACTTACAATGACTCACGAAATAACTGCTTACCACTTTTCGATATCGACAAAATCTTTTTTAGAGGCTTTCTGGTCTCTCTCAAGCGCCGTCATGCCCAGCGTGTAATCTTCAATCCGGTCGAGCAGCTGCTCGAGCGCGGCATACTGCTGATAGGAAAGCATGACCGCCACGGGCTTGTTGTGTTTTTGCAGGATGACTCTATTCTTGGAAAGCTGCTTTAAGATTTCCTCGGATTTTGTCCTGAGTTCGCTTAAAGCCGCGATCGTGGCCCTCTCACTAATGGTAATCATGGTTTCGCTCCTTGCGCCTGTACTGATTTCCAAGCCTTCCGGCTTCAATCAAAGGATAGCGGACCTCGATTAAATTGTCAATAATTTGCAACAAAATTTATGACAAATTTTTGACTTTTTAATGCTCTCTAATGCTAGCGTTTGCTAAAAGCCCCTCTCCTCCTCAACCCTTATTTGCTTAATATCAGATAGTGGGCGAGCTATCGTTGCATTCGCTGCAACAATTTGGCGCAACCCAACATTGGGTTGTTGGTTAACAAAACTAATCCCTGTCAGGCCTCCAGTAAACTTCATAGAAAAAGTTTTGCGAATTTCTGGAAAGTTGTCACAGACAACTCTATAAGTTAAATCGTATTCACCAGGTGAGAGTATGGCTGGATGATACAAAGTGGAAGTTGAAAAAGAATAAACTCTCGCCTCATTAAGATCCGATTCAAAAATAGTAAGGGCATCAAATGCTCGCCAAGATTGCGGAAGAATTGTGGCGCTTGGAAAATCAAAACCAGCCCAATGAAGTTCTACCGTTTTTGGAAAAATAATTTTTCTAGTTTTTTTATCTAGATAAGACTCCAAAAATACAAAGCAGTTTTTAGCATGCTTTAAACGATGCAAATTAAAAATCTGTATGTGATACCATGCCGAACCTCTAGGCTCTCCATTGGTAACGTGGGCAATTGAAGGCCCGTTAGGATCTACGTCCATTGTTAATGCATTTTTCCAGTTAGATTTCCACAGGCCCAATTGCCTCTCGATCTTTTTATACAATTCGGCTTCATCGTCAAATGCCTGGGAGTTGCATTGAATGTAACGGCCTAACCCTTCTCTCAACACCCCAGTCTCATGAAAATATGCTGGCTCAATTTCCAAATATGAAGCAACCGCCATTTCCTGATGACAAAATAAAGAACCTCGATACGATGGGCCATTCTCAAAGATAATCTGCTCTCGTCTTAAATCTATAAATAAAAAGTATTCGCTCTCACTCAATTCGTTGAATATGTTTTCCCGAAAGCTTTTTCCGTCCTGTTTATTGATAGCCAGGAAAGGCTCAAAACCTTTGTTGTGTACTATAGCGCCTACTGTTTGGGCAATTTTTAATTCTCGCGGACTGTTCTCGTTCTGCCCACAACTGATAAAGATTTTGGTTTTCATAATGTAGCATTCTAACTGAATTTATATTCTAAGGACAACAGTAGATGAAACCTGGGAACAGACACTAAAGACGGATTAAAAATTAGGGTTTAATGAGGCGGAGGGAGATTTGGAAGGCGAGGATAATGGCCCGAAAGAAAAGAACGAAGATGCGCTGGATTCTGAGGCTGAGATAAGCCGCCCGGGTTTTTTTGCCGTAGCGGTACTGCATTTTTTCGGGCGAAGGGAAAAATACTTTTTTGATCCACTTCCCTTTTTGATGCCGAGGGCGGGTAATCCACAAAAGAAAGTGCCCCAGTCCCCGGAGCTTTTCCGTGGTCACGAGTTTTCGAAATAAAAAAGCAAGCCTCCGCTCCGAAGCAGTCGATGGACTCAGCGAGCTGATCACTGAGGCAGGGATATTCGCTCCGCGCGAGGCCGCAAAAGAAATCGCATGATACACAGGAATTTTTAAATTTGCCCGCTGGGTGCGCTCCAGTACTTCGGGCCATTTCACAAGTTCACGCTCCAAAAGCAGTGTGAAGTCGCGGACAAAATTCCGATTAAAATACCCGCGATGAACGCTCGTATACGCCGCAAGATAGAGCACAAGATCTTCCGCGCTCATGAGTTTACAAGGCATTTCGGGAAAATTATTTTGCAGATCCGCCCGCTGCCAGATCTCTTCCGTATTTTCGAGATACCAAATATCCGTAATCAGATCGAGCGCAAACCCATTTTCCGAATCCAGGTAGGCCGGATTTCCGTCCGGCTTCATCTGGTAGCCCAGTGATTTTAAAATGCCGTCAATGGCCGGGAGATCTTTTTCATGCACCAAAAGATCCGCGTCATCCATGGGCCGCAATCCCTTAGCCCCATAGACTCTCAAAATCAGATCCGTACCTTTTAATAACATGAC
Organism: uncultured bacterium; assembly: GCA_964460795.1. Taxonomy (GTDB): domain Bacteria; phylum Omnitrophota; class Omnitrophia; order Omnitrophales; family Aquincolibacteriaceae; genus CAZOOM01. The sequence continues at coordinate 27,611 of CAYWRU010000020.1, read as the reverse complement.
GTCGATATTTTGCGCTTGAAAAGCAGCGAGAACTATTTTGAGTTTTTCTAAAATAGACTGATTCAGCAGACTGACACGGCTATAAGCTTCCAGCAAAGCCTCAGGAGAGGATTCAAAATACATATGAATAGTGTCCAGAACCTTTGCAACGTGAAAAGTGAAATGTGAAGCGTGAAGAGCAATCCAACGAAGATGAAAAACAGGGGGCGTGAGAATAAAAAAAGCTCCAACCTTTACGTTTCACTTCTTCACTCTTCACTCTTCACTCTTCACTCTGTATTCATAAAGTTCTTTTTCAAGATGCGCTGTGGATTTAAAATGCGGAAGACAGACGCTCATGTCGCCGGTTTCAAGCCAGGCATCGCTTCGCCCTTGGCGGCAAAAAGACCTTAAGTGACAAGACGTGCAGTGATAATTCGCATTGGGGCGAGCTTGATCCACGGTTTTCTTCAAAATCTCCCAGCCTTCGGAAAGTGATCCTTTTTTGAGATCGTATTTTGGATAAGGAAACGCGGTACATAAATTCATCTCCCCATAAGGGGTAACGGCAAATTTGCTCTGTCCGCAATCGCAATCAATAAACCGATCCGATCCCACCGGTTTGCCGCGAGGCTGGCACGTTTCAAAAAGTCCGTCACCAAGATCTTGGATGGCTTGAATTTTTTCCTCAGGAGTTAAACGATATTGAAGCGGCTCCAAATTTCCATCCTGACGCGGATGGATATCAAAAGAATATTTGAACTGCGCGCCTTTTGATTTTGCAAAATCGCGCGCCTGAACGAGTTCATGCCGATTCAGGGTCATCACCGGCATATGGATGGCCAGGGGAATTTCGCGCGCGGCCAGAAGCTCAATCCCTTCCTGGAATTTTTGAAAAGATCCCGGAATTCCGGTCACGGATTCATAGACCTTGGGGCTCGCCCCATAAATCGTGACATGGACCCGGGCCTTCAGCGCTTCTAATTGCTGAACCGCATCAGGATCGAGGCGCGTGGCATTGGTCAGAACATTGATGAGAAGTCCCGCTTCGTGGGCGTGTTTAAGCAAAGTCCACCGGTCCGGACGCGTAAAAATTTCTCCGCCCGTAAACGTAACTTCCCAGACTCCGTAATCCGCAATTTGTGTGATCAGACCGCAAATTTCTTCGGTTGTAAGCTCTTCGGGAAGTGCGCGGTGGGTCGGGTTCAGGCAATGGACACAGTGCAGATTGCATCCGTAGGAAAGTTCAAAAACCACGGTTTGGGGATGACGGATTTTCCGGGATTTAACCGTAAGCGTTGAAACAAAATTCCGTAATGAAGTGGATTCCATCAACATCCTTGTCTTTCAATAAATCTTACCGCTGTCATCCCCGCATGTCTTTGGCGGGGATCTGGTTCGACGCGCTTTGCTTGCTCACCATCCTGAGCCTGTCGAAGGACAAAATAAAAATCCTGGATTCCCGCCGGAGTCTACCCCCAGCATGGGTTCCCGCCTTCGCGGGAACGACATGGGAAGGGGCCCGGGAATGACAGGGGCTTCCTTGGCCCCTGAACTTTCCCGTGATGGTTTAACGAAAACCATCCGGGAATGACAGGGGCTTCTTAGGCCTCCGGGGCATGAGCCCATGAACCCCGCATCACAAAATCCACAACACTATCCTCTTTAAGAAACGACAGCTCCCGGCGTTTGGAGTGCTGCATGAGTTCGGATAAAAAAAGCGTGGTCTCTTCCATCCCCTGACGATCCCAGTGAGGGAAGGTTCCTTCACGAAGCACACGACAATTCCAATTCACTCCCGAGAGCGGACGAAATTCGTGTTTGCCTTGTCCATGAGCAATGAGATAAAAATTGGCGAGAGGAGCTGAATCATTGACCGCGCAATGGCTGGATCCATACCAAGGTGTTCCATGAGCTACTATTCCATTGGGATGACGACTAAGAATGGTTTTTTCATCGCTCAAAATGACTGAGCCCGGAATATTTTTTTGAAAAAGTTCTGCGATTGTCGACTTTCCGGCTCCGGAAGGCCCTGAAAAAACATACGTCCGGCCTTCGACTTTTACAACCGAGGCATGAAGCAAGAGCCCGCCGCAGCGCGCGAGTCGCGTCAGGATGCAGATTTCCACAAGCGGATTGATCACTTCAGCCGGAATCCAGCCGCGTTCTTTTCCTCCCAGAGGATCCGGACATTCGCGGAACCAGATTTCCGCACGGCTGAAATCAGAGTTCAGCAAGGCCAAGCTATGCGGGCCGTGCGTTTTCGTATCCAAACGTTCGATCAAAAATCCGTTTTCTCTTTCATAGAGCTTCCACAGCCCCTGATCGGAATCAAAAATCAGCTTTTCCTTGGAAAAAGCAGGCAGGTCTGGAACGACATGAATCTGAAAAGATAGGTTTGGATTGGACGACAGTGCAATTTGAAAAAGATCAAAAGGCCAAAAGGGCCACATGAACGCGGGATGATTTTCGGGTTCACTCAACCGGATGGATTCTCCGGCAATGGACAGATCAATTTGCACGCAGCACCGAAAAGTTTACGACAGCGTCGGTCCGCTGTTCCCACCCGTAGTTGACGATCGACGGCAGACCGCGGTGCATGCCACGGCTCCGGAAGCGCTCAAGGACGTTGTCCCGGACTGGCATCCTGCTAAAATGGCCTGTTCTTGATTGAGTTCCACCCGGTAAATCTTGGGCGCCTCATACGGTTTCTTTTTTTTGGCCTGACTCATGAAATTCCCTCCCCTGATTATTTAATGGATGAGTAACATCACTTCTTAAAAATCGGCGCGCGCGGCCAAAAGCTGTATCGCAGTGATACGGCGACGGCGATTCCCGATCTCCTGTTTCCCATCGCAGTTGAGTCGGAGTTTTATCACAAAAACTGAAGATGCGGCAGGTCCCGCAAGGCGATCCCGCCTGATATTCCAAAGCCCTGACTTTTGTGAAAACTTTTTCAATCGCATGCGGCAGTGAATGCAACTTCAGGGACACTCGTGATTCATACTCAAAAACGCACGTCCCGAGCTCCCCCCACGCACTGATATGAATGTGATTCGTCGCACACAAACACCGGTACAGCTTGTTCGGAACATTGTCCGACAGAACCCCCGACTTTTCAATACAAGATTCTGAGTCCGTTTCCCAAATATCCTGGCGGGTTTCAAGTTCGCGAATGGCCTCCGGCGAAAGCCTTAGATCAAGCGAAGAAGCATCTCCATTCAGCCGGGGCGAAAGACTCGTGGTAAATCCAAAGCTCAGGCCCAAGGATTCGGTAAATTTTCGGATCGCAGGGATTTCGTATTGATTCCAGTTCATAGCCTTGGTTTTCATCCGAAAAGGAAGGCCGCTGGATTTTAATAGAGCGAGACCTTGAAGAAATTTTTGAAAGGATCCTTTAACTTGCGTAAAATCATCAAAAGCTGCTTCATTTACAGAGTGGCAGGAAATATCAATATAAAAGGGCGGATTTTTTTTAAGCCGCTCGAGGATCGGCTCTGTAAAAACTGTTCCGTTCGTGTAGATCGTTAGAATAAATCCTTTTCCATAAGCATAATCATAAATATCTAAGAAATCTTTTCGTGCAAAAACTTCTCCGCCCGTGAAATTGAGCCACAGAATTCCATAAGCCGCCATTTCGTCCAGGATCCGCGTGATCTCTGAAAAACTCAATTCTTTAGGAAAATGCGCCGGCGAGTTGTAAGGATCTGTGTAGCAATGTTTACAATGCAAGTTGCACCGGTACGTCACTTCCATCTGAGCCTTGATGACCCGGTCGAGTGAATGGGCTTGGGAGTGAACCCCGGCACTGAACTCTTTGTAAGATTTTTCTAAAAACGATTCACGCATGAGCCACATCCCGACAACCCGCTCTTCGGCTGTCATCCCCGAAAGTTTTTGTTCGCCACAAAGCGTTGGCGGAATCCGTCCCAAAACGCTTTGTGGACGAATCTCGCCGCGTTTTATGGCGGATCGGGGATCCAGCAAGCTGAGGGTACAAATCCTTCCACTCAGGATTATTTTTTTTGATCAAACGAATCTTCCAAGCTCGATTCCATTTCTTTAGCTGTTTTTCTCGCTGGATGGCACTCTGGATATCTGCTGTGCTCTCAAAATAAATCAGTTGGGTTAAATTATATTTCTCAGTAAATCCCTTGATCTTCTTTTGTTTGTGTTCGTAAATGCGTCGCAGCAAATCATTGGTTACTCCGATATAAAGAGTTCCATTGGGCTGATTCGAAAGAATATAAACATAATATTGGTTTATGATGGGCCCCCGACAAATTCATTCGGGGGCGACATGGAACAAGTACCGTTTTCCATTACTCCCGGGGGTGATGAGAGTACTTTTTTCCTTGGGCAGGGAAAATGCGGAAGAAAATTATAAAACCCTTTCTGAAAAGAGCCGTTCCTGAGATCATAACTTTGACGCCGGTTTCCGGAGCACAGCTGCAGCTGGCCGTAGGCGTCAATATGACATTTGAGTTTGCCGCCTTGACAGCCTCCGGTGCCGCAGCGCGATTCGCAGATTTCGGACGCTAAATCCGGATCGGATTGAAAAATCCGGTCCACTTCCGGATCGCTGAGTTCATATTGGGACGGGGCTCGGTCCCCTTCTAAGGTCGGCTGCATGTAGACATTCATCTTGTAGCGCGTATTCGGTCGGCTTTCGGCAAACTTTTTGATGGCCAGCACTTCTTCCTGATTCAGCGTCATGGCGACCGTCTTGATCACCACAGGAATATTCCGTTCATTCAAGAGGTCAATGGCCCGTATGCATTTTTGAAAAGAGCCTTCGCCCTGCGTGACTTGATCAAAAACCCCGGGCGTCATCCCGTGCATGCTGATTTCGATTCGGCTCGGCGGAAATTCCTTGAAACGGTCCGCAGCCGCTTCCGTGATTAAAGTAGCATTGGTAAAAACCGTGACTAAAAATCCGCTGCGGATCGCGCGTTCATAGATTTCAAAAAAATCAGACCGGGCCAGCGGTTCTCCCCCGGTCAGACAAAGCTCAGAGCATCCCGCCTCCTTGAGTTCATCCATGATGCGAAAAATTTCCGCCGTAGAGAGCTCCTGTTTCACTTTTTCAGCCGTATTAAAACAGTCGGTGTAACACATGACGCAGCGGAGATTGCATCGGCAAGTCAGTTCCCACTGACAAAAAAGCGGGTAGCGTTCCCGGGGCGTTTTAAAAATTCCGCTTTCGATCATAAGGGCCGCACTTTCGCACCAGTTCCATTTTTTCAAGCTGAGCCACAAAACGGCAAATATCTTTCTCCATCACCTCGAGAGGCGCCTCGAAATCCTCCTGAAGAAGACTGGCCAGATCGCGCAGCCTTTTTCCCGGAGAGAGTTCCTGCCAAATCCGGGCGCCCAAATCATTCAAATGAAGCAGTTCCCCTTCCAAGCGGTCAAGAATCACCACGCGGTCCTCTAAAGCCTTCCAAGGAATCTCCGGTCTTCGCTCAAAACACTCGGAGGATTCCGTCTTCTTTTGAAAAATCATTGGAAGATCCTTTTGCGGGCCCGGGATTTCGCAAGCGGCTTTCCGAATCCCAGCGCCCAATATTTAAAAGCCTTTGCCAGATGCTTGCGCATTTTATAAGCGTTTTGTTTCCGGACATACAGAAGCGCCATCTTCCAATGAAGAAAAGCGTTTTGAGGCATCCAGTGACTTAACTGATGACAGCCTGCGAGCGCGGATTCCGTATCATGAAGTTTCTCAGCGGTTTGAACTTTCAGCCAGCAATAATCGAGATACCGGAGATCTTTAAAGTCGTGTTCCTGCTCGGAATTCAGCAGGCTCCAGGCTTCGGAATATCTTTTGAGATGAAAGTACGCGCCGGCCGTATAAAAGCGGAGTTCGAGTTCATTCTGATTTTCAGACATCAGTTTCTTTCCGAACCAAATGACTTCATCCCAGTTTTTTTTCCGGACTTGCTTTTTGACTTCGAAAAGACGGACATCCGGATGATCCGGATCAAGTTTTTTCATCCGGCTATAAGATGCTTCGGCCTCATCCCATCTTTTCAAATCCCACAAAATGGGGCCGGGATGATTGTAGGCGGATCGGTAGGACGGATCCCGATGAATGGCGCGCTCAAATAAGGCCCGGGCCTGATCCCACTCTTCCCGTTCCATCGCATGCTCTGTCAGACAAAAAAGCCCCTCGGCCGAAAGCTCATCATCGGAAAACTTTCGGAGCTGATCGACGGTTTCTTCTCTGCTTTCGGAGCCCGCAGAATAGTACTTTTTCAGAAGCGCATAGGCTTCGGACCGTTTCTCTGAAAGGCTTCCCGATAAACGGGCGCCGAGCTCTTTCCCCAGAAATTTTAAAGCCAGGGGCGTATAGCCCTCTTCCACCGAATAAGCCAGGGTAGTCAGTTCCGGATTCAGCTTCATGGCCGAAATTTTTCTGACGAGATTTTCAGGAGTCAGCCAAAAGCCGGGCCGGGATAAATTTCCGAAAGGATAGTGAGGACCGTGCAGCGAGGAAATGATGCAGAAATCCAGATCAATATTCAGAAGCGCTTTCCCGCTCGGCGTCAGATGCTCTAAATGAGACCACGGAGCGGCCGTGAAAGGAATGCCGCAGAAAATTCCGGAAAAAAGCCCGGGTTTAATTTCCTTTAAATGGAACTGCCGGGGCATGGGAAGTGCGATTTGTTCGAGAATCTTTTGGACCGCCCGCGCCTGGGCTCCCTGATCGGGATCTTCGGGATAAATCCAGATGAATTCGGAAATGATTTCTTCGCGGATGGCCTGATGAATGTAATTGCCGAGGTGAACGCGGTCTTCGCACTTGGGCCCTTCCAGATTCCAAAAGGGCTGCTCGTGAAGTTTGGCCTGAATATGCTTGAGTGATTTTTCTTTTAAAAGAGAATCGGGATCAGGAAGAATCCATTTGAAATCAATATGCGCATCCAGATGAAGGAGCGTGCGTCCTTTCAAGCCCGCTGCTTTCCAGGCCCGGTAAGCGTCGTCATGGTCCTCCATGAGAAGCACCTGAGGCGGCTCAAGAGGCGTTTTTTCCGGAGAGTTCGGTAAAGAACTAAGTGTTTGCAAAGGACGATTCGCTCAAAGCCTGAATGGAAATGAGATCCTGAATCAGAGGTTCCAAATCCTGGGCCAGTTGAGCTTCCGAGGTTTCGAATTCTTCAGAAAGCATGCGGATCACCTGCGATACGGAGCGCTTGCCGTCCAAAGACCGCCAAAAACTGGCGCCGGTTTGATTCAGAACGTAGATGCTGTTGGAGGTTCGAAGATGCTGACGAATAGGGACTAGGATAAACTCATCCGCAATGTCGCGGCCCACGAAATCAGGGTTTGGAGAGAAAATCTTATGATTCATAATGACAATTTATGGTAACAGATCAGACTGATTTTTCCAATAAATGATTACCGGGTTTCAAATATCCTTTGTTCAACCAAAAAGTATAATCCGGAGTACTTTCATCCCGGACGCCAAAGCCCAGTTTTTTATAGAATGGGATGAGAGAAGTCTGGCAGGCTAAGGCATAAGCCCGGACGCCTGCCTGAGAACTCAGAGCAAAAAACAGCCTGGAAGCAAGTCCGATTCCGCGGTAGCGGATCCGAACATGGATATTTGAAACCCAAATAGTTTCTGCTCCATCCACTGTGAAAATTGAATAATCGAGATGTCCCGCATAACGCCCCCCTATTAAGGCCAGGATACGATCCAACCCATCCCGGACCCGGACCATGGCAAATTGAGGCGCCCAGATTTTTCTTACAAACACTTTATAAGCAGGAATGCTTTGGATCATTTGAAGAACAGGCTGAAAAAATTTTGCCGCTGGATTTTTTAAATAGGAATAAAAAAGCACAAAGGGTTTTCTGACCCCATGCATCCATGAGCAGGCTCCGGCAGAAAAAACCTTATCTCCTCGGACAATGGAAAGAACGCGGCCCAAGATTTGTTCCTTTTTTATAATCTCTTGACGAATCGGATCCCTGTCTTCTGAAATCAGATATTCTTGCTCGGAGATTTTTCGCACCAAACGGTGGGCCATGGGCTCCGTCCGGGTCGATGACTGATAAACTAAAATATCGCCGGGACGATAAGAATCCGGCCTTGAATCCAGCACCAGCCGGTCTCCGAAAAGAATCTGCGGCTCCATGCAGAAACCTTTCACTTCAAGATAATCCAAAGGGCTTTTAAATTTCATAGATTCACATTTCTTGCGTGATTTTCCACCGCCCTGCGGCCCATCTCACGGGCAAGGATCTTATATCCCTGATTATTTAAGTGGCAGCAATCATCGGAATACAGAGTATCCGAAACCCCCTGAAAAAGCTGAGTCGTATCAAAAAAAGAAACTCCTGCCTCAGATAATTCCCTTCCCCGGACCTGTAAATAGGGGTAGCCACTCTGCACAGATTCAGTATAAGGTGAAACCGATTCCCGAAATTTTTGTTCAAGAGAACTCCACGGCTTGGAATGATCCAGCCGGAGATTCGGCTGCAGGAAATGCAGATAGGAAAAGTGATGGGCCTGGCTCAAGGCCGCCATATTCATCGATGATGTTTTCCAAAAATCAGCAAGAAAGCGGTACGTTTCATCTTCGGTCTCAAAAGACTGAAAGGGCCCAATAGCCTCAAGAGCCTGATCGGGCAGGACGCGGAAATACTGCATCTGGTAGTGATAAAAAATCCGATAAAGCAAATCATCGGAAAAAATCCATAAGGCTAGTGCGGTATAGCTGTGTGTCAGGGGAAATTTTAGAAATAAAAGCTGCATATGCTCTCTCACCTTTCGTGTCAACTTCATGAGGAGAATCGGTTCGACCGCCCATGGCTCCAGGGGATTGATCCGAATTCTCCAGCTGCGGGGAAAAGTCATGGACACCTTCCCCTTTAAATTTTCGGTGACCGGCATAGTCAGCTCGTTAAATCCGTCGAGATTCATCACCACATCAAATTCAGCCCCGGACGCCAATAAATAATTGAGGACCATCATCTGCTGGGGCTGTTTATATCCACCCATCGCCAAATTGATCGGAACAATTTCTTTATGCTGAAAGGAGGGATGCCGGCGCAGCGGTTCGATCAAATCCGGAAGTGCCTGATGAAATAGTTCTTCAGCCAGCGATCCTCCCATCAAAGCCACGATGAGCCGGTTTTCTCCCTTCTTTTGGAGGGGTGACAATGTATTTCCAAACCCCCAGAGATCCTGCGGTGTTGCTTGATGCCGCACGTATCCAAAATAGGGATGGATCATTTCCTCTTTGGCAAACGTTGCAATGGGCTTATAGAAATCCGGCTCCGCATCCGGGAGAACCCCTCCCGACTGCCGGTCATGAAGAAATCGAAGAATATCCGGCCTGCCAAAATGAAAAAAAAGAATCGAAAAGGAGGTCGCCTCACAGACCGCATAAATCAACAGGGCCATCCCCAGCGAAAACAGAATGCGCCACCTCCTCGGCAGCCGCTTATTCGGGGATTTCATAGAGGTCGTACTCATCGTTAAAACCAATTTTTGGAAGTTGCGTTGTTGTAATTTTCGATGCCAAAACTTGAGTCACGCCAAAATCATGACGGATTTTCTTCCATTCTTCAAGGCCGCGATTCGCCCAGACCTCACGGATCATTTCGTCGGGAAGCGACCGGGTTCCATCAACACCCTTGGGACGGAGAAATAAATCTACTCCATAAACCTCTTTCATAATGCGGAACATCTCCGGCCCTGCTTCGGGCGCGTAAGCAAGGGCATCGAGAGCCGCCATATCAAGAAGCACAGGCCGGCGGGTGACCAACTGCTTCATGCCTAAATCAGAACTCAAGAGAAGAAGCCCTTGCCCCTGCGAAACTCTTTTGAAAAATGGATCGGTCCGCCAATTGGCCCATTCCTCCCGGACCGACTGCACATGAAATACTTTCATGACGCCCGACCTCAAAAAAACTCCGAATAGGATAAAAACAGTGGTGATTCCAGCGACCCAAAATTTATTTTTTTGAAAAAGCCTCCAATCAATCTCTTTCCTTCTCGCCAAGTGAAGCCCGGCCAAGAGAACAAAAAAAAGCAGTGCGATTTTCTCATCCGGAAGCAAAAGCACCCACAAGGCAAGTAAAGGAGTCCAAGGCTTCTCTTGGTAGCGGATCCAAATTCCAATTAAAAATCCGGGAAATCCAAAGATGGCCACATTTAAAAGCCGCGGAGCCATCAGTGTCAAAAACCAGGAAGGAATCCACGCGATCGGCAGACGGGAGATGGCACTGAAAATCAGAGAGAGCACCGCCGCAGCTTGATAAATCCGAAGCATTAAACTCACGGCAGGCTCAAAATCTTTTCGGCAGCTCTTTAAAAGAAAAGAGGATAAGACAAGCACTGTTCCATTGATGGCCACCCCCATGGATCTTAAGGGGATCGGCTGACGATGACCGTCCCAAATCTTAACAAAGGCTTCCAAACATCGCCTTGCCAGAACAGGGTCTGAGCTGGGGATGGAATGCATGAGGGGCCATTGCCACGCAAAACTGATGAGACAAAGCATAAGTCCAATTCCAAGGAACGGAAAAAAATACTTTCGAAAAGATTCGTTTTCTTTCCATTCTGAAGTACCAGCAAGAAGAACGGTCAAAATTCCCAAAATCCCCAGCCCCGCATGCACCGCGGGACAAAGTCCAAGACAAAACGCCCCGAAACGAATTCGTCCAATGCCCAGCATGGCGATTGCAAAAAAGAGAAAAGAAAAACCAATTTGTCCGTAGGTTCCGGTCCCGCCCAAGAACGGAATTTGATAATTGACTCCAAAGGCGTAAACTTCCGTAGAAAAAATAAACCAGGAAAAAACCAAGCTAAGCCAAATATTTCGGCAAAAAATGTAGACACTGAGCGACAGGGCTTGAAATGCCAAAAGTCCGGTAATGCCGCACAGAAAAATAGAGAGATTTTGCTCCGTCATCCCGACGTGAAGCCCCAGGGCCGGAAGTTGATGAAGAAGAGTCCATGCCTTGATCTGATAAATATAAAAAGGATTCGTAACAGGATAATGGACGATCCCCGCCAGCACTTGCGCTCCCTCAACGGCTGCCTGCCAGCACGCAAATCGAGTCATGCCTAAACAAAATCCAAATATACCGCTGAGTGCCAAAAGAAGGCTCAAATGATGATTTTGGGTTTTATTCAGGGATATCATAAAGATCATAAGATGGATTGGAGGCTGTTTTAGAAAGTTGAAGCGGCACATCTTTCGTCGTTAAAATTTGCGTCACGTGAAAGTTTCGGCGAATTTTTTTCCAATCTTCCGTACTGCGTTTCGCCCAGAGCTCATTGGAAATCCCCGGAGGAAGTGCCGCCGTGGCATAAGCCTCCAAAGGCGGTGCATAAAAATCAACGCCGTAGACTTCTTTTAAAATCCGTGCCGTCTCAGGAACTCCTTCCCAAACATAGGCATAAGCGTCCAGCGCCTGTCCATCGATTAACACCGGACGGCGAGTCAGCATCTGATGCATATAAAACTCCGGACCCAAAAGAAGCAGCCCCTTTCCTTCAGAAACTTTTTTGAAAAAAGAATCTTTTCTCCAGCAGGACCAGTTCTCGCGAATATGTCCGGTTTGAGCTGCCATCTTTTGTCCTCCACGCATTATCAGAAAAATTCCCAGACAAAGCACCAGGATTCGGAATGCGGCAGGAAGTTTTTGAAAAGAGGATTTCCATTCTATTTCATGGCGCCTGTCAAATATCAGCTGTACCGAAGTGAATAAAACAAAAAATAAAAAGATCCGGTTTCCCAAAGGAAGCAGACTCAGAATCAACACTATTTGCGCCGTAATATTCTTTCGGACACGGAACCACAATCCCAAAAGAAGTCCGGGAAAAGCAAAGACTGCTAGATTCAGCCAGCGCGGGCTCATGAGCGCCAGATACCACACCGGCATATTTGTCAAATTTCCTCCGGATAAAATCCCCGCAAGAATGGCAAAAAAAGCAGAGACCTGATAGATCCGAAGCAGAAAACTTATGGATGGTGAAATATCTTTTTGAAAAAGCCGGAGCCAGAGGAGCGTAAGAAACAAAACCGACCCATTGATCACTACTCCCGGGGATGAAAATGTAACCGGCTGACGATGCGCATCCCATGTGCGGGCAAACATCACAAGAAAATCCTTCGCCATTTTCGAATCGACTGCCGGAATTTGTTTTATGAGCGGCCACTGCCAAGCGTAACTTATGGCACTCAACGCCACTCCGATTCCAAAAAAAACAAAAAACTGCTTTCGGAAAGAGGCGTTCTTTTTCCATTCCATCAATCCTGCAAAAAGCACTGATCCAATCCCTAAAATCCCAAGTGTCATATGAACCGCGGGAGAAAGTCCGAGCATCAAGGCTCCGAGGCGGATACGTCCAGCACCGAGCAGCGCCAAGGCAACAAAGAGGAATGAAAAGCCTATCGTGCCATAAGTAGCCGGTGTTCCCATGATGAAAATGGGATAATTCACTCCATAGTTGAACGCGGAAGTGTAAAAAATAACAAGACAACCCAATAGACTGATCCAAATATTCCGGCAAAAAACATAACTACTGAGGGCCAAGGCCTGAAAGGAAAGCATCCCCATCAAAGCACTGAGTATTATGGAGAGCGTCGGCTCACTCAGTCCCAAACAGAGTCCTAAAGCGGGAAGTTGATGGAGCAAGGTCCAGGCCTTGATCTGATACATATAAAAAGGAGTTACCTCAGGATATTTTACAATCCCGGATAAAACTTGCGCCCCTTCGACCGCCACCTGCCAGCAAGCATTCCGGACGCCTCCAAAAAAAATCCCGATCAAACCGCTCAAGGTCAGTAAAAGCGCGAGTGAATCGCTGGCATAATGAAAGATCGCCGAAAAAAAAGTCTGAAAAGGCGCCCAGGAGCGCAGCAGGGAAAAATGAGTCTCCCCCGCAAAACGCTTCTCCCTCTTATAATAAATAAGGTCCTGACGGAGCTTGAGACGGCGCGTGAT
>CAYWRU010000020.1:0-14656 GCA_964460795.1 uncultured bacterium | reverse complement strand
GAAAAAAGGGCGGGGATCCTGGCATTTTAAAATTTCAGAAACAGCGGTGCGAGACAACAGTCTGAAATCGCCGGAGTTAAGCAGTAAATTTCCCGGAATAAAAAATTGCCAAATCCGGTAGCCCACCGCAGTCACAAACTGCTTCATCCAGGATTCGCCGCTCCTCCGCGTCCGGACCGTGTGAACGACCTCCGCCCCGTCCTGCCATTGAGACACAAGCTTTGGAATCACTTCCGGCGGGTCCTGAAGATCGGCATCCAGCGTGATGATGGCATCGCCCAAAGCCTGACGGAAGCCGATCATCCAGCACGCGGCTACTCCGAGGCGCTTCGGCTGGCTGATGATTTTGATGGACGGCATTTCTTTCTGAAGATCTTCTAAAATTTCCAACGACCGGTCCGTGGACGCATCATTGATGAAAAGAAGCTCGTAATTTAAATGCAAATCGGATAAGACGCGCACCGTCCGGCGAATCAGCTCTTTGAGGACAAGCTCCTCATTGCGGAATGAAAAAATGACAGAAACCGTCACAGGCGGAGGTGTCACTTCAAGATCCTTGCGATTGATTGAGAAGAATTATTTTATCATTTTCCCAGCGGAGCTCATACCGGGCCCCTTCCCGTTTCCAGTACGGAGCAAAGATTATTTCAGCCCAGTATTTTTCAATGACCGGTGTCTCAGGAGAGTCCGGATATCCCACCGGCATGGGATGCCCTCCTTCTAATTCCTCGGGCGGATTCACAATGCGGAACGAAAAATCTTTTTCGGACCGATGTTCATCCACAAACCGAATCAGCTGATTAAAATACTGAGAGGCTTCACGGACCGAAAAACGATTTTGTACGAACGAATGGGCAAAGAACGCGTTTTGTAAAACAAAAATTCCCGCCAGGAGAACCCCTAGTTTTTGGAGGGTGGGCGTCAGCCTTGTCCCATCCACCAAAGCCCCACAACCCAGGATCCCCATGGCCACAAAAAAATAATCGTGGTAAAAAAGAGGCGTCTGGCGTGCGAAACAAAGGACCGCAGCATAAATCAGAGCGCCTACCGGAACCGCTGTCGCAAAAAAGATGCGCTTTTTCAGATGTTCCCTGCTCAAAGCTTTAAGAACCAAAAATACCAGCGCACCTTCCAAAATTAAAATCCAGAAGATGCGGGGCGGCTTGATCTTCAAAACCCAAATTTTAAAGAAGACCAGAATCCACTGGGGCCATTCGGCCAGCCTCTGGAGCGAAAACAAGTGATATCCCGGACTGTCCACAAAGAAAAAACGATGGGCCATAAAAATTCGCGGCACATAAAAACAAAGGTAGATTGCAAGCGGAACAAAAATAAAAAACCACAACCGAAGCGGAGCCGGCTGCGATTCGAAGCGCTTTATCATGAGCCCCACAAGCGCCATTCCGGTCAGGACCAGCATCGTGACTTCAAGAAAAAATCCGCACAGCGTTGCCGCTATGAGAAAAAAAACGATATCTTTTGCCGCGGGATAAGGCGTTTGGAGGATCCGCCAAAGAGAGTGAAGCGCGAGAATAAAAAGTCCTATGGCCCAAATATACCCGGCCGCATGGCAGCCCCGCATGATGAGATACGAAAGATTATACGAAGTCAAAAACCATGCGGTAAAAATCCAGGCCGGAGGACCCGGCGCAATTTCCCGCATGAATCTAAAAAAAAGAAAAATAACCCCTAGATGCAGAGCCAATGTGGCGATATTCCAATACCGGTGATGGTAGAAAAAAATCCGGTGCTCGAGCGCCAGCCAGGCAAAAAGCAGCGGACGATATAAAAACTCATCGCCTTTGGCATATTGCCTTTTCAGCGAATAATCCATGAGCGAAAGCCCGTGCGCCAGCGAGCGCGATCCGTTCATCTCGGCAAAATAATCGATTTGATCGTCATCCTGAAATGGCATATCCAGAACCGGATGATAGATCCAAATCGTTACGGCGGCAGCCAAACAGAAAAAAAGACGGTTCAACCCAAGCAACAGACCGGAGCCTTTCCCAAGAGAAAGCGATTTCATCCGGCTCTCCTCATGGATAATACCGAAAATCTCCCTGTCTTTTCATAAGTCAAACGATAAGGAGGATCCTCACGATTGTAATAAGGCGCATAGAGATATTCAGACAGAACCAGCCCTCTTTCCTTCTCTTCTGAATCAAAATAGCCGGGACGAATTCCGATGACTTCATCCAAAGCATCCGTGGGATTTTCTATTTTAAAACTAAACGCCTTCTCTTTTTTTTGCTCATCGACAAAACGATTCAGCATAGAAAAATACTGGTCTCTCTCTTTATATTCCACGGCCGCTTCCCGGGAAACGCCAACGCCCTGCGCCACGGAAACTGCTGCAAAAGCCAGCACGACAAACGCGGGAGCTGCAAAAGATCTACCGGACAATTTCTTCCAATCGAGAAAACTATACGCAAAAAGAGTCAGGATTAAATAACCCAAATAATAGTAATGTCCAAAACAACGTCCCCGGAAAAACGCGAGAAAAAAATTATGAATCCAAAAAGAGCTTCCCGCCATAACGAGAAACGGAATTTGTTCTTTCAAATAAGCCTTGGAAAATCCGCGGCGAAAAATAAAGAAGGACAAAAGAACCAGCAAAAGAATCTGCCGCCGGCGGATTCCCCAGGGAAAAAGAAGCTGGCAATAGGTATTGAAGCCTCCCCGGGCAAGCGTCCACGACATACAAAAGTGTTCCCAGGAAAGAATAGATGCGAGAGACTGTTCTTCTCCCACCAGCATGGGCCGTTCAAGCGTCCAGGCGCGGAGCATAAAAACGCTGCTATGGATCAAGGCGGGAAGGAAAAATATCCCTCCCTCCCAAAGCGATTGCCCCAATTTTTTTCGACGCTGCCAAAGAAGGGTCAGCCCCATTAAAACCGACAGAATCGAAAACATCTCATAAAAAAAGGCCGCCACTCCCAAGCAGATCAGATAGAGCACTGCCCTTTTTCTTGAAAAAACAGGTTCGTTCATTAAAAAATAAAATTCATGAAGCGCCGTCAGAAAAAGCACCGTCCCCAGCAGGTATCCGCCCATGTGATTATTGCCGACTTCATATCGGAGAGGGTCCCGGGAGGCGAAAAAAAGAATCGTCAGAGCGGCGGGTAAAAGGGACCCCCGCTGCTTTAATACACGAAAAAAAAGAAAAAGATTTAAAAAATGAAGCGCAAGATTGGCGCTGTTCCAGGCCGTGTAATGATAAGAAAACACCTTATACTGGAGCGCGAGCCAGCCGATCATGAGGGGCCGGAATAAGAACGTATCGCCTTTATGAAAAAGCCTGTTCTGAGAATAATCAAACACCAAATGGATCAGATTTTTCCAGCTCGAAACCTTGCTCATTTCGAGAAAAAAATAAGCCTGATCTTCCCCGTTAAAAGGAATCCTGAGAAGCGGAAGATAGATCGCCAGAGTGAACATAATGGTGAGGCTCACAAAAAATACCGCCATCCATTTGTCAAAAAAACCGGACGGGGTGAAAGCCGTTATTGGATCGGTTTTGGCCAAAATCGCTCCCCCAAGGCTTGCAGAAGATACACCATGCCCCACCGAATGATTTGAAGTTTTCTGACTCCGCCAACGCGGGCCGGTTCGGGCGAAGGGATTTCTGAAATTTTGTACCGGTACTTGGCTGCCCGAATGGAAAGCAGAGGCTCGATTCCCGCCACAGTCCCTACCCATTTTTCGTAGCGGTAGGCTTCATCTTTATCCAAGCCCAGATCATAAAAAAGTTCACGGCGATAGGCGCGGAAAATTCCCATGGCATCGGAATAACGATAACCATGGAGCGCGCTAATCAAAGTCGTAAACATCCAGTTTCCAAAGGCTGTGACTGGATCGTCATCCGCGCTTTTGATGCCGCCAAAATACCGCGAGGCCATAACCATATCATAGCCTTCTTTCATTTTTTCAATCAGCACCGGAATATCTTCGGGGATACAGTTCCCGTCCGGACTAAAAGTAATCACAATATCGCCCGTGATTTTCGACCAGGATTCATTGTATGCTTTTCGAATGCCTGGCGCTTTCTGGATCACAACTTCGCATCCCACCGACTTTGCAAACTCCACAGAACCATCCGTAGAACCTCCGTCCGCCACAATGATTTGCTGGATCCATTCTCTTTGGATGCGAGGGAAAATAGCTTTCATCCCGTCAATCTCATTCAAGACTGGCATAAACAGCGTAACCTTCATGAACGAACTCCTGCAGATTGTCGCCCAAAAGGAACGGAAAGCATGGCCTCAATTTCCTGACAAGTTTTTTGTCCGAATTTTTCTTTCATCATGGCTAAATATTCTGGACGCGAAAAATAAATCTGAAAAGCACGGTCACGAAATTCTAGAACTTCCCGAGAACTTAAATGACGCGTGGCGAGCGGCATAGCATCCGCAGCGTGCTGGGAATATTGCCCCCAGTTCTGAGGCAGTGCCCATCCTTCCTGAAGGGCCTGGGAGTAAAGCGCGGATCCGGGATAGGCCATGGTGCAGTAAAAATTCGCAAATTCCGTATTCAGATGCACCGCAAGATCAAGAGTCTCCTGCATTGTTTCATAAGAATCTTCCGGAAGCCCAAAAATATAATTGGCGATAACATGAATTCCCGCTTCTTGAATTTGCCGTATGGTTTTTCCAATGATCTCGGTCCGGTATCCCTTTGAAACTCCCCTTAAAACTGTTTCGCTGGCTGATTCAATGCCAAGCGCCAGCCAATTAAATCCCGCTTTTTTCAGCAACGAGAGTTGTTCCGCCTTGATCGTATCTACTCGAGCATAAGCCCAGATATTCAGTCCGTAATCTCGCTCAACAAGTTTATGGCAAATCGCATTCACATGTTTTTCATTAAGGATAAACATCTCATCGGCAATTTTGAGATGCCGGACTCCGTAGTTTTTTACAAGATGATCGATAGTTTGAATCGCGGAATCCGGATTCCAAAACCGGTAGCTATTCACCGACGAAGCTACGCCGCCCGCTTTTTCTCCGGATTTAAAAGGCGCCTGAATGCAGCAAAAAGTACAATGATAGGGACAGCCTAGAGTCGTATAAATCGATGCGTAAGGCGCTCGGTTTTCAAATCCAAAAGTATGCCAATTGTGGGCCCGGTACCGATCCATGGGTAGAAGATCCCAAGCGGGTTCCGGCATTTCCTGATCCAGATGAGAAATCAGCGGCGCGGGAAAGGTGTATTGAGGAACAACCGTCTTAGAAATGTCATCCCCGAAATGTGTTATCGGGGATCCATGGATTCCCGCCTTCGCGGGAATGACAACGCGATACCAAAGATCTGGCACTGATGCAAAATCCGGGGAACTGGCCTGCAAGGCTTCAAGTAATCCCTCCACTGTCTTCGGCCCCTCTCCGGAACATACAAAATCCGTAGATTCTTCGCGAAGCGTTTGCTCAGGCAGCGCAGCTACGTGACCGCCCAGCATGAGTATTTTTTGATCAGGATTTACTTCTTTGATGGCTCGGCAGATCGCCCCTGCGGATGGCATGTGCTGAGTCGAAGCTGAAGGTTGGTGCCCATAAACCACCACAGCCGCAAGACGCGGAGCCAAATCCGCTGCTTTTTGTGCGGTCTCCTCAGGAGAAAGATTCTCGGCGTTAGCGTCCAGGATCGTGACCGAATAGCCCTTACGCCGGACATATTCGGCGATCAGTCCACACCAGAGAGGAGGCTCGATGGCCGTCAAATTCTGCGAAAGGGATTGATAGACCTGTTTTTTCCCACTGGGATGAATTAAAACCACATCCGGCATTAAAAAGGTCCTTTAAAAACAGATTCTGCATGATGATCCGATGAAATATTTTGACATTCCATTTTTTTATCGATCATCGCAAATACTCTCTGGGCAATTTTTTGTGCATCCGGATAAAAAAGATTTTCCAGATTTTTCGTGGTCGGACAAGTCACGGGTTCATATCCCATTCTGCGGAAGGTTTTGATTTCGGATGCACGGGGTGATTCGGCGAGGCGCGCCAAGATTTCCGCACTCGCGCCGCATGCCGTCCAAGCGGTATCTACCACCAAAACGCGGCCTGTTTTGTACGCCGACGCCTGAATCGTTTCCATATCCAGCGGACTCAGCGACACCGGATCAATCACCTCAGCATCAATCCCCTGTTTTTGAAGTATCTCTTTCGCGCGCAGACATTCGACAGCCATCCAAGAAACACCGATCAGTGTCACATCTTTTCCCGGCGCAAGGATTCTCGCTTTGCCAAACGGAACCGTGTAACTCGCTTCCGGCACAGGTCCTTTTTGAAAATGAAGGAGCCGATGTTCGATAAACATCACCGGATTGGAATCCCGGATGCTCTGAATCAAACATCCCTTGGCATCATAGGGAGTGGTAGGCGCCACCACGCGCAGTCCGGGCACATGCATGAAAAAAGAATGCAGTCCTTGAGAATGCTGCGCGCCCTGGCCCCAACTTTTTCCGATAATCGCGCGGATCACAATCGGAACCGAGACCGCTCCGCCATACATATACCGAATTTTCGCAGCCAGGTTCACGATCTGATTCATGGCCAGCATAAGAAAATCCACACGGATATGAACATGAATGGGACGAAGGCCTCCGAGTGCTGCGCCCACAGCAATGCCGGTCAAACCTTCTTCGGAAAGCGGCGTATCAAAAACCCGGTCCGGACCAAATTTTTCTTTAAGCCCCATCGTGGTGCCGTAAGTTCCTTTAAAATCATCCACGCCAATGCCCAGGACAATGACAGACGGATCGCTCTGCATCTCCTGTTCCGTGGCCTCCAAAAGCGCCTGCGCGTAAGTGACGACACGTTTTTTGTCGTCATCCTGAGCCCTATGTTGAAAGGGCGAAGGGTCTAAAATTCGATCACTCATGATTCCTCAATCACATCGGTGTATAGTTCAGCCGGTTCCGGCACCGGACTTTTTTCTGCAAACTCAAAGGCTTCTTGAATTTCCTGATCCACTTCTTTTTCAATCCGAAGGGCCTCAGAATCTGAAAGCTTGGCCCGAAAAATGCGGACCGGATCTTTGGCCATCCAAGGCTCCACTTCCCCGCGCAAACGATAACCAAACTGGAAATCCTCACTCGGCCCCACGTGCTCCCGCCAGCGGCTTACTTTGCATTCCATAAAATACGGACCGGATTTTCCCGATCGCATGGCCTCCACGCACTCACAAGTTTTTTTATAAATCCCTGCAAGATCATCTCCGGCCAAAAGGTCCGTAGGAATTCCAAAAGCCGCAGCTTTTCCTGTAATATTACAAACAGATTGGCGTTCGGATTGACGCGAATGAACTGCAAGCTCATTATTTTCGCAGACAAAAAGCACGGGTAGTTTTTTTAGGGCTGCAAAATTCAGTGACTCAAAAAAGACTCCCTCTTCCGTGGCTCCGTCTCCAAAAAAACACGCGACCAAAGGGGACAGTCCCTTTAAAGGGACTGTCCCCTTACATTTCAGGGCATAGGCATAACCGACCGCATGAGGAATACCGGAAGCGACCACCGCGGAAGTTCCCATAAAACCGTTTTCAATCGATGCCAGATGAAGAGATCCGCCCTTTCCTCCGCAGCAGCCTGAGGCCTTGCCGTAAAGTTCCGCGATCAGCTTCTTGAGGTCGCCTCCTTTGGAAAGATAAAGCGCGTGGCCCCGGTAAGTCCCAAAGACGATATCTGACTTTTGAAGCGCCGCGCACACGCCAACAGAAATCGCTTCCTGACCGATTGAAAGATGGATCGGACTTTGGATTTTGTCTGATGGATAAATCCGGGCAATCTCTTCTTCGACACGCCGGATCAAGTACAGCATGCGATAACAGGATTTATTCACGCGCCACCGTTTCAAGATTTTTCAAATAGCCTTCATAGGTCAACTGAAGTGCGTCACGGATCGGAACTCTCGGCTTCCATCCGGCGGCAAAAAGCGGGCTCGCATCCAAATATTTTGCCGGAGTTCCGTCCGGACTTTTGCCGTCAAATTGGATTTCACCTTGAAAACCCACGGCCTCTTTAATCATCCCTGCAATTTCTCGGATGGAACGGGGCTCATGAGCGCTGATATTGACGATTTCATCCCCCATCCAATTTTCCAAAAGAAACAAGCACGCGTCGGCAAGATCCCGGCTGAAGATAAAATCGCGGATCGGTTTTCCGCTTCCAAGCAGTTCTACCAAAGGCATTTTTTGCGACTTGGCGTGATGAAACTTCGCCATGAGAGCTGCGATCACATGCGCGTCCTCACGATCAAAATAATCTTCAGGACCAAAAATATCGGAGGGAATGGCCACGTAAAAAGGATCGCCGTATTGCCGGCGATAGGCTAAACAAAGCTCCATACAGGCCAGCCGGGCTGTCGAGTGCGCGCGACTCGTTAATTCCATAGAGCCCTTCATTAAATACTCGGGTTTGAGCGGCTGGGCTGCATCGCGCGGATACGTGCAGGATGTTCCAAGATAAATGAGTTTTTTTACAGGCCGTTGATGGGCAGCTTCTAAAAGGTTCGCCGCGGCCAGAAGATTTTCACGGGAAAACTGGACTGGATATTTGATATTAGCCAAGATTCCTCCCGGAGGACCGGAGGCAATCAAAACATATTCGGGTTTTTTTTGGGCAAAAAAGCGGCTAACACTTTCATAATCAGCAAAAGGGACTGTCCCTGCAGAGGGACAGTCCCTTTCATCAAAAGCTATAATCTGAGAATATCCCAACTCTTCAAGCCGGTGGCGAACTGCAATGCCCGCAATTTTCTTTTCACCGGCCACAAGAATTTTTGAATTTTTATTCATCAAACAATCTCATTTTGTTATTTGTCATCCCCGAATGGTTCTATCGGGGATCCATCATGGCTGAATGTTGTGGATTCCCGCCAAAAACGCGCGGGAATGACGAGGGCTTCGTTAGCCCTCGCACTTTCCCGTGCTGGTTTCTGGAAACCAGCCGGGAATGACAGCTCCGGTTTTATTCGTCTCACGCGCCAAAGCAAGTTCCCGACGAAAATCCTGCCATTTCGCTTCATCAAAGGCATGGCGCCGGATCTCATCATTTAAAATAATCTGCGAGCCGGTCGCCTCCAAAGCGATTTGGACCTCCACCAATTTTTTAAGCCGTATACGAACTGAATTTTGCAGCTGCGGAGGAACAAAGAGAAGAAGAAACCCTCCGCCGCCCGCACCGATGAGTTTTCCTCCCAAAGCCCCGCTTGAACGCGCGGCCTCCATCATTTCCAAAACCGGACGTGGTGCAACCTGAGCACTCCACGTTGTTTTGATTCTCCAGGATTCATCCAAAATCTTTCCAAAATCCGACATTTCGCCCTGCCCCTCCAAAAGGGTTTTGGCGGCGCGCACCAACTGGATTAAACGGCTGAGTCCTTTTTCCATTTTGCCAAAACTTTCCACGTAGCTAGCTGCAATTTCCGAAGCCGAGCGGCGAATTCCGGTAAAGAAAAGCATTAAATGAGCTTCCAGCTCCTCTTTTCTATCTGCAGGAAGAGAGATTGGATTTACCTGAAAAGACCCGTCCGGATGAAAAATCAAATGATTGAGCCCTCCATACGCTGCTTGAATCTGATCCTGAGACCCCACGGTTTCTTTTAAAATATCCCGCTCGATCAAAATACTTTCCCGAGCCAGTTGATCTGGGGTGGTGAATTCGCCCCTTAAAGCATGCAAAGCCTGCAGCAGACAGACGGTAAACGATGAACTGGATCCGACACCGCTCCGGGCCGGAAGATCGCCGTCATGATGAATCTCGATTCCTTCCTCAAATTTTAAATAACGCAGCGCCTCACGCACCACGGGATGTGCAATTTCATCCAGAGAATGACAAAGTTCTGTTTTAGAATAAACAATGCGGATCCGGTGCTCAAAAAAGGCCGGCAAAAATCGACAGGTCAGATAACAGTACTTATTAATGGTAGAGGCCAGCACCTCGCCGCCGTTTTCCTGATACCAGACCGGATAATCGGTTCCTCCTCCAAAAAAAGAGATGCGGTACGGTGTGCGGGTGATAATCATAAGCAAGGGGACAGTCCCCTTAGGGACAGGCCTTTCTCAAATAAGGGGACTGTCCCCTTCTGGCACTCCGCGTAAGATTCAGGAGTTCCGATATCCCGCAAAACAGCTTCCGTGGGATAGCCATAAAAAGCGCGCGAGGTCCAAATTGGAAACATTTCTTTCTCCAGCGAGACTTCACGATGGCTCGGGATGGTTTCCACCAAACTGCGCTTTACAAAATAAATGCCGGCATTCACATAGCCCTCGGCCTGCGCTTTTTCCTGAAAACTCTTTACACGGCCATCTGCTTCGATCTTGACCACACCAAATCTTTTGTCCTTGCAAGACGGCGCCAGCACCATTCCCATTTCATAATTTCCTTTTAGAAACCATGTCAGGAAATCCTCCAGATCCACATCGCAAAAGGAATCGCCGTTCATGACCAAAAGAATTTTCTCTTTGCAAACATCCAAAGCAAGGCGAAGCGCTCCGGCGGTTCCAAGCGGTTTTTCTTCTCTAGAATAAATCAGTTCCAGATTCTGATACTGCATCCCAAAAACTCCCTGAACTTGATCAGCTCCGACTCCGGTGGCTAAAACTACTCGCTGGAATCCAAACAACCGAAGCCGGTCCAGCAGATACGCCAGCAACGGCTTTCCTGAAATTTCAGCCAAAACCTTGGGACGATCCTGGAGAACAGATTTTAGCCGCTCCCCTTTTCCTCCGGCCAGAATGACTGCTGTTATTTGATGGAAGCCGGTTCGCACAGATTTTTCCTCAGATGATCCAAAGCTTCCTCAATCCCCTGCTCGAGAGTCCGCTTCGCTTCGAACCCTGCTTTACGGAGTCGTTCATTGGAAATAAAAAAATCTCGTCCTTCCGGATCTTTTCCTTCTTTTGCCGAGACAATCTCCAGATCCGGGAGAAACTTTTGAATTTTTTTGACAATTTCTATCTTCGTCAGATTCGCGGCTTCAAATCCCAAATTGTACGGCTGGCCTTTAAGGTCATCCCATTTGGAGAGGCAAAAAATAAATCCATCGACTGCATCGAGAACATGCAAAAAATTCCTCTTTGCATTCGGCTCGTAGAGGACAAGTCGCTTTTCTGTAAAAGCAGTTTGTAAAAAATGATGCACGAGCAGATCCCACCGCATATTCGGAGAAGATCCAAGGAGAGACGCCATACGAAGCGAGATCACCTCACCGCTATCAAGTAAAAGCGACTCTGCGTCTCGTTTTGTTTTGGCATACAAAGTCAGCGGCCTCATGGGAGAATTCTCGTCACAGACGTCGCCGGAGCGTGGACGCACATAACCGGCATTGGTCATAGGAAAAATAATTTGCTGATCGCGGCTGCGTAAACGATTCAGGAGCTTGATCGCTTCATAATTGACGGCTTGGGCCTTGGAAGGATTCTGATCACACAAAAAGGACCCCACCACCGCCGCTAAAGGGAAAATCACATCCGCATCTTTCAAAAGCGTGCGGACCAAACCTGCATCATTAACATCGCCCTGAGTCATCTGGAATGTTTCGCGCCGGATCGAAGGCCCGGGAAAGGGATTTTCATCCAGCACATGCACCGAAAATTCGCGATCGATCAAAACACGCGCAAGCACCGATCCGAAGTATCCGCTTCCGCCTGTAATCAGTATTTTAGGTTTCATCCTGCTTCCTTGTGAACGCGGCATTATAATCCCGGCTCAACCTCAAACCAAAGCCCAAAACCAGAGCCGGACATAGGTTCTTCGATCCAGCGGCTCCTCGGAGCAACCGACGAAGTTATTTTAAGAGTCTCTTCCCCGGCAAGTTCGCGAGTCTGCAAAGCGTGTCCGAGCCGGGAAGAGCACTCGAAAAATAACTGGATTTACTGGCGGTCCCCCCCGGCCTTTCCCCTAGGAGCGTAAAAAACGGTTTGGAATCCCGCTGCTTTCATATAAAGCCGCAAATGAAGTCCGAACTTCGTCTTTTCCTTGTTGAATCCAGGACCGGGATTCCTCATCCCGCTCATCCTGCATCCACTTCAAAACCCAGTTTTCATATTCTTCCGGAAAAAAAGCGGAATGAATTTCTGCTCCCCAGCCCGCTCCGATATAAAACGCCTTTTGATCCTCCCGGGAAAAAAGTGTCCGGACTCCTTGCTCCTTAAAGAACCTTTGCGGAGCGATTTCCGGATGATTTCTTGTAAAATAAAATCCGAATCCTTCAAAAAAAGCCTCTCGAATGTCGCGGGCCTCTCCCTTAATATAGCCGCAAGCCATGGGATAAAGCTCCCGAAGCGGGACCCCTTTTCGTCTCCAATATTCAAGGTACTGATAACCTGCAGCGCGAAAATAGCCCCGCCGGGCTTCCTCGGGCAAAGCAGCCTTTCTTTCATCCGGCAAATTCATTTTTTCATAAAAGGGGTAGTTGGCAAAATCATAAAGCATCCCTAAGAGCCCTAGGCGAAGCGGCGGACTCTGGTCCTGCCAAAGACCTGCCAGCACTTCAGCCGTATTAAAGTAAGAGGAATCATAAACTGCGAAAAGAGATCTCCCCGAATAAAAATAAAAAGCCGCTGAAAAATCAGCGTGCGTAAAAAGACGTTCGGGCGGCGCATCATCACGGTTGACCCACTCCGAGGCCGTTCGAGCGGCCAGCGATTTCCATAAATTCCGCTGGTCTTCCGGGTTTTTTTTAGCCATCATTTTTTCATGCAGGGTGAGACAGTCCTTCCAATCTCTGCAAACCGGAATTTGCGCCAAGTGATCGTAAGCATAGCCCGGCGTTTTTAAAAGCGATCCGGCAAATACCGGAGAAGTCATCGAAAACCACAGGTAAGCTCCTAAACCTAAAAGAGGAAAAGCAAAAAGAAACCGGCCAATCTTCGGGAAAGAAGGCGCCAAAGATTCAAAATAATCCATGGTTCGGGCCCAAAAGAAAATAATAGCCGGCATGAGCGGAGTGAGATAACGCTCCCCTTCAAATCTCGTCCATTGAAGAGCCGCGCAATGAAGAACGCTGTACAACACAAAAAAACGCGTGACGCGGGACATCGACGATGAAGAAAAAGGCAGCCCGTGGCCGCGGCTGATGCGAATCAGTAAAGCGCTGGCTCCGGGCAAAATCAAAAGAAGCGCATAAAATGATCCGATTTCAAAATAACCCGGGTAACTCCGGCCCGATGGAGGCCAAAAAAGACCTGCGACATCGCGCAGAAAAAAATTTCTCCAGCTCCCCATCGAAAACTGGAAGAAATTCTGAAGCGGCATACCGTTTAAATTTAAACCCGGAAGCCCTGCTTTCAGCGCTGTCAAAATCCAAGGCAAAAATCCGGTTAAAAAACCCAGTCCAAAGATCGCGAACTCCGAAAGCCGCTGTTTTTGAGGATTGCGCATCCCGGATAGAAGCGCAAGAGCGGTTAAAGTCAGTAAAAAAATATATGCAAACCACACCCCGAAGCCACACACCATCCCAAACAGAAAGGGATAGGGGGTAAGGGATAAGGGATAAGAAAAGCCATGATCTTTTTTCCCCTTATC
This sequence comes from uncultured bacterium, assembly GCA_964460795.1. Lineage (GTDB taxonomy): Bacteria > Omnitrophota > Omnitrophia > Omnitrophales > Aquincolibacteriaceae > CAZOOM01. The sequence continues at coordinate 1,134 of CAYWRU010000020.1, read as the reverse complement.
CCCTTCTATCCCCTCGCTATCCCTTATCCCATTCTCCATTTTCAGAAAGAGCCATACCGCCGCCGCAGAAATCAGCATCGTTTCATAATGATCCCCGAGCGGAACCAGAGAATAACACTGAAAGACCGCCGGTGAAAAAATGAAGAAGAGCGCAAAATACCCTGCGGTTTTTTTTGAGAATTCACCCACGAGTATGGCGAACCAAATCAGAAGGGCCCCGAGGGAAATGAAAACCGGAATGGACTTTAAAACAAATGCCGAAGATCCGAAAATTTTGAAAAATCCTGCCGCGAGGACCCCCATCACCAGAGATCCTCCGCAGTAATTATCCGGCCGGTACATCCAATAAGGCATGGAAAGGCCCTGAAGGACTTCCCTCCCCAGAGCTCCCCGGTAATACTCCTCGAGAGGGAAAAGACTGCTCCATGAAGGGTGAAAAAAAATCAGCCCCCCAAGCCGCAAACAAAGAAACAAGCCCGCAACCCAAAGCCAGCCGGCTGCGGTCCTTTTCGAAACTGCCTCATCATTAGCCATGTGGTTCCATCAGAGCATTTGCTAAATGTTCAACGTTTTGTCGTCCCTCTTCAAGCCAAGCGGCAAGAAGAGGATCTGTTTCGACCGGAAGATATTCCACTTCCCAGGTTTCACAAGACTGTATTGAAAACCGGCGGGACATATCTGCTGTCCGGCCGATCCCGCGGAAAAAACTTTTCCGATCTTCCACGTTCAGCGGCTTTGAAAATCGATTATAGTCGAAAAAGCCCGCCCGCGGCTCTTCGTAAGAATAACGGAGAAGGGCTCCCCCCGCCCCTTCCCAAAAAGCAGCCCGCGCCTCAGGCTTCAATGCGGCCGGAATATCCCGGTAAATTTCATCCGCACTTTTACCTTTTTTTAAATTCATGCGAACCACCGCGCCAGCCCAGCTCCTCCACTCTGCCGGAGAAGCCGGATGAAACTCCTGGAGGGAATTCGCATCCGGTTCAGATTCAGACCATGCTTCCAAAGCCCCGGCAGCGCTCAGCTGATAAGATGGCGTTTCTTTCTGATAAAAGGATTCTATTTTCAAAAGGGCATTTCTTAAATGACCTTCCTGATAAAAAAGCACAAACCGTCCCCATTGAAAAAAGTAAGCCG
>CAYWRU010000019.1:0-47207 GCA_964460795.1 uncultured bacterium | reverse complement strand
GTACCAATTCTCTCCAACCTTGCCACCGATGGTCATGCTCGCCGTAACCAAACCGGATCGTCGCCTTACAGTATGCGAGCGTAAGGCTCTCTGTATCGCACTCAAGCGCACGAACACGGCCTGTTCCGAATGGCTCAATAGTTGCCTGTCCGTAGCTATAGTCCTGACTGGATGGGTGAGTCACCTTGTCTGACCTTTCGCATGCTTCGGCTGCACATCGCCCTTGCAGCCTTCCCAGCGCAACCGCTCGGCCCGGATCGGCGCATACTGCCAGGTCGGTTCTGACCAAACGTAATTGCGCGGACTGTGCAAATACGGGTAGGTCTCGGGGCAATGCGTGAACAGCAGGCGCGGCACGCCAAACACGACAGCGACCAGGACAGCCAGGGCGATTACGGCCTGGGTCGGCGTGGAAAGCCCGGCACGGCACTCTGACGGCGCCGCTGGCTGCATGGCTTCGTCGGCTGAAATGCCGGTTATGGAGCTGGTCACGACTACACCTCCTCACGCTGGACGCGAGAGAACACAACCTCAAAAACTGGTATGTCCTGTCCTGTGTTCAACTCAGGCCAATCAGGGTGTGAGAAGACGAGAGCCATATAGGCAGGTTCACTATAGGCAGGTTCACTATAGGCAGGGTCACTCCGAGTGGCATACTCAAACACCGCACCTTCTGGTAGTCCCTCCGTACAGCGAACGATCGTATCCGTACCAGCTTCCCAGCCTTCTGTGATCATCTTGTGCAAAAGGTCAATAGAAATACGTACTGACTTAAGCCGCAAAGAACTGGTCACTGTCCTTGCTCCTTCCTGCGGTAAAACTGCACCAGGTTGCGCACCGGCTCACTGAGACTATCCAGCGATATATCGCCGGGAACAGCAGCAGCGGCAAAGCGGGCAAGTTCGTAGAAGTGCGCGGTATCTGTTGGCTCACGTAGTACTCGACTTAGCATGGCACGGCCATTATCATAGTCAGCGAGATTAACAGATGTGGTTATAGAGAGATAGACAAGTGCTGTATCCACCAATAGATTAAGGTCGTGCCGCGATAATGTAATAGGATCAGCAGTTATAGTAGTGCCAGAGGCAACCTCATCGCAGCGGGCCTGAAGGTACGGAAGTTCGTCTCTATTCGTTAGTGATCGCAGCATGTGCCAACTCCTTGATACGCTCCAAGTCGGCGGGGGTTAACATTCGCACCTGCTTGCGGTACTCGCTTACCATCGCAAGGTAGTCGTTCACCTTTTCGTCCGCCGTTCGGTCGTGATCACCAGCGTGAGACAGCGAACCTTGCATTTTCAGATGGAGGTGAACAACCCGCGCTAGTTTCGCGAGAAGCCGCGTGTCAGCGCTAACCCGATCCTGGCACGCTCCGCAGAGATGATCCCAACAAAACGCCTCACACTGTTCCGATAAGCCCACCGTCTTACCCTCCTACCGCTGCCAGCAGCACCAGCGCTGCCAAGATGATCGTCGCCAGCACGCCGCAGGCAAAGCCCACGGCGACCAGCCCCAGCTCGCGCCGGGCCGCCAACTCGAGCGCCAGTACAATCCAGTGTGCGCGCCAGATCATTGCTGCCTCCGGGCCTTGATAGCGTCGGCAATCAACTTTGTAATATCAATAGCAGTAAGACAAACGAAAAACACAATAACCACAATCGCCCAATCACTCACAACCGCTTCCCCTTCCTTCTCCACGACTGCGCCGCGCTGCCACACAGCAGCGGCACGGCAAATACCGCGAACAGTACAATGAGGCAAAAGGCGTTTTCATCCATCGTTCGTTCTCCATGTCCAGGTGCGCTCGACCACATACTCATACTTGTCCACATAGGCAATCGGTGCAGTCGTATCCGCCTGCTTGTACGCCAGGCCACAGGCGCGCAGGGTAACCGGCTCAAGCGGGTTCCGGCTGCTTGAGCTGGTTTCACCGCGCCGTCGCGCTTTCATCCAGAGCGTGTATGTACCATCCTGGTAGCTAATATCGGCGTGGCAAGTATCCGACGGGCGTAACTTCTGGGCCTTGCCGGTCTGCGTAGCAAGCTGCATCGCGGCCTGCACGTCGCGTTCAAGCTGCTTGTGGTTGGTCATTGCGCCGCTTCCTTCCGCTTCCGCTCGACCAACGCATTCCAGGCCCGCCGCGCCGCGCTTTCGCTCTTACAGTCCAGCGTAGCGATACCGCACCTATCACAGCGATAGGCATACCAGCCTGGGCCGTTGCTGGCTTGTGGCGCGTGGTTTGCTGGGCAGCCAGAGAGGGGTTTAGGCATTAATTCTCAGCCTTCTCGATTGCGCGGTAATGGATAACCCGCTCGTAGCCGAACGCAGCGCAGAGCTTTGGGCCTGGCTCTTTGCGGCCTGCCAACACATCGCTCAAGTACTGCTCAGACACCTTCAAGTGCGCTGCCAGAGCCTTCTGTGTGCCTACAACCTGCACATAGCTGCGCAGTACGTCGATAAACTCTGTCTGGGTATACAACCGCTGCATAACCTTCTACCTGTAAGCGGGTACGTTTATACGCCGATTATACAAAGTCTTGACTATAAACCCACACGTTTTCAGGTAGAGATCTCTTCACCCAAGTTATGACGCTCGTGCGGGCGCGCTTTGCCGCGCTTCCGGCGCTCGGCCTGCACGCGAGGCCGCTCAAGGCAGGCACCGCACACCGTTGCCCATGCGCCCTGATGGTAGGGAAAGCGGTAGACCGGCAGGCTGTAGCCGCACACCTGGCAGGTGATCGGGGGATGGTAGGGGTTTTTCATAGCGGGTTCCTGGCTTGCCGAAGCAGTACGGTCAACACACGGCGGTACTCCGGCTCGAACGTGGTTTTGTCGGTAGCCTGTACAATCCGCCGCACGCTTAGGAAAGTTTCGTAGTCGTCCTGGCTCAAGGCGTCGGTCGTGGCAAGCTCGATCTGGTCAATCAGGTCAAGCAGCGTGTCACGGTCAACGCGGCCCTGGTTGCAGAGAATAGCGGCTCGGTCAACAGTGGAAAGAGTGAGGATGCTCACAGTACTAATCCTTACTATTAGGCGCTAGGATGACTTAAAGTGCCTTTTTAGCGTTCTTGCCTCTTTATAGATCACGATCAGAGTGATCAGAGTTGCCTGTTTACGGCTTTGTTGTCAGATCTTGCCGATCAGAGTTACGATCAGAGTCGATCAGAGTTGAGGGCAAACGATCAGAGTTGGTCATACCAACTCTGATCACTCGTATCACTCTATACACTCTGATCACTCTGATCACTCTGATCGTAACTTGCATGGCGCAGTGGCAATCGCTCATATTGCCCATAGCCGACCTTGGCAACCAGGTTGTTGTCCATCAATCGCCGTAGAAGTTGTTGTATGCTCGATACGGGCTTTCCGAGTAGGGATGCAAGTTCGGCTGGGCGATAACGAATACCCAACTCCATGAGATCAATAACTTGTTGTCGCTCCTTGGACTGCGCGTAGATTGCCGCATCGCCTTCCAGGATATGCGTACAGCTAAAGTCATCCCAGCGCAAGGCAAGCGAGTCATCGTCAACGTCGCGCCCACGAATATTCAGCACGCTTTCATTTGAACTTCCGTCAACCCGACCAATAATCCACATGGTTGCTGTGCCGCCTGTCAGACCAGTCGAGCCACTAATCTCGTCAAACACATCGTCGGCCTTTGCCTTGCGCGTGTGATGAATGACCATGACCGTTACGCGGTGGCGCTCGGAAAACGCGTTGAGCTTCTGAATATCCTCATAGTCGGCGTCGTAGGGGGATTTGTTTTTGTCGGTTGGAGGTCGTACCTGCTTGAACACGTCAATGACAATCAGGCGGGTATCAGGATTGAGGGCCATCCAGTCATCTAGCTGGGCAATCGCTTCATCGCCCTTGGGCCATTCAGTATATAGGTGGAAGTTTGCGGGCCACTCGCTATCTTGCCCGCGCTTGTTCGCTACGCGGCTTTTCATACGGCGCTGATTACTTTCCAGGTCAAGGTACAGTACCGTTCCAGGACTTGTAACCTCAAGCTGCCCTAGTGCCTTCTCGCCTGTTGCGCAAGCGAGGGCCACATCAAGCGCAAGCCAGCTCTTTTTGCTCTTCGGCTTGCCTGCTAGCAAACAGCACCCTTCTGGAAGCAGTCCGTCGATAACCCAGCGCATCGGGGTAAACTCGGTCGTGCGCAACCTGGCAAGCGTTACGCCCTGAGCCTGCCACTCACGAGCATAGCTAACCAGCTCAGGAGCAGCAGGAAGGGGGACAGGTATTTCTACTCTGTTGCACTTGAGCAGCGCGATGTAGGCCGGGCCGCTAGCGTCCATGCAAAAGTCTGCCAGGTCGTAGCCGTCAAGCCCGCCCAGGTCAAGCACCTCAACCGTAAAGCCCTCGCGTTGGAGCTGCATCGCCCGCTTCATGCCGCTTTTCCAGCCGCCCACGTCGCCATCGAGCACAACAAAGATGCTGCCTTGCCATGCGGCTCTCAGATCGCCTATCTGTTCGGCGGTAAACTCGCCGCTCTCGCCGCCTGCCAGGGCGAACGCTGCCAGGCCGCTCTTGAGTCCCTTGATCGTGCTCAGTTCGCCGTTGCAGAGGATGAGCGGGGTTTGCTGGCGCGAAGCAATGTCAATTGCGGTTGACCAGCCTTCCGGCACGGTGCGCCGGTCAAGGCCGTACCAGCAGCGTTGGTAGTTGGGGATACTGTCGTATTTGGGTTTCTCACCGTCCAGGAAGCGCCAACGTGAGCCGGTTGGGGTAGGAAACACGACAGCAGAGCGGTTGCGGCGTGAGGTTTTGCCGAAGCCCCACTTTTTGAGGTCATTCAGGGTGAGGCCGTGCGAGGTTGCCAGGGTTTCAAAGCTCGTTACCTTGATTGCGGTCGGCTGCTTGCGCTGGGGATCGTCCGGTGGGCGTGGAAGCTCTTGTACGGGCTTGAGCGGCCTGGTTGCCGCCCTACGGGTGTCATTGCTCGGGAGCTGGTCAAGCGTGACGCCTAGAAACCGGCAGGCGTCTTGGAACGATAGATTTTCGCGCTCCATGACCAGGGTAAGCGCATCGCCGTTCTTCTCACACTGACGACACCAGAACGAGCCGCGATCCTTGTCTTTGGGGGTAGGCCAAACCAGAAAGCGGTCGGTGCCACCACAGAAGGGACATGGGCCTTCGTACTCACCACCGTTGGTTGTTGCCTTCTTAGAAAGCGTCGTATACCGCCCTGCTATAGCAAGCAGGTCAATACCAGAAAGATCAGCCATAATTCACCTGAACTATAGCCGCCAAAGGGGGATAGATTGCAGAAAGCGGAGGGTTATGCTACTATTGCACTAGCTGAATATGCAATGCACGCGTCATTCCCACGCTTTCCGCCAGTTTTGCCCACTGGCGGCTTTGCTTTTCCATGAGGCTCTATTATACCACCTGGGGGTATGATTCTTGCGTTCTCATGCCTGTACTAACGCCTATCGTCCAGTGCTGTACGGTAGCCTTCAAATAGATAGGAAAGCGGTAGAAAGATACTTTTCTACCGCTTTTCCACATGTTATCCCCTAATTACTCGCTTTGCGACTCAGTTACGTCGATTACCTGTCCTTGCCATTCTTTGCGGGTCAATCCGTTCAGAACGTCAGGACAAACGACTGATGCGCAGAAGCCTACCACGCGCCACATCAGCATGCGTTCGGGGTATGTCTGCCACGCCCCGCCTTGCTTCACCAGTCCTGCTGCCACTGCTTGTTCAATCGTGAAGCTAGCAGTAAAGGTAAACCCGGTGTCTTTGCGCCGCATGGTCACTTCGGCGGCGGTTGCATTGTTCTTCGGATTGAACGACACTTCAATCACGCCTGATGCATGAATAAGCGCAAGCATGCCTTCGGGCCGCATACGCAGCTTGTCGTTGACCATCTCCCACAAAGCAAACGATTGGAACGGGTCAGTTAGACCAAATGCCGCGCCACGCAGCATAACCACCGCTGCTGCATTTTGATTGGCTGTGCGAAACATACGGCTTTCATGGGCAACCTTTGCCAGCTTATCAATGATCTCGGTTGTGCTATAGCGGGTGATCTGGGCCTGGCCTAGCTCCTGTCGGGCAAGCTGGTAAGTTGGTTCAGCCTCCGGTGTATAGTTCTGGTCAATCACGGTTACGGTTGTATCGCTCACGGCTGCACCTCCACCACGTCAACCGTAAGCTGCTCATTGGGCAGCAGCCCTAACGTCTCGCGGGTCGCCTTCCGCAAACTAGCTAGCTCGGTCTTGCCAAAGCCATCCAGCGTAAAGGCGTCGTTGGTCAAGGCTGCGAGCGCCCATGCTGGACTACCGACCTGCCGGAGCAAGCGCCCTAGCTTCACCTCCCCAATACCAGGAATGGCGTAGAGCAGGTCATCACCTGGCCCAACAAACAAAGCGTCCCGTACCGGCCTGACGCGCTCTTCGCCGCGTTTGCGCTTCCCGAGCGCATCCAGCGTGTCAGGCAGATCGGCGGCGGTGCCGGTAGTAAGGAGGTGAACGCCAATCTCCTGTACTGAAAGCAGCGCGCCCTGGTAGCTCGACCAACCCCAGCGCGTGGTCACGTCGTTCCCAATCTTAACCTTGCCCTCTTTGTTGGGGTGAGCGTTACCAGAGATGATCAGGTAGGCCCACTCGCTGACCTGGCGCAGTTTCACACAGCGCGGCATCAGCGAGTCGGTTGAGATGGCTTCGAGTATGTCACGCACACTCATATGCAGCACAGCAAGCATCATGTCGTCTTCACAGCTCAGCAGGAAGTCGGCAGCGCCACGCAGTTGCATGGGCGTGGCCCATAGGTCGGAAAGTACGTAGTCTTGAGTTTTCATGCGGCTTGGTTCCGCAAAGATCGTAAACATCGTTGGGTATCCTTCGGAAGAGAGAAAGAGAGAAGACCGGGGAGATAACACCTCCCCGGTCTGCTGGGGATTAGAAAACGTCTTTCAGGAAGGCTTCAACGGCGCGGTGTTTTGCTGTGATACCGTGGGCCTGGAAGATCGGGTTGGTGTCAACCGATGCGCTGAACTTCTTGACGTCCTGCTTAGCGGCTTTCCAGAGCGTGGGGAGCATGCTGAGCGCGGCTTTGGCTTCGGGGTCAAGTTCATCGCTGGGTGTCGGGTCGAACGGCGCGTCTAAGTCGGCCTCGCTGATTGGTTGGGGAACGTTATGGCTACCGATGGGAGAGCCTTTGTTGCCGCTGGCCTGGTAGCACTCGTCTTCGTTCCTGAACACGCGCAGGAATTTGAAGGTTGTACCCTCTTTGGTGTTGCCCTGCTTGTCCACGTAGCTTTCGCCGCTTGGCACGCTCTGTACCTGCACGTATTTACCGTTCAAGGCTTCGAGCTGGGTGCCGGTGCTGATACCGATGGCGGTCAAGCTGGGCCAAATGATCTTTTGCCACTCATTGTTGCTTTGCAGCACTTCGCGGGTACGAGGCTGACCGTTGCGCACGTCGGTAATGGTCATCTTGATGGAGATCGAGGGGCGCATAGGAGCGCCAGAGGCATAGGTCATACGGGAATGAATATCGTCGTCCCAATCGACTTTGCCTTGACCTTTGATGAGGGCAACCTTGCGCACTTCCAGGTCAAGCTGACCAAACGTGTTGTAGACCGGGGTGTTAGCTTCTTTGCTCATGACTTCATCGAAAACAGACATGGGAGCATCCTTCTTTCATCGTTACACATCATTTGCGTACCTGAAAAGGTGTACGCTTGAGTACATAGTATACAGGGTTTGTGGCGCTACAGTGCCGGAATACGGTTACGGTTGGGTAGAGGTGCCTTCACCTGAGTGAAGCAGCAAGGGGGCTACTTCTCCTGTTGATCATTGGTTGTGGTCTTTGCCAGCTCACGCGCCGCAATGGTGTTCAGCGCCTTCAGGTTGAGCGCGTTGGGGGTGTTCCGCCCTTTCTCCCACTGCATGATGGCGCGACGGTCTACGCGCTCTACAACGCGTTCAGCGCGGATCATTTCGGCAAGCTCCTGCTGCTTCAACCCTAGCCAGGCGCGTAAGGCGGCAACCGAGCGGGCGGGCTGATGCTTGAAGTCGAGCGGTAGCGATAGCTCGGTCATGGGCGTTCCTTCTCGGCTGCATCGGACTGTTGGGTTGGCGCGCGGCGGTTCCACGCTGCCGCCGCTTCGTCGGGCGTGCCTTCAACGCCTGTTCCAGCCCGGCAATACTCGCACCTGGCATAGAACCAACCGCGTAGCTCGATCATCCCTGCCTTGTTCCCGCAGAACGGGCAGAGCAGTAAGGGGGTATCAGGCATCGTTCTCTTCGTCCTTCCCGATTCGGCGCTTTTGCGCTCGCTTTTGCGCTATACGGCCCTGCTGCGTCAGGTCGCACAGCTTTGACCCGATGATTGCCGGGGTAAGCCCGTGCGGCTGCGGCTGAGTGCGCAGTACCTTGAATGGAAAGGCCAGCACAATCACTCGCACACAATCAAACATATCGCGGTTGCCTTGATCTTCCAGTTCGATGCGCAAGCCATCTTCTCCAAGTTCCTCACGCCCTACCACTGTCCATACTGGTCTGTCGCCGTTGGTATAGTCAGCAATACAGACCGTATCGGGCACCTGTGCGCCGACTGGCAAAACGGAGAGGGCTTCGTACAATTCGGTAGCGTTCATACACTCTAGCCCTCTTGTACGCCTTCTAAGTAACGAGTCCACAGTGCTGTAAACGGTACTTGTTCACGCACATAGTTACACATTTGCCTGTGTGCGGCGTCGGCGGCGTCGGCGGCGGCGTCGGCGGCGGCGTCGGCGGCGGCGTAGGCGTCGGCGGCGGCGGCGGTGGCGGCGTAGGCGGCGGCGTAGGCGGCGGCGGTGGCGTAGGCGTCTCTTCGGGCAATGCGCAGCCGTTCAGCAACACCGTCAAGGTCAGTCCAAGGTCGCGCTTCATTAGCAATCTCTTGGAGTTCTAGCCAGGCCACGCGCGCGGCATCTGGGAGGTGCGACTCAATGTGAGGTGTTATTGCGCCAATCAATAATCGTAACCGCCATGCACGTTCGTTACCCCGGCTGTAGATTTTCCAAATGAGGCGAAATATGTCACTAGCGTTCGTGCAAGCGTTGTACGCCTTTTCCGGTGTACTCCCCAGCTTGTGATACCTACTGCGCGATGGGACGCACAATCCAATGGCTTTCCAGCGCCGAAGCGTGAGGGCTTTCCATGTAGGCTTGAAGGCTAAGACTTCTGTTGTCATGGCTACTGCCTTTCCTGATAGGGGCGTCAACGCGCCCCGACTATATTGGGCTAAAACAGGGTGATAATGACCAGGGCGATAACCAGGATGACGATCAGGATCTTCCCGTTCTCGTTACAGATCTCCGTCCATTCCTCGCGTGTCGGTGTCACTGGGTCTGCTCCTGGGGCTAGGGCGGGTCTTAGCCCGCCCTCGGCTGTTTCAAGATCTCCTAAAACGGCACATCCGGCGCAATATTCGCAACCGTTCCAAGCGCCTTGAGCAGTGCATAACAGCGTTCCTTCAAGACATCAGGCGATACCTCTCCTTCGTTCACCTTGCCAGCTTCCGCATACCCTACACGCATATCGCAGCTCACTCGAAGGACGATGCGCCCTCCGTCGGCGTTCTGCCATTCAAGGCGAGCAGACGTGTCCCCAAGTGGAATAACAAGCTCGATACCGTTGTCCTGGTGCTCAAAGCGCGCTCCCGCCCCATTCAAGTCGCCCCACATATCATGTCCAAACCGGGATCGCATGCACTCAGTAAAGAACGTCTCTTTTTCACGCCGCCGCTGTGCCTCTACTCTTGCGGCCTCAGCTTGCTCTGCAAGTCTCTTGTTCTCTTCCTGATGCATCACAAGCGCGATGCTCGTTAACAAGGTTGCTGGCATATACTTCCTAACCTTCCTGGGAAAGGGGCGGCGACGGTCGCCGCCCCGGCTGCATGCTGTTACTAGGCAAACAGGTCGGCGTTCAGTTCTGCCATGCGCCGCTCGTAGGCGGCGCGTTCCCATACGGGCGCGCTGTAGGCGCTTGCGCGCGGCTGGGGGAATACATAGAAGTCCTCGGCAGCTTGTGAGGTCGGCGCATGCCAGCAATGCCCATGCTTGCCGTTGAAACCCTCGCAGGTGCAAAGCGCGCTGCCATCCTCAAGGTCAACCGTGGTTTCGTGCAGGACGTCGGGGCGGCTGGCGCTGCGGTAGTAGAAACGTGCGTAGATGCGCTCTGGCGCTTCGTCGGCGTCGGGTTCATTCAGGTCGGCGCATATGCTCGCCGCGCCTATGATGGCCTCTTCAAGCTCGCGGTCAAAGGTCGGCTGATCGGGGTCCTGAACGGGGTAATCGTAGAGAGTATCAATGTCAACGGTGCGCGGCGCTACGCGGGTGAGCTTTGCAACCTCAATAGCGCTGGTCTCTTCGTTGAAGCGAAAATCATGGATGCTTTCGCCTAGACTGAGATCGTGGGTTGCAAAACGGGTAAGACTGCTGCTATGATAGCGTTGAAGCATCGGAATTGCCTTTCATGCTGGTTCCGGGGCTAGGCTCGTGAGTGTTCGTAGCACTTACGGGCCGCTTTATTCGTATACACGTATTATACCCTACTTTAAGTCGGGTTTGGTGCGTTTTCGTGCGTTTTTGTATACGTATTAGCTATTTGCGCATAATCTAACGATATGAACAAAAAACACGCCGATTGCTGTATTTCGGCGCGTTTGTGTGGGTTATTGGTGGATTACAGGGATTAGAGGGGCTTTGGTCGCTCTGGGTACTTGCACCAGTGGGTAACGCCGTCTAGCTCTGAATGGCTAAATGTTGCGTAGAACCACCGCTTTTCCTCACTGTGATAGAAGCCTGGGTAATAGAATGTTCCATCCTTTAAGGCTATCACAACAAGACCGTGCGGGGGTAGCTCATCCTCTACCCGCTTCCACGGACTAAGCGCGGCGCGTGCGGTTGCTATGAGTCGGTCGTAGTCGTTCCTGCTTAAACAAACGCAGCCGGGTTCGTAGAAATCGTCTGGCTCTATGGCCTCCAACTCTTCCAGGGTAATCGGCTCTGGCATTACAGATGTTCCCTCTCTTTTGCATATGAATGGAGTTTGACGATAGCCTCTTGCCAGCTATCCGCGCTCTCAACGAGCGTACTGCCAATGTCTCCCATCCGCTGCGCCATGACGGTATGTGGTTGTAGCCGTGGTTTGCTGCTGATATTTACATACCAACCATCCGCCTCAAACTCGCGAATGGCTCGTAACGCCTGTGTATCCAGGTCACTCATAGTTGGCTCTGGCATCAAATCAACTCCTTAATCGGCTGCTGCCGGGGCTTGGGGGACGCTGAATAGGTAGCATCGAATGATCTTCTTGTCTGTGCTTCGATCATCAACAACGGATTGCACCTCTTTGTATCCCCAGGCCCACGGAATAAGGTCAAAGAAGCCGTTGACAACATCGTTACACGCTGGCCCATGCACACGAACCTCAAAAGCTCCATTGTTGTGGACAAGCGCCCACACACGACACATACCAATCGTAGTGATCTGCGGCTTCTGTGTCGCGCACGCTTCGTCGCGTAAAGCCTCGATAGATTGCCGGACCTCCTCACTCGTTGGCATATTCTCGTTCGCCTTTCCACTCCGCTACGCAGCAGCTACACACCGGGTATTCGCTTCCGCCGTATAAGTCGCCATGCCAGTAGCCGCCAGATGGGGAGGCCAGGCGGCGGCGCTGCCTGCATTGGTCACAACAGAACAGCGGCCCGCGTGTCGCATGCTTGCGCGTATGCCGCTCGGTATTCCACCTGCGGTCAACGATCATGCTCGCCCTCGCTCTCTGGTCTACTCCAAAAGCGACCGGACTTCCAACCTGCTTTGAACCGTTGCCCCGGCTGCTCGCGCCGCGCCGCTTCAAGCGCGGCTGCTGCGGCCTGCGCATTCGGGTAGGTGGTTCGTTCTTCAGTAGAGAACACATTCATAACCACTTAGCTCCTTCTATTCCCATCGAAATACGGTAACAGGAAACGCGCCGCGCTGCCCCTTTTCGGCGTCGGTGTAACGAACACTGTATCCGTCAGAATGGGGAAACGTTGCTCGCCAATACTCGTAAAAAACATGTACCAACATCCCAGGCTCAGTAAAGTCGATCTCGTCGTGGTTGTTACTAAACGCTGCTTGCAGCGCAGCTAGAAACGGCTCTACGTCGTGGCGCCCTTTGCTGTAATAAATGCTATCGTTCATCCCCACGAGGTCTAATTCCTGCACATCGAGCGGATACTCTTTCGGCTTCTTCTTGTTCACTCCCCTTCCCCTCTCAGCGCCTGGTCATGCGCAATCAAGCGGCTGTCCACGGCTGCGGCCTGATCTGCCTGGCCTTCTTCCTTGGCAAAAAGCCAGTCGTAGTAGGCATCTTCGTTCGTCAGGTGAGCAGGAAGGGGGGCGGCAGTTTGCTCGAGCGGCGGCGGCTGGGCGGTGGCTTCTGGGGCTAGTGCTTGGTCTGTCATGGGGTTAACTTTCTTTGTTCACAAACGGCTTCTATCAGTTGGCGGGTTTCTCGGACTTCAAGTAGCAGCTCTCCCAGCCGCGTATTCACGTCCTCTCGCTCAGTAATGAGCGTAAGCACTGCGTCTGCCAGTGCTGGCACGTCGTACGTAAGAACGTGTCTTGTACTGTCCCATATCCATGGAGCGGCAAGAGATCTTTCTGCTCGCGCCTTCGCCCCGATTGCCAGTTGCTTGAAGGCTTCTCGCCTCATAGCTTCTTGGTCGATGATCATGGCCCAAAGTCCTTTACTTCTGTGGAGTGCTGGGCTGCGCGCAGAGCAGTATTTCTGATCGTTCTGTCTAGGCCGTACAGAGCATCATCGACGGCAATTTCGGCGGCACGGTCGCCCGGCAGGTCACATTGCTTATCCTGGTAGATTTCAATAGCCTGCCGTAGCAGCTCGGTTAGCTCGTAGCGAGATAGGGTATAGGTGCTCATCGTGTCTCGCTCTCCCCCAGCTCGGCAAGGCTTGCGGCGTATATCTTCACTGGTACATCGCTGGCGACGTCAGCCCCGAGCTGCCGCGCCATCCATGCGGCATGCGCTTCGAGCGGCACATCGCTACACTGCATCACTTCAGGTTCGGGAATGTTCAGCGCGGCGATAAAGCGCCGTACAAGCGTACTCCACCATGGTTCTAAACCTGCCTCAGTGCCATATACACGCGAGGTACTCTTGCAGCTATATCCGGCAAGCTGGTTTAGCCCTTCTGCCGTTAGCTCGGCGCGTAGGCGGTACTGTCTGATAAGCTCACCAACTCTCATTGTCCTGCCCACTTTCCAGGCAGACCGCCAACTGGTCGCGGGTAGGTCGGCTGTATCTTCTTGTTAGACACTAGCTTTGCTCCTGTTCTTGTACGGTGCCGGTGGTTACGGTTGGCTCGCCAGTATGCCCACGCCGCCGCATCAGTTCGCGCACGGCATGCTGGGCTGCGTCCTTGTAGTCGCTGATCTCGCCATAGTCCTCGACTGGCACAATGATGGTAATTACGTGTCGCTTCACGGTTGCTTCTCGTTCTTCCGCTCCTGCCACGCTCGCAGGCTCCGGCGTTCCAGGTCGTGCAGCGTACGCAGATGGCGCGGGTCGTTCACGGTTGCCATCGTCTCACGCAAATAGAGCACGTCACGGGCGTAGCGGTCGCCCTGGGCGGCGTCGGCGGCGATGGTGGCCTGGTCAGTGGTCATGGAATTGCGGCTCCGATACAGCAAGATCATCGTAAATGTCACAGTGGATGCGCATGGTTTCATCAGCCTCGCGCCATGCAGCCTGTACATCCTTGTTACGAGGTGAAACATTCAGCGAGCCGCATAGGCTCTGACAGGTTTTAGCGCGCTCTTCGACTAATGCAAGCCAACGCACGCATTGTTGTGCCTTTTGTTCCTCCAGCTTCATTACTGGTGCCTACTCTCAAGCTGGTAGCGACAAATGGTATCTATTGCCATCTTGTTCTGCTCAGGCGTAAAGTCATCTTTAGACTGTGCAGTCTCCCAGTTCATAGGAAGGGCTTCCAGGGCTTGTATAAGCTCCTCCGCGACTATCTCAGAAGTACCGTGCAAGATTGCTTGTCCGCTTGGTATATGTGTAACAGTGTACTTTTCAGGCGAAAGGACGGGAGGGCTACGACGTATAACCGTTTGGTGAATACAAAATACCCCAATGCGTTTTGTGATAGGTACACGAACCGGCGTTTTGCCGAAGGTACTACTAGCTGGAATAATGAATGTGTCTTTGTCTTGCTCACTAGCTAGGTCGTGTATATCTGCCATTGCTAAAGCCTTCCCTTCAGCTCGTCGGCCTGGCGCTCGGCTGCCTGGGCCTGCTGCCAGGCGTTGTAGCTGGCAAGCGTGTCGCGGCGCTCGGCTCGCGTCTCGATATGCGGCGCGGCGATCCGCTTCGCCAGCTCGGCGGCGGCTTGCTCGTTCTGGCTGCTAAACTCGATGGTAATGCTCCAAATCACGCGGTCTGCTCCTTCTCGGTCATTAAAGCGCGTAGCTGCCTGATGCGTGCGGGCGTAAGTCCGGTTAGGTCGCTGATGGTGTAGCGCGCGCCCCTGTTGGTCACAATCCGGTCGTCTGCCTTCTCTGCGACAATCGATTCGTTCCGGCTGGGCAGGGTCACAAAGCTACCACGCTGCAAGGCATCAAACCGGCGTATCTTCTTGGTATCTGCTTCGTCTTGTTGCTGCTGGTGCTGCTCGGCAAAGGCAAGTCGGTTCTGCGCGTAGCACAAGTCATCTTTGAGGCTTTCGAGGCGCTTCTCCTGCCAGGGATAGAGCTTCTTCGCCCCTTCGAGGGCGGCAATCTTGCGGGTGAGGGCTTGTACTTGTCTCTGCCAGTATCCCAGGGTAGAGGCGGTCACGTCGTTAGCTGCTCCTTCGGTTGGGCCTGCTCGGCTAATAGCTCTTCGACGGCTCTGCGGTACGGGCGGCTCATGCGGTGAGCCTTCGGGTCGTCCGTGGGCCTGAGCCAGTTATAGAGTGATTGCCGGTGACATCCGATAGCCAGCGCTGCGGCGCTCTTGTCGCCGTTGAAGCGCGTGTCAATCAGGCTTTGCAGGCGTTCGGGCGTAATGATCATAAGTCCATCGCTTTCTGCGTAGTATGCTCCTAGAAAAGTGTTAGCTGCTGGTGCGATCTTTCAGCCTGCTTGGTAGTTGGCGTATTAACGACAGCCTTCACGCGATCCGGCTTATTCTTCTGTGTTGTCTCGCTTTGATTGCGCTGTATCTCTTTAAATTCGTATTGGGCTAATCTATCCTTCCAAAGCTCCTGCAACGTTGGCTCCATCGTATCGAAGCGCATCCAGTGGTCAACAATGTAGGTTTCGAGCCACACACCAGGGCCATTGATGTAAATATACACGTCTGAGTACATCCAGTTCCATCCAGGCTGCGGCTGTCCAAAACGGTTACAGTACAGCCCTATAATCGTTTCAATGCGCCCCGTGTACAGATTGACCCACACCGAGCCGATAAGCTGATCCATTGTCCAGGGAAGCAACCTTGCATGCTCCCTGCGCTCGTGAACGTCCGGCAGTTCGCGCTTATCGACCATTTGGGGCGTACAGTTGGCAGGAATGCCAGTGTACACCGGCACTCCTTTGCCGCCATGCTCGGCAAAGTGCCCCTGGCCCCAACCCATGTGCCACAGAAAGGCTTTATGATGAACTTCTTGTTTCAAGGTAAGTGAGTTAGGATTGCCGTAGGGGTTCGCGCTTTTCGGCTGGCCTGCGGTATATGCTGCCAAACCCTCAGCAACTAGTGATTCATCAGTTTGCTTTTGCTTCTTCATGTGCTATTCCTTCCCTGTGTGCGCCAGTCCTGCCGCTGGCGCACGGTATTAGCCTAATCTTGGTTGAGAAATGTATTAATGTAGCTCCCCACACCTACAAGGCATTCTTCAAACGAGTCAAAACTCTCACTATCGTCATGCTCCCCATAACAGAAACAATACTTTTTTCCCGTCGGCTCATCGTCCTTAAAGACGTAAATAGTGTGCTTGCTCGGCTCGTTCGTCTTATGAAACATAGCGTTGTCATTGAATATGATTGTTGCCGCGACTGTGCGGTATGGCATCGTTCCGATCATTGCTCCTGCTCCTTACTGAACTGTGTAGAACCTTTGACACTCGTATTATACCGCTAGCGTGTATAACGTTCGACAAGTAAATAGGGTAGATTTGGTATAGAAAACACAGCTTTACTTATGGTTTCTCGTGCGTTTATTAGCTGTACTGATGCAAAAGCGCCCAACCTTTCGGCGGGCGCTTCGCTTCGAGCAGTAAGGGGGCTAACTTTCCCCCAACTCCATAATCGTAATGACCATTTCTCCTTCATCGCCGGGGCCGCATACCAGCTTCAAGGTGATGAGCTGGGGCGCGG
Organism: uncultured bacterium; assembly: GCA_964460795.1. GTDB lineage: Bacteria > Omnitrophota > Omnitrophia > Omnitrophales > Aquincolibacteriaceae > CAZOOM01. The sequence continues at coordinate 30,843 of CAYWRU010000019.1, read as the reverse complement.
CTCGCTCGGTGCTGAGGTAGAACTGATAGGGTAGCTCGCTGCCTCCGCCTGGGGCGCGCTTGATGCCGATAAAGGCCATCCATAGGCAATCATGCAAGCGCCCGGCGTAGCTTTGAATACCCTGCACCGCTTCGGGCATGCTTTCGAGCATCACATGCACGGCGTGGGTAATCGCAACAGGGCAGACAAAGCCGGTCTGCCGGGCCTGCTCGGTCACGTCAACCAGCACGCCGTCTGCGAGGGCCTGGGCGCGGCTGTAGCTGTAGATCAGGTTGCTTTCTGGTAGCATGGGGCTGTTCCTTTCTGGTTAGCTCAGATTGGGACGACGGGCGCGGCGGGTCTGACCACCTGCCGCGCCCATTTCATCGGTGGCTTACGCCTGGGCCTTGGCGAATGTGATCTGCGTGTGCGCCTCCCTTATGTCGAGCCGCTTGCAGTCCGCGATCTCTTTGGCGAGCGGGTTCTGCTCCTGCACCAGCCGCACAAGCAGCCGCTCAAGGGCGCGTGTGTCCCAGCGCGTAACGGTGGTGGCGTCGTTGTAGCGAACGAGCGCCATGTTTTCGATCTGGATGGCCGCGCCGTAGCTGCTGACGATCTGCCCGAGCTGCCCGCGCAGCTCACGCTCGCGGCTGTCGCAGCCGTCCTTCTCGCGGCGTACCTCGCGGATGCCAATCGTCAGAGCAACAATTGAGTCGGCGGTCTCGGTGTCCAGCTCGGCTAGGTTGATCACGGTCTCGGCGGCGGTCGTGGTCATCGCGGGTTCCTCCTGGTGGCATTGATGCTTGGCGGGCCTGCTGCCCTCCATTGCGTTTTTTTGTTTGCCAACAGGGAAAGCATTAGCGCCGACCGCCGCGCCGACAAGGGGTTTAGCCGCAGGCCGCTCGCGCCCCTTGCGGCGAATAAGGCGGCGTGCGCGTACAATGCGGCCTGTGGCAAAACAAAAAACAGAGGATGACCGGAGATACGCCGAAGGCGCTCCGCTTTTGTACCTGCACGCCTGCGCGCTTTTCCAGTTTTAGAAATGCGCGCATTTTCAATTGCTTGACTGCGCGCCTGCGGGGTGGTATCGTGAGGGGCGTGAGGGCCGGTGGTTATTCGTTCTCGCGGATTGATTACCGAATAGCCGTAACCTTGCCTTCACCTCATGGGGGATTAGCTCAGTGGTAGAGTACCGCTCATTTGATGGTGTGCTGCTTCTGCATTGGAAGTAAGTACCATCCCTCTGGCGGAGGTCGTTGGTTCGATCCCATCATTCCCCCCACTACCCGAAAACCAAGGTGGCCCGGACATGAGTGCCGGGCAAGCAAAGACCGGCAGGTTAACCTGCCGGTCTTTGCTCTTTGCGCGCTTTCGGGCCTGCGCGCATTTTCACTTGCGCGCCTGTGGAGTTACGTGCTTTTGGAATTGCTCGCAGGCTCGTTTACTTCCAGGTACGCCCTGACGGCCTCTTCGTACAATTCCTGCACCTCGCGCTCCTGAGCTACGGCAAGCAGCATCATGCGCTTACGAAAACCCTTTGGTAGCCTGGTAGATACCACCTCGCGCTCGATGGTCAACTCTGTGCTTTCCGTGGCCTCTGTGTTCTCTACTGGCGAGCTGCCGATCATACCGCCCAGGCCCGCGCCGCGCCGGATGCCCTCGGACGCGCCGCCGACAATGCTCTTGAGATCGCGCTTAGTTGGCATGGTCAACCTCCTCAGCAAGCGCGGCATAGGCTTTCGCGCCGGCGCTGCCAGGGGGGTCGTACAGACCAATCGGTTGCCCAGCGCCTGGCGCCTCCGTCAGCCGAATGTTCTGCGGGATTGTTGCCCTGAACACATGCAGCCCTTCGACGCCCCGGATCTCTTCTTCAATCGCGCCGCTCAGCCGGTTGCGCTTGTCTACCATCGTGCAGAGCACCCCGCCGATCCGTAGCTGCGGGTTAATCTTTTCCTGCACTAGCGCAATGACCTGCTGGAGCTGCTCGAAGCCCTTTAAGGCATAGATATGGACTTGCAGCGGGACGATCACTTCATCGGCTGCGCTGAGGGCATTCAGCGTAAAGAGACTGAGCGAGGGCGGGCTGTCAATGAAGATGAAATCATACTGAGCACGAAGGGGGGCCAGCGCTTCCCGCAGGATCGTCTCGCGCCCGACGCGCCCGGCTAGCTCAAGCTCTGCCGCTGCCATGTGGATCGTCGCGGGGATCAAGTCAACGCCGCTCGCCGTCTGCTGCACGGCCCGCTGCGCGCCCTGGCGCGGGTTCAGTAGCACGTCGTAGGTTGTGACCTGTTCGGCGTAGGGGTCAACCCCCAGCCCCAGGGTTGCGTTGCTCTGCGGGTCACTGTCTACCACGAGCACCCGCCGCCCGCGCTGGACAAGTGCGGCAGACAGGTTAACGGCGGTCGTGGTTTTCCCCACGCCGCCTTTTTGGTTCGCCAGGGCAATGGTACGTACCATCGCGCCCTCCCTCTGTCATGTAGAAGGCCAGAAAGCGCACTTTCGCGCGTTCACGTCATCCTATAAGAGGGAAAGCCTGTTTGTCTGTAATCTGGATTACCAGAAGTCGGGAAGTTTCGATTTCTCGAAGTCGAGAAGGTGAGAAAGTTGGAAAGCCAGCTTTCACTCATGGTATAATCGAACCGCTATCGGTACTCCAACAGCAGCAGCGCCAGGGTGATAAGCCCTGGCGCTGCTGTGCTATACTGAAGGTGGCCTTCCTGATGCAGCCCGGTAGATGTACGCTCCTAATCGCATCTGCCGGGTTCAATCATCTCCGGGGAGATTTTCCAATCGCCGTCCTAAGCGCTCGCGCTCCTCTCGCTCGCGCCGTGCTGCCTGCTCTGCCTCGTACTGCGCCGATGCTACCCGTTCCGCATGATAGCGATCGCTGGCCTCCTGCTCCGCCTTCTCACGCTCCAACCGCAACGCCTCTTCAACCCGCCGGTAGTGTTCTTCCCAATCGATACCGCCCATAACGCTGGCCTCCTTGTTACCCTTGCTGCTGCCCTTCGCCTGCCGTCCGTTTCCGCTCTAAAACCTCCCCAATCGGGATAGGCTTCCCGGTCGCCTCGTCCCACTCGCCGCTGTCAATAAGCTGCTGGCGCGCCGCCTCGCGCTGCGCGGTGAACCAGCGCCCGAAACGAGAGTTCATCAGCCAGTCGGGCGGCGGCTCGTCGAGCCGTGATGCCTTCGGCTCTGGCTGCACCGCTGGCGGCAGGCTGCGTAGCCGGCTGATGCGCTGCATGATTGCCGGGTGATCCGCCACCTTCAGCCAGGGCAGAACCGTTACCAGGTCGCCGAACGCAATGTTTTCGCCTGGCAAATGCGCCTCAAGCATGGCGATCATCGCCTCGCCCAGCCCCAGCCGGTGCGCGTAGGCGTCGGCGGCATACTCCCGGCGGTACATCCAGCCGATCCAGAGTCGCCCGGTCAGCCACAGCCCGAAGCCAACAAAGGTTTTCCAGCTCCACCCGCTGAGCCGGTAGGCTGCCAGCATCAGCCGCCCGTCGCCGCGGTTGCGGTGCCCCAGCTCGTGCGCAACTGTCGCGGCCAGGTGGCGCGTGGCAAACTCCCAGCGCGCTACAAAGACGTTGTCACCCGAAACACCCGCGCTGAAGCCTTGCCGGTCAACGACGTACCAGGTGCGCGGCGCGCTGACCGGCTCGAAGAACGATCCCATGGCCTGCCGGATCGCCGCTGTCTCCTCCGGGACAGCGGGCCTGGCGCCGATCCTCGCCCGAGCGCCCAAATCGAGCGGGATGAGCAGCGCTAGGACTGACCAGGCCAACGGCAGAGCTGCCCAGATCCCGCCGGCGACGAACACATAGGTATAGACCTGCTCCTGCCGGACATGAAAAATGAGCGGCACAAGGCTGCTCAGAATCATTCCGGGTATCAGGAGTTGACCAAACCGTATCAGCGCGCCCGGCAGCTCGCAGACCAGCACGAGGCCGTACAGCAGCAGCCCGCCGGGGTCGGGCAGCCTGCGGCGCAGCGTGAGCAGCACCGCCGCCAGGATCGCAACATAGACCAGCAATGAAAACATAAACCCTCTCTTTTTAGCTGTCCGTTTCGTCGGGAAAATGCACCTTCGGTCTCTCCCGCCTCAGCCTAGGCGCGGCTGGCGGGTCGATGGGGGCTGCAACGGCTTCCGCATCTGGGTCGCTCACCTCCTCTCGTTGAAGCTGCTGCGCGCGCGGAAGCAAGAGCGGTTGCTGGGCGAGGGCCAGCGCGCCCGGCGGGAGCTGCACCATGCCGAACTGCGCGATGGTGGCATCGCCCGAAACGATGATTGCGGCCTGCCCATCTGCGAGCTGCAAAATGCTATTCCAGTCCAGGCGCGGGCGCTCTTCTTCGCGCCATGTAACGGTCGTGCGCGGGTCGCTATTCGAGAATATGCCGCCGGCGCTGCTCTTGGAGAAGGTTTGAACCTGCTCCGTCACGGTTCCGGCGCGCCTGGTGAGATCCTGCGGATCGGGCATGCGAAACGCGATGGTCATGCCGCCTGCACCGGTGATCTTCTTAGCCTTGGCTTCGAGGTCGGCGTAGCTTTGCGTGGTGCCAACAATGGCGGTACGGCGGATGCGTACCGAGTCGCCCAGGTCGCGCATCTGCTGGAAGATCGCAACGGACTCGTCCACGCTCGCCAGGCGCGCAATCTCATCAATGATGACCAGCATGCGCACCGGCGCGGGAATGCGACCCTTCATAGCGTAGCGAATGTCGTGCAGGATCAGCCGGCCCTCGACCTTGTTCTGCTTGAGATTGTCCACGCCCGGCAGGCGGATATAGGCGGTCGGCATGTCATCGACCGCGACGCGCCCATCGAGCCGCCCATGGGCGTGCAGGAACAGCACGTCATAGGCTTGCAGCACGCCGCCGAACAGGTTTTCCGCCTTGTAGAACTTCACCCGCCCGAGCTGCGCCGGGTCGTCGGCATAGTGCCTGAGCAGGTACGCCTCGTTCAGCCGCTGCATAAAGGTGCGGCTGCTGCGCACCTGGCCCGGCGCGGTCGCTAATACCATGCTGGTCAGAATGTCGGCGGCATTCTGGTGGTAGGGCAGCGTGCCCGTAAAGTCGAGGCTACTCATCAGCTTGTCGTGGATCGCCGCATCGTCGCCGCGCCAGATGTCGTAGGCGTAGTCGGGGTAGACGCCCACGCTACGCCCTATCAGGCGCATGGCGGCCTTGAAACGCAGTTCCGTCTCGGGGCTGCCCTTGGCGTCGATGTAAACGATGCGCAGCGCCGGATCGACCGCGCCCAGGCTGGCGCACAGCCGGATCGCGCCCTCCGTCTTGCCTGAGCCGGTCTCGCCAAAGGCCATCGCATGCCGGTTCATATCCTCGAAGGTCAGCGACAGCACGCCCTTGCGGTTGAAACGACTGCCTTGCAGCACGGTTCCCTGAGCAGGAAGGGGGGGGCTTCCCCGTCGTCAGTGGCACCTTTGCGGCGTCTGCCCTGGCCTGCTCGTTCGTCTGTCGCCTGGCGCGGGCGGCAGCGGCCCCGCTGCGCCTATCGTCGTGGCTGTTCCAGACAGAGCAGATGATGAGAAAGAGTGGCCCCGCCAGGGGCCCGGTCTCTCGCCACAACGTGAGGAACGATCCAGGCATGGCATAAAAAGCCTCCTGGATACTCGCGTAGCGTATCCCACACCAGATACCCCCGACGACAGCAACAGCCCAACCAAGCTGCTCAGCTCCGCTCAGCTTGCGCAGTACCAGGGCCGCCACGAACGCGACGATGAGCGCCGGGGCACTCAGCGCCAGCGCGAGCGCCGTTACGGCTGCTAGCACTAGGGCTGTGTCTTTGCTGTCGCGCTCGCTCGCCTGCATTGTTCTTCCCTCATCCCTGGGGTATGGCTGAGAAGGGAAACCCTTCACCCTCTGCTCACCCGGCTCAATGCTAGCACCCATGCGTGTGCGGACGTGTGTGCAGAGCCGTGTGCGGGCCTGTGTGTCGTTTACGCGAGCCAGGGTGCGAGCGGGCAGGCCGTCAGCTCGTACTCGGCATTGACCCAATACCACGCCCCTGCAATCTCTTCCGGGCTGATGTCTTTGGCCTCGGCATAGCGCACCTGCTCAGTCGGGCCGGTCAGCTTGAATACCTCGTCAGCAATATTGACCATGCGCCGCCGGGTGGGCGCGACGATCAGCAGCGTCAGGTTCGGGTCGGCTCGTAGCCAGGCCGCGTAGGTCTCGGCCTTGGGCTTCCAGGTGTCGAGGTTGCGCCCGCCCCGGTCAACTTCCAGGGCGAAGCGCAGCGCCGGGCTGTTGCGGCTATCAGTCAGCCGGAACGTGGCGTCGGGCTTGATGCCGTCACGGGCTTCGAGCCTGGCGTCGATCTGCCAGGCGCGCAAATGAATGCGCGGTAGCCGGTCGGCGAGCGCGGCGCGCAAGGCGGCGTAGAAGCGCCCAACAGCAATCGCATGCGCCAGCTTGTCCGCGCCCGGCTCGCTGTCCGTAACCGTCACGTCAGCCTGGTCGATATTCCAGCGGTCTTGCAGCAGCACCGCGCCGCGTGACGTAAGCGCGTAGACCCGCTCGCCCTGCACGTCCAGCGCGCGCGCATAGCCCGCCTGGTCGAGCTGGCGCATGCGCCGGTAGACCCACTCGTCGGGGTAGCGCGCTCGCCTGGCGTCCTTCGGATCGGCATGCTCCGCGCAGAACAGCCAATCCAATGACCAGGCGCTGAGAAAGCGCGCCAGTCCAATGGCGTGCAGCAGGTCATAATCACGTTCGCGCAGGTGTGTTGTCATAGCATTCTGAATAGCCCGATCTCGTCGCGTGCTCGATCAAGGCGGTATTTTAGCTGCTGAATGCTTTGTTGGATAGCGTATGCCTGCCGCTGGTCAGCTTTTTTGCTCGATAAGGCCAGTTTACGCGCCTTTTGTTCGGCAATTGCGATCTTTTCGAGCAAGTGCTGAGGATCGAATGGTTTTTCGGTCTTTCGACGTTTCTTTTTCTCTGTTCGATCATTCTCGTCTCTCTCATCCGGGTCTCTCTCTCCACTTACACACACACTCTTACGAGTGTGTGTGTGTAAGTGAGAGAGTGAGAGTGAGACCTGATCGTTGATACTGGTGTGAGACTCAGTGATACGATCCCTTTGGAATGCGTGGACGTTTGATGATACGGAGTGATACGTTTCCAGTTGTGCTTGATCGAAATTGCCGCGAGTCTCACGGGGTAGTGATACGTTTTCGGCCCCTTCCGCGCCCTCTTCGCCGGGTCTTTCCGCCGCGTCCTGCTGCGCCGCGCCGCCGTTACTTCGTGCTGCGAAGTATCCCGCCTCCGATCGAAATGTATCATCGAGTCTCACTGAAAGTGTAAAGTCAGTGATACGATTGCTTCCTGATGCGCTAAACGCCGCTTCGTCCGGCCCTTTTTCCAGCGCATGCCCGAATGTTTCAGCGTACCAGCTCGCCGCCTCGGGCGGCACATACGACGCCCCTCCTGGGCATACATACGCGCCAAACGGCCCACATACCCCATCATCGGCTTCGAGCGCGTGCGTATCACTGTCAGGAGAAAAGGGCGGACGATCAGTGATACAACCGTGATACAACCGTGATACGGTTGCTTCCTGATGCGGAATAGGGTTTTGTGAGACAAGTGGTATTTTCTGAACAGTGCAGGTTTCGGGCTGAATCTGAAACGGCTCAGGCTCCGATTGCAGAAGGGTGCAATCGGGCGGGTCGGCCTGCCCCCCCTGCATGCTCATGAGAGCATTGAAGGGATCATGACTCTCATGAGTCCATGTGGGGGCAGAGCTTTGCCGCCCGGCAATGCGGTAGATGGTCGTTTCACCCCGGCGCCCGCGATCAACGAGTACTTCAACGTAGCCATGTGTTTCCAGGCGTCTCAGTGCGTAGCGGGCGCTTCGCTCACTGCATGCTGCGCTCTCGGCGTACTGCGCAACGCTGGCATAGACCTGCTGGTAAGCGTCGGCGCGGTCGAGCATGCTACCGAGCACGGCAACAGTGGCGCGGGTGAGGTTCGGATCGGTTGCTGCCACGACCAGCAGATCAGGCTCGCTTTCCCGGTTCTCCGGTGCGACCTGCGGCGCTGGGGGAGTGTCGCATACGATGGAGCCACGTTGCGGCTCGCTTCGTCCTGGGCCGTTCTGTGAGCTTACAGGTGGTAGGGATGTGGGCGGCTCTGGATCGTCAGAGAGTCCGTTCAGCCGTCGCAGCGCCTGGGTGCGGTCAATCCGCTCACCAATGCAGAACACATGGAACGCATCGTACTGCCTGCCAGACAGCGGGCAATCGCTGCCCTGCGACATGCAGCGGCACTTGTCGCCGTCCCGGTTAACCAGCAATGAGGCATGGTTGTCATCGTGGAACGGGCATAGCCAGAGGTTGCGGCCCTGGCCACGCGCCTGCTTTGCGCCATACTGGTCGAGCAGGCCAACCAGGTCATGCTCGGCGTTGAACATGTCGATGGTGTAGCCACGATTCCCGCCGGGCTTTCCCGCTTTCGCGCTTTCCGGCTTTCTGACTTTCTCCGGCGCGGGTGGTAGGCTAGTCGTGCTGTTTGCGGTATAGGCGGCTTGAAGCGCTGTCCAGCCGGCTTGAAGGTCGGCGTCCAGGTCGATCCTTGTGTCGTTGACTAGCAGCGTGCCGAAGCGCTCTGTCCAGCGATGTTTGCCCATTGGCAGGCGCGTGTCGGCGTAGCTCACCCGGTTCTCTACCCGAAAACCGGGGCGCATGCCGACCTGCAAAAGCTGCTCGCCGAGTGCTTTGACCCTGGCGGCGTCTGCCAGCTCGTTGAATGGCACCCAGACGTAGCCGCGTTCGCGCGCTTCGTCTATCTGCGCAAATGCCCAGAAGCCGCAACACGCGGCGGCGTCGATGAGCAGCGTAGCGGCCTGCATGCCGCCGGCGTCAATGTCGAGTGCCAGCAGACCACAGCGCGCCGCTCGCGCCATAGGCACCGCCAGGCAGATCTCACCGCCGATGTGCGCGGCGAGCTGGGTGTCGGTCAGGTGGCCTTGATAGTCGTCGTACTTGCGGTCGGCACCCTCGGCCTGCATCACGGCATACCGGCGCGGGGCGTGGCGTAAAAAGGCACAGCGATACCACGCCGTGCGCTCATGTGTAGAAAAAAGCACAGCAAAGCTCCTCTACGGCGCTGCTATGCCTTGACTTTAGGAGATCAGGGGAGTATACTTGGAGCAGCTAACGAACCAAATATGAGTCCCGCTGGTGTCCTTACCAGACAGCAGCGCCGGGCTATCAAGGCGAGAGGGGCGGTTTACCAGACCGCTCCTTTCGCCTTTTTTGCGACTCTTCAGTTAGGCTGGCAGCCTCCCGGCTGCGAACGCTCTTGCTATTGGCGTCCCTTTCGCGATATGGCTATTGGGCGTTTTGGTAAGCGTTCCGGCGGCAACCCGTTCAGAACGCGCTGGTAGTCACTGACGTAGGTGTAGCCTGCGGCCTTCGATGCTTGCTCGATCTGGGTCTTCTCTTCCGAGGTGAGCCGCCAGCGAATAACCTCGTCTTTGGCGGTGTCAGCCGGGAATACGAATACGCCCTGATCGTCGTCGGCATCAGTCATAGCTGGGTCGGTGAATTGTACTGCCTGGGATTGGAGATCCGTGCGCGGAGCTGGCGCGGCTGGCATGCTTGGTGGTGTGGTGAGGATTTCGGGAGCCTCGATGACATCTTCCTCAAGCTCGGCAGGTATAACGCCGGATAAGTCGAGCTGTCCGAATAACGCACGCGGGTTCATGGTAACTTCATCCAGGGCGGCGGCAAGCGTGGCAGGATCAAGCGGAAGGTCGGCGTGCTGACGCGCCGCCGGTGCCTGCTCAAGGGCTTTCAGTTCGGTACTGGCGAATGCCAGCAGTACCAGGAGCGCTTGCCGCTTATCCATAGGCTCCACACTGTTTTAACGAAACTCCTACCGCCTTAACAACTTTCAGCTATGACTGATGCGATTGTAGCTCACCATGTAGCTACAGTCAAGAGCCAATTTGCAACTTTTGCGCATCAGAGTCATCCGTTCACTGTTTCTTGACCCATGTGCTATACTGCGGCTATCCAACAGTAACGCGGCCCCGCCAGGTGCTGGTGACACCCAACGAGGCCACGACGCGGAAGGAAGCTACCGCGCAAGCGCTATTGTACGGGATGTTGGGATTTGTCATGAAAGGAAGCAACCTCATGCCGGTCACATCAACCGATGATCGCCAGGTGCGCCGCAAGCATCCGACGGCGGTTGTCAGCGCGGCTGCCGTTGAGCGCGTCGCGAACCGCACAATCCAGGTCTCATCCTTCGTCGTCCTGGCAGGCTCATTCATTGGTACAATCATGGCTATCAATGGGCGTTGGCCTGACCAATGGGACTTCTGGAAGGATGTTAGCCCGATTGCGGTTATTGCCGGAATAGCTATCCAGTCGTTTTGTACCTTGATGGAGTGGGGCAGCCGCCGCAAGCGCTTCTCGCTGCGCTATGGCTTTCCCTTCCTGATTGACGTTGTTGGCACATATATCGGCTATGCAGCACTGTTCGTTCCTATGCTGGTAGCCGGGTTCCTTACCGCCCGCATGGCACCAACGCTCGCGCTTGTTGTTTCACACATCATCGTGCTTGTTGGCTCGGTATTTGTGGCCTACTGGCCTGAAATGAACCTCGTAGAGGACTAGGGGGTAGCAATGCCCAACCAGGATATTCCTCCCGATCAGTATTCCAATATGGTTGTGTCCTTGATTGTGCTGGGGGCGGTTGTTATTGGCGTACTTGCCATGCTCGTGCGCTTCCTGGCGCAACGAGCGCAGCGCACGAATGCAGTTGAAGAGGTACGCGACCAGCAGCACCAGCAGGCCGCGCAGACCTACAGCCAGCGCGAGACGCCGGCGGCATCGAGCAACGAGCAGCCGCGCATTCCGATGGCGCGCTGGGTGGCGCATCTCAATAACTACCCTGAAGACTACCCGCATGTGCTCATTGTCGGCGCTACGCGCTCGGGCAAGACCAGCCTTGCGCGTGCGCTGCTGCGCTGGCGTGATGGTGAGGTTGCCATTGTGGGCGTCAAGGCAAGCGCTAATTGGGGCGACGGCTATGTCTTCCGCAGTGCGGATCGCGCGCCGTACCTGGCGGCGCTGCGAGCTGAGATCGAGCGGCGCTTAGAGCTTGATACTCCTCAGCCGCTAACCGTCGTACTGGATGACTATGCAACGCTAGCAGCCGAGTCGAAAGACGCGGTAGCGATCTTCAAGCGCGTTGCCTCCGATGGCGCGGAGAAACTCGTGCGCCTGGTCGTTACGGCGGAAGGCGATACCGCCGACGCTCTTGGGCTAGAAGGTCGGGCTTACGCAAAGAGTCACTTTGTTACACTGCGCTGCTACCAGTCGAAGCAAGCCGCGATGCTGGTATGGAATGACGAAGCGTGGAAGTTCGTCCCGCAAAGGATTGACACCGCAGAGGTTCCCCGCTACGCTGCCCCCCTTCCTGCTGTTCGTTTCTGGCAGTCAGTCGAGCAACCTGCGGCGCTCTCTTCGCTCGGTAGCGTTGGGCAAAGTCAGCCTCAGCCTCAACCTCAGCCACGCTTACGTGTAGTCGAAAAGCCTGATTTTAGTGAAGCTGAGGTCTCAGCCTCACCCTCAGCCTCACCCGCTCCTGCGTTTGTGGGGATCGATCCAGTGGTTTGGACGTGTCCCGACAATGGGCTAGAAGCAACCCGGAGCGAGGTGCTTGCGCTGCTGGCAACGGATAAAACTGAGGCTGAAATCGTAAAGACTTTATGGCAGATCGATGCAACCAAAGGGGCGCGCTACAAGGCTGCGCAGGCGGTGGTTGCATCGATCCGCGCAGCGGCGCTTGCTGAGGTTGCCCAGGCTGCATAGGGAGACAAGGCTATGCCGGAGCAACGAGAAACATACTCAGTTGGCGAGCCGGTATTCCGCTCGCCTGCGGAGATCATGCTGGTGGCAACGGAAGAGCTTGGCGAGGTTGCTCAGGAGGTGGCCTTGCTTGAGCATATTGGAACAAAAGCGAGCTGGGAAAAGGAGCCGAGTCGAGACCGGCTGACAGTGGAGATCCGGCACACCATGAACTGCCTGCTTGCTCTGGCAGCGCACTATGGTCTCGACCTGGGGGAGCCATTCCCAAAGAAGTTGTAAGGATGGTATATGGGGCGCGCTACTGAGTTTGAACAAATACAGAGAAGTCTCCTTCCTCATCTTGCGGCTACTTCGCCCGATGTCGTCCTGGCAGAGGGCGATTCGTTGGCTGTCCTGCGGGCTGTCCCCGATCATAGCGTCTCGCTCATCCTGACTGACCCGCCCTACCACTCCACCAAGAAGAGCAATATCGCTGGTGATACAGCCTTCGAGACGGATGAGCACTACCTGGCCTGGATGACGCGCTATATTTCGGAGTGGAAGCGCGTGCTCAAGCCGAACGGCTCGATCTTCTGCTTCTGCGCGTCTGAAATGTCGGCGCGGATCGAGCTGGTCTTTGCGGAGCACTTCAATGTGCTGGCCCAGGTCGTCTGGACAAAGCCGAACGATCCGGGCTTTGACGGTTGGAAGCAGAAGATGAAAAAGGAGGCGCTGCGCCAGTGGTACGCTCATAGCGAGCGCATCATCTTTGCAGAGCCTGCCATCGAGGGCAATCTGTTCCGCTCGTACTTCGGCAACCTGCTGCGCGAGGTGCGGATACAGGCCGGGCTTTCTCAGCACCAACTCACCGGCATGACCGGCGCCTATGGTAAGGTCAACCATGGTGGCGCGGTGTCGAACTGGGAGGCCGGGCGCAACATTCCCAGCCGAGAGCAGTACACAAAGATCTGCGAGGCGCTGCTGTCCACCGGCAAGGTCGAGCGCATGCCGCCCTACGAGGATGCGATCCGCCCTTTCAACGTCGACTCATCCAAAGAGTTTACCGACGTGTGGACGTTTCCTTCGGTGCGGCCCTACAAGGGCAAGCACCCCGCCGAAAAGCCTGCCCAGATGTTGGAGCACGCTATCGAGGCGACGACGTTCCCCGGCGATATTGTGCTGGACTGCTTTGCAGGCTCCGGCAGTACCGCGCAGGCAGCGCGCAAGCTGGGGCGGCGCGCTGTAGCAATCGAGCTTGATCCGCAGTGGGTCAACTGGATTGCTGCCCAGCTCGATCTCAAGGCGCATGCGGGCCACCGGCTGGAACATCTGTTGCGCCAGAGCACGCTTGAGCTTGAGACGAACGGCTATTCCGCTTTGGCCTTGGGGATGAGATAGCCCGCCTGGATGTTGCGGTCTACCACGCCCTCCATCCAAATCAAAGTCGGGTCGATACCCGAGTCCTTCACCACGGTATTGCAGTGGTGATGGCCCCAGCCCACATTGTACGGACGGTGCCCGTACCTGCCGATGCGTAGCTCTTCCAGGTGGAACAGGTTGAGCTGGGTGACGGTCAGGTCGGGCACTAATCGTCCCTCGGCCTGCTCAACCCGGTTAAAGAACCCCTGCGCCGATACTTCTTCCAGGCAGAGCGGGCAGATCGTGCGCGTGTTCTGACTGAGCAGCCGCTTTGCGATCAGCTGATCAATGTCGGCAAGGTTGTCCTGGGCGCAGGCCTGCTCGTTGACCGCCCTGCGCGCCGCGATCTCCGCGACGCTCATACCGTACGCCTCGGCTACCTCGCTCGCGTCGGTGCAAAACCAGAAGAGCGCTTCGAGCTGGGTTCGACACTGCTGGATCGTTGTGTTGCGGGCGTACTCATACACGCGCACGCCTGCGCCTTTGTTGCTGGTCGTCGTGAAGCCGCGATTGACCCTATCGCCCTCATCGGCTGCCGTGCTGGCTGGCACGCGCGCAACGTACTGCCCGCCGAGCGGTGCCGTGCGCTGCGTTGCAACCTCCCAGCCTACGCGGTCGGGGTTGTACTCCCGCCAGTCGGCGCGGGTCTCATAAAAGACCAGCGTATTTACCCCAAGCTCTAACCCGCGCTCCTGCAGGTCATGGGAAATATCTTCTGTCGTAAAGTAGGTTCTGGGGGAGATCAGGGCAATAAAGCCACGCTCGAAGCCGTCTTCGCCCTCTGGAGGGCTCGAAGCTGCATTCCACCACTCATACGGAATAAGCACCGTGCTATTGCGCGAAACACGGTTTTGGAAGATCACATCGTCATCTGCGCCGCGTGTCTGGCCTGTTTTATACAGCTTGCGGTCAAGCAGGGCCGGAAGGCGCGGCGGACGTGGCGGACGCGGGGGTTTCGGCGCTTTGGCTTGTCTGGGCATTGCTACGGTCTCCGTTGGACAAGGATTCTCCCTCCGGCATGAGAACGCTCCAGCACATGGGACAGGTACGGTTGGGACCACACAAAGACGCACGACGCCCTTTTCGTGGAAAGGGGCATCGTGCTGTTCGTGTGCTGGCCTATCAGGGGTTTAGGATAGCAGAGCGCGGCTTCTAACGCAACATGGCGCGGTTGGCGCGGTTCTCGGTGGCGCAGTTGGCGGGGTTGCCCCCTTCCTGCTCCTACTCGCTATCGTCCAACGGGGTGACAATGAGGTTGATGCCCTCGGTTGCTGCCAGGTCGGCAATGTCGCTCAACTGCTGCCAATGCTGCTCGCCGATCTCGGGTGGCACAACGACCTGTAGTACCGCTCGCTCAACCGCATCGAGGGGAACGTATGCGCCGGTTGTGGGATCGCCTTGAAAAAGCACCGGCGGCTGTTCCTCGCCGTTGAAACCGTGCAGCGACTCGGCAAACTCGCTGACGGCATGCGCCAGGCAGCCGTAGAGCTGCCCTGGACGCTGGTAGGTCTCGCACATGGTGTTGCAGGACTTGATGCTTGTGGCGGTTCGTCGTCCCAGCTCGTCGGGGTGGAAGTCGTCAATGGCGCGAGTGTTGCCTGGCGGAAACTCGTGAATTGTTCCGTCCGGGTACGGCACCTGGATACTTGCGAAAGCCTCTTCAATCTCCTGCCCGCGCTTCTTTGCGTCGGGGTTTTCCCAAATACTCAGTCACTTCAGCCTAGCCTACGGGTTTACTTCTTCGGTTGGTACGTTGCCAGCATATTGGCGGTGTTCACGAGCTTGGTCACGTAGCGCGGGTCGGTTGCCCATCTGCCTACAAGCCCCTTGATGGTCGGCGCCGCGCCGCGAAAACGCGCGGGCAGGCCGCGATGGTCGAGCGCTTCCTTGATCAATCGAAGCTGAGCTTCGTTGGCCTCTTCGTCGTGCAGTGCATAGGCAAGTAGGCGCCCGACATGTTTGCGCACGGCTTCTCTCACGCTGCCGAACGTGCAGCCCGCTTCCCATAGCCCACGCTCTGCGTGGTACTCCCAGCCTTCTTCGTCAGCCGGTCGCCAAAAGTCGGGATCTGCCGGGTCGGTTGGGCTACCCTCCGGGGGTACGAGCGTGTGACCGCTCACGCCGATGCCTGCAAAGTTGCGCCTGGGACGCCCAGCCCACCAACTGGTTAATCCGCCCGTCTCGTGGACGCATTGAGCTAAAGCAAGAAGGGGGTCAAGCCCGGTCTCTTCGGCGTAGTGGTAGTAGTAGTGGACAATTGAGGCAAAGTCGCCGGAGCTGTACTCACTCGCGTGGGTCAGGGCGTGGTTGCAAAGCCAGAGGTAGGGCTGCTTGCTGTCTACCGTTGAAGGAGCCAGAAGGGGGCTATTTGCGGTGTAGGACACATGCCGATCCCATCGGTGAACGGGGTTTGTATGTGTACTATTCTACCGCAATCAGGTAAAAGGGAAAGCGCAGCGGGGGAGCATGCCCGCTACGCTTGGAGAAGGGGAAAGATTACGCTTAGGCAGGCATGATGGTGGACTGCTCGGCTTTGGCGAGTTTTGCCAACACCTCCGCTCGCTCAGCATCGGCCTTTGCCTGGATCTCAGCAAGCCGTGCCGCTTCGATTGCCCGGTTCTCTTCGAGGATACGGTTCGCCTCAGCCTCACGCTCCGGCGAACTGACGATGAGTCCCTGGATCTCTTTATTTCTGGCCTCAATGTGCGCCTCTGCGGCTGCGCGTGCCATGTTCACGCCGCTTGCGGTGATCGTCTCTGGTACTTGCTCGTTTTCGTCCCCAGTGGCGAACGAGAGCTTCGCAATGTCGTACTTCGTGAGGGTACGATCCGCTACCACCTTGTCTATGGCAGCCTTAAGCCCTTCGCTGGGACTGGTCAGCAGTGCCTTTGCACCTTCTATCGCATCCAGCACAACCGCAAGGTCAGCCTGGGCCAGCGCATTTGTGAGTAGGTTGGTCACAAGCGCGGTTGCTTTGGAGAGCGGGCCTAGCTCAGCCCAGGTCGCGCCCGCCGCCTTCACGGCGACCACAAAGTTATCAAAGCTGATGGGGTTGAAGCGGTCGGGCGCGCTCAGCTCGTTGGCAATCTGGGCGTCGTCCTTGCCCGCTAGTGGCTGGGCGCTCAGGATGGCTTTGGAAAGAAACGGCAGATCGTTGAAGTCCATAGGAAAGTAATCCCTTCAGGATAAAGTGCTTCTTATGGGAAAGTATACCCGCGCTGCGCCTTAGCGCTTGCGTGTGATCGTAATTGCCTGCAACGTCCCAGCGCTTGGGCTACTCGCGGCAGTAATCGAGAGCCATAGATAGGCCGATGCCTTGATCAGCGGCGCGCTATAGACCGCGTAGACCGTTGCTGGGTCTGCACCCGTCACACCGCCTGGTGCGAGCGAGCCGTTGTCGGAGCTAAAGCCGACCTGCATAGGGAAAGTGCTTGCCGGAAAGACGAATGAGGCGTGCTGAATTTTGCTGTTCTGCGATCCTGTCGCGCTCACGTTTCGGGTGCTTGAGAGTCCAATCGTCAGTGCCTGGTCAAGCGCAGTGGTGTCCGCTGAGATCAAAATCTCAATGTAGCGCCATTGCAACATTGGGATGAAGAAGCTGTGGACGCTCGTATTGCGAATGGCAAAGTCGGTACTTGCGATTGCCGCACCGCTCGCATTTACAATGTCAGTGCCGCTTGGCGTGGGTGCGCCTGGCGTAAGGACGAGTTGCAATTCCTGGATGATCTCACTGCCATCCCGGCGGTACTGGATGTACTTTGGGTAGTGGACGCTAGTCACGTCCTCAGTTGCCATGTTGGCAGAGCCGCTGGGGTAGAGAGGGATCGCAAGGTTGTTAGCCATGGGTCTGGGTTCCTTCTAGCGGCGCTGGGGCCGCTGCTACGATGATGGGTCGGCTTTACGAGCCTACTGCTGGCTTCTTCTTCGCTTTCGCGTCAAGCTCGTTCAGATGCTCAAGCAGGGCGTCCACCTCGGCAAGCTGCTTTACAAGCTGGTCACGGCGCTCCTGGACGATAGCACGATCAAGGGTTTCTTCTTCCGGCTCGATCTCCTCGCCGGTATCCCTGCTGAACTGCCGCTTTGAGACGGCGTACCCCCCTCTGAGTTTGACGATCTCGATGCGTTTCTCGGCCTTGTGCTTGCGAAACTCGTTGTAGTCAATGGGCATGGTGTTCCTTCTCCTTCGGTATTACCATGTTGCGATTGCGGCCCGTTTCCAGGTATTTGTAGCTGTGCAGTAGTAGATATAGTTGCTATCCGCGCAAATGTCGCCGGCGTTGCCTGACGCGCTGGCGCTGGCGGGGGTGCGCTGGGTGCGTAACCGAATGGTGTTGCCGTTCACGTCGAGTTGCGCGGTTGGCGCGGTGCCATTGATCATCACATTGCCGCTCGACCGTTCGATATAGAGCGGCCACGCTTTGGATGCGCCTGCGTCCGTGCGCGTGTTGATGCCAAAGTTATCGCCTGCATCTGAACCAGTGCGGGCATCGTTTGTTTTACGCGCAATAATGGCGTTGACGCCGCCCGACTGAAACATGATGTCTTCGTTGTTGCCTGCGGGTGCATTAAGAATCAGGTTTGACCCTGCTCCGTTCAGCGTTTGCGCCGCCGCAAAGGTGTTTGCCGTTTCCAGGTATGGAATGGTGTAGGTTGTGCTGTTCGTCCTGACCTTTGGTATCAGGCTGTTATCGAGATAGAGCGCTCCTTTTCCACTGGCGGGTGCGCTTGGGGCAACGCTCAGACCAGTAAGGATCGTTTCTACGGCAAGGGTGAGCGCGCCGCTCAAGCTCGCCGTGCTCAAGGTTGTTGCGCCAGTTACGCCGAGCGTGCTACTGGTGCTCACTGGCCCACTAAATGCAGCGCCTGCTAAGCTGGCCTTGTCGCTATAGAGGAAGCTCAGGTTGTCCCGCACATGGGTATTGAAAATACCCCCATCCGGGGTCTCTCCTGTCGTCCAGTCGCGCGGAGTTGTCCAGCCCATTGCTTTTCCCTTCTACGCCAGCACGTTCGTAATGCCGAGCTTCCCGTATGTCGCGTCACCCAAGATCCAGTACTGCGTCGGGTCGGCGGGCGATAGCTGCCAGTCCACATTCCAGAAGAGGCCATGCGAGATCTTGATATTGACGCCCTCAATGAACTGGTCTTGCTGCCATGTCCATACGTCGTGCGTGCGCTTGGTGCGGATTGCCGTGCCAATGTCGGCGCTCAGGATCGTGGGCCAGGCTGCTGGGTTCAGATGCCCTTGCGGGCTGATCTTGTCCAGTCGGGTGCGCTGGTCTTTGTAGCGCCGAATGATCGTGTTTGCGAGGTTCATAGCTTCGTCGTCGCTGGTAACAATGACTTCGGTGGCGCTATCGCTGTTCTTGTAGTAGCGCGTGCCGTAGGTCGTCATGCTGGTCAAGTCGAACGCCTCTTGTACGGCGCCGGTATGGCTCGTAATAGTCGCGGTTGCGCCGCCACTCCCGCTGACGCTCAGTACGTCTTTACCGAAGCCCTCGTTGAAGTAGATGTCGTAGCTGCTTCCCGGCGTTCCAGTCACTTGCAGGATGCCGCCGCGCAACGTTTTCAGGTTGCCGAGTGCGCTGGCGAGCGCGTCGGTCGAGACGTTGTAGGCTTGCGTCGTGCTCTTGCCTTTGTAACTGACGGTGATCGTGCCGCTGCTGCCAGTGACGGTGATGGTCTGCTTGCGATCTACCGCCTTGGCTGCAAAGCGTACCCGATTGAAGATCATGCGGTCATCGACCGATGGCTCGTAGCTCTCGTAGCGGTACTCGCTGCCAGTATCGCCGAAGACCGGCAATGTTCCTGTCGGAGTGCGCCGGAAGGATCGGCCCTGGAAGGTGAACTTGCCATTCACGTCCATGAAGATCACGCCGCCTTCTGCCAGCGCAGTGGTTTTAAGTTCAGCTAGCGCGTTCGTGGTAATTTCGTAGTCAGGGTCGCCTAGCACGATCACGCTGCCGGTGCTGGCAAGGTTCGCCATCGTGTCACCGCTGGGCCAGGCCACAGTAGGCCAGCTCAGAATGCTTGCCATGCGCGCCCCGCTCAACTGAGCAGGCAAGAATAGCGAGGGGAGATTGACCCGCGCCAGGTGCGCGAAGCCGTCAACCGCGCGCACACGTACAATCGCGTCCTGACCTTTGGCGGGGTACTCCGGCTTCCAGCTTTCGGCAAAGCCGGTGAACTGGCGATACAGCGTGAAAACATTTGGCGCAGTCTCAAGCGCTGCGTAGACCTCGATGCGCTTGGCGGCATGCACTTTCTGGTAGTACGGCCCGCCGCTGTAGTCGAAGTAAAAGCGCTTGTCCATATTGTTGAGCGTGAAGGTGCAGACGCCGGTCTGCACCTCGTCAAGCTCGTTGCTGCGCCCGCGCCGGATATCGAGCGTCTCGGCGCCCCAACGAATATAGGGCGTCAGATCCACCCACTGGTTGCTCGCAGGCACGGTGCGCGGCCCTACGTCGAAGGCGCAGCGGACATAGACGAATGGGTCTGCCATTAGCCGATCCTCCCGTTCATCCAGTCCTGCTCGCGCCGGTACTTCTCCAGGGTTGCCATCAGATCACGCTCGCTCGTCACGCTGCCCATGACCGTGATCTGCGGTGAGAACACATAGGTATTGCCGCCGCGACTGGCAGGCAACTCGGGCGGCGTTACCTGCACGTTGGTTGCCAGCTTGGGCGGCGTAACTTGCACATTCGCGGCGGCGAGCTGCGGTGCTGCCACATTCACTATCGGCGTTGCGGTATTGAGCCGAGGGGCGGCAACATTCACGACCGGCGAGGGCATGCGCGGGGCGGCAACATTGACCACAGACGGTCGGGCTGCCTCAGATGAGCGTACGAGCCCCAACCCGTTCAGGTTGGGCATTTGCACGCTGAGCGGCGCGAACTGCGGCCTGCTGTTTGTAGGCATGGCGCTCGTGCTCTGGAACTTGATTGTGCCGCCCGGGTTGCTCGGATTGCCAATCCTGGTGCCGATGCTGTTCTGGGTCGTGCCCCCCTTATTGCTGTTTCCGCTGCTCGTCTCAGGTATCTTCACGCTACTCAGCTTGGCGAGCTTTTCGCTCAGGACTTCCATCTTGTTGATGGCATCGACCATGGCCCTGGTCTCATCGCTGCGTGCCGAAATGACATCGCTCAAAGCGTTGTACTGGTCTTTGGCGGCGTTTACTTCGTCCTGGGCTTTGTTCACCTCTTTCTGGGCGCGCTCTTGCTCTTTCTTGGCCCGGTCTACCTTGTCCTGGGCGGCGTCAACTTCTTTCTGAGCCTGCTCCTTCTGGCGCTCGGCCTCGTGGTCGATCTCGTGCTGTTGGAGGGCGCGCAACCGGCGCGCAGCCTCTTTTGCCTCTTCGGAATCCGCAGATTTGCCCTTGGCCTTTGCTTCTGCCTTGGAGTAGGCTTCCGATAGTCGCTTTTCTTCCTCTTCGTAGCGATCCTGTGCAACAGCTTTGTCCAGATCGCTTTTGGCGCTGTTGATCGGCGTCAGGAGCGCCTCAGCGCGCTCCTGCGCGGCTGTCAGGTCTTCCTGCGCCCTGGTCACATTGTCCGTGGCGTCCTTGAGCCGCTCGTTGGCATCGGTAAGGCGGCGCTGCGCCTCGGCCTCGCGGCTGTAGTAGTCGCTGAGTAGGCTCACTTCCGGCCCGAAGCGACCTGCGGCGTTGGTGGCCTGCTGCAAGGCATTGTTGAGGCGTCCCCCGCCCTGGTTCATGCCGTTGAAGAACTCCATGAGCGGTGGGCGCATCTCGTCAACAAGCGGACGTACGGCCTCTTCTGGACTGAGTTTGTTCGCTTTGCCTCCCCCGCCAGCCCCGCCGCCTCCACCGCTTCCGCCGACAAGGTTGCCGGTGCCACTCCCAACGTTGACGGGCGTGCTGGGGGTGTTTACGACAATGGTTGGCGTGCTCGGGTCGCCGCCCGGTAGCTCCCTTCCTGCTGGTGCTGCGCGCGTGCCAAAGGGATTGGCAAACGGGTCGCCGGTTGGGGAGTAGTTTGGCTGGCGCTTGCCGAATGTAGGCGCGCCGATAATCCCGCTGGTGTAGTTGGTATTAGATGGCGCGGGCGCGGCTGTAGGCGCGCTTGGCACACTGACCGTCCACGCGCCGCCGTTCATCCAGCCAGGTAGCTTGATATTGTTGATGGCGCTGGCGACGTTATTGAGCCAGCCGATCACGTTCTGAATCGCGCCGGCGACGTTATCCCAGAAGCCCTTGAAGCCCCATAGCTGGTTGTTGCCAGCAGTAAGGGCGTTGCCGAGTCCAAAGCTGATTGCGTCGGCAACGGTCTTAATCCAGGGATTCGTTTCGACCAGCTCGTTCCAGGCCGCTCGCGCTGCGCCGGTAAAGCCATTCCACGCCCCAACTACCAGCTCAAGCTCTTTGCGCATGATCGCGCCCATAACGTTCCCGACGGCGTTGAAGATCGGGATCACGTTGTTGTTGAGAAATCCCCATGCGCCCTGGAACGCGCCCACGGTGGCGTTGATGGCAACTGGGATATTGGTCATCAGCCATGAGCCGACAACGGCAAGCGTGGGCTGCATGCCGTTCCAGGCGTTCACCGTCGCGGTGCGGATGCCGTTCCAGTCGGTAGCCCAGGCCGCGCCTAGCGCTGCGCCTGCGGCTCCCAGCGCGACGATAGGCCAGTTGATAGCCGCAATCGCGCCGCCAATCGCGGCGGCTCCGGCGACGATCTCAGGAGCAGCCAGCGCGGCACCCAGGCCGACGACCGCGCCAATCACCATTGGCCCGTTGGCGACAATCCAGTTGAAGCCGCTGCCCAGCCCATTGATCAGCGCGCCGCCGACCTGGGTGGCAATCGGAGTGATGGTTGTAATGGCACTCTGCACCGCTCCGCCAATGGTGAGCAGGTTGTTGGTAATGGTTGGTGCATTGGTTAAAAGCCAGGTAAAGCCAGTTGAGAGCGCGCTTTGGATAACCGGCCCCATGCCATTGAAGGTGCTTGCAACGGCGTTCCCAAGGGGAGCAAAGGCGTTCCCAAGCTGGGAAAGGTTGGACATGCCTGCTGAGAAGAGCGTTGCGGCATTGCTGCCCCACTGTCCCCAGGGCAGCGCGCCGATCTGGGCGGCGGCGTTGCGCGTCATGCCTTCAAGCGGATTGAGTAGCGGCGTGAAGAGGGCGTTACTCGCCGTCTGGATTTGAGACTTGATACCTTCCAACGAACCGCCGAAGCCCTTGGTACGAGCGGCGGCAAGCTCGGCGGCTGCGCCTTCCTTGCTTACGGCGGCTTCCATTGCCGTGAAGCCTGCTACGCCCTGACTCGTCAGGATGTTCACTGCACGGGCAGAGTCCGATCCGAACACGTCTTTGATGAAGGCGTCACGGGTGGCCTGGTTCATGCCCTGCGTGGCACGAGCAACATTGTTGATGATCTCAGGCAGCGGTCGCATCCTGCCGCTGGCGTCATAGGCCAGATTGCCAGTGATACCGATCTGCTGCGCCGCTCGTTGCATCTGCCTGCGGGCATCATCGGTCGGCCCTGCAAGGTGCATCATCATCTGGTTCAGTGAGGTTCCGGCGTCACTGCCTTTGAGACCCGCCTGACCAAGCAGGGCGATCGAGGTGGTGAGGTACGTCGATGCCTGCTCCGCGCCAACAACACTGCTCTGGTAAGTGTTAAAGTTGGTTGCCGCCATCGCATAGGCGTCGGCGATCTGCTCAATGTTCGCGCCCTTCTGAGAAGCGGCGGCGAGCTGATCCATGACGCGGTTGAGGTTGTTCCCGGCAATTCCAAAGGCATTCGAGGCGTTCGCCGCGATCTCAGCGGATCGGGCATTGCTGATATTGGTGGCGCTGGATAGCTCGACCGCGCCGCGAGCGCCATTAATGGCATTCTCAAGGCTGACGCCGTTCTGTACCATGCTCAGCATGGCGTTGGCGGCGTCGGTGTCTGAGGTTGCCGCCAGGTTCATATCCGCGCCCAAGGCGCGTGCCGTCTCGCGCACCCGGTTCATCTGCGCATCGGTCGCGCCGGCGGTGGCCTGCAAGACGTTCATGCTGGTCTGGAAGTCGGCGGCCTGGTTGACACCCGCGCCGATCCCGGCCCCTACAGTGAAAGCAAGGGCTGCGGTAATAGCCGCGCCTGCGCGCACTGCGGTGCTGACAAGGTTGCCGAGCGCGCTCTTGCCGCTTTCGATGGCATTGAGTAGCCCGCTGGCGTTGCCGTTGATATGAACGGTCTGGTTGGGGATCTGCGGGGTAGAAGCTGTACGCGCCGCGCTGGTATTGATGGCAGATGCACGCTGGGCCTGGGCCAGCATGCGCTCGTTGGCGCGCTCCTCGCGCTCGCGCTGTGCCCACAGGCGATTGCGCAAGGCGATCTGGGCCTGGATCGAGCGGTTCTCGTCCTCATTGATTTGCAGCGCCTTCTCGACGCTGGACAGGTTGATCTTGGGGGTCGCATTGATCTGGCTGACAGCGTTGGCGGACTGCTGGAGCTTATTGAGCTGGCCTGTTGCGCTCCCAGACTGCCGGCCAATGCTGCTCACTGCCGCGTTGATACGCCCCACGTCCTGGGTAATGGCGTTGGCAACATTGTTGAAGGTGAGAGCAAGGGCGCGGGCGTGACGATCTGTGTCGGTGATGCCGCTCAAGGCATTCCCGACGTTCGCGGTAAGGTTGATACCGAGTGATGCTACAACGTCCGTCACGCCCGTACGCTACTTCCCAGCGGCTGCTTCGCGCCGCTTTGTTCTCAGGTCATAAAAAACCTTGATTGCGATCTTCTGTCCTGGGGTGATTCGCTTCTCAAGCTCCCAGGGCAGGCAGCCCAATTCAAACGCTGCTTCCCACACCATCTCCTTCAGCGGGTCGTTCTCGAAACGACTCCCTGGCGGCTTCCTCCGGGTTGCCTGCCACGTCGCTGAGCCGGTTGATCACGCTAAAGAGCCTGCGCGCAATGCCTGCCGGTTTCTGCATGAGCGCTTCCACGTCTGCGAGCGTACAGGGCGGGAAAACAATCGCGGACTTGAGCGTGTACACGTCAAGCGTGTACTGGTCAATGGTTGTCCCGCCCTGTGGATTGGCGCGGCTGGCCTTCTTGATATTCTCGCCCTGGTCAAACGAGCTAACCGCCTGCACCTGCACGGCAACGGAGTTGCCATTCAGGGTAAGCTCAAGCCACTCGCGTGGCATCTGGTACTCGTTGTTGAACTGCTGCCAGGACGCGAGCGCATTTGCGGGCGCGTCCTGGGGTGATGCTACGTTCCGTCCCATAGTTCCTTCTCCTTGGTATGGGTAAGAGACGCGACTATTGCCGACGGCTTAGGTGCCGTTGGTCACAAAGGTGGCGGTGCCGCTTGCTTGAAGCGAGCCGGAAATCGTATTGAGCTTGGTCGGCTCAAAGGGGCTGGTGCAATCTCGCACATAGACATTGGCAGTCCAGAGCCAGCGCGATCCACCGCTCTGTGAGGCGTAAAGTGGATACCACTTGATTCCAACCAGCGAGCGACTGCGCTTGGCCTGGTAGATGACAATGGTGAGCGCGTCAAGCCAGCCTTCGAAGTCGAAGGACAGGTCGTTGACGCCGGGAAAGTACGATGTGGACGGGTTGGACGCGCCGTTGGTGGGATCGAAACCGGTCATTTCGATCAGGTTGTCCTTATCCTTCGGCGTGACCTTATACAGCGGTACGGAAATATCCGTGTTTGCGCCCGCAGTGTCCCAGAGAAACTTACCAACAATACCGAGATTAGCCATGAGGAGAGAGCCTTTCTAGTACGTAATATCCTGACCATAGCCCATGGGGCCGAAGAAGCCGATCCAGGTGCCGACCCGAATATTGGGTTCAACCGAGGTGCCCTGCGAGACCGCAACCAGGAAGGTTGCGCTTGTCGCGGTGCCGAATGTCCAGACCGGCTTGAGCCAGCGTTTGGCTGCGGTGCTGGTCGGCGTTCGGTAGCCCGCCGCGCCTGCTGTACACGACACGCTTACCAGGTCGGCCCATGCCTCGCCGCTGTTCTTGTGCTGTGTCTTGACCGTCAAGGTGCCGTTCGCGCTTAACACCTGGACATACATCACTAACCCCGGTGGGTCAGCGTCCGATCCAGTGTCGAACGGCGTGCCTTCGCCGCCGCCGGTTTTCAGGCTCGGCTCATCGATCAGCAGCAGTAGGTCGAGCCCGGTCTTGCTTTTGCCCTCCTGGGTAAAGCGCGCCATCTTGCCCGGCTCGCTCGGCATCGTTACCTGGGCATTCAGCATCTGCCAGCCGAACCCCAGCGCGCCGTTGCGGCGGCTGGTCGGGAAGACCGTCCAGTTCAGGTCAAGCCCTTGGGTGTTGCGGATCGCATCGGCCAGTAGCGCCGACGTGCTTGAGCCTGTCCAGCCTTCCACCATCAGCTCTTCATCGGGTAAGCCAGGGGAGTAGCTGTTATAGATCGTCTCGCCCTCGGTGGCGCCGAAGCCGGTAGTCTGCTCAAGCTCAACCTGGCCTTTGGGGGTAATCTTGGCGAGGATCGCGCTCAGATCCAGCCCGTTGCAGTACGCGCCTGCATAGCCGCCAATCGAGGGGCCGGATGGAAGGCCAGTAGTTATGGTCATACGCTCTCTCCTTAGCCCAGGTCGCGAAACAGGTTGCGGGCGCGCTCGGCGATCTTCTCTTTGGCGTCTTCGGCGGCGGGGTGCATGAACTGGCGATTCAGCCCTTCGGGATCTTCCAGGATGCCCGCGTAATCCGTATCGGCAATCACATCCACTGTGTACTCACCGCTCGCAACGGTTTCCACACTCTTGTCCAGGGTTTCACTCTGCTTGGCGGGCGGCTCGCCCGGGGCGCTGGCCTGGTGTGAGCCGTATATCTCGCCGCTCTTGGGGCCGTCGAATGACTCGTGGATGGGCTGCTCAATGTCCTCTTTGCCGCCCTCGTTGACGAGCTGCGCGGCCCTGGCCTTGATCTGGGCCAGCACGTTCCCCAGATTGTTGAAGTCGCTCGGCATTAGACTGCCCCCCTTCTTGCTTCGAAGCCCTTACGAATGGCCTGTAAACCCGCGCACGTCCCGGTCAACGATATGCGTGAGGATCTCGGCCCCGATATAGTTCTTACCGCTCTCCTTGATCACGGCCCGTCGCACGTCAACCACATGCTTGGTATGGTCGTGAACGAGCGTGCCAAGCTGCGGCAGGGTGTCAAGCGCTGCCACGATCGCCTCGATCAGCGGCACAAGCGTGATCTCGGCCTGCTGGTTGTCCTGCGTGCCGACTGCCAGCAGGGTGCGGTACTGGTAGGTTGTGGTCTCGATGTTCTCTGGCTGGGATACCACCTTGCGCTGAAACAGCGTATAGAGCAGCGGCGTCTTCTGGAATGTCATCGGCTTATAGGTCAGCGAGATAGCCAGGTCAGGCACGCTGGCAACGCTGGTACGCACTCCTAGCTCGGTCAATAGCTCACTGATGCGGCTCATAGCGAAAACCTCCGCAGCCGGTTCCTGACCTTGAGCAGCGCCTGCTTCTGCAAGGCGGTCATGCCTTTCTCGTAGCCCACGGCTGCGCTGTGCTCGCTCTGCACGCCTACCACGTCGCTGAAACGCGCATTGGCGCGGCTGTGCCAGATGTTCACCGCCATCTCTAAAACAACCTCGACCACTGCCTCTGGTGGAGAGCCATAGCCCCACGGAGCGGTAACAAGGTAGGGCAGGTCGGGCGTTGTCGTTGCCCACTCGGTTGCCAGATACAGATCGCCGTCGTCGTCCTCGCTCCAGCCAGTGATCGCGCTGCCGTTGTAGCTGACCATAATGCTTCCACCGACCTGGTGCGGTGGCAGATACAGGAGCGTCCCTCCATACGAGGTGACGCGCTCTACGCTCGTGCTGTGGCTACTGCTGAACACAACCGGGTAGACGGCCTCATCCACGATGGACGAAACCCGGTTGAGGATCTTCTGCAATACCACGTCGTCTTCTGCGCTTGCAGGTAGCTCAAACAGGTATTCGCGCAGGTCTGCCACACTCGCGTAGCTGGTCATAGCTCATGCGCCTCTCAGGTGCCGACCGCAACCCAATAGAATGACTCGGTGCCGGTTGAGGCGATCAGCGTCGGGTCAGTGTTGCTGGTGACTTTCCAGGCGTAGACGTTGGCGGTCGCGCCCGAAATATCAGCGGTCAAGACGGACGTTCCGACCCCTGGGGCTGTGGTCTTCTTCAAGGTCGCCACGAACGCTACAACCGTGGTTAGGCCGGTTGCTACCGGCGTTGGATTCGAGCCATCAAGCGCTGTTTCGCCGCGCGCAACCTTGTAGCCTGCTGCCGCGCCTGCGACGCCTGCGGCAACAGCAGCGGTCACGTCCGTCCCGGCAACCTTCAGCGTGCCGCCGCTGACAATATCGATCTCGCCGCCAATGACGGTGCGCTTACCGCCCTGCTCGATGTAGTTAGGTGTGTTGTAGGTCACTCACGATCTCCTTTATCCAAAGAGGAAGGTCGGGCCGGTGGTTTTGCACCGGCCCGGTGGCCTGCCTGCTTATGCGGTGCCTTCGGCGGGGCTGACCAACGACTTGCCGTTGATCGTGCCGCTAATGGCGTTCACGACCGGCTTTTTGCCGCCGCTGTAGAGAATCACCCAGATGCTTTCCAGCGTGCTTGACGTGCCACGCGCTGCAACGACCTGCACATAGCGGTCGCGTGGGCGGTAGATGTCGAGGTACACATCCTCATCAGATGCGCCAGTTGATACGGACGATCCTTCTAGATCGGCAGCATCGGTCATGTCGCTTGCCTGGCCCTGTTGGGCTTTCAGCGTGTTATTAGCGGCTGCGGTGCCAAACGAGGTGA
This sequence comes from uncultured bacterium, assembly GCA_964460795.1. Taxonomy (GTDB): domain Bacteria; phylum Omnitrophota; class Omnitrophia; order Omnitrophales; family Aquincolibacteriaceae; genus CAZOOM01. The sequence continues at coordinate 2,836 of CAYWRU010000019.1, read as the reverse complement.
GGAACATCACGCCGTCGTAGCCTGCGGTATCAACCACATCGGACGTTACGCCGCTGGTCGCTGCCGTGCTGTGGTCTTTGACTTTGACGATTTTGACGGACTTGCTCAGTTGCATTGCTTCGTTGTCCTTACTGATAAGCGCCCAAGTACGAGCGCACTAGCCTGCGCATTCAGACGGTCTTAAGCGACCTTCAGGCGGGTGAATGCCTCTTCGATGGTCGGCATGCCATCGACGTACATGCGACCGATGTAGCCGTACTGGTGCGTGCGAGCGTACAACTCCATCAAGGTCTGGATTTCCAGACCTGGAACTTCGGCAATCCAGTAGTAGGAGAAGTCGCCAATGATCAGGATGTAGCTGCCTGAGCCGGTTGCGCTCGGCGCGTACTCACTGACTTTGTAGGGGATTTCCAGGATGGTATTCGGGCGGTTACTGGCAAGGCCAGGCTGCCAGATGTACTGCCCGTCGCCCGTCTTGAGCTTGCGGATCGCCTTCAGCCAGATACGGTGCAGGATGATGTTTGCGTTGCGCAGGTAGCCATCCTTCTGGTTGTAGACGGCTTCGATCACATCGTCAGCGGTCAGGGTCGCGCCTCCGGTCGCCTTGTCGCGTCCGGTTGAGATACCGTCGTCGCTGGGAGTGAACACGCCTAGCGGCTGGCCCGCGCCTGAGCCGTTCAAGCACGCCTTTTCGAGCGTGATACCAAACTTGTAGCCCAGGCGGTCAGCGACGATCTGCTCAATGTTCTGCGCGGCAACTTGCACCAGGCGGCGCGAGATCTTGATCTCTTTGGAGAGCAGTTCGGGCTTCAGCTCACGCCGACCGAACTGCATGTTCGTATCCGGCGTGGTGGGCTGCACCTCGGTTGTCCAGTCGGCATCTGCCGGATCAGCATCGAGCGTTGGTACGCCCATACTGACCGCATCGGTTAGAGGCCACACGGTAGCAAGCTGACGCATGAAGGTTTCATCGTCAATCCGCTTCAACAGGCGATTGACCACCTTCTGCGGCGCAACGATATAGCCACCGCTGGTGTCGTCGCCTGCCGACAGATCGCGACGTGAGCCACGATCCGGCTGAAGCAGCGCAAATTCTTCGTGATTGAGGGTGTGAATACCGCCGCGCAGCGCCTTGCGAATAGCGCGTAGCTGCTGCTCGTCGCGTTGATTGTCCTTGTCCTCGCCGCCGCTATTGCCGCCTGGGAGCGGCGTGTTCAGGCGATTTACCGGGTCGTTCAGGCTGCGCTCAATCTGGCGCGAGCGGGTTTCCTTTTCCTCGGTCTTTTGGGCGCGCTCGCTCAGCTCGTCGGCCTTGTCGAGCAGCGTTTCCCACTCGTTGTACTTGTCCTGGGGCACGTCGCGCCCCGCGCCAGTTTCGGTTTCGATAAACGTTTGGATGTCGCGGGCGCGGGTTAGGAACTCTCCGGCCTGCTTGTAGAGGGTTTGAGCCATGCTCATACCGATGCACTCCTTGGAAATGATGGATTCAGCGCGAGTGCCTGCTGTGCGGCTCGCAATCGGAGAGTTAGGCGCTGGCGAGTGAGTGCGTCGGCGGCTCGGCTCGCTGCCTCGTGGTCTATAGCCTCGGCGGGTTCTTCCGCCGTGATGCCCGGTTGGTCGGTCTGGAACTGGTCAAGCACGCGCTCTGCGACCTGCTTCGCGGCGCGCTGGCTTTCATCTGGCGTTTCGTCGCTCTGCGCGGTGGAGCAGTCATAGCCCAGGTCACGGCATGCGTCGTGAATCGTCTTGAGCAAGGCCATATCTGCGGTGCTGTGCCGCGCTCCGGCGCGCACAGCCGCAACAAAGCCCTCAAGCTGTGGCAACAGTAGCTCAGGGGGCATAGCACGCATAGCAGTGGTCGCCTCGTTACCACCTACGATCACATCGCTAATCTCGAAGAGTTTGCATTCACGAAACAGCGGAATACCGTTGTCCTGATCAGCCTTTACAACGCCTGACCAGTGGGACATATCGAGCATCCCGCCCTGACCGAAGTAATCAATCAGCCAATCGCCAAAGGGATTGTTGGTATAGCGGCGTGTAACCTGCATTGCAGAGAGTGCATCCGGCGCATACTTCAACACCTCGTCGGGCAGCTCGCTAAGGCCAATTTCGCGGATGTCCTCAATGATGGCGGTTGGCGGCTGCGCCCAACTATGCCCCCAGATAAAGCGGATCTTGGTGCGCCGCTCGGAAATCGTCTTCGTGAAGCACCCCGGCATAAAGATCGTTTCGTACTCGTCTTTATTGCCGAGCACTGACCATATGCCGGTGACTGACCGCCCGTTGATGGCGCGGATAACCTGCGGAATACTGCGAGATACCATCTCTGGTTTGGTCATGACTCCACCCTTCCTTTCAGGGTGCTAGTACGGGCTGTAGAGCGCGTCCGGCTGCTTTGGGCGACTTCGGCGTGTTCCTGGGTGCCCGCGTCGTTCTGGCTCGCCTGGTCGTCCTGTGGCGCCGGCAGGGCTGGAACAACTATCTTGAACGTGTCGCCGTCTGGCACATCCTCATAGCCAATCGCCCGGCGTCCTTCGTTCTTCATAAGTAATCCGCGGTCGTAGGCTTCCCCTACGCGAGTCCAGAGCGCGTCGATGTCTTCTTGAAGGGCATGCACGCGGCTGGAGTCGTAGCGAGCCGTGATCTCCTCGCGCTCGTCAAAGTCGGGCACGAGGCTGGACTGCACCTCGCCCTCGACCATGCCCCACAGCGGCACAAGCGTGCTGCGTGTCCAGCGGATGTATGCCTGCTCGCTGTTGGCATAGGTCGGATCGTCGCCTAGCCCGGCAATAACCGGGGGTGTTCGCATCGCCGCGCAAATACGGGTCTCTGG
>CAYWRU010000018.1:0-50643 GCA_964460795.1 uncultured bacterium | reverse complement strand
AACATTCTCAATAGTTATCGGATACCTTTATTGCCCCCTTCTTTGATGAAGAGCCAAAGGGGGACAGGCATACTGGATGGGTGTGAAATAGGGAAGGGATGCCATGGAATTTAAAGTGTGTCCGAAATGTCAGGCTGAGTATTTTGAGCACGTAAGCGTTTGTAAAGACTGCGAAGCGCCTCTTGTGGAGGCCGCTGAGGCCAAGATTGCGGCCGAAAAAGAAAAGGTTGAAGCGGATCTTCGGGCGAAAGCAAAGTCAGTTTGTGTTTTTAAAACAACAGATCCCACAAAACTTTTGACGGCTAAGAATTTTTTGGAAAGCGCAGGAATTTCTTACTCTGTGGCCGGAGAAGGAACGCCTCATCTTTTTGGAATCGGGACGGTTGGGACGGGTTTTAATATAATCACAGGCCAGATCCGAATCTTTGTCCTTGAAACGGACAGCGAATCCGCCCGAGAAGTTCTTAAAGAACTGATGTGACACTGGACAGTGCAATACCCCCATGAAGCAAGGGAAGAATCAGTGAGTGCTGGCTCGGATTTTTTGTGCCATGGTGTGCACTTCAAGATGATTGCAAAAAATGGATGATTTTCCCATATAGCTTATAAGCTATATGGAAAACCGGTGTTGGGTCCGGTTATGAGGCGCGCTCAAAAATAATTTCTTAAAGCGAGGGAATGAATGGGTGTTGTGAGGGTCGCAGGATTTTCGGTTTCCATGGACGGTTTTGGCGCCGGACTGAATCAGTCGCTGAAAGATCCGCTCGGTGTGCGAGGCCGCGAACTCCATGATTGGATTTTTAAAACCAAGGCCTTCAAACAGATGTTCGGCGGCCAAGGCGGGAGCACGGGAATTGACCATGCCATGGCTGAGAAGGCCATGGCCGGAAATGGCGCCTGGATTTTGGGCCGTAACATGTTTGGGCCGGTCCGCGGTCCGTGGGATGATTCCTGGAAAGGGTGGTGGGGTGAGAATCCTCCTTACCACTGTGAAGTTTTTGTGCTGAGCCATCACCCGCGTGCGTCCCTTAAAATGGAAGGCGGTACAGTGTTTCATTTTGTAAGCGGCGGAATCGAAACCGTGCTCGAACAAGCAAAGGCCGCGGCAAAAAATAAAGATGTCCGTATCGGCGGAGGAGTGTCCACGATCCGTCAGTATCTCGCGGCAGGCCTGATTGACGAGATGCACCTGGCCTATTCTCCGGTCTATTTAGGGGAAGGGGAGAATCTTTTTTCCGGGCTGAATTTAAACGCCCTTGGATTTAAAAATATTGAACGCGTTGAAGGGGAGAACGCGACTCATCTATTTCTGCGCAAACGCTGAAAACGACTTTATAAGTTTTTGTCTGGCTTGTCGTCCCCGAAATGGTTTATCGGGGATCCAGAATAGCAATCCTGGATTCCCGCCTTCGCGGGAATGACGGGGGCTTCCTTGGTTCCCATACTTTCCCGTGCTGGTTTAGCGAAAACCAGCCAGGAATGACAAAACAATGCTTCTAAAAATTAAAGGAGAGAGTTGATGCCAAATACCATTCGACTGCACCGCGTCTTGTGGGCCAAACCGGAAAAAATTTACAAAGCGTTTCTGGATCCCGGCGCTTTATGCAAATGGCTGCCGCCCCACGGCTACACCTGCACCGTGCACCATCTCGAAGCCAAGGTTGGCGGCACCCACAAAATGTCCTTCACGGATTTTGCGACAGGTCACAGCCACAGTTTCGGCGGCCAATATTTGGAACTTGTGCCGGGTGAGCGCCTTCGTTACACCGATAAATTCGATGACCCGAACATGAAAGGTGAGATGACGGTGACGATAAACCTTAAGGCTGTTTCCTGCGGCACGGATCTCAGTATTGTGCAGGAAGGTGTGCCCGATGTTATTCCCGCGGAAATGTGCTATCTCGGCTGGCAGGATTCCTTGCTGCTTCTGGCCCAATTCGTAGAAACCGGTACCAAATAGGGAGCGCCTGCCGTTTTCTCCGGTTACTTCTCGGAGATGATTCCTGCTCAAACAATCCTCGCTCCCGCCCTGAGTCGGGAAGATCACTCGAAAAACAACTGGATCAACCGGCGGCCCTCCCCCATAGAAGTTACTTGGCGCGATCGCTGCATAGAAGGTAAAATGGAAAACTATGATGCGCGCGGTGTTTAAAAAAAATATATCGGGCGGGCTTATCAGCCTTCTTTTATTTTCCGGATGCGTGTCGCATCGCTCAGGATCCGGGCCGGGCCTTCAATCTCGGGCGCTTTCAGAAGAGGAACGGATCGGTCAGCAGATCCACGCTGAAATTCTGAATCAGTTTCGAGTTTATACCGACCCTAGTGCGGTTTCCTACGTAAATGAAATCGGTCAAAATCTCGCACATTATACCAAGCGAAAAAATCTTTCCTATCAATTCACCATTCTTTACAGTCCTCAGATTTATGCGACTTCTGCTCCCGGCGGCGGAGTTTATCTCACCACGGGCATGATCTATTTTCTTCAAAATGAATCAGAGCTAGCGGCGGTGCTTGCGCATGAATTAGGAGAGCTTCAAGACCAGGATCCCAGAGTGTCCCGAAGCCGCAAAGTGCTGGATTCTGTTTTGAAAGGATCTGCGGTTATCACGCCTGCGCTCGGACCCATTGGTGTTCTGGCGCTTTTAGGCGTGGCCATGGCGAAAACCACTGTAGATCACAGGACTCCGACCTTGGAAATGCGGATGTTCCGGGCCGATGAGCGGGCTTTTAAAATGATGCTGGCTGCCGGGTATGATCCGCAGGGGCTGATCGATCTTCAGTACCGGTTTTTAAATGCGAAACCGGAAATCCGGCCTTATTTTTCGGATTATTATGAATCACGTCCCGTCACACAGGAGCGTATGGATCTTATTGCGGCCTCGTTTAATAAACTTCCGCTTCAGAACCGGTCTTTTGTGACCAATCGAGAATCGTTTTTGGAAAAAACCAAGGGAATCCGCCAGATGGATATTCTGGCCATCGTGAACTAATACGTTATTCAATAAGTTCTTACAGGATTTGTCACCCCGGCCATTGAGCCGGGGTCCATCGTCTGGATGCCGGATCGCTCCCGCCTTTGGCGGGATTGTCCGGCATGACATCTGTTTTTCCGGTGCAAACTGAGTGAACGAGGTACTCATCAATTTTTAAATTTGTTTCATCTATATGCGGAGAGTTTATGAAAAAAATATTGATGGTTATACTGCTGATAATGGCGGGAATCACCGCCGCTTATTTTGCGGGTGTACGGATTCATCCGGAGGTTTTTTTTGCGAAAAAGGAGGTCCCGAGTGCCGGCCTTTATAAAATTTCTTTCCGCTCCGGCCAGGTGATGTTTGCGGAATTGATCGAGGAGCGAGCCCAAGATTTGACGGTCCGCGCCGGAGGAAGTACGTTTGATTTGGCAAAGTCAGATCTCATGGAGTTTCGTCCGGTGAATGCCGCGGATTCTGAGGACCCGGCTTTTGCCGAATGGCATTTTTTCAGCTCACCTAAAACCTGGATCTCTTATTCCAAGGAGAAAAATCAATGGCTTAAAATGTTAAAGCAGGCCAATGTTTTAAAGGATGAGCCTGGAAAACTGATTTCTTCTGCCATTGACCGAGCTGGGGAAATGGCGAGTTCTCAAGGAAAAGCAAACCCCGGAAAAATGGCGATGTATGAATCGATTGTCCGCAAAAATGTCGGAAAAAAAACGGAATATTAAAATTGAGGTTCCGAAAGGGACAGGTTCAAGATTGCAAAGCGGACCTGTCCCTGATATGCGCCACAAGGACTTCCCGTGCGGAACGTGAAGTTCCGCTATGCGATCGTCCCCGAGAAAGTTCCATCGGAGGCAGTTTTCCTTAAACTGCCCCGATGCAGTACCAAGTTATAAAATTTGGTGCGGCTGGAGGGACTTGAACCCCCATTCCTTTCGGAACCAGATCCTAAGTCTGGCGCGTCTGCCAGTTTCGCCACAGCCGCAGGGACTTTCATAAAAGCGGAGTACTTTTTCATGAGAAAAAGTGCGCCCTGTAGGGATCGAACCTACGACCCAGTGATTAAGAGTCACTTGCTCTACCAACTGAGCTAAGGGCGCAAAAAATATTGCAGATTTTAGATTGATGATTGTAGCTCTGAGTCTATGGAACTCTGAAATCTGAAATCAAAAATCTGAAATGAAATGGGCGGTATTATAGGATCTTCTTTGCTTGAAGATCAAGGTGAAATGAAAGTTTATCTTCTAAGATGCAATTTAACATAACTTCTTTAAATATGAGGGGATCCCAGATTTTCCAAAGGAGCGCAGTTCATTGACAAAGCCTACCCCTTCTCCTACAATACCCCTTCGCTTTTCCGCCTTAATCAAGCGAGTGTAGCATAGTGGTAATGCTCTGCCTTGCCAAGGCAGTCACGAGGGTTCGATTCCCTCCACTCGCTCCACTCAATGCGGAATTCGGAATGTAGAATGCGGAGTGAACGAGCGGGAAAGATGGAAAAAGGGAAATCGAACATAATCCGCTGAATTCTGAATGTGGATTGCGGAATACGGAATACGGAATACATTTTAACCTCTTGGAATGTTTAGTAACCTTTCGTAACTTCTTGTAACCATTCAAGATTAAATCAGGTGCTCTTTTGAAAGTTCAAGTTAAAAACGGAAAGTCCTGCGAAAAAATTCTTAAAATCGAAGTAGATCCCAAGGTGGTTCAAAAGGAATTTGATACTTTTTATTCCAGCCTCGCACCCAAAGCCAAAGTGCCGGGGTTTCGTCCGGGAAAAGCTCCCCGGGATGTCTTGGCCATGCATTATCGCGAAGAAGCACATAAGAATGTCCTGAATCAACTGATCCAGGACACCTACCGCCAGGCCGTGAAAGAGGAAGACTTGGATGTTCTCGGTTATCCCGAAGTCGATGAAGTGGACTTTGCGGAGGATAAGCTCTCTTACCGTGTTCAGCTGGAAGTCCGTCCCAAATTCAAACTCTCCAAAGTCGAAGGGCTTCAGGTTAAAAAAGAATCGTCTGAAGTGAAACCCGAAGATCTCGAAGAATCATTACGCCGCATTCAAAAATCCCAGGCTCAATATAAAACAGTTGAAGGGCGAGCCGCGGCCAAGAATGATTTTGTAGTCGCGGACTTTGTATGCAAGGTGGGCGAGGTGGAGGTGGATAAGCGCACCGAAGACTGGCTTCAGATTAAGGAAGAGGAATATCTAAAAGGTTTTTCAATTCAGTTGGTGGGCATGAATGCCGGTGAAGAGCGCGATGTGAAAGTCGCTCTGCCCGAAAATTTCTGGCGCAAAGAATACCAGGGCAAGGATGCTGTTTTTCATGTCAAACTGCGTGAAATCAAAGAAGAGATCCTTCCCAAGCTCGATGATGAACTGGCTAAAAGTGTCGGCGATTACGCCTCTCTCTCTGCCTTAAAAGAAAAAGTTCAGAGTGAGCTTAAGGTGGCCAAAGATCGGCAAGTAGAAACGAATTATGAAAAAGCGCTGCTGGATGAGCTCATGAAAAATAATAAAATCACTTTGCCGGAAGGTCTGGTTGCCCGCCGCTTAGAACGGCTCTGTCATGATGCGCTCCGCAAATATGAGAACCACGGGTTTCCCAAAGATAAAATGGAAGAACTGACCAAGGATCTTCGTAAAGACCTGGAGCCTGAGGCGCGCCGTCAGATTCATCTTGCCTTTTTGCTTGATCAGATCGCCACGGAACACGAACTTGTGGCCGCGGAAGCGGATCTTGAGAACCGCTTCACAGAAGTAGCTGCACAAGTACGTCAGGATGTGGATTTGGTTCGGAAATATTATTCGGAAAATAATGAGGCTCGCCTGGGGCTCATGGAAGAAATTCGAAGTGAAAAAGCGGTTCAGTACATTAAAAGCCACGCCAAAACTAAGTGAGAAGTTAAAATGACAAATGACAAAATCCAAATAACAAAAATCGTTATTGGCCGTTTTGTCATTTGTTCCTTTGTCATTTGATATTAATAAGGAGGGAAATTATGAGTTACTTAGTTCCGATTGTAGTTGAGCAGACCGGACGCGGAGAGCGCTCCTACGATATTTATTCCCGTCTCATGAAAGACCGCATTGTTTTCATCGGCACTCCGATTGATGATCAGATTGCCAACATCATCATCGCTCAAATTTTGTTTCTTCAAATGGAAGATGCGGATAAAGACATCAATGTCTATGTCAATTCTCCGGGCGGATCGGTCACGGCGGGACTCGCCATTTATGACACGCTGCAGTTTGTGAAATGCGATGTTGCAACTTACTGTGTCGGGCAGGCTGCCAGTATGGGAGCTATGCTGCTTATGGCGGGAACAAAAGGGAAGCGCTTCTCCTTGCCGAATGCCCGGATCATGATCCATCAGCCATGGGGAGGAGCCCAGGGAACCGCATCGGATATCCAGATCCAGGCCCAGGAAATTGTTAAAATGAAGGAACAGCTGAATCATTTAATAGAAAAGCATACAAGCCAGCCGTTCGAAAAAGTGGTCAAAGATACGGACCGCGATTTTTTTATGAATGCTGATGAAGCCAAGGCTTACGGCATCGTGGATCATGTCATCACTTCGCGGGGAGAAATCAAAGCCAAGCCTTAACTTATTCTGAGGAGCCGCTTATGAGCGAGCCAACCGTTATGGAAAAAAACACTCAAGCCAGTCAAACCCCAAAGAAACTCATGAAGATTCTTGTCAGCGATCCGCTGGGTAAGGCGGGGATGGATGAGCTTCGAAAAGAGTCGTCTTTTCAAGTGGATGAGAAGGCGGATCTAAAACCCGAGGAGCTAAAAAAAGTCATCGGGGACTATGATGCCATCATCATCCGCAGCGGCACCAAGCTGACCAAGGATATTCTTGAGAGCGCGGGCAAGCTGCGCGTGATCGGCCGTGCCGGAGTGGGTGTGGATAATGTTCATCTTGAAACCGCAACGGCTCGCGGCATCATTGTGATGAATACTCCGGAAGGCAATACGATTTCCACGGCGGAACACACGTTTTCCATGCTGATGGCACTTGCTCGAAATATTCCGCAGGCTTACGCCTCGATGAAGCAGGGGGAATGGAAGCGCACTAAGTTTCAAGGCGCGGAACTGAACGGAAAAACTTTAGGTGTGATCGGATTTGGACGTATCGGACGCGAGGTCAGTAAACGCGCTGCAGCATTTAATATGCGCGTTGTAATTTTTGATCCCTTTGTAACTGCGGACAGTGTCAAAGATTATCCCGTGGAATATATGAATCTGAAGGCGCTTCTTGCTGAGGCGGATTTCATCACGGTTCATACGCCTCTTACTCCGGAAACTAAATACATTCTGAATAAAGAAACCCTTCAGCTTTGCAAAACCGGTGTCAAGATCGTGAACTGTGCACGCGGCGGTATTATTGAAGAAGCTGCGCTTGCAGAGGCCGTTCAGTCAGGAAAAGTCGGCGGTGTGGCGCTCGATGTGTTTGAACAGGAGCCGCCTCCGGCTGATCATCCGCTTCTTAAATTTCCTCAGGTGATAGTGACTCCGCATTTGGGAGCTGCGACGGTCGAAGCGCAGGAGAATGTGGCCATTGATGTGGTGAAGCAAGTGATTGATGCCTTGCATGAACGCGCCATTAAAAATGCAGTCAATCTTCCGAATCTGGATCCTGAAACCCTTCGTGTCTTAAAGCCGTGGATCAATCTTGCGGAAAAAATCGGGAAACTCTATGCCCAGCTTTTTTCCGGCGGCATTCAGCTTGTGACCGTCCGCTACGGCGGAGAACTTGCCCGCTACAATTTAAAAGCCCTTACCTTGGCGCTGGTCAAAGGACTTCTGACACCGATGTGCGGAGCCACCGTGAATTTTGTGAACGCGCCGGCTTTGGCTAAAGAGCGCGGCATGACGGTCAACGAAGTTTTGAGTACGCAAAAAGAAGATTTTACGAATTACATCGAAATCGAAGTCAAAGATGGAAAAAATGTGAATTCAATTCTTGGCGCGCTCTTCGGCGAACAGTATCCGCGCATTGTGCGCATCAATGAATTTTTTGTGGAAATGGAACCGAGCGGCATGGCACTTTTTATCCAAAATGAAGATATGCCGGGCGTGGTGGGGACTCTCGGGAAAATTTTGGGTGATAACAAGATCAATATTGCTGAGATGTCGCTTGGCCGAATCAAAAAAGGCGCCAAGAACCTGGCCATGACGGTGATTAATACAGACAGCGAAATTCCCGCAAGCGTGCTGGCTGAAATCAAAAAATTCTCGCCTATTTTGGACGCCAAAGCGGTTCAATTATGAACAACATCATCATTGGTGCGCATTGGGGCGATGAAGGCAAGGGGAAGGTCATTGATATCCTTGCTGAAAAAAGCGATGTCATTGTCCGCTATCAGGGCGGCAATAATGCCGGCCACACGGTAAAAATCGGCGCTGAGACTTTTATCCTTCATCTGATTCCCTCCGGGATTCTTCATTCCGGCAAAGTCTGTATTATTGGAAACGGCGTGGTGCTGGATCCGTATGCTTTCTTTGAAGAAGTCAAAATGCTTGAGAAAAAAGGCATTAAAGTGCGCGGACGTCTTTTTATTTCTGATGCCACGCATTTGCTCCTTCCGTATCACCGCCTGATGGATCACCTCCGCGAAGAAAACATTCACGAAAAAGGAAAAATTGGGACCACGAAACGTGGTATTGGACCTTGCTACGCGGATAAAGTGGCGAGGCTCGGTATCCGGGTTGCAGATCTGAAAACCGTAGAATCTTTACGCGAACGCCTCACGGCTGTCTTGAATGAGAAAAATGAAGCGCTTAGAAAAATCTATAAGCATCCGGGCATTTCGTTTAATGAGATCTTCAATGGGCTTTTAAAAATTCGTAAGCCGTTGCTGGATTTTTCCATCAACACTTCGGTTTATCTTTACGAAGCGGCCCGCAAGAAAAAACATATTTTATTTGAAGGTGCGCAGGGAACCATGCTCGATGTGGATCACGGGACCTATCCTTTTGTGACCTCCTCGAATGCTACGGTGGGCGGCGCTATCACGGGTTCAGGAGTGAGTCCGACTTTGATTGATTGTGTCATCGGAGTTGTGAAAGCCTACACGACCCGGGTGGGTGAAGGCCCTTTCCCTACACAGTTTCCTCCTAAACTTATGGAACAAATCCAGAAGCAGGGAAATGAATACGGATCAACGACCGGACGGCCCCGGCGCTGCGGATGGTTTGATGCGGTCATTACCCGGCATGCCGTCCGGATCAATGGGCTTGATGAACTGGCAGTCATGAAATTGGATGTTCTTTCAGGACTTAAAGAAATCAAAATCGCAACACATTATCGCTTGGGAAATAAAATCGTTGCAGAATATCCGACATCCACCGATGAATTTGCCAAGGTCAAGCCTGTGTATGAAACCATGCCCGGCTGGTCCGAGGACATTACGTCGGTCCGAAAAATAAAAGATCTCCCTGGAAACGCCAAGCGATATCTCAAACGCCTGGAGACTTTGCTCGAAACCCCGATTCGAATCGTCTCGGTGGGCGGCGACCGGTCCCAGACGATCTTTGTCTAACCCAGCATGCTTTGCGGAGCTTAGTGATGCCGCTTAAAGTTGAACCGAAAAACCTTCCGCGCCATGTGGCTATTATTATGGATGGAAACGGACGCTGGGCCAAGCAGCGAAGTCTCGCCCGCATTCAAGGTCATCAGGAAGGCGTAAATCGGGTCGAGCATCTTCTGGAATGGGTCTCGGATTACGGCGTCAAATATCTTACCCTCTATGCTTTTTCAAAGGAAAACTGGAACCGGCCCGAGCCTGAAGTCCAATTTTTGATGGCGCTTCTTTCCAATTATCTGGATCTCAAACTTAAAAAATTTCTCGATAATAATATCGTCTTCAATTTTATTGGGAATTTAGCGGATCTTCCTGAAGAAATCGCAAAAAAAATCCTTCGAAACATGGAGCAGACTAAAAAAAACACCGGGCTCGTGGTGACGTTTGCCATCAGCTATTCTTCCCGCCAGGAGATTGTCCATGCCTGTCAGAAGATCTCCGAAGAAGTTCAGGCCGGAAAACTGGATCCTCAGACTATCAGTGAAGAGACTGTTTCTCAGCATTTATACACCCATTCGCTGCCGGATCCGGACCTCTTAATTCGCACCAGCGGAGAGATGCGTATCAGTAATTTTCTCTTGTGGCAGATTTCCTACGCTGAACTCTATGTGACGGATGTCTTGTGGCCGGATTTTACCGAAGAGGAATTCGCAAAGGCGGTTCGCGATTTTCAAAAGCGGGAGCGCCGGTTTGGTTTGACGCAAGGGGTTTCGTCATGACGAATTTAGCCCGAAGACTCTCGGTCTCATTTGTTTTAGTATCGATCTCCGTCTCCATCATATTCTTTGCTCCCAAATGGCTTTTCCTTGCCACGGTGGAAGTTTTTTGTGGAATTGGATTTGCAGAATTTCTTGGGATGTGTGAGAAAAAAAGCGTTCGGGTGATGCGTCCTCTTGCTTTTGGGCTCGCGCTCCTTCTGCCTTTGGCGACTTACTGGGGATTGGATCCCTTTGTGCTTATCCTGGCCTGTGTTTTGGGACTCATGGTTTCTTTTCAACGCGACCGCCAAGCTCAAGCGATTTTGAGCACCTCGCTCATGATCTTTGGCCTGATTTATGTGGTCTGGTTTTTTTCCCACGTTATCAAGATGCGTTATGTGATTCATGGAGCTGAGTGGGTATTTTTTACCGCTTTGCTGGCCAAGGGCGGTGATGCCGGTGCGTATTTTATCGGATCTAAATATGGAAAACGGAAACTTGCCGAATCCATCAGCCCGAATAAATCCGTGGAAGGCGCGGTTGGAGGACTCGCCACGACGGTGATTCTTTCCATCCTCTCAGGGATTTATCTCCCTCATGTCTCTTTTTTTCATCGTCTGATTTTGGGCGTATCCGTCGGGATTCTTTCCCAGGTTGGGGATCTTGCCGAGAGTGTGATGAAGCGGGAAGTCGGTATTAAGGACTCCGGAACTATTCCGGGACTCGGCGGCGTTCTCGACGTGCTTGATAGTTTGCTCTTAACGTATCCGCTGGTTTATTACTATATGGTTATCTTTCTTCAAGCCGCGCCGCTTCATGGCGCTTAATTGATTTCATGATCAATCTTTCGCTTCTCGGATCCACAGGTTCTATCGGCGTTAATACTCTGCACATAGTCCGTACTCATCCGTCCAAGTTTCGGATCCGAGGACTTGCCGCGCGAAGGAATGTTAAACTTCTCCTAGCCCAGGCCAAGGAATTTCGTCCGGAGGCGGTTTGTCTTTTTGAATCGGAAGGAGCGCTAGAGCTTGAGCGCCTGCTTAGACCTCTTCGTATCCGCGTCCTGACGGGTGAAGATGGATTGGATGAAATCAGTACCCTTGGTTCTGTCGATAAAGTGGTGGCCGCGCTGGTGGGAGCCGTGGGACTCAAACCTCTCTTTAAAGCCCTTTATGCGAAAAAGGATCTCGCCATTGCCAATAAAGAGCCGCTTGTGATGGCCGGCGGATTACTCATGAGTGAAGCCGAACGCTTAGGAGTTAAAATCCTTCCCATTGACAGCGAACACTCTGGGCTTTGGCAGTGTTTGGAGGGCCAGCCGAAAGAATTCATCCGAAAATTAATTTTGACCTCTTCAGGCGGACCTTTTCACGGGACTCGCCATTCGCTTCGTTCGATCACGCCGGCTCAGGCGCTGAAACATCCGCGTTGGAAAATGGGAGCGAAAATTACGATTGATTCTGCCACCATGATGAATAAGGGCCTTGAAGTGATTGAAGCCGCCAATCTTTTTCGCATGGACTCCCGACGAATCGAAGTTTTGATCCACCGCGAAGCGATTATCCATGCGCTCGTGGAATTTGTGGACGGAACGCATTTGGCTAATATGGGAATCACAGACATGCGGCTTCCGATTCAATACGCGCTTAGTTATCCAAATCGGTTGAATAATCATCTGCCGACTTTGAATCTGACGGAAATCCATAGTCTTCATTTTGAAAAGCCAGAACTCCATCGTTTTCCCTGTCTCGGACTCGGATACGAGGCGAGCCAAAAAGGCGGAACGCTGCCGGCGGTGCTGAATGCGGCCAATGAAATTGCAGTGGAGGCATTCCTGGCAGGAAAAATTGTTTTCTCATCCATTCCTAAAATCATTGAAAAAACCATGCATCGCCACCGGGTGATTGCCAAACCAGCGCTCCTTGATTTTCTGATCTCTGATTTATGGGCGCGCGATCAAGCAAGGACTCTTCTATGAACTTTCTCTTTTCCATGATTCCAACTTTAGTGGTGCTCGGCCTTTTAATTGTCATTCATGAATACGGTCATTTTCTGGCGTGCCGGTTCTTTCGAATCAAAGTGGAAAAATTTTCCATTGGATTTGGCCCGGAGATCCTGCGTAAGAAGGGAAAAGAGACCGAGTATGTCATTTCTCTTTTTCCCATTGGCGGCTACGTGAAGCCTGCGGGCGAAACGATTAGTGAAGTCGATTCGGACAAGGGGCCTCAGCCCGGGGATTATCTCGCGGCCCGGCTTCCGGCGCGAATTGCCGTTGTGTGCGCGGGAGTGGTCATGAATTACGTTCTTGCGGTCGCACTTTTCTTTCTTCTTTTTGTGGCCGGGCGTCCGGTGGCGGGAACGGTCATTGGTGACTTTGTTTCCGGATATCCTGCAGAAACCAGCGGTTTGATGAAAAAAGACAGAGTGGTTGCCGTAAACGGCGTTCCGGTCAAAACCTTTGAAGAAATGACCCGGCGTTTCAATGCCGCGGGCTCGGACCACCCGATCCACCTGACTTTTGAACGGTCCGAGGAAATTCTGGAACTGGATGTGGCATTTAAAGAAGAAAAAATTCAGGATCCTTTCGGAAAAGAAGTTTCTGTGAAGCGCCTTGGAATCAAGCCCTCACCGGAGGCTGCTTTTTATGAACGCTACGCAGTGGTCCCAGCCTTCAAAGAAGCTGTAAAAACGGTTCTCCATTTGGCAGATCTAACCTATCGATCTATTTTTTATCTTTGCATTGGAAAGATGTCGCTCAAGGCCATGACCGGTCCGGTGGGAATTGTGGCGGTAACAGGCGACGCTGCGCGGCTGGGTTGGCGGTATTTGGTTCAGCTGACGGCGAATCTCAGTGTTTCGCTTGCTGTCATTAATCTGCTTCCCATTCCAGCGCTGGACGGCGGACATTTGTTTTTTCTTCTTATTGAAGCGGTGCGGAGAAAGAAAGTCAGTCTTCAGTTCCAGGACCGGGCAGCGCAGGTAGGATTTGTGCTCCTCATGGTATTAATGGCATTTGTTGTTTATAATGATCTGTCAAATTTGCAGGCGTTTCACTGGTTGACAAATATTTTTAGAAAATAAATACAGGAATTGTAACAGTAACCGTCTTCGTTACCGTTACCGTTAGAATTACCCCATCATTCTTAACAAAGAGGTATTGATTGTGCGCTGGTCCCAGACTCTGATCCCCACTCTTCGAAATGCTCCCAAAGATGCAGAAGCTGCCAGTCATATTTTAGGAATCCGCGCTGGGCTCGTCCGCCAGCTTTCCTCGGGGGTGTATACGTATCTGCCGCTCGGTTTTCGGGTGCTGAGTAAAATCATTGCTATTATTCGTGAAGAAATGTCTGCAGCCGGTGCTGAGGAAATCTTAATGCCGGCGCTCCATCCGGCAGATCTTTGGAAGAAATCCGGGCGCTATGAGACGCTTGGCGAAGATAAAATTGCATTTAAAAACCGCTCGGGACATGAATTCGTGCTCGGTCCGACCCACGAAGAGGTGGTGACGGATCTTGTGGGCGGAAACATTACCTCTTTTCGCCAGCTTCCGGTCACGCTTTTCCAGATCCAGACTAAGTTCCGTGATGAAGCGCGTCCCCGGTTCGGCATCATCCGCACCAAAGAATTTATTATGAAAGATGCCTACAGTTTTGACCGCGACCACGAAGGCTTGGATGTTTCCTATCATAAAATGTCCGATGCCTACCGTCGGATTTTTAACCGCTGCGGGCTTAAGTTTGAAATTGTAAAAGCAGACACGGGTATGATGGGCGGCAATATGAGTCAGGAATTTATGGTGGAGTGTCCTTACGGAGAAGACCGGGTGGCTAGCTCCAAGGGGGGATATCTCGCCAGTATGGATATTGCCGAGCGTGAAGAACCCAAAGCGCCTACTCCGGCTCCTGTTTCTAGTGCCCCGGAGATTTTTGATACTCCCGAGCTGCGGACCATTAATGAAATTTCTCACCGGTTCAAAATTGCACCCGGCGCCATTGTAAAAACGCTGATTTATTTGGCGGACGAAAAACCGATTGCAGCGCTGGTCTCGGGAGATTCAGAAATTAATGAGTCAAAACTTCGTAAACTCATTCGCTGCAAGGAGCTTGTGCTTGCGCCGTCCAAGACCATTGAAGAAGTGACGGGTGCTCCGGTGGGATTTGCCGGGCCGGTGGGGATGAAGATTCCGATTTATGCGGATTGGGATATCCGCGCGATGTCGGATTTTGTGACTGGGGCAAATCAAAAAGATAAACATTTTAAGAACGTCAATTTAAACCGCGATTTTCAGGTTTCCTTTTTTGGAGATATTCGTAATGTCAAAGAGGGGGATCCGGCGCCAGATGGTTCGGGCCCTCTGCGACTCACCACGACCATGGAAATTGGACACATTTTTAAACTCGGCACGCGTTATTCGGTTTCCATGGGGGCGGAGTTTGTGGATGAATCGGGGAAAAAGCATCCGGCTATCATGGGCTGTTACGGGATTGGTGTGAACCGCATCCTGGCCTCCGCCATTGAACAAAATCATGATGATAAGGGAATTAAATGGCCGAGAAGCATTGCCCCTTTTGATGTCCACCTCATTACCGTGAATCAAAAAGATCCGGCGACCGCGGAGATGGCGGATAAAGTCCACCAGGCCTTGGAAGCGCAGCGTTATGAGGTTCTCTACGATGACCGTGATGAACGAGCTGGTGTGAAATTTGCGGACGCGGATCTCGTGGGTATTCCGACTCAGATTGTGATCGGTGAGCGGAATCTCAAAGAAGGCCTTGTCGAAATTAAATCCCGCCGCACCGGAGAGACGAAAAAAGTTCCTACAGATTCTTTGATGAAACTGCTTTTAAACCATCTCATCTCGGCATAATAAAAGGGGACAGGCTGCTTTATCGAGATAGCAGAAAGTAGCCTGTCCCCTTTAGAGATTAAGCGGGTTTGTGTTTGAGATGATCCGGGGCGGTAATTGAGGAAACGTTTGTAGATTGCATGATGTAGACGGGATTGCCTTCCGAGTCAAATTCTCCGTCCACGCGCAGCACTTTCTTTAGCACAAGTTTCATTTTCATGACCGTGCCGTCTTCCAGAAGGTATTCATTCCAGCGTTCGGAGCTTTGATTGACTTCCACGGGGGTGGCTTCAACCTGCCGGCCGCCAAAATTGATAGAGACTTTATTTTCTGCCATAAGTACGATATTGTACTGGGAATTCCCCAGGAGTCAAAGCATGATCCCAAGCGGCCTTCAAAGGGACAGTTCCCAAAAATCAGGGACAGCCCCTAAGGTTTTATGGAAGCGGAAAATCATTCATATGGATATGGATGCCTTCTTTGCTGCCGTAGAGCAGAGGGACCATCCTGAATACCGAGGAAAACCGCTTGTGGTTGGCGGAAATCCTCAGGGACGGGGAGTAGTCTCAACGGCTTCTTATGAGGCTCGTAAATTTGGGATCCGCTCCGCCATGAGTGCGGCCGAGGCCCGGCGCCTTTGCCCGGAGGCTATTTTTGTCCGTCCGCAATTTGAAAAATACACAGCCGTATCGCGGCTCGTAATGGGAATCTTCCATCAGCATACCGAATTGGTGGAACCGGTTTCCATTGATGAGGCGTACCTGGATGTGACGAACCATCGCTTTGGAATCCAAGATCCAGAAATGATTGCAAAAATTATTAAGCAGTCGATTCACGCAGCAACGCTCCTAACGGCTTCAGCCGGAGTAGCCCCGAATTTTTTTTTGGCCAAGATGGCCTCAGAATTTAAAAAACCGGATGGTTTAACAGTGGTGACAGAAGCCGGGGCCTGGAATTTTTTAAAGGGGCTTTCGGTGCGGAAGATTCCGGGAATTGGACCCAAAACCGAAGAAGAGTTACGAAAGCTTGGAATTATAAAAATCGAAGATTTGGAGCGTGCAGGCTCAGACTTTTTGGTTCGACATCTGGGAAAATTCGGACGTGTTCTTTATGAAAGGTCACAGGGGCAGGACGATCGTGAAGTGGAGCCGCATGCGGAAGTGAAACAAATGAGTACCGAGGAAACCTTTGAAAAGGACACCTTGGACCTCGTTTTTTTAAAAATGAAAATCCGGAAATTTATCCGGGAAATTTTAGAGTCACTTAAGCAGGAAGGAAAACTCGGTCGGACGTTGGTGCTCAAAGTGAAGTATCATGACTTTGAAGTGATTACACGTTCTCAAACATTTTCCGATTGGATCCAGGATCCGGATGATCTTTATGAGTCGGCTTGCCGATTGCTTCAAAACCGGACGCTGGCAGGAAAGAAAGCGATCCGTTTGCTGGGGATTGGTATTTCCGGACTTGGTTCGAAAGCAACTGCTTTGCATTCTATGCCTGTCCAGGGGGAGCTTTTTCCAGCTCAAGGTGTTCCATGAATTCTTTTTTTAATACTATCGGTAAATTTCTTAAAAAGTTACTTCAGGGTCCCGGGGCTTCAGCCGATTCAAAGTCTGAGGGCCACAAAAACGATGAAACTCGTTTTGAAGTACCTGCGCTGGATTCCGAGGGGGATTACGAAATCCTGCCGGAAGAATCTGAGCCGGAAAATTTAAAGCGCAAGTGGGAAGCCGACGAGCTTGAAGAAGCGGTGCGCGGCACCCGGCGGACGAATTGTCCCGGATGCGGCCATGAAGTCGACGCTTCAAGCCTCACGTGTCTTTTTTGCGGTGCGCGCGTTTTCCAGGAAAGCGGATTTCTAGGGCGGTTGGCTCATCTCTTTCGCCGGGATCCCTGGATGAGTCTTATCTTCTTTCTTTTTCTCCTCTTATTTCTCTACTTATCACTTGGGTAATTGTATGGATATTTTGCGTTCCGTAGGGTTGCTTTTTCGAGAATCTTTCCGGCTCAAGCAGCCCCGCCTCGCTGAAGCTCCGGCACGGCGAAAAGCGAAAGCGGGCTCGCAGACCCGCCTTTGCGGGGCAAGGATTGTTTGAGATGGAAAAGTCTCCGGCTAGCGGGCTTGTCTATCAATTTAAAATTGAATGCACGGATACAAGCAAGAGCAGTCTTTTATGATTCACCCTGAATCTCACTGGGATCACTTAAAACAGCTGATGGAGATGGAAGAACATGAGGAAATTCTTGCTTTTCGTGATGACTGTGAAAAATTGACTCCCGAAGAACGGGAGCTTGCGGGCAAAGCACTGCTTCGCATGTGTGTTTCTGAATTCCATTTTAGTCCGGAAGGACATCGCCTGATTTCATTTGTTTACGCAAACAGTAAACCGCTTCCTATTTACTCACCCGACCCTGGAGATCTTATCAGCGTCAGTCTGGTGGGTGAAATTCCTGACTCGCCGTTGATCGGTACCGTTTATGATAAAGAAGCCGACCGGATTATTTTAGCCTTTCGTGAAGATCTTGATGATGATGCCGTGGACGCTGACCGGCTTTATGATTTGAACCTCTCCGCAGGTCGATCCACGTATAAAAAAATCTACGATACACTCCGCAAGGTTCGTTCGGCCAAGGATGACCGTTTGGCATTTTTTCGGGATCTTTCACTCGGATTTCGGAAGCCTGAATCCTATGATCCGCCCCATATTGGGAAAAGCATATTCTTTAATGATTCCCTCAACCACTGGCAAAAAGAGGCGGTCGCAAAGGCTGTAGCCTCGAAAGATATTTTTGTCCTTCATGGACCTCCGGGAACGGGAAAGACAACAACGCTTGTCGAAATTATCCGCCAGGCCGTGGAGGCTGGGCAGTTTGTTTTTGCTACAGCGCCAAGCAACACCGCTTGCGATCAACTTCTTGAGAGTTTGGTCAAGGGAGGGGTTCCGGCTCTCCGACTTGGACATCCGGCGCGTATTATGGAACATCTGCGCACTCACACGATTGATGCCAAGCTCATTCAGCATCCGCTTCGTAAAGAGGCGGATCGTCTTGAACAAGAACTCGCGCAGATTTTTAAGAAAAAAGACCGTCGCCGCGAAAGACGAGTTTTGCAACGAGAAGAACGGGCAGAAGTAAATCTGGAGATTCGAAGGCTTAAATCAGAAATCCGGGCCGTGGATCATGAAGTGCTTGATCAGGTGATTCGATCAGCCTCCGTATTGGTGGGAACGCATGCAAGCGGCGATCATCCTTGGCTGAAGAAGAAAACCCTGGATCTCTTGATTATGGATGAAGCCAGTCAAGCTATTGAGCCCATGGCCTGGATGCCGATTCTGCGTGCGCAAAAAGTTATTTTGGCCGGAGATCACCTTCAACTTCCGCCGACCGTAAAATCCGAAGAAGCAGCGCGCAAAGGCCTGGCGAGAACTCTTTTTGAGAGGCTCCATCATCAACTGGGAGACGAATTCAAGAGTCTTTTGAAAATTCAGTATCGAATGCATGAGCATATTATGAATTTTTCTTCTCACTATTTTTATAAAGGAGAACTTGAGGCCGATGCCTCAGTTCGCAATCATGTTCTAGCAGATCTTCCGTCCGTCACGCGTGCACCGGAAACCGAGGAGGCGCTGCTTTTTCTGGATACTGCCGGCGCAGGATTTGAAGAGCAATTAGAGCCCGGAAGTCACAGCCGATTTAATCCCGAAGAAGCAGAATTGCTGATTCGGAAACTGAATAAATTGCTCCAGCTCGGAGTTGCTCCGGAAACCGTGGCTGTGATTAGTCCTTACAGTGCACAGGTTCGTCTCTTGGCCAGTAAGATCCACGCAAAAGGTGTGGAAGTAGATAGTGTGGATGGTTTTCAGGGACGTGAAAAAGAAGTTGTGCTCGTCTCCTTAGTGCGGTCCAATGTTGAGGGGGAACTGGGATTTCTTGGAGATACCCGGCGCATGAATGTAGCCATGACCCGGGCTCGGCGAAAACTGATTGTTATCGGAGACAGCGGGACTTTGGGGAGTCTGGCTTTTTATCAAAGTTTTATGCAATACGCAGATTCCATAAAAGCCCGAAAGAGCTATTGGGAAGAGGTCCATGAGCATGGATCTGAGTGACAAATGATTCCCAAAGCCCATTGAATTCAGTACGATAAAGTTATGGGCAGGGGTATGTTTATGAAGTCGAAGCTGGTCTGTCCCTATCCAGAGTCAGATTTAAACAAAATTGAATAAATTTTAACCTTTAGCGTCTTATTATGGTACAGGATCCGGATCTCAAATTGGTTGAGGCAGCGCGGGCAGGCTCCCGGGAATCATTTGGGAAGCTTGTCTCACAATATTATGAGATGGTTTATGCTGTGGTGTATGGGATTCTGAGTCATCGGGAAAGTGCGCTGGATGTTACTCAGGAAGTATTTTTAAAAGCCTTTCGTGAGCTCGATCATTTTTTGGGGAAGTCAAAATTCAAAACTTGGCTTTACCGGATTGCGGTCAATGCAGCCATTGATCAGCAGAGAAAACATAAGCCCACGGCCTCGATCGATGCCACGGATGCAAGCGATGAGGACGATGAGCCTCCGTTGGTGCTTGTGGATCCTAAACAGGAGCCATCCGAAGAGACCCATCGACGTGATTTAAAAGAAACGGTGGAAAAGGCGCTTCTTCATTTGGCTGCGGATCATCGTGCGATCTTGGTGCTCCGCGAATGGCAGGGATTGAGTTATGAAGAAATTGCCGAAGCGCTTGAGATTGAAATCGGAACGGTCATGTCGCGCCTTTTTTACGCGCGAAAGCGGCTCTCTGAAATTTTAGGGGAGAAATTTAAACAGGAAATGGTATGAAACAAAACGACGAATCAGATTATCTAAGTCTTTATAAGAGTCTTCTCCGTCAGGAGGTGCGTTCTGAAAAGGTTCAGTTCCATAAGCAGGCTTTCTTAAAAGAGCACTTTGCTGCTCAGCCACTGGTTATTTTTCAGCCTTTATTTTGGATGCCCGCACTTACAATTCTTTTATCCGTGACATTTCTGCTAGGCATCGAGATGCGAATCTATCCTGTTGCAAAACCGGCTACCATTCTCCAGCAGGAATCCTTGGAGGCATCCACGGAAGAGACTCGGGGCGGCCCAAGAATCCGCGTTAAGCGTTTATCGAGCCGGGTAGGCCCAACGCTTGTTTATCAGAAAAGTATCAATGACCTTCCAGTCACTATTATTTGGGTCTTTCCCAAGGGGGGGATAGGGGGATGAAATTGCTAAGAAAATCCTTTGCATTTTTGATAGCTCTTTTTTTATTTTCTAGTCTCGCCGTGCAGGGGACGGCATCTCCTCCGGATCCTTCGGAAGTTAAGCTCAAGGTCACCATTCTTGAGGCCTCCAATCAGGGGGGCGATTTTGATCTGGATAATGACGCTTATCGCGATCAACTGATTAAGCTTTTCTCCTATACAGCCTATCATCAGATCGACACAAAGCTTGCGAGTCTTCCTAGGGCCGAAAGGGTGCGTTTTGATCTGCCGGGTGAGTACCAACTAATCTTGACCTATCAGGGGATGGATGGTGGAAGGACTCAGGTCCAGGCGGTGATTCAAAAGGCAGGCGTCTCGTATGTGGATACTGTCTTGGCAGCCGAAACCCCGGGGACTGCATTTTTGGGCGGACCGCAGACTCAAGACGGAGTTTTGGTAATAATACTTGAGACAGGCTTTTAAAATGAATAAAATAACGTCCCAATCGTCTTATTTCCATATTCCCTTGGAGTGAAACCATTTTTCGGGAGTGGCTGGACAATAAGAAGTAGATCAATTTAAAGTATCGAAAGGAGATTTTTCAATGCAATTCCGACGCTTAAGCCTATTGGCGGTTGTGATCCTTGTGGTCGCAACAGTCATTTCATTCGGACCCAAAGCAGTCTTTGCGGCCGATAGTAAAAACGAAATTGTTGTGGCTGATTTTGACACCGGTGATAAGCCGAATAATCTTGGGGGAGACTTCGGAGCTTGGGATAAGGATCCCAATGATGATACCCAAGGAACTGAAATGTCCTTTGAAGCCAATGACGCACTCAGTGATCCGGCAGGCTATTGCCTTCGCTTGGATTACGATGTCGATTCTCCGAATCCGGCCTATAACGGCTTCTGGATGAAGATGAATGGCGAGGATGTTTCTAATTACAACACCCTTAAGTTTTATCTCAAGGGCGATGCAAAAGCTGGATTCACAAAACGCATCAAGATTGAGCTTAAAGATATGACCAACAAGCCTTCTCCGTATATTCTTTCTGGGATTACGGAAGAGTGGAAACAGTATTCCATTCCGCTTGAAAAGTTCCGTCGCATTAATGACTGGAAGAGCATGAACGAAATTGTGTTCGTGTTTGATGATATTAATTCCAGTCCCAAGACGGGAACGGTTTATCTGGATCACGTTTCCTTCGCGAAGGAATAAGGTTTTAAATCATGATGCCGGATATCCGAAAGGGTATCCGGCATTTTTTTTGTAATTAAAGAAGCTCAGAGGATAAAAATCATGAAGACATATGGACGAATTCAGATGCGCGTCAGGAAATGCGTAGCGCTGCTCAGCATTTTCACGGTACTTGGGTTTCATCCCGTGGATGGCTGGGCCGCCTCGAAACAAGCGCCTGATTTTCGCGAGGTGGATTTGTCCGGTCAAACGCATACTTTGCAGCAGTATGCGGGAAAAACCTTGGTGCTCTATTTTTGGGCCTCCTGGTGTCCTTATTGCCGTAAAGACGTATCTTCCATGATTCAGGTTTATAAAAAATACCAGCCTCGTGGAATTCAGTTCCTGTCCGTCAGCATGGATGAGAATGAAAGCAAGATTCGGAGTTTTGTAGAGAAGCACCAAATACCTTATCCCGTGGCATTTCGAGGTCAGGGCTGGGGCCATCCTTTGGCCAAACTCTATGAGCTTGATGGTATTCCCACCTATGTGATTATTGATGGAGAGGGGAAGATTGTTGATATGAATGTTGGGGCCGAAGCCTTGAGCGCCTCCCTTTCCCAATACGTTTGATTCTCTTTCCTCGTTCCAACCGCGCTTAATACCAGTCAAAGAAAACCGCAAAAAGCCGATAATTTACACGGTATCATGGCTTTGCAATACGTATGCCTATCCTAGGATACGGCAGCGAGGAGGCGGTTCTGTGGATCCGATTCAGATTCAGGTTTCAAAGTTAATTCCAGGTAAAAAGTGGAAAATCCTTCGATTGCTTACCCGCCTTCAGGACTATCCCAAGTTCATGCCCAGTGTCAAAGAATGCAAGTTGATTGAGCGGCGTGGCACGATTGCCATTACGGAGTGGAAGGTGGAGATGGATAAAATTCCGCTTCGCTGGACCGAAGAAGACACTCTGGATCTTAAAAACTTCTCTTTTCGCTTCCGGGCTATTGCCGGAGATCTGGAACATTTTGAAGGAGAATGGATCCTGCGTGATCACCCTTCAGGGAATACTGCGCTTACGGTCAATCTCAGCGTCCGAATTGGAATTCCCACCATTGATCATGTGATTGGGAAAGTGCTGGCAGATAAAATCAAAAAGAATTTTGAAAAAATGCTAGATGCCTTAAGTGATCAGATTGCCAAGGTTCGCTACAAAAATATCCGCCATCGAAATATCAGTGATGTCCGGGGATTTGCCGTCATCGGACATCCGTATGATATTCCGCATTTAGTGCAATATTTGAAATTTTTGAATCCGGAGATGAGGGAGCCGTCTCAGGATTTTCTTATGAAGATTTTTGATTTGGCCCCTTCCTACAAAGCCTACGATATCAAGGGGTTTAAATCAAAAACCGGTAAAATTGTGAATGGATATTTCATCATGTGTCCTATTATCCCCGCGATGCTGGCCATTGATGCGGACCGGGTTATGGGAAAAGTTTATCAAGCTTGCAAAGTGGCCGAGGAGTTGGGTGCGGGCATTGTGACCTTGGGAGGATTTACCTCGATTGCCGGAGAACGTTTTGGGAAATCCTTAGCAAGTATGGTGCATGTTCCTGTAACCACGGGCAACACTTTTACTGTGGCCATGGTGATCCAAGGAATTCATAAAGCTGCAAAATTATTAGATCTCAATCTGACGGATGCATCGGTGGCGATTATTGGCGGCGGTGGGGATATTGGAAGCGGATGCGCCAGGATTTTAGCGTCGCAAGTAGCCAAGGTTACCATTACCGGAAGAAACGAACGCAGTCTGATGGAAACCGAACGATTGCTCAGTTATGCCGGCAGTGCTCAGATTGCGACCAGTACGGATAATAATAAGGCCATTAAAGATGCAGATATTGTGATTGCTGCAGCAAGCGCTGCGAATGCCATTGTGGATACTCAACTCTTCAAATCAGGCGCCATCGTGTGTGATGTTGGCTACCCGAAAAATATTTCTTATGGGGAAAAAGTACGTAAAGATATTTTAGTGTTCTCAGGAGGAATCACATCGGTTCCTTCGGAGTTTAATCTTGGATTTGATATTGGCATGCCTAGTACCCGTGTTTTATATGGATGTTTTGCCGAAGCAGTCATCCTTGATCTTGAGGAACGGTATGAAAATTATTCTTCAGGGAAAGGGAATATCACTCCGGAGAAAGTTCAGCAGCTGAGCGAGTGGGGCGCGCGGCATGGATTTGAAGTCGCTCCGCTTTTTTGGGGTCACACCCTGTTGAACGAAAAAGATATTGATGAAATAAGAATGAATGTCCAATCTTTG
Source organism: uncultured bacterium (assembly GCA_964460795.1). Lineage (GTDB taxonomy): Bacteria > Omnitrophota > Omnitrophia > Omnitrophales > Aquincolibacteriaceae > CAZOOM01. The sequence continues at coordinate 26,798 of CAYWRU010000018.1, read as the reverse complement.
CGTTAAAAACGATGGCGATCCATGAATCTTTAATTTGGAATGGCTACGCCCTTCCGGTTGCTCTTGTCAGCACCGTTATTTTTTGTGTCGGTTTTTTTGTTTACCTCCAAAATCCAAAAGCTCTCACGAACCGCTCTTTTTTTCTGATCAGCCTTTGCGTCAATCTCTGGCTTTACGGAATTTGTCTTGTCACTTCAATTAAGGATGAGGCTCTGGCTCTTCGTTTCTACCGAACCATCACCTTTCTCGGTGTGTCACATGTCGCGACCTGCGTCTACTTTTTTTCAGCGGTTTGGCTGAATTTAGCGACCCAGCAAAAACGCGCCATCCGGTTAGGATTTTTTGGTTCAGCGGTTTTTTATATCACCGGACTTTTTTCAAATCTTAGTTTTCGGGGCGTTTACCATTATTACTGGGGATTTTATCCTCATTACGGACCGCTCAACATTCTCTTTCTTGTCTTTTTCTTTAGTTACTTTCTCATGGCATTTTTTAATTTTATAAATGCTTACCAAAAAGAACCACCCGGCATTCACAAAAAGCAGATTCAAATTATTGCAGTCGGATTTTTAATTGCCCTAACGGGATCTGAAGACTACATTTCCAAATTATTTGAGATCCCGCTTTATCCTTTTGGATACATCTCTGTTTTTGGCTGGATTCTGCTCGTGGCTTATTCCATCATCAAATACAAAGTGATGGATATTCAGACCGTGATTCATAAAACCTTTATGTGGTTCATGACCACGGTCATTGCCATGCTTCCATTCGCTTATGTCATCCATCGTTCCTATCCTTGGATCGCTAAGCTGAGTCAGTTGGAAATTACCCTTTGCTTTGTGGCCGTGCTGCTGACTTTTTATGCTTATTATCGGGCCATTCAACCGCAACTCGATCAGCTCTTTCGCCGGCAAGGACGCAATTTGCAGCGCGGCTACACCAAATTTTCAGAAGAGCTGGTCCATCTGAAAAATATGCCGACCTTACTACGGCGCTTAACAAGGACTTTAAGGAGTAATTTATTCGTTCGGTATGTTTCAATCTATTTGATAGATGAGGCTCAAAAAGAGCTTGTTCCTGCCATTGTCAAGGGCGTGCGTGGAGTCAAATCCATTCCTTTAGACCACCCATTTCTAAAATGGATTGCCATCGAAGATAAAGTGACGATTGCAGCCTTGGCAGAATCCAATCCTGATGTCAAAGTTTTTAAAAATGATTACTTAAATTATGTTACGCAAACGCAAGCAGTCGTTATTGTGCCTTTGGTGGCAGGAGGGAAAATCCTTGGGATCATTCATCTGGGGACAAAAGAAAACCTAAAAAATTATTCTCCTTCCGATATCAACTTTTTAACTCAGCTTAAATTTCCCGTCACGATTGCGCTTTCCAACTCACAGCAGTTCGAGAACGTATCCCGGCTTTATGAGCAGGTCCAACACCAGAATATCCGGCTTAAAGAATTAGACCGGTTAAAAAGTGAATTTTTGGCTAATACCTCACACGAGCTCCGCACTCCGTTGAATGGAATCCTGGGGCTTGTGGAGTCTCTTTTAGAGGGCGCGGACGGACCTTTGAATGCCGACCAGCGGCGGCATCTTCAAATGATCACGGATAGCGGGCTGGGGCTTAAAGAGTTGATTAATAATTTGCTGGAACTTTCCCGCAGAGAATCCGGTCAGATGAAGTTACATGGCAAAAAATTTAATGTCCTCAATGTGGTCGATGCCGTGACGGCGATGCTAGAAGATGCGGCGAGAAAGAAAAAAATAAAACTCGAATCCATCCATTCGGCGGGGCTCCCGGATTGCTGGGGAGATCCGGAAAAAATTCAGCGTATTTTGATGAATCTTGTCGGAAATGCCATTAAGTTTACACTCAAGGGAAAAGTGACCATCAAAGTTGAAGATGAACCGAGCACTCTTTTTATTTCCGTCCAGGACACGGGAATCGGAATTGCTCCCGAGGATCAGAAAATTATCTTTGAGCGGTTCCGGCAAGTGGACAGCAGCATGACGCGTTCTTTTGAAGGGACTGGATTGGGACTATCGATTGCACGAGAGCTTGTGCAGCTTCACGGAGGAGAACTTGAGCTTGAGAGTGAAATCGGCCGGGGAAGTTGCTTTTCATTTCGTGTCCCGAAGACGCCGGAACATTTACAGATGCAAACTCAGGAATCGGCCGAAGAAAGGATCGTTGAAAGCCGCAATCCGTCATTTGAGACATCCTTGGCGCAGTATGGAAAAGATATTGATTATCAAACACCCAAGGGATCCGAAGCGCCCAAGAGCTTGGAGGGACATGGGGAAAAAATTCTCATTGTGGATGACAATGTCATCAACCGGGAAGTTGTGAAGATCCAGCTCGAAATGAGTCAGTACGTAGTTGTGGAAGCTTCGGATGGATTTGAGGCTTTGGAAAAAATTCCTTTATGCAAGCCTGATTTGATTATCCTGGATCTCATGATGCCGCGCATGTCCGGATATGAGTTCTGTCGCGAAGTCCGCGCCTCTCATTCCGAAGACCAGCTGCCCGTGATTATGCTGACAGCCAAGACGGATATGGGCGATAAAATTTATGGACTTAATTTGGGGGCTAATGATTACATCTCAAAACCTTTCAATAAAGAAGAGCTGCTTGCGAGGGTGAGGGTGTTGCTCAAAATTCGAAAGATGAACCAAGATTTAAAACGTTGGAACGATCAATTGGAGCGTATGGTGGATGAACGGACCCAGGAACTTACCAAGACTCAAGGGCAGCTCATTCAGGCCGAAAAATTAGCTACGATTGGAACATTAGCCGGAGGAGTGGCGCATGAGATTAATAACCCTCTAACGGCTGTTTTGACCAATGCACAAATTCTAAAGATGACGGCGACGGGGGATGACCTTGAAAGCTTGAGTTTAATCGAAGAAGGTGCCAAGCGTTGTCAGTCGATTGTTCAAAAATTATTAAAGTATGCCCGGCAGCCTCAAGCCGAAGCGGGGATGAAGACGGTTGATTTGGGGCAAGTGATCCGGAATGCTCATGCCATGCTTCATTATCAGCTTGCGCAGGACAATATCGATATTGGGCTCGATATTTCAGGTGAATTTCCTGTAGAAGCTGTGGCAAATGAACTGGAGCAGGTTTTCACGAATCTGATTGTAAATGCCCGTGACGCTGTGAAATCTGCAGGCCGTCCTGGGAGAATACGGATCCGTTTGGAGGATCAGAAGGCTTTGATTTTGGCCGCAGTCGATGATAATGGAACGGGAATTAAAAAAGAACATCTGGGAAGAATCTTTGACCCTTTTTTTACGACCAAAGAAGTGGGCTCAGGAACAGGGCTGGGTCTTGCTGTAACGCAGAGTATTTTACAGAAGCACAAGGTTCAGGTAGAGGTTCAGTCGAAGGAAAATGAGGGGACCACGTTTCTCCTCTACTTTAAAAAGAAATAGGTTTGATGATGTCTGGAAAAAAGTTGTCCTTTAAGGGTCTGCCGCAGATACGCCGCTGGGCCGCGGCTGCCATGGTCCTGGGCATCATGGGTGCGGGGACTTTAGGGCTCTATTTATGCATGCGGGCGCTGGGTTTGAGATCAGGTCAGTCTTGGGCCCTCGTCATTGCTGTTTCGGCGGCAGGCTTCATTCTGTTTTTAGACCGGATTTATACACGCGCCGCCCATCTGAGTCAAAATCTCTTTACCTTGCAAAATTCGGACCGGCATGTTTTTTTCAGAACCGCCGTCCGCGGCATGGTACGGATTAATAGTTTGCGGCGCCTTCTGGGAATTGTTACTCATTTTATGACTGCCAAGTGGGGCGCTAAAAACACAACGCTCTTTCTGCGGCGAAGTGAAGAGTCCGGATTTTGGCTGGGCCCTCAGCGCGGATATGAGAAGAAATTTTTAGATTATCATCTGGATGAACTTCACCCTCTTTTTGAATTCTTTAAAGAAAATCAAAAGCCGCTCACCCGATCTTTTGTCTGTGACGTAATGGCAGGAAAAAAAATCCTTTGGGGCCGTTTTTTTCAAACCAAACAAAATCAATTCCCCTCGATGCTAGCTTTTTTTGATGATTTTGGTGCGGAATGTGTCATTCCAAGTTTTCTATCAAATGAAATCAAGACACTCCTCGTTCTGGGGCCGAAAAAAAACGGGAAATCTTACACGAATGAGGAACTCAATTTTCTCTTTGATCTGACTCAGGAGTCTGCAACCTCCATAGAGGGGGCGCGGCTTTATGATGAAATGCTGCATAAGAAAAACGAACTTAAAATCGTCAATGAACAGCTTGAGTATTCCAAGGGTAAATTGATGAAAGCACTTAAGGAAACCGAATTTGCCAATAAGCGGCTTCAAGATGCGCAGGCACAGCTGATTCATGAGCAAAAAATGGCAACCTTGGGACGATTGGCAGCGTCCGTGGGTCACGAAGTAAATAATCCACTGACGATTTTATCCATGAATCTATCGCGAGTTATTTTAAAAAATAGAAAAGATCCGGAGCTCAAGGTCCGTGATGTGTTCGATATCTTCCATAAAATGGAGCAAAATATTACGCGCATCAAGGCCGTGGTCAACACCCTCACCGGGCTTTTAAAGAAATCCGAAAAAGGAAAATTCGAGCCTCTCTCTCTTAAATTGGTATTAGAAGAAACGTTGCCGCTGGTGCAGTTTCAGACTTATTTGGATAATCTTACAGGCACTCAAGTAGAGTTTGATATTCCGAGTCATCTTCCGCTGATTCGCGGAGATCTGGAACGTCTTCAGGAAGTTTTTCTAAATCTCTTTATCAACGCCTACCACGCCATGGCAGGGAAGCGTAACCGAAGGATTCGAGTTTCGGCGCAGGTTCATTCTGAAGATGACGAGGTGGTTTTACTGCACTTTGCCGATAACGGCAGCGGCATGAGTGAAGAGGTTCAACGGAAAATATTCAACTATGGTTATACAACCAAACCTCCGGGCAAAGGGTCCGGACTCGGTCTTTATATGTGCAAATACATCATTGAGCTTCACGGAGGATCGATTGCGGTTAAAAGCTCACCCGGAACTGGCACTACTTTTATTATGACCCTTCCCGCGCATGCAGAGACTTCATCTCGAAAACCTATTTTGAACGCTACGGCCGTATGAAGACCCTCCTTTTCGTGGATGACGAAGAAGAAATTGTCGAGACGGCACGTGCCTATTTTGAAGAGGAGGGGTACCGCGTTTTAACCGCAGACAATGCCAAGCAAGGCATTGCCGTACTAAAAAAAAATCAGCCCGATGTCTTGGTTCTTGATTTAAAACTTCCGGACATGCCGGGTGTGACGGTCCTTGAGCAAGCCAAGAAATATTCTCCGCAAACGCGGGTTATTGTGAATACCGGCTATGTGAATCAAACCATGCTGGATGAAGTGGATCGCCTAGGGCGTGATGGATTTATGCAGAAACCGTTTGATCTTTTCCTGCTCAAAGAAGAAATCGACCGCGTCCTCGCCTTAAATCCTTGATCGCGTTGATTAGGAAAGAGCCTCGATCATAATGGCGCTTTCAAACTTCACTTCCCAATCTAAAATAATCCGGATCGTAAGCATGCAGGCTTTCTCAATGATCAGATCCGGAGGAAATGCATGTTTGTGCCAGCGGAAGAGTACGGAGTTGGTGATGGGCTCGATATCCATAGGAGCTGTTTTGATGCTTTTTCCGTCATCGGTCGTATATTCGATGACTTCCTTGTGAAATCGTTTGTCTTTTCGCCAACAGGTGACGACATAATGACTCTCTAGATGAGAGGGGAATTCCGGAAGGTAAAGGTTGCTGTGGATGCCTTCTGCAATGTAAAAATCCTTTTCATCGCTCTTGAACTCCTTGCAAATGATAAATTGAAGAAGGCGTATAGGATCGTCCATAACAGAACATTATACAGAAAGAACTCTTCCTGCTAAAATAAAAAGCAAAGCGAGGGAGTGAGGTAAAAATGAAGTTCATCCACTTAGAAATTCCTGATGTGGTTCTGATTGATCCCGAAATTCATGAAGACCCCCGGGGATTTTTTTATGAGAGTTATCACCAGGATCTATTTGCCAAACACGGCATTCACGTTCCGATTGTTCAGGATAATCACAGCTGTTCCTCGCGAGGGGTTCTCCGCGGTATGCATTATCAGATTGCTCCCAAAGCTCAGGCAAAGCTGGTGCGGGTGATTCGCGGGGAGGTTTTTGATGCGGTCATTGATCTTCGGAAAAAATCCCCCACCTTTGGAAAGCATTTATCAGTAAAGCTCAATGCTAAAAATAAACAAATGCTTTATGTACCGGCTGGTTTTGCACATGGAATTTTAGCGCTTCAAGACGGAACCGAGGTTCTTTATAAAGCCTCGGAATTTTATGCTCCGTCTTATGAGCGCGGCGTGCTTTGGTCCGACCCAGCCATTGGCATTGAGTGGCCCAAGCTCGATGTTCCGTATCAACTGTCGAATAAAGATCAAAAATATCCTCTGTTTAAAGATGCGGACCACTTTTAAATCCAACCATGAAATTTCAGAAGATAGAAGTGACGGTAAAGCCGGGGGCTGCTCGAAATGCGGTTGAAGATCTCGGTGAGGCTCGGTATAAAGTCTGGGTCACTGCGGCTCCGGATAAAGGCAAAGCCAATAACGCTATGATCAAGTTGTTGGCTGATTTTTTAGAAATTTCAAAAAGTAAGATTCAAATCCTGCGCGGCGAAACCTCGCGAATCAAAGTGCTGCAAATCTCTTTACCAAACGCCTAATCCGCAGTTCTCCTTCATTTCAAGAGAAAATCAGACTAAGCATCAAAGACATTTCGTTATTCGGCGAATTCCTTCCTGGAAATTCTGAGGGGCAATCAGCAGGCTGAGAACGAGATAGGACTCTTCTTCAAAATCGAAAAGATAGCCGGGATGTGTAAGAATTTGTTCTTCCTCTAGAATGTGTAAGGCCCACGATTCATCGGTGCGGTACAAGGGGAATCGCAGGGGAATACACCATCCGCCGCCCAGAAGGGGAACCTCGATTTGCTTTGAATTTGCAAAATGATCCGTTAAAAAAGTGAAATTTTCCAGAAGGCGTTCCCGGATTTCGGTTTGAATCTTGGGCCGATCTTTAAACCATGCCGGGCAGGCATTTTGAATCGGCGTACTGGCCGACAGATAATGATCTGACAAGATATCGAGATGCCGAAGGGCATTCCTTTTTAGTTCTTCAGGCCCGGAAACAACGATCCAGGAAAGTTTCATTTGAGGCAGGCCAAGCACCTTGGAAATACCGCTCAAAGTAAAAGTGAGGCGGTCGGTGTTACCGGCCAGCGACTGAACTTCACCCTGTGTTGGGCAGATGGAATAATCTAGAAAAACCTCATCAGAAATTACAGGCAATTTTTTGTTTGGATCCAAGCAATTTAGAAGTTTTTGCTCAGAGGCGGATAGGTAATTTCCAGTTGGATTATTGGGGTTGATGAACAAAACGGCTTTTATGTTATCAGGATGATCCAACGGATCCACCGTTTCAGTACATTGCCACTTTTTGTCTCTTAAATGCAACTCATAACGGGAAAGCTGGATCCCATGCTCTTGCGCCAAGAACCCAAGCAGGGGATAGCTAGGCTGCGGAGCCAAAATAGAATCGCCGGAACGCATGAGGAATTTAAAAAGGAGTGCATAGGCCTCGCTGGTATTTGCGGTGATTAAAATGTCCTCCGGAGAAACTCGGATATTTTTATTTTGATAGTAACTCGCAACGGCCTCGCGGGCTGAGAAAAGACCTCGCGGATGAGGGTCATAGAAGAGATTTTGTGGATGAAGGAGGGGCTCCAATAGGGGCGTATTCAGATATTTAAATCCGCAGTGCGTGGGATTAGAGTCGGTCAGATCTAAGATTTTTTGTCCCTGTGCTTTCAGGGTTTGAATTTTGAGGGCAAGAGGATTCGGCGTCCCAAACTCATTATTCTGCCTTAAATCAGCATTTTCTTTCATGGCATGATCATAAAGTGCTCATGAGCGGAATGCAACGGCAAGGAAGCTATGTTGGTGCGTTTTCTAATCTTTTCTAAGACCTCAATCGTGCCATGATTAACTATATTATCTAATGATCATTTCTGATCAATTATGGTTTTTATCGCATTATTCAAATGTACGTAAATTTGAATCTAAGTGAATAACAGGCTATATTTTAAGAACAAATTAAAAGAATTTATTAACTGGCCGCTTCTATCATGAGACTATCCATACAACATCGCAGACGATTGGTTGCAATAGGGGTATTGGTGTGTTTTCTCACCTCCAACCTACCGCCTCTCCATGCACAGAATTCTCCCAGCAAATCCTTCCTCAGTTTTCCTCAAACGCTAAGTTTGCCCACAGAGCTTGGAAGTATTCGATATCAAAATGCCAAAAACTTTCCTGAATTAATCCTGATCCAGGACGCGCACGAGATTCCGGAAGCGCAGAGGAATATCGCAAAGCTGATCGAGTATTTGTCTGAGACGTACGGGATCTCTCAAGTGGCATTGGAAGGAGCGAGCGGGGAATTGGACGCTCAGATCTTTAAGAGTTTTCCGGATAAGAAGCGGCTCGCCGAAGTGATGGAGAAATATTTTGAGGACGGCGAGATCACGGGAGGAGCGGCAGCCGCTATAACTTCAGGGATAGGGGATAAGGGGACGGGGATAAGTGAAAAGCAGTCTTCTACCCCCTACCCCCTACCCCCTAACCCCGATTCCTTACCCCCTGTTCACTTTTCGGGCATTGAAGACTGGAATCTTTTTCAAGACGGAATTGAAGCGTATCAGAAAGCGATGAGTCAGGAGAAAGAATTAAGTGAAGCGTTAAGCGTTAAGCGTGAAGAGTTACGGAAAGAGAAAGAGAAATTTTATCAAGAGGTAGGGGCACGGCACCCGCCTGCCGGCGAGGCAGGTGCCGTGCCTCTACGGGAGATCGATCGCGCCATGGAGAGGTTTTATGAAAACGAATCGAATTTCATCGAGACCTTAAAGGTCCTTGCAAAATACGGGGGGCTGTCCCCAAAGGGGACTGTCCCCTTACCGGAGGAGCTGGGGCTTATTCTGAAGAAGTCCATAGACCATAGTCCATGGACCCTAGAAATGCAGAGCCAAGAACTCAAAAAAATAGCAGATCAAGTAGAGAAGACGCTTAAGACATTCAAGCCTTCTGCGGCTATGGACTATGGACCATGGACCATGGACATGAAAGCGTTTCATTCAAAGCTTCAGGAATACCAGACGAGTCAGATCACTCCCGAAGCGTTTGCGCTTTATCTCAAAGAATTGATTGCTAAATACCGCCTTTCCATTTCCTTTTCCTCCGGCCTTCATCAGTCTTCAGAGGAAGAGCGCAAGATGAGAGATCTTGAAGGGACAGAGTTGATGGAAACCTTTGAAAAGTTTGCGGAACAAACTTTTCAGTCGCGAATCACTTCAGGATCCAACACTCAAGACTCACTACTCAAGACGCATCACCGGTCAAAAGAGTTACGGCTGCTCACGAAGCTTGTGAAGCTGGAACTGACGAGGAAGGAATGGCATGAAATCAGTACCGAGTACAGAGTCCTGAGTACAGAGTATCGGGAACATTTTAATTTTTATGAAAATTCAGAGAAACGCGAAGAAGCTTTTATGCGGAAACTCACGACCCACGACTCACAACTCAGGACAATCTTCGTGGCCGGAGGATTTCACACTCAGGGGATGACGGAACGGCTGAAAGCCGAAGGGATTTCGTATGCGGTGGTCATGCCAAAGATCAGTCATGTCCCGGAAGAGACCAATTACCGGAAACACATGCAGGGGGACGTGTCGTGGAAGCATTATTTTCGTGTGGAAAACGGGACCGTGAATTTATACGAAGCTTTTGTGCGCGGCACGAGAGACAAGTTAGTAAGTGAAGAGTTAAGAGTGCCCCTCGACTCCGCTCGGGGTAGTGGTGAGCCTGTCGAACCAAAGAGTGAAGAGCAAGCCGACGAAGGCTCTTCACGCTTCACGTTTCACTCTTCACAACAAGTATTGAAACCCTGGCGTGATCAAATCCTCCGCGATCTCTCCGACCAGGGCCGCATCGCCGAAGCTGGGAACTACACGAGATTCATTGATGAGATGACTGAGGCGGGATCGGAAAATCCCTCTGACCCCCTCTTCTTCCATTTCAACCCCTCTAACCCCTTTTACAAGCGTGTGAATCATTTCATGCAGCAGTTAAAGAAACTTCAATCCGATAAAAATCTCACCGAGCCTGCCATACTGAATGTTCTCCAATCCATGATGCCATCAGGTTATGCTTGCTCCGGAGTTCTAACTCCGTCCGTGTCTCTACCTATCCGTTCTGAATTAAGAACACCTTCTGATGAGGCAGCCATGGCGGTGCAGGCTAAACAAAATCCGAAGCCGGTATGGATTGATGTCTCCGCGCGCGAGAAAGCCTTAGCGGATTGGAATATGCGCTATGAGGGCCACCTCTCCTTTTATTCATGGGGGTCATTGGATATTGATTTAACAGGTCATGGAGGCTTACGAGAGCTTAAGGCCGCTTTAAAGGCCATTTTTAACAAAGAGCCTTCCCTCCATTATGGACCCGGAAGAGATGTGGCGAGATTTGAAGAAATGCAGTCCTATCTAAATTTTCTAAACCGGCTCCCTTGGGACTCTGCGGAAGATCATCGCTTAAGGATCCGAGCCTATGGAGCGCTTTTTGCACTCCAACCGATTTTGCTGCCGCTTGCGTCAGGAGTGGTTCAAAGAGATAAGATTCCAGAGATTGTGAAGGCATGGACCGAGGTGCGGGGCCAGTTAAATCACCTCAGGCAAAATGGTTTTTCCAGCGAAGGTTTAGAAAGGGCACAGGTTCAAAAAACGTACGAAGCCTATTTTTCAAATTTGGAGAATAGCGTTGACTCTGAGACACGGCTGCTTCAATTTTTAGATGAATATTTACCTCCGGCCCCTTCTGATATCGATGAATTCTATCAGACGATCTATGATCAGCTTCGATTGAATCAGCGCGGAGTGATCGAGTTATGGGAGCGTTCGCTACAAAGTGCCGGTCTTACCATCGAAGAAGAGAAAAACGATGTCCAGATTCCTGTTGCGGAGACAGGGAATTCGGAGCGTTTGATTCATCATGTCCGAACCGGGATGCTCTTTTCTTCGGATCAGGGATTTAAAAATCAGAGTCTCAAAGAGCTGGATACGGACGACCCTGAACGCATTCAAGCGGTTCTTAGACAGCATCCTGATTTTGCCTACGATATTTTTCTGGAAGCGGCCCGCCAACCGGGCATGGAGCTGAGCCCGAAACTTTTAAAAATATTGACTTCGTGGGTGAGAGAGATAAAAAAAGAGAATCGTCAGGCGGCCCGGGGAGGGCTTCCCCGCGCGGCACGGTTCCATGAGTTTGTTACGGCTATTCGTCATGCCGGTTTATTTATGCAGTTTTATGATTCGGGACTTTTGGACTTGGCTCTGCCGGAACTGGATGCGCTTCGCGCGTCCCGGCCTGCAGGCGGTATTTCGGATAAAAAACATTTCCACCGATATGATACGGCACGCCACTCGGTTTATCTTGTGGACCATTTATTGAGAAAACAGGACCATTTTCTTTCCGATGCAAACCTTTCATTGGCTGGGCATGACCGGGTGATTTTGATCTATGCGCTTCTCTTGCATGACGCCTCCAAGCACTCAAAGTGGGACTACTTCTTATCGCCGGATCATGGTATTCAAGCGGCACGCAAGCTGGTTGGGGACTGCCTGAAGCGGGTCGCCCCTCATTTAACGGAACCGGAAGTTTTAGAAGTGGCCTGGCTTGTCTGGAATCATCCGGTTTTAATCGGAATTGCGGAACGATCCAAACCAAGAAGGGGAGGGCCTGATTTATTGGTATCCTATCCTGATTTATTTAACCTGGGCATCGTGGATCTATTAGCGGATCCTCAGCTGACCCTGCAAAGTCTTCAAAAACTATATGCGTTGACCTACGCGGATGAGGCGTCCGTAAATCCAGCCGAAGCACTTGAGCGAAAGGATCGATTGGATCAGGTTTTTCAGTTTCTTTGTGCGCAATTGAAACTCTCTCCTGCAGAAAGATCACGGCAGGTATTTTTATTGAAAGGAAACTCGGAAAAGCATCGTCTTAAGGCAGCCCAAGCATTAAAAGAACGGGTTGTGGAAGAGGTGGTTTATCATGCGAGTGCCCAGGCGCAAAACCTTGGGCGGGGCTGGGAAGACGGTATTCAACGGGTTGTTCGGGAATATGCGGATTTGAGCGGGCTTTCCATTCAGGAAGATGGTAAGGCGGAGGACCGCGCGCTTTATCAGGAATTTCTCGATGAATTAAAAACTCCGGAGCAATTTGGAAAACAGTTTGATTCGTTGATGGACTTTTATCCCGTGCCGTACTTGGTCCAATTGCTCGCCCAGCCGGATCAATATTTCGCCAAGATCATCTTTCATATGCTGATGCTCAGCCGTCTTAAATGGAATCGGGCGAACGAGGGAGGTCTTCATACTTATGTTCTGATGCAGCAGCAGGAAACTTACTATCAGAGTTTTCTTGAAATTACGGTCGCGGATTCTAAGGATAAACCCGGATTCCTTTACGGATTAGCGGCTGCATTGGGAGCCTTGGGTCTCAGTCTGCACAAGGTCTATGCCACCACACACGAAGGTCTTATTTTTGATATTTTTCATGTCTATTTGGAGCATGACCAGCTTCTTGATTTATTGCATCAAGCCCAGGCGGGGGGGAGAGCACTTCGGGACATTCGAGAAGACTATTTTCGTCTCATTCAGCAAACGGTTGTGGAAGCAGCCACGTCTCATCGGCTGGATTCTTTAAAATGGGCTCCCATTATAGGGGCATCGTCACTTTCCGAGCAGCGGACAGCGTCCGTGGCTTTCTTGGAAGATCAGATTTGGGATGGGGGCAAGGCCTCTGTTTTGAGGATTGATCTGCCTGATCGTACAGGGCTGATTCGTGACATCACCGGAATGTTACAAAAGCGGGGCATCAATATATTGGCGGTGGATGCTGCGACCCATTTAACGGGAGCTCACGATGATTTTTATTTGGTGGCTAAGAATGGAAGTGTGCTTAACGAAGATGAAAAAAGCCGGGTGGTTGATGAAATTATCCGGGAGCTTCCTGAGCGGGATCTGCTTCCTCCCCGGGAGGTATTGGGGGCGATTCATTCAGAATTGCCGAAGGCTCTTGAGCATTTACCTCATCCAGGAACCGCGCCCCGCTCCGAATTAAGAGAAAAGGGCAAGGGGATGGGCGTGGTTGCGCTTATGGCGGGTGTGTCGCTGGCTGCGGGTTTTATGACGTGGATTGCTTATCAAGCCAGGACGGGTTATCGGGATCCGAACTTTGTTTTACTCCCTCAACAGGCGGAAAGTTCAGTTCGGCCGGATGGGGGACAAACAAAAGCAGTGCGGGAAGAAACAGAAAAAATAGATGAGGCCCGCTATCATCCATTTCGTTCAAGGCACACGTTTGCAGAAGACATCAATCTGCACCGGGAGGTTTTGAAGCGAGCTCTTCAGGAGGCGGTCAAAACGGGCCGGGACATTGTATTTGTGGTTGAACACGTGCCTTTTTCAGATGCAAAGGACGGAATGCTTGATCTGCTGCGCCGCGAATTTTTTCAGCATGATTTAAATAAGCCGGAGCATTTCCAGAAAGTCGACGAGCTTCTAAGGAAAGAGGCCGACACGCTTCAAGAGCGGCTGCAGTTGGTGCTCGATCAATGGCAGGTTCCCGTGAATTACGAAGACTATTTTCGAGCGCTGATTGAGCTTGCGGTTGAAACCAAGGGAAAATTGGCGGTTGGCCAGTCGCTTAAAATTGGCGTCGAGCGTGTGACTCCGCCTGTTTGGAAAGAGATGATGGAAAACCTTTTGAAGGTTGCAAATATTGAAAAGGATTTTGAATCCGGGAATCTGGACTCCTTTGTTGCGAGGCTAAAGGATTTCGATGAATCATCGCTCCCGATTTTTTTCCGCAGGGATCTGACTTATGAAAAACAAATTGAGTCCTGGCTGCGGCAGGGTTATGAAGTCTTTGATTTCCGGGGATCGCTGCACCCGCCCAGGCTTCAGGGAAAAGTACTGCAAAACGAACTAAAGATACCCAATCCGGAAATTCTTAAGGCCTTTGAACGGGCTTCAACATTTGGCATGAACCGCCTTTCATCGTTGATGGCTGCGGGAGTCCCCTTGACGGAAGCAGATAAAAAGCTTTTATACGCCAAAGAGTATCCGGGACGGAAGCTGGTGAGCTATTTTATGGAAACCGTCAAGCTGAGCCGTTTATCCAGCTATGAAAAAACGCAAGTGCTCCTGGAGAAATTAACCTGGGAAGATCTTCTGAGGCTCTCAAAATTTCTTCAAGGGCAATCCGGATATGCTCATTATCTAGATCAGAATAAAGGCCGTGTGATCTATCAATGGATTGAGGAAAATCTGAAAGCCCCTTCGCGATCTGAAGTAAGAGCAGATGTTCTTGATGGGGTTCCCTCCGAAAGGGGGAAATCAGCAGCTTTGGCTGATTCGGTCGTTGATGAAAGTCCTTTGGCGCCTAGGCGGATTCTTGCGCATTATCTTCAGGCGCCCGAAGAGCTCAGCTGGATGGAAATTAAGGAGATCATTCACAACGCTAAAAAGTTTTATTCGCCCTGGTATTCAAAGGCTCGTGATGAAAAGAACCGCTTGCCGGTTGGCAGTCAGTCGCCCATGAATGCAGTTATGAGTCCGCTTGAGCAAACGGAAGAAATTGTTTTTAAATTGAAATATTTGGAGAATCCAACCGGCTGGATCGGAGGGCCGAAGATTGAAGATCAAAAGGGTGAAGAATGGAACAAAATGAAACTTCTTGTCCAATATCTCAATTTACTCCAACAGGCTTTTCGTCAGGAAAACATTGCGGCTTTAGCGCCTTGGCTTAGTGACGACTTACTGGCCTCTCTGAGGCTTGCCAGCCGTGCAAGACATTTTGCGTGGCGTTTTGAAAAGGGTCCGTTTCTTCCCGTTAAAGTGGATGTTAATGAGCTTCTAAAATCCTTTCTGGCTGTTCAAAATTCAAATCCCCGGATCATCTATGAAAATTCTAAACCTCTCTATGTGTGGACCTATGAAGGCGTGCTGGATCAAGTGCTGGCGAATCTTTTGGATAATGCCGCTTATGAGGCACAGAAATGGCCCGATGGATTTGTGAAAATCGAAATCATTCCGGATCCGAATCACCAAAGCTATCAGATTGTTATCCGAAATACCGGGGCGATGCCGCAGGATGTCCTTAGCAAGGTTTCCTCAGGTTATACAACCAAGCCTGAAGGTCAAGGCTCAGGGGTGGGCATTCCCAGCAGTTTACGTTTAACGCATATGCTGGGCGGCCGGCTTAGATTTGAACCTAACATTTTTACCAATGAAACGGCTGCTATTTTAGAGATCCCGCTTGATGTACTCCATCCGATGTTTATAAAAACAGACCGGAATCCTGATGGGAGATTCAATAGGGTCATGCCGTGGTTTCTTGGAAAAGAAGGGAGATTTAGAGCGGCAGGGGTGACCGGTGTCGGAGTACGTGTGGCTGAACAATTTGTCCCATCAGATCGTCATTCATCGCCAGCGCTTGTGCCGGCCGCGGCCGAATCTGCTACACCTGTGAGCCAAGAAGCCGCAGCCCTCCGCTCGGAAGTGAGGAGTGAAAATGAAGAAAAGGATGCCCTTGATTACAGCGATGCACCGGATGAGTTATCTTGGGTGCGGGATCCTGATACAGCAGTTATTCACCATTTAATCGATGACGATACAGGGTTGCATGCGGAGCCTACGGCAGCTTTGGTTAAAGCAGCAAAAGAGCATCCCAACATGAAGCTTGCTTTGAGGTTTTGGCCTAAGCAAAGGGAAATTCTTGCAAAAAAGAAAGGTGAAACGCTCGAAGTTGTTGACCCCGACGAAGGAATTTACTGGATCGATCTTCATGATCAATCAATGATTCAATTCAACCTGATGATGGCCCGAATATTTCCTGATTCCACGGTTCAGATTTTTGCAAAGAGGAACTCATCGGATCCAGCAGAATCTTTGGGCGAAACGCCTGCCGAAGCCTTAGAGGCTATTGACGCGGCCCTTCATAAAAGTTACACGAAGCCACGTAAACAAAAAATTATCCAGCCTCCTCAGATGCCTCTAGTTGAAGAATCCTTTGAGGTGGGCGGAGAAATTAAAGGGCAAGGGCTCGCTACGTTACCGGCACGAACTTTTTCAGGAAGACTAGCTTTTTGGAAGTCACAGCCTTTGGAATATGCACTCTATGACTTTAATCCAGAGGACATTCCTTCAGAAATACGAAAAGTGAAGATGTGGGCGCAGGAAATTAGAAAAGTCATTCAGGCTTCGACTCAAGATCGCCCGATTCTTGAAAAGGCCTCCGACCTGCTTGATCTAACGGAGGTTGAATTAATCCGGAAGCTTCAAAAAGCCAAAAAAGACGAAGGCGTCATCAAAGAGATCGGGCATCCCATCGAGGCGCTTTATTTAAAATGGGATCAGGTGGTCGAACTACAAAGAGCAGGGCAAGATTTAGAGCTGCCAACACTTGAACAGGCGGTTCGATTTCTTAAGGATTCGATGCTGAAAACGCTTTCTCCGGCCATGACAAAATTTCATCGGCTGAAGGTAAATTCAAATCAATACAAATCGATGGAACGCCGGAAAGCGCGTCAATTCTTCGCGCAAAAAAAATCAGAATATGATGACCAGATTCGTCAGATCCGAGAATCCATGAAATTAGCTCAGGCCATGATCCAATATTATGAAGCTGAGAAAAAGGCTGAATTGGCAAAGGGCGAACAAAAAAATAATTTAGAATTGGCTGCGATTGAACGAAAACTTCAGCAATTGAGAGACGAAAAACTGGTTCAGCACGTTGAATCCTCAGGAGCGGCACAGAATACGCGTGAAATGAACACGTTAGAGTATATGAAGAAAAAATTCGAAGAGGTTGAGAGGAGATATCTGGGAGATGATAAGTCTCCGCAGACGGATTCTCGACCGCTCTGGGACCGTATTTATGAGGATTGGGCTTTAGAAGAAATCGAGGTAAAGAGCCGCAGAAGCCCGGATACAATTTTATTTAATGAACACCATCAGGCGATGGGAGATATTTTATTGGGTCTTCGCACCTACTTAGGAGAAACCATCTTAAAAGCCAAATTAGAAGAACCTTCCATGCTGGAAGCAGGTCCGGCTCAGGATCGCAGCGATTTAATTTTGGTCATTCAGGGGACTGTTAATCCTGATCGATTCAAACAAATTATGGAAACTTACGAGGGACGAATTGTAGGCATCTTGGCTACTGAGGGAAGTTTGAGTTCGCATTGGGCGATGATTGCTCAAACCATGCGGTCCAGACCTTCGATCATGGTGGTAACTCAAGAAACTTTTTCTAAACGGTTACAGCAAGAGGCCAATCCCGGAGAGGAAGCCCTTTTTGTGATTCAATCCAGCACCGAGATCAAGGGAAATGGATCTGTTATCATCAAACCGACTTCGTCTACTCTCAAGACACACATTAGTCTTGAAAGAATTCAGCAGGAAATGTTATGGCTGCAGGCCATGGATGCTCGATCGCTTCAGCCATTGCCACCGGGAATCAAGGTTATGGAAAATACAGATCTTACCTTGCTTGCCAGTTCTCAAAGATCGGAACTTCGTCATGATGGAATCGGGCTTACCCGGACTGAGTTTATGACGGATAAGATCAAAAAATCCATCAAATTGATTATTCAAAAAGCCGCTTCAACCCAGGGTAAAAATATGGAGGATGCATTACGGCCTGCTATCGCAGATCTCTTTACTGAAATGAAAGGCCAATTTGCCCTTTATTTTGCAGATGAAAGCAACCGAGGTAAAGAAATCACGATCCGCACCTTGGATTTATGGCCAGATAAAAACAAAGAGATCGTCGATCTCCTTAGGGAGCATCCGGAGCTCGTGATCGATCCTAAGCAGTCCATCACTGGGTTTTATTTTTATACCAATACTAAAATTGGAAAATTAATCGTAGGAACTCAAATTGCATCAATGTTAGCAGCCCATGCCAAAATGGTTGCGGCGCCTATTTTGAAACTTGATCCCGCCTCTTCGGTTCCCAGCTTAGAAAATGAAAATCCGGTGGAGGATAAAGAAAAATGGCGAAGAGCAACGAATCATTGGATTCAATCGGAAGTTCCTAAGCTTAAAATTATGTTTCCTATGGTTCGTTCAGTCCAAGATGGAAAAGTGATTGCAGAGGAGATTCTGCCTTTTGCAGAAAAATATGCCTTTGCCAATCTGGGTTTGGATGAAACCAGATTTTCTGAGCCCGATATGAGGAAATGGATTGGATATAAAACGGAATGGGGGATCATGGTTGAAAACCTTGATGCGATTTCAAATCTTGAAAAACTGGTAGAGGCGAAGTATGAAGTGAGGTCAACCCAGAATCCTAATTTTCGCACCATTGAATTTCAATTCTTCAGTGTTGGAACCAATGATCTTTGGGAGGCGATCCTCACGGCGCTAGTTCAGGAGAAAACAAAAGATGTAAGCATCCAAGTGACGCGTGACCATCCTTTGATGAATCAGTTTTCTAACGATCTTGATAAGAAATTGATTGAAAATCTAAATCAAATTGCGCGGACAGTGGCGTCGTTCAATGCAAAGACGAACCATCCCAAAAAGCTGTCTGTATGCGGTGATATTGCGGGATTCCCCAAGTTCATGGTTTTTGTTGAGTATTGGCGCCGGAAAGGGTTGCCCATTTCCATCAGCGCTATTCCGAGTAAGAATCCTGAGCTTAGATACTTAGCACGTCAGCTCGCTAATCCAGATCGGGTTTCTAGCTTAGAATTAAATGATATTTTTGACAGGCCTGGACATCATTCGAATCAGGCGGCTGAAGCGCTTGGGGCTAAAATATTAGATCGTGATAAGCCGCTCCTGTCAGTTTTAGAATCATGGAACGATCGTTTTAGTGCACAGGATTTAGAATTCGCATTTGAACAACAGGAATTGGATATTGAACGCGGTATGGGAGGCGCTGCTGAATTTGATTTTCTTAAAGCGGTGATTCGAGCGCTTGAGCCAATGGGAGTTTTAGTGGAGCTCTCAGCTGGAGAACGTATGCAGTCTCAAGACCTTGAAGCGATTGTGAGTTATCTCGGGAAAAAACATGCATTTTTTTATCAAAAACCAGAAACGATTCAGGTGGCCTTTCAATTCCTGACAGCTGTACGCGAGGTTTATCAGGAGCTTTCCAAAGAAGGTAAAATTGTGGGGCCTGTACGGGATGAAAACATCCAGTTTTTTCTTGAAAATCTGAAGGCAAAAGGAGTCAAAGTTCCTCGGTCTGTGAATGAAATACAGGAACAGGCTGCTGATTATACTCCGCAAAGTTTTTATGAGGCCTATCACGCCATATCTCTTTATGTTTTTGATTCTATTACCCGGACGGTTCATGACCTTTACTCCTCAAAAGAGATTGGGGCCTTTCCTCCTATTTACTTAAAAAAGGAAGGAATCTTGGGATCTCCTGAATTTGGAATTCAAAAAAGAGAAGGGCTCCGGTTGTCTCGGCAAAGAGGATATGTGGAAGAAACGGTTTGGGAGGTGGATATGCCCGATGCGGCAAAGCATATTCAGGAACGTCCCGAATTAATTCTGGAGGCTTTTCGGCTTGTGACTGTCATGGGGAGGAAAGCCAATCTAAGTCATGAAACGCAAAAAGTTATTTGTGAATATTTGTCAGTTCCAGCAAATCGTGAAGAAATCAAATCCCTAATGCAAAGCTCTGAAGACGCAACATTTCGACTGGCATGGATTGACTGGCTTTCTGAAAACAACAACAACTCGTATGGAGATTTCCGGCTTCATCAATTTGGGATGTTCGATCTTATGCTCGAGCATTATGCGAAAAGCATGACTCGGTTTAGCAGCAAGAGTGCCCGGTTTTCAGCTGGTATGCAAGCGGTTCATATGCGTCAAGTGATGGAAGGTCTGTCAGATCGGAAAGAGCCCATATTTCGACAAGTGAGAGCTGTGCATTCGAGAATTAGGAACAACAAAGAATCGCTTCGGACGTTACGACTGGCGGCTTATATCGGTCCTACGCTAACCAAATTTAACGCCGCTGATCTTGAGGAGTTGCCTGCGATTGAAAATAACGTGCGCACCCTGCTTGAGTCAAAGAAGATGAATGACCCTCGGTTAGAAATTGATTTTGAGAACATGGTGAAAGATATAGCTTGGATTTTATACTTTTATCACAAGATCAGCCGCCAGGATTTATTGGGCGATGAAGAGCAAAATCCAATTTTGGATGAGATTAAAAGTAAAGAGCGAAGCCCTGAATGTATGGATATGCTTTATGTGTACGCCTTTGCATCGCGCTTTAGTTTGTTTGATCCCGATGCACGGGAAATGGTTTTAAGAGAAGGGGAGGTGTCGCCTCTTAAAAGTATTGACCGTCTTTATGAGCGGGCGATCCTTAAAATATCTTCGAATATGGCGGAAATTGAAATTTTAGACAGACATCAAGATGATTTTCAAAAAGCAATTTTAGAACATGATGCTTGGAGGCAGATCAAGGAGCGGTATTTACGGGAGACCGGTTTACGGCAGCAATTTGAGGGAAACGCTAAAACAGCCATCCACAACTTGGATCAGCGGATCCAGCATGAATTTGAAAATAATTTCGACAAATTCTTTCTTCAGTTTTGCTCATTTTTTTCATTTCCTTATATATTGTCGCTGGATCAATCGAGCGTTCTTAAATTAATGGTGGTTTTTAGAGTGCTTCAAATTCTTCAGGAGGACCAACGGGATGAAACTTTGATTTTAATTAATCGTTTGCCCCATCATTCCCAAAATAGCTTTGAAGTCCTATTTCTAGTGCCGCGGGAGGATGAGCCGGTTCTTCCTGTTTTTTATAGCGGAACTCTCTTTAGAGAGGGGTTTAATACCTCAATTGCCCAGATTCGTCACACGAGTGTTGTCCGAAAACAGAACCCTCGCGGGCTTTATTCTTTCGTAAAGTTTTTGGGTTTTGCTGAAAAATGGAAGGATGAAATGCTTATTTATCGCAATGTGCGCCAGATGACAGAAAAAGCCGAACGCGTTTATCAAAGATCTAATAGCTTTTCCGGATTAGACAGCTTTTTTGATGGCGATCATCCTCATCTTGTGGAAAAACATGACGGATTTCATACGCAGTTAGATTTTGATGTTAAAGATGTAACGAGTCATTCACAGCCTGTGAGTGTAGTGACGATTGAATCTGCAGAACGAAAAGGATTGTTGTACAGTACGCTCCGCTGGCTCTTTGCAAATGGATTTTCAGTCAGAGATCTTCGATTTGATAATTTAGAGTCGAATGTTCCGCGCATCAAATTTTGGCTTCAGAATCGTAATCGAGAAGCGCTTTCACCAGAAGAAAAACACTTTGTCGCTCATGGTGACCTTCCGGAAACAGGAGGAGCCAAATCGAGGATGGGTCTTCGGGCGGTTTTAGATCAAGCTGCCATTGATCCAGGCGTTTTCCAAATGCCATCAGCGGCTCGTTCTGAATTAAGGCTTTCGAATCCGGAGACGAGTGACGGGCTGTTACGCGAAGTGGCAGATCAATTGGGAGATTGGATGAGGATACATCCTCCGGAGACCCCATTTTCCGATTCAGAGCACAGCTTTCTTAAGGTGATGTCAAAGAAATTGAAAGAACTACTCGCGCAACCGGGCGCAATGGAGCGCTTGGAAGAATTATTGATGGAGCAGGTCACGAAACTTGAAAATAAATCTAGCGCACCCGCAGAGATTTCACTTCAGATCACCCGTGAAAAAGCGGAAGCTATAAGTCAGTACTTGGTAGAAAGAATGCTGAGCAAACTCAAGGATAGGAGCGGCGTTCTGTCTTTTCGTGAGGTTTCGAATCCAAGGGATCTTGCAGAGTCATTACGAATTATCTCGCGAGGGCTGAATGTAACTCAAGTAACACTACCGCTTTCTTTGAGAGGCCAAGAGTCTTCTTTTCCTAGACTCACTTACCATTTTCGTAAGGATCCAAGTCAGATTCCAACAAAAACTGGACAGCTGGTTCCGGTGCTGGGCGAGACTCCGGATGCAGGCCGTGCTCAGTTTTATGTTGGGTTGGACGCTGTCAAAAGCTTTGAAAATGAACCCTTCTTGGGAGTTGTTGCGCAGGTTCTTCAAATGACGGCCGGACTCCTAGCCGCGGACCGGATTCAATCAGTTGCTGATCTCCAAAATCCGGCAATTCGGGCGGATCTCTTGCGAGAGCTATTTGAATCTTATCCGGATCAGGGCCGGGTCATCCATTTTGATGAAAAAGGTTTTCGTGTGGATCGTTCGGCTTTAGCTCAGTTTATCCTTTCTTATCAAGCCAGCCGCCAGTCTTCTATTTCCGCCTAATCCTCATTTCCCGGCGCGGCCATTTTCAAAAGAAATATTTGGGTTTTACTCTTCTTGATCCGATACTAATATTGGATTCTGCCTGCGCCAATAAGGCGCCTCATTTAGGAATAGGATTGGGGAGTAAGGTATTGGATAAACTGATTTTGGGCGTGATTCTTTTTGTCGGAATCATCCTGGCTTCTTTCTGGTTTGGTGAACAGGTTGCAGTGGCAGGGACTGTTGGGCCGCTTTATATGATCTTAGCGGTCGCAGCCATGATCCTTTCCTTTTTCCAGCCCAAAATGGGACTTGCCCTCATGATTTTCTCGGTGTTACTCCTCCCGGGGACGAATGCTGGCACTTTGCAAGGGGATATTGCGGGCAATTCTTCTGCCATGTCGCGTGGAATCACTCTTCGTCCTGAGGATTTTATCATCTTGGTGGTCTGCATTGGATGGCTGGCCCAGGCAGCTATTACAAAAATTATTGGATCCCGTTCGCAAAGCCAGGGAGCTTCCTTTATTCCGTTTATTTATCTTTTTATTGTGATGATGCTTGTTTCTTCCTTTGTGGGGAGCGCTCTGCAAACCACTACCTTTAAGCGCAGTTTCTTTTTCTTTACTAAACGCGTGGAATATTTCATGATTTTTTTTATGACCATCAACGTAATCAGCTCGTTTCCGCTGGCGATTCGATACCTTAAATTGTTCTTAAGCGTGAGCGCCGTGGTTATTGGGCTCGGAGTGGTGGATATTGCTGTCAGCCATAATATTATTGCAACATCAACCTTTGGCGGGGCAGGGGCCAATGTGCTGGCGAGTTTTCTTCTTGTTCTTTTTCCTATTATTTTGCATTTGCATTATCGCTCCATAGGAACAAGGCGGCTACAGTGGCTCCTCTATCTAGCGGCCACCGGTTTTTCACTTCTTTACACGCGGTCTCGAGGTGCGTATGTTGCGTTTCCATTTAGTTTTCTCGTCTATGTTTTTTTTACGCGCCGTTATAAATTAATTTTTCCGTTTCTTATTATTTTAGCCGTGGGTTGGACGCTGCTTCCCAAGGAAATTCGTTTCGAGTTTACCTCGATTGAAAAAATTGTCTCTAAAAAGACGCGCCTTCCCAAGCAGCTTATCCAAAGAAAAATAAATACAATGACACCTGCGGAGCTTGCGGTTTTTGTCAGTCGAATGGATATTGAACCCTCCTGGCGGGCCCGGGTCATCGGATCAGCCTTGGTTCTGGATTTGATCAAAAGAAATCCTGTTTTGGGCGGGGGCCTGGGGAGCGTTGATTTGTCTTATACCGATAATCAATATGCCATGGATGCCGCGAGTTTGGGTATCCTGGGAACGCTTACATTTTTTCTGCTAATTTATCAGATCGCTCAATTTTTAATCAGGTTTTGGCGGCGCGTCCAATTTTTGGATCCGTGGACCAGTTCACTGACCATCGGATTTTTGTCAGGTTTGGCAGGGATGATGGTGCATGCTATGACCATTACCAATTTTTATACCATCCGTAATATGGTGGCCTTCTGGTTCCTGCTGGGACTCATTGTGGTGATTCATCGGGAGCTCGAGAATCGTCAAGTGACTTCAAAAAATATTCCGGCAAACCGGCCGCTTTTGCGCGCGGAACGTCTTCGGGGATTCACCCCATCATGAACACATCCTTGCTGCGCCGGCTTTTATTTGAGCGGGAGAAACTTTCGACGGGTCAAGTGGGAGTTCTGTTGGCGGGGGTTCTTTTGCTTAAAAATGTGATGGGCTTTTTTTCACAAATGGTTTTGGCCAGAGAGTTTGGTGCACACATTCTCTCGGACTCTTATTTTCTTGCGCTCAATTTGCCGCAGATTTTTGGAGATTTTTTATTGGGGGGAATTCTTTTATTTTCAATCGTCCCTTTGAGCTTTGAGGTGCGTGAAAAAAGCGGAGCTGAAAATCAGAAAAAGGTTCACTTTACCTTTCTGGTGCTCGTCGTGGCGGCGGGCGGCATTCTTTCAGGACTTTATGCAATCTTTGCACCTCAAATTATTCCTCTTTTAGCGCCGGGATTTTCAAAGGAAGTTCAGAATCAGGCCATTTGGATGGCAAGGGTGCTAAGTCCGGTGCTTGCTTGCTGGGCGATTTCCGGATTTCTCGCTGGACTGTTTACGATCTACCGCCAGTTTATTTCAGCGGTCATTGTGACCATGATTCCTTCCCTGACTTTAATTTTCTTTTGTCTTGGGATGAAGCAGGGGCTGGGAGATGCGCGTCTTGCAGGAGGGACCTTGGCCGGGGCACTGCTTCAGAACGGATTGGCGGTTTTCTTTTTAGCAAAATCAAAACCTTTTGTGCCTTGTTGGATCTCGGCCGATTTTTATAAAAATGAATTTAAAAAATTAGTCGGACTTGCCCTTCCCATGACGCTTCCGGTTTTGTTTAACGGGCTCTTTTCCTTGGAACAGAAAATTTATGCATCGAAAGGATTTCAAGGGGCGGTCTCTTGGCTTAATTATGCAAACATCCTTTATCTTACCGCGGGGCTGCTTGTTCTG
Organism: uncultured bacterium; assembly: GCA_964460795.1. GTDB lineage: Bacteria > Omnitrophota > Omnitrophia > Omnitrophales > Aquincolibacteriaceae > CAZOOM01. The sequence continues at coordinate 1,813 of CAYWRU010000018.1, read as the reverse complement.
AATGCCTTTCAGACTCTTGTGTATCCAAAATTTTCAGATCTCGTGGCAAAAAAGGAACTCGCAAAAAGTAATGACCTTTTTATCAGCAGTATCCGCTTCGTACTTTTTACCGGCATTCCCATTACTTTATTTTTTATCCTGCTCCGAAAACCATTGGTGTCTCTTTTTTTTGAGAGAGGATTTTTTATGAAGCAGGATTGTTTTGAAACCGCAAGCATTTTGGCCTGGATGCTGGTCGGATTTTCAGCCCACTCCTGCGTTCAGATTTCTATGCGATTATCCTTTGCCGAATATCAGCCCTGGGATTATGTGAAAGCTTCGTTGGGAGGGACTTTGATGGGTGTTCTCGCCACGCCCCTGCTTTTTAAGATCATGGGAATCCGCGGCATGGGTCTAGCCTACGCTCTGATCAGTATTGTGACCTGGCAGCTCATGCTGATTCATCACGCAAAAACAAAACCGCAAATTCAATTTGCTCGGTTTTTCCCTTTCATTCTTCAGTTGAGTCTCTTGTGTCTTGCCCCCGCGGCATTGCTTTTTTTTATCCATCAATCTTTGCAGAGTCACTGGGATGTTTACTCCGTGATTCAGCGCTGTTTTTATCTCGGAACTTTATTTGTCGCAGGAGCTGGGCTCTATTTGGGATTGGGAATTTTATTTCGACTGCGTGAAGCGTCTATGGTTTTAGAACTATTCAACATGAAACGCTGGAGAGAATAATATGGACTCTGTTCCTTTTGGATCTAACAAAGTGATTGCCTGGGTTTGTCCGGTTTGCCGCGGCCAAGAGTCGCTTCGCGAGCGGGAAGATGGCGCGCAGGTCTGTCAGTCTTGCCAACGGATTTTTCAGAGGAAGGGGCAGATCCTTGATTTCCGAGTCCTTGCACCGGGGGAACAGAGCGGCTGGGATATAGAAAAAATTGAAGCCGCTTACAAGGCTATGGGAGATTATGAAGATAATTTTGCCTGGGCGGCCAAAGACGGCTGGTCGCGGGAAGTTGAGCAATATCGGCATGATCGCTTAAAAGGCCGTGTGCTTGAGTGGCTCAAAGGAAAATCCTTCAAAAATATTTTGGAAGTGGGATGCGGAAGCGGTTATTTTCTCTATCAGATTGAAAAGGTTTTGAGCGGGCCGGCTCAGAGTCTCTGCGGTCTTGAAGTTTCACTCGAGCAGCTGCTCAAATTTTGTTCGCGGATTCAGAAGACCGGCAAGAATTATTGTGTGCCCATTTTAGCAGGATCAGAAAAAATGCCGGTGGCAGACAGAACTTTTGATCTTGTGGTGTCCAGCGAAGTGATTGAGCATATTGAAGATCCGGAGGCTGCGATTCGGGAAATCTTTCGCGTGTTAAAACCGGGCGGTGTTTTTTGTCTGACCACTCCTTCCCGATTTCCTACGGAATTCTGGAAATATTTCTTTCAGATTCCGCGAATGATCATACGCCTGAGCCAGGGCCGGTCCCTTAAGGGCATGAACAAACTCGAAGTTTATGACCAGCCTCTCGGGGGGGCGAGACTTCAGAGTATTCTGCGCTCTGCGGGGTTTCAGATTAAATACTTTCAGCGGAATATTTTCCTGCCTCACGAATCTTATTTTCCGTCTTTCCCCGATTGGATGAGTGATTTCTTTTTGAAATTCGGCGGATTTCTAGAAAAATACTGCCCCTTTTTAGGGGTGTTTCTCGGGCTTCATTTTGTCGCGTGGGTTGAAAAGCCAAAAAGTTAATCAAAGGGCCTCCGATGTTTGAAATGAAGAAAGAGGATCGCCTGCCTCTCATCATCTTGGGCGCAGCGGTCTTCCTCTATTTTATAG
>CAYWRU010000017.1:0-51095 GCA_964460795.1 uncultured bacterium | reverse complement strand
CCGAACGGCTCCTCCCGCATCTGGCCAAGGATTCGATCCCCGTGATCGAGAGCGGCCTTAAAACACATGAAGAAATCATGCATTATAAAAGTCTTGGAGCTCACAGCTTTTTGATCGGAACCACACTCATGCGCTCAGAAAATATAATTACAACCATTGAAGGCCTGCTCGGACCCGAGTATGCCCCACGAGCAAGGAAGTCTCATGGCTAAAGTAAAAATCTGTGGAAATACTAATTTTGAAGATGTGAAACTTGCCGTTTCACTTGGCGCTGATTATCTGGGTTTTATTTTTGCGGAGAGCAAGCGTAAGGTCACCCCCGAGCAAGCCGAGGCCATGATATCAGCGGTTCCTGATTTTAAACATTTTGTCGGCGTATTTGTTAACCGCCCAAAAAACGAAGTGGAGAAAATTGCCAAGGCTTTGGGAATTCATATCCTCCAATTTCACGGCGATGAAACCGCACTCTACTGCCGCCATTTTATTGACCAAGGATTTGAAGTTATCAAAACCTTCCGCATCCAGGATGCCATGAGTCTCAAGCGGATCGATGAATACAATGTGACGGCCTTTCTTTTTGATACCTACCATCAAGAAGCCGCCGGCGGCACAGGAAAACCTTTTGATTGGAAACTCATCGAAAACCGCCCTTATGTTCATGAAAAACTTTTTCTTGCCGGCGGACTCAATCCCGATAATCTTGGAGAGGCTCTTCGCAAAGTCAGCCCGTTTGCCGTGGATGTGGCGAGCGGCGTTGAAAAATCACCGGGCAAAAAAGATCCTGAAATTCTGAAGCGTTTTATCCAAATCGCCAAAGGAGACCGGGCCAGCCATGCTGCGGAAAACCCCTTTCGTTCATAAACTTTTAAAGCGCCTGGACAAACTTAGTTCCGACGAGATTAAAAATCACTTTGAAGACCTCCTCGCAATCCGAGAGCGCCAGGATCAGGTCCTTGATCAACTGGAAGAAGGCGTGGTTCTTTTCCGCGCCCGCGGCGACCTTCTTTATGCCAATCCAACTGCGCGTGCTTTTCTGTGTGACCCTCGAAGCGGTACAAGGGAAGGGTCATCCTTTGCAGACTGGATCGCTGACACCGAACTCTACACCTGGCTGGAATCTTCCGTCGAAGGTCTTCGAAACCGCGTTCACCGCACCTTTGACCTTTTAGCTCCCCGCGCTTTAAAGATCCGTGTCAGTGTAAGTCCTTTGGATATTCCTGTTCCGGGCGTGCTTCTCATGGTGCTTTCTCCTCAAGGGGAGGCTTCGGGATTTTCAAGAATCCAGGAGCGTTTGGAATCGCTGGTGCGACTTGCCGGAGGGGTGGCCCATGAAATCGGAAATCCTTTAAACGCCATCGGCATTCATTTGGAACTCCTTCGCAAAGAAATTCAAGGGCTTCATGATTCAAAAAAAGAATCCCGAGCACTTTCGCATCTGGATGTCTTAAAGGCTGAGACCCGCCGCCTCGATCAGATCGTAAAAAATTTCTTGAAAGCCACCCGAAAACCCCCGCTTCGCTTCCGGATGGAAAATCTTAATGAACTTTTGGAAGATGCCATCCACTTCCTCCAACCTGAACTCAAACAAAATAAAATCAGCCTCTCCTTTCATCCTGACGACTCACTGCCGACTTTTTTGCTCGATCAGGAGCGCTTGCGCCAGGTTTTTATTAACCTGATCAAAAATGCCATGGAAGCCTGCGGATCCAAAGGCAAGGGAAAGATTTTAGTTCAAGTAGCCCATAACGGAAAAGTCGTATCACTCACATTTCGAGATAACGGGATCGGAATCGCAGAAAAAGATCTTCCGCATATTTTTGACGCCTATTTCACAACCAAAAAGGAAGGCTCAGGACTTGGCCTTATGACCATTTACCAAAATGTCATGGAACATGGTGGACGCGTAGAAGTCAAAAGCCAGCCGGGTAAAGGCAGCTTGTTTACCGTTCTACTGCCCATTCGCCAGCCGGCGCTTCAAATTCCGGATCTTAAAATTCGAAAGGAAAACTAATGTCCGCCTTTTCAAAAATTCTTTTGGTGGATGATGAAAAAAATATTCGGGAAGGTCTAAGTCTCTTTTTGGAATCTTTGGACTATGATGTCATTCTGGCAGGCGATGGCGAAGAAGCCTGGAGGCTTTATCAATCGGAAAAACCCGATCTGGTCTTGACCGACGTTAAAATGCCGGGCGTAAGCGGCATTGAACTTCTCGATCGCATTAAAAAAACAAATCCCGCTCAGATCGTTATCCTCTTAACCGCCTACGGATCCGTTGAGGATGCGGTTCAGTCCATGAAAAAAGGCGCCTATTATTATCTGACTAAGCCCGTAAATCTCGAGGAAATGGAACTGCTCATCGCTAAGGCCTTAAAAAGCCGTGATCTAGAAGAAGAAAACCGGGAACTGAAACGTGAGCTTTTTAGTGAAAAATTTGAACGCGGCGAAATCCTTGGACATTCTCCGGTCATGAAGAAGCTGCTTGAAGAAGTGGATCATGTTGCAAAATCTTCGGCCACAGTCTTAATCGAAGGAGAAAGCGGAACCGGAAAAGAACTAGTCGCTCACCGCATCCATGCCTTAAGCCCTCGAAACCAGCAACCTTTTGTGGCCGTTCATTGTGCGGCGCTGACTGAATCACTCCTGGCCAGTGAACTTTTTGGACATGAGCGCGGAGCTTTTACTGGAGCCACGGAAAGAAAAATCGGCAGATTTGAACGGGCTCACAAAGGGACTCTCTTTTTAGATGAAATCGGAGAAATCTCTCAGGACACACAGGTCAAACTTCTTCGCGTGCTTCAAGGGGGAGAGTTCGAACGAGTCGGCGGAACTAAAACTCTCAAAGTGGATGTCCGCCTTGTCTGCGCCACCAATAAAAATTTAGCCCAGCTTGTGGAACAAGGAAAATTCCGTGAGGATCTTTATTACCGGCTCAATGTCATCTATCTAAAAGTTCCGCCGCTCCGAGACCGGCGTGAAGACATCGCAATCCTAGTGAACGCTTTTCTAAAACACTTTGCCAGGCAGAATGCAAAAAAAATCCACTCCATCAATTCCGATGCGATGGAAACACTTAAAAATTATCGTTGGCCGGGCAATATCCGGGAACTGAAAAATATTATTGAACGCATGGTGGTCTTAAGCGACAAAGAAGTCTTGAGTATGGAGAGTGTCCCAGATGACATTCGCCGCTCTACAGGATTTGCCGGAATTTCCGCACCTTCCTTAAGCGCCTCTCTATCTTCCATTCCTGAAATGGAAAAAGATCTGATCCTTAAAATTCTAAGCGAAGTACGAGGCAATAAATCGCTTGCCGCCAAAAAACTGGGAATTTCCCGGCGAACGTTGTACCGAAAACTCGACGACTATAAAGCCATCTGAGTCCCATCGGTATGTCAACCCGCATCAAAACAGGGTGTCACTATGGCACAGCCTGCTTCTAGCGTGGCCATTGAAACCTTTTGTTTATATTCTGTAATTCATTGTTTTGAATGGAGTTATGGATATATTTTATCCTCATCGGAATTTGGCACGTCATTTGATCTAAAGGTGCCAAATTGAAATTATAAAAAGGAGAACTCACATGTCAAAAGTACTTGGAATCGATCTTGGAACAACGAATTCATGCATGGCAATTATGGAAGGAGGAGAGCCCAAAGTCATCCCCAATAAAGAAGGCAACCGCACCACACCTTCCGTCGTGGCTTTTACCAAATCCAAAGAGCGCATTGTCGGGCAAGCCGCCAAGCGCCAAGCGGTCACCAATCCTGAAAATACGGTTTTCAGCGCCAAGCGTTTCATTGGTAGACGATTTGCCGAAGTCCAACAGGAAAGCAAACTCGTGCCTTTCAAATCCAAGGAAGGAAAACATGGCGAGGCCGTGATTGCCATCCCCATGGAAAATCGGGACTTCACGCCTCCGGAAATTTCAGCCATGGTCTTGCAGAAGCTTAGAGCCGATGCCGAGGCCTATCTCGGCGAAACCATTACGCAGGCCGTGATTACAGTTCCTGCTTATTTCAATGATTCCCAGCGTCAGGCCACTAAAGATGCCGGCCAAATTGCAGGACTTGAGGTGCTTCGCATTATCAACGAACCCACAGCCGCCTCGTTGGCTTATGGTTTAGACAAGAAGAAAGATGAAAAGATTGTGGTTTACGATCTGGGAGGCGGAACCTTTGACGTTTCTATTCTTGAAATCGGAGACGGCGTCTTTGAGGTGAAATCCACGAATGGAGATACTCATCTTGGAGGTGATGATTTTGATCAGCGCATCATTGAATGGCTCATTCAGGAATTTAAAAAATCAGACGGAATTGATCTCAGTAAAGACCGAACCTCTTTGCAGCGCTTGAAAGAAGCGGCTGAAAAAGCAAAGTGTGAACTTTCGACTTCTCAGACCACGGAAATCAATCTTCCGTTTATTACCGCAGACGCCTCTGGCCCCAAGCATTTTCTTGTAACGCTCACACGAGCCAAGCTCGAACAACTGGTAGAAGAACTCATCGAGCGGACTGTAGCACCCTGCAAGAACGCTTTGAAAGATGCAGGACTCACCGAAAAAGACATCGATGAGGTTATCCTGGTCGGGGGACAAACCCGCATGCCTGCGGTCGTTGAAAAGGTCAAAAAAATCTTTGGCAAAGATCCACATCAGGGCGTAAATCCAGATGAAGTGGTTGCGATCGGAGCTGCCATTCAGGGCGGAGTTTTAAAGGGCGATGTCAAAGATATCGTGCTCCTTGATGTTACGCCGCTTTCTCTCGGAATTGAAACTTTGGGCGCGGTCATGACCAAGTTAATTGAGCGAAACACCACGATCCCAACACAAAAATCCGAGATCTTCTCCACCGCCGCGGATAGTCAGACTGCAGTGACGATTAAGGTACTGCAAGGTGAACGGGAAATGGCCGCGGATAACCGCATGCTCGGAATCTTCAATCTTGAAGGGCTTCCGCCTGCACCGCGCGGCGTGCCTCAGATTGAAGTCACCTTTGACATTGATGCCAATGGGATTGTCCATGTCAAAGCGAAAGATCTCGGCACCGGCAAGGAGCAAAAAATTCGTATTGAGTCTTCTTCCGGACTTAAGAAGGAAGAAGTCGAAAAACTGGTCAAAGAAGCAGAAGCGCATGCCTCAGAAGATAAAAAGAAACATGAGGTCATCGCCGCCAGGAACCAACTTGACAACCTGATCTATGCCACGGAAAAAAGTTTGAAGGATTATGGCGATAAGATCTCAGTCGATGAAAAGAAGAAGGTTGAAGAAGCGCTTGAGGAAGCAAAAAAACACCTCAAGAGCGAGTCGGCCGAAGAACTCCAACAGGCCATGCAAAAGCTAACCACGGCTTCGCATACCATCGCTCAGAAGGTGTATGAAGAGGCTGCTAAAAAAGCTCAGGGTGACAAGCAACCGCAATCTGAGGCAAAGCCGGAAAAAGACGACACCGTAGATGCCGATTATGAGGTCGTGGATGAGGAAGAAAAAGATAAGAAAAAATAACCTCTTCAGGCTATAATCGCACCTTCAACACCAAAGTCACTGCTTGAACCTCTTTGGGGGTCCAAGCAGTGGCTTTTGTTTTAGCCCGATTTTCTCATGGATTTATTTTAACCGATGAGAAAATCGCTTTGGCCAGAATGGGTAACGGCCAAAGTTTTGCGCAGCTGCCAAAGGCAGCGCGCAAAAGGCAACCCCTGTGGTACCGGAAGTGAGCCATGTTTTAGATTATCCTTCACTTCCAGCACCACAGCGCTCCGCGCACATTTCCTCTTGCGCGAAGTGAGAAATGTGGGGTAGGAGTGGCCTTTTCGTGAATAGAAAACAATTCGCTCGGGTCGCTAAACTGATTTCAATTACAGCTTTCATTTTGTGGGCTTTCCTCCCGGCCGTTCAGGCTAGCGATCCTGAATTTAAAATCTCACTCTCTTCCTCCAAAATCCAGATGGGGGAGACCTCCACCCTCCAAATTACGGCTCAGTGGCCAGAGGGCCCGGATTCCTTTTCATTTATGACCCCGCAGCCAGAACTTGAGAATCTAAAAATCGTTCGGAGCGGGGAGTCTCAAGAAACCACCGTGAAAGAGGGATCCGAGTGGGAGATCAAAACCTTTGAAATCGAGCTTGCCCCCGAAAAAGTCGGTCAAGGAATTATTCGCGCCTTTACCTTAAATTACTTAAAACGATCAGAGAATTCTGCTGCCAATTCACCGCCGCCTTCTGATTTTTATCGGATTCCGGAATTTAAAATTAAAATCACATCTGCTCCGTCTTTGCAAACACTCCTGATCTCGATCGTATGTGTTGGACTTTCGATTTTCATTGGCAGTTTTTATCTTTTGAATCAATCCAGAAAAAGAACTCCCCGCGCACGAACCACAGCAAGCGATGAGGACAAAACTATTCAGGACATCCAAATCCTACTCTCCGCTTTGACTGAATCCGAGTTGAAAGACACCGCCTTTAAAGTTGCTATCCTTTTTCGCGATTTTCTGATTCGACATTTTCAGTTAAAATGGAAGGCCTATTCTGAGCTCGAACTGATAGAATCTCTGAAGCAAAAAGGAGCAGAGGATCCGGACTTATTTCGATTACTCACCCGGCTTCATGACACGAAATACGCTACCGGCCGCGTCGACCGGTTGGCTTTACGTCAACTAGGGGAGGACATGGTCGTTACGATTCAAGGCAAGAAAGTGGTCGACCGACCCAACCTATCGTCTTAATACCCATTCCATCACAAGGAGGAACCATGGATCTATCTATTCAAGAAATCAACACCCGAGTCCGGGAAGCCAGCGTTGCCATCACCGAGGCCATGCGGGAAATAGGAAAAGTCATTGTCGGCCAACAGTATCTTATTGAGCGCCTATTGATTGCGCTTTTGGCTGATGGTCACGTGCTCATTGAAGGTGTACCCGGTCTCGCAAAGACTCTTTCAGTCAAAACTCTTTCTCAAACGCTTGCCATTCACTTTCAAAGAATTCAATTTACTCCGGATCTTTTGCCCGCGGATATCATCGGAACCCTTGTTTATAATCCCAAGGACGGAAACTTTACCACTAAAAAAGGCCCTATCTTTTCCAACATCATTCTTGCGGATGAAATTAACCGAGCACCCTCCAAAGTCCAAAGCGCGCTGCTGGAAGCCATGCAGGAACGCCAAGTGACCATTGGAGAGAATACCTTTATCCTGGAAAAACCCTTTCTGGTTCTTGCCACACAAAATCCCATTGAACAAGAAGGTACGTATCCGCTGCCTGAAGCGCAAGTGGATCGGTTCATGTTAAAGCTCATCGTGACTTATCCAACAAAAAAAGAAGAAAAGGAAATTTTAGAACGCATGACCACGGGCCGGCAAATTGATGTGAAGCAGGTCCTGACACCCGAGCGTCTTTTTGAACTCCGGGATTTAGTCAATCAGATTTATGTAGATGAGAAGGTAAAGGATTACATCCTGGATCTGGTATTTGCAACTCGTGAACCGGCTTTGTATAAACTCCAGGATCTAAAACCTCTGATCAGTTACGGAGCATCACCGCGCGCCAGCATTATGCTGACCAAAGCCGCCAAAGCCCACGCCTTTTTGCGTGGCCGCGGTTATGTAACACCGGATGATGTGAAACAGATTGGACTCGATGTTCTCCGCCACCGCGTGCTGACCACCTACGAGGCTGAGGCTGAAGAAACTACCTCGGATTCCATTATTCGGAAAATCTTTGACCAGGTTGAGGTTCCGTGATTCCGAAAGAAATTTTAAAAAAGGTCCGGCACATTGAGCTCCGGACTACGCGGCTCGTCAACGACCTTTTTGGCGGAGAATACCATTCCGTCTTTAAAGGTCAGGGGATTGAGTTTGCAGATGTACGGGAATATGTGCCGGGTGATGATATCCGCACCATTGACTGGAACGTAACCGCGCGTTCGCAGCATCCCTTTGTTAAGAAATTTGTGGAAGAGCGTGAGCTGACCGTAATGTTTATGGTGGACATGTCAGGCTCTCAATATTTTGGATCCGCTACTCGACTCAAAGCAGAAGTGGCAGCAGAAATTACGGCCTTACTTTCTTTTTCTGCGGTCCGAAATCATGATAAAACGGGCCTTTGTATTGCCACAGAAGAAGTTGAAAAATTCATTCCTCCCAAAAAAGGGAAACGCAATGTGCTTCGCGTCGTTCGAGAAATCCTCTATTACAAACCCCGAGGTAAAGGAACAAAACTCTCTTCTGCTCTGGAATACCTTCACAACACTCTGACCCGGACAGCAATTGTTTTTTTGATTTCTGATTTTTTGGATAAAGACTATGAAAAAAGCCTTCGCGTTCTGAATCGTCACCACGATGTGATTGCCATCCATTTAAAAGATCGCCGGGAAGCAGACCTTCCCAACGTCGGGCTTTTGAGAGTCCAGGATCCGGAAACCGGCCATTCTGTGCTGGTCGACACTTCACAAGGCAATTTACGCAGCGCTTACCATGAACGAATGCGTAAAAACGAAGAGGCCTTGGATGCCCTCTTAAAAAGTCAGGGGATTGACAAAATCACCATCTCCGCCGACCAATCCTATATTGAACCCATCATGAAATTTTTTAAGCTTCGGGAGCGCCGGGCCCGATGAAACACATTCGGTTTTTTTTGCATATTTTCCGGACTGTCTTTTTTTTCCTAGGAACCATCCTCACTTTTAATTCGCTCATTTTGATAGCGGCAGATACAAAATCCTCGGAGAACATCTCAGTCAAAGCAGAGGTTGACCATGCCTTTATTACGATCGGAGATCCTGTCATTTATTCGGTCACGGTCAAGCACGGACCTCACCTCCAAATCTTGAGTCAAATTCCGCCGCCCCCATCAGATGTTTTTAATTTAAAAAAATCAGAAGATATTCAAAAAAAGGATGGAGCGATCACAATCGAAGGAAGAAAATTTACCCTCACCTCGTATCGACTTGGAGATTTTGTCCTGGATCCCATATCGATTGAATACCGATCCGGCCAAGGCCCGGTCCAGAAAATAACAACGGATAAAATTTATATCACGGTCAAAAGCGTAGCCGAAGGAGAAGAGAAAAAAGATATACGAGGCGTTAAATCGGTCCTCCGGATTCCCTTTGCCTGGAAGGCCGTAATCTTTCTTGGGGGCTTCGCTGGAGCTTTTCTTGCTGGCTGGTTGGTTTACCAGCATCTCAAGGCAAAGAAACTAGCCCCGCCTCCAGAATCCAAAGTCTCGTCTGAAGATCAAGCCTTAAACCAGCTTACGGAACTTTTTGAATCCGATCTTCTTCGCCAAGGAAAGGTGAAGGAATATCACCTTCGATTTTCTGAGATCTTGCGAATCTATTTAGAAAAACGCTATGGGATCCTGGCCGTTGAATTCACTACGGACGAAATTATCCGGGCACTCCGAGGCAAAGATTTAGAGGGGGCTCTCCGGGAAAAAATTTCGAGCGTTCTTGAAGCTGCAGATCTGGCAAAATTTGCTAAATGGAAACCTGAAGCCTTGCAAATCAAAGATCATTACCAAAAAGGCAGGGAAATCATCGAATCCTCACGACCCAAGGTGGACCATGTTCCAGTTTCTCCATCCTGAGTTTTTCTTACTCCTTTTTTTGGTCCCCGCCGCTTTTTGGATCCGGCACCGGCGAAAAAAATCGACGCTTGTCTTCTCTACGGTATCTTTTTTGTCAATCCAGAGTCTTTCTTGGAGAATCGCCCTGGAGCGTATTGTGCCCATTTTAAGAACCGCTGTTTTTCTCCTTTTCATCACCGCACTGGCTCGACCTCAAAGCGTTACCTCAGAGCGTGATTTTGAAACAAATGGCATCGATATCGTCATTGCGCTCGATATCTCCGGCTCCATGCTGGCCGAAGATTTTCAGCCCGCGAATCGTTTGGAGGTCGCTAAACAAGAAGCGTCAAAATTCATCCAAGGCCGGCAAAATGACCGCATTGGCCTTGTCGTCTTTGCTAGAAAAGCCTTTACCCAGTGCCCCCTGACTTTAGATTATGACATCCTGACCCGCCTCCTTCAGGAAATCAAAATCGGGATGATTTCAGACGGTACAGCCATTGGCATGGGACTGGCCACTTCTGTTAACCGCTTACGCGATAGTAAAGGCAAAAGCAAGGTCATTATCCTTATCACAGACGGAGATAATAATGCGGGAAACATCGATCCTGTGACCGCGGCAGAGCTCGCCAAGACCTTTGGAGTTAAGGTCTATACCATTGGGGTGGGCAGGGGAGGGCTGGTTCCCTTTCCTTATGAGGACCCGCTCTTTGGAAAACGCTATGTCCAGACCGAGATTAAAATCGATGAGATGATCTTAAAACGCATTGCAGACATCACGGGAGGGCTTTATTTCCGGGCCCGCGACTCCCATTCGCTCGGAGAGATCTATTCCCGCATCAATCAGTTGGAAAAAACCGAGACCAAGATCAAGGTCTATCGCAGTTATGATGAACTTTTTTATTATTTACTCATACCGGCCTTGATTCTTTTGATCTTAGAAGTATTTCTGAGCCAGATCATTTTTCAAAAGGTGCCCTGATGCAGTTTTATTCGCCTGAAAATTTTATTTATTTGCTTCTTATTCCGGGAGTCCTGATTATTTTCTCCTGGGCTGCTGTGGTTTGGAGACAAAAAATAAAATCCATTGGATCTCAAGAGCTTTTGGAAGCAAAGCTCATGCCGTCCCATGACAAATCCCTCCAAACCAAACGTTTACTCTGTTTGATTTTAGCGGTCCTCTTTGCCACACTCGCCTTGACGCGCCCGCAGTGGGGCGAAGAAAAGAAAAAGATTGAGCGTAAAGGAATTGATGTCATTTTTCTCTTGGATACCTCGCTCAGCATGCTGGCCGAAGACATCAAGCCCAGCCGCTTAGAAAAATCCAAGCTGGAGATCCGAAATTTTCTACATCAACTCAAAGGCGACCGCGTGGGGATGGTGGCGTTTGCCGGATCCAGTTTTCTCCAATCGCCTCTGACCCTGGATTACTCCGCTTTTCAACTTTTTGTGGACGCGGTCTCACCCGGATACATTCCGGACCCCGGCACTTCACTTGCCTCTGCGCTTCGTCTCGCACTCAAAGCATTCCCCGCGGAAAACACAAAACATAAAGCCGTGGTGGTGTTTTCCGATGGAGAGGATCATGAGGGAGGAATCGAAGAAGTTCTAAAAGAGGCCGTGAAGGCCAATGTCCGAATTTATGCCCTAGGCACAGGATCAGAAAAAGGAGATCCCATTCCGCTCAAGAATGAAGCCGGCCAGCGGAGCGGATTTAAGAAAGACCGGGCCGGGCAAATTGTGATTACGAAATTGAATCCTGCAGCGATGCAGCAAATCGCCCAGGAAACCCATGCGCTTTATGCCCCCGCAACTCCAGGAGAACAGGAAGTCTCGGTTTTAATCAGACACATGGATTCCATTGATAAGCGGCAGATCCAGGAAAAGACTGTGGCCGAACGCGAAGATCACTACCAATTCTTCCTCCTCCTGGCTTTTATTTTTCTTTTTCTCGAAATGACCCTTCGACAGACCCGGAAACTCGGCCGCAAATCCGCCGTAGTACTTAATTCCTTTTTGGCCTTATCTTTATTCTTTTTGCACAGCGGATTTTTGGATACTTCTCGCTCGCTGAACAATAAAGGAAGCTCTCAGTATCAGGATAAAAAATATCAATCCGCCGCGGAGAATTATCGGCAAGCTGAAGTCAAAAACCCCAAAGATCCAGTGATCCGCTACAATCTCGGAACCACGCTTTATCAGACCAAGGATTTTGTCCAAGCAACCCGCGAACTCGAAGAGTCCATTGCCAACACGAAGGATCCGGGAATTTTAGCACCCGCTCTCTACAATTATGGAAATGCCCAGTACCGCCTCGGTAACTTTGAAAAAGCGATCGATTCGTATAAGAAAGCCCTGGAGCTCAATCCTAAAGACCAGGACGCCAAGTACAATCTGGAATTTCTTGAAAACAAGAAAAATGCCCTGGATAAAAAAGATCAGGAAAAGAAGAAGCAGGACCCAAAAAAGGACCCGCAGCAAAACAAAAATCAAAATCAGCAGCAGAATCAGCAGCAACAGCAAAATCAGGATCAAAATCAAAAGCAGCAAGATCAGAATCAACAAAAGCAGAATCAGCAAAATCAGTCTCAGTCCGAAGGCTCTCAGGATCAGCAACAACAGTCCGGGAATGATCAGCAGGACAAATCACAAGGTAGTCAGGAGAAACAGGATTCCGAAAAGAAACCCGATCAGGGTGAAGATCAATCCAAAAATGAAGAGCAAAAAACTGAGGATAAGCAGCAGGGACAAAAGCAATCTGAAGAACAAGGAGACCAAGATCAGGGAAAACAAGGCTCGGAATCTGAAGATAAAAAGGATCAAAAACCCGACAATCAAAACTCTGACGAGCAAAAACAAGATCAGCCTCAAAACGAAGATCAAAAATCAGAGGATCAAAAACCACAAGACTCAGGAAGTGAAGAAACAAAAGGCGCTGAAAACCAAACTCCTTCTCCCGGATCTCAACCGCTCCAAGGGCAAATGTCGATTAACGAAGCTCTTAAAATTTTAGAGGCCATGAAAGATTCAGAAAAGGATCTGCAAGATTTACGAAAGCCTCCGGTCAAAAATCGCCCAAAGTATGTGGAAAAGGACTGGTAAGCAGGGGAGTTCCCTTTCGTTAACCCAAAAAAGGAGTCATTATGCCGCTCATGGATCAAATTGAACTTAATCTTAAGGAAGCGATGAAATCAAAAGAGGCAGAAGTCTTATCAACCCTTCGGATGCTGAAAGCCGCGATTTTAAATGAAGCGATCCGGACACAGAAGGATAAGTTGGATGATGCCGCCATCCTCGACATCATTCAAAAACAGGCAAAACAACGCCGCGAGAGCATTGCCAGCTTTGTCACAGCCGGTCGCACTGAACTCGCCGCCAAAGAAGAGCGGGAGCTTCTGATACTTCAAAAATACATGCCTGCACAGCTCTCAGAAGCCGAACTTCGGACCTTGATCCAAAAGACCATGACTGAATGCGGGGCCTCCACAAAAGCCGATCAGGGCAAGCTCATGAAGGCGCTAATGCCTTTGGTTAAGGGCAAAGCCGACGGCCAGACCGTGAATCGTCTGGTGGGCTCGTTACTCGCTTAATACACCAAAATTCAAAACCCGTCGACCGACCTGGCTATTATTTATTTAACATAACATACATTATAGGACATTAGTTATTCTGTATAGCTGCCTAGGGCAGAACTTCTGGGATTTTAGACTTTCCTCGGAATAAGATCGCGCTTCAGGCTGGCGATGTGATCAATGAAGAGCTTGCCGCGCAGATGGTCTATCTCATGCTGGATACAGATAGCTTTAATCCCTACAACATCTTCTCTTACTTGTTTTCCGCTTAGCTCCATCCAAGTCACGGATATTCGATTAAAGCGGCGAATATCGCCCCGATAATCCGGGACACTCATGCAGCCCTCACGACTAAGAATCTCATCATCCTGAGCCAATATGGCTGGATTAATCAGTATAATCAAACCGGCCTCACGATTATCCCTTTTGGAAACGTCCACCAAAGCCACCTGAAGCGAAGCTCCAATCTGAGGCGCAGCGATTCCGATTCCGTGCTTTTGAGACCGCAGGGTTCTCTCAAGAACTTTTATGAGATGTAAAATCTGCGGATCTTTGGGATTAATGACAGGTTTTGCGATTTGCCTAAGGCAGGGCTCGGGAAAGATCCTGATTTTGCCCTCGAATGAGGCCATACGGGTCAAAAAGCGATGGATTCAACCCGAGTGAGCTGAATCTCAATCTTGAGCTGGCGCCCCAGGAGGGCCAATTGTTTGCGCAGAGATTCCACCTTAGCTGACAGGTGTATTGGCACCGGAGTTTCCATCAGGAGCGCATAAAGAGGCTTTTCTGCCTTTCCAATCACCTTGGTCTGCAAATCCGTGATATTAAGTCCTGCCCGCGCCATGATGCGACTCAAATGAAAGACAATTCCGGTCTGATCCGGTCCGATGGCGCGCACCAAATAATATTCTGAATCCTGGCTTGAGAGAATTGCGGTTTTTTTTGATCTCGATCCATATTCTTTCCAAAAAAAAGATAATCCCATTTTTTTCTCAAGGAGCTTAAGACCTTTTTCAATTTTTAAATGATTTTTTTTCGCTAACTGAAAAACCAGCATCATGGAAAATTTTTGGTCAAGGAGCGTCATGGAAACATCTTCTAAGTTAGCACCCAAACGATAAAGAAACTCGGTCACAGAAGCAATAATGCCCGGACGATCCGATCCGGTGACCGCCAAAAAAATGAGTGGGAATTTGAAACGACTCTTTTCAGCTTTGGCTAGGCTCATGTCGGCAAAGCTCCTTTCTTTTTCGACTTTTGAGGCTCATACGACCAAATCCCTTGGCCGGTTTTCTTTGCCTCAGCTTCCAACGCTTGAAATTGGCTGAGATTTGGATGGTCTTCACCGGCTCGAAGCTGAGCCGCTCCAAGACTCAAAAGCACTTCATTCACCATGACCTCCAGAACATCGGGCGATTTGTTCGGCACATAAGGAAGCATAAGGCCGGCTTGACGAACATAAACATAGCTTTTTCGAATAGGTTTCACCGAAAGATCCCCCTTCGGCACGGCCGAGACGGCTGCAGGTCCAGGACTTTCAAAATCCTCCAGCCTGGCATCTTTACCCACCGTCAAAAAGGCTAAATCCCCCCTGCCCTCTTCGGAACATTCAATTCCACCCAGCACAATCCGCTCCCCGTTTTCGAGCACTAAATTTCCCGAATCATCTACGGATTGGATTTTTTCAGCATAAAGAAGCGAGGGACACGCCGCTGCAAGAAAAAACAATGAAAAGGTTAAGATTTTCCGAAGAAACTTAAGGTAAATATGCGACTTTGTCATGCATGGATACTATCATAGAAAAGCAGAAGTTGTAAAATGAACTGAGAAAGGGACCATCACCAAAATCAAAATTTGAATCAAGCGGGCTGCGAGGCAGGCGGATTTTCAGCGTTTGATGCTTCCGGAAATGGCGAGTAACGAACCATTTCAGCTCGAGCAAAGACGCTTTTCTGACCAAAATCAAGGGAGTTGAGTGCCGGCCAATACTGAACTTTGGACACTGCATCGGCATGGTAGAGTTTTCGTGCCCGCTTCAGAAGTTTTTTGTTTAGCTTTTTGCGCAGTTTATTCGCCCGTTTTTCAGCTCTAATTTCAGACTTTTCACCTTTTAAGATTTTTCGCGGGGCTTTTACAGAAACTTCACCGATACCAAGCGTCACATAAGGACGATCGCAGCTCCCTTCATAGAACCGCGGCTGAACTCGGCTGCAACCCATGAAAAGAGGGCTCAGAAATACTGTAAGAATAATCAAACAAATTATTCGAAAAGGTCGGTTCATGAGTAATTCCTATTTAGATAAATCATCGGTCATACCGTTTCAAATCTTTAACAGTTAATAATTCGGCCTACGACGAGTAATTTCGCGGGCCGCCTGTTCTAAGGCCTCTTCCCGGCTCTGAATTCCCCCTTCTAATTGCTTATCATATAAAACATCCAAGACATCTTTAATCTCCGGGCCTTCCGAAAGTCCCAGTTTAATCAAATCATGGCCGTTGACCCAGGGCTTGGGCTTAAGCTCCTCCTGAGTGAAGGTTTCAAGCTGCTTGGCAAGAAAGTGATAATTATCGAGCTTGCCATGACTCGATTCACAATCAACACGGTGGACTTCTAACTCATCGCGAAACGTGGGACGCGCCATAAAAGTTTTTAAACGAGCGGGGCGCATCTTCTGGACATCCGCAAATTTCATATGATGCTCCACACATTCAGTGACGCCTCGAATTTCTTGGTTGGAAAATCGGAGGCGCTTCATAATCGCCTCCGTCATTCTCGCACCTTGTTGGGCATGATTATAAAAAGTAATTTTCCCGTTACGAATTTGAAAAGTGGGCGGCTTGCCCACATCATGAAAAAGAGCGCCCAACGCAACGGTAAGGCTGGGCTGATTAAGTTTTTCAAGTAAAAGCCGGGTATGAATAAACACATCCCCTTCGGGGTGATGTTCAGGAGGCTGCTCCACACCGCGCATGATCTCGATCTCAGGTAAAATCACACGCATCAATCCGGATTCTGAAAGAAGTTCAAATCCACGCCCCGCTCCAGGACGAGTAAATATTTTAACGAGCTCATCCCGGATTCTTTCCGGACTCACTTGAGTAATCGTCGAAGCCTTTTTTTTGATCGCATTCCAGGTAGGCGCCTCAATCTCAAAACCTAAAGTGGAAGCAAAGCGAATGGCTCGCAATAGCCTCAGTTTATCTTCATCAAAACGGGTCTCTGGATCCCCAACCGCCCGAATTATCTTTCTTTTGATATCTTCCGCTCCGTTCACATAATCGATGACCTTTTGGGCGAAAGGGTCATAAAATAGCGCATTCACGGTAAAATCACGCCGCTTTGCATCCTCTTCGGGGACACTAAAAGAAACCTGAGAAGGATGGCGCCCATCCACATAACCGCCCTCGCAGCGAAAGGTGGCTACTTCAAAAGTCATATGATCCATCACCACCAAAATAACTCCGAATTGTTTTCCGACAGGAATGGTGTGATCAAAAAGGGATTCGACTTGATCCGGAGTGGCTGAAGTGGCGATGTCAAAGTCTTCGGGGGTTTTTCCCATGAGATGATCGCGAACCGATCCACCGGCAAAATAAGCAATGAGATTGTGCGATTTAAGCTTGGATACAATTTGAAAAGCGGCTTTCGTCTTTTCGCTTTCCAAAATCATGAAGAGACTCCGGCCGCAGAAACGCGTTCAAACTTAACCCATCGGGCAAAAAGTAGTCCGGTCATGGACAAGCAGCCGGTGATCCAAATAAGCGGCGCGAGTCCCAGATGAGGATACAGGCGTCCGCCAAAGTATCCAGCGGCAATTTGCCCCATATTAAAAAATCCCATGAGAATAGCGAAGAAGGTGCCTTCCACTCCGGAGCGATGAGTTAAAGCCGCTGAAGCTGTCATGATAGTCAGCATACTGATACATCCCATAAAACCACCGATGGTGATAAGAATAATCGCGGACCAGGAATGGTGGATGAGCAGCGTTGAAAAAATATTCAGTGCATTGATAAGAATGGCAAACATCAGCACGCGTTCCTGCGGGATTTTTCGAAGAAATTTAAAATAAACCAAACTTCCCGCCATGGCCCCGCCCCAGCCAAGGCTGGTGAGAAGGCCGAGAAACGTTTCACTAAATCCTAGCGTTTCTTTCAAATAAAAAAAGAACGGCATACCAAAGGAAGATCCCACCGCTAAACTGATGAGCACCAAAATATAGGTGCGCATGGATCCTGTCCGAATCAACGAAAGGCATCGTACCAAGGGCTCTCTCAGCGAACTAAACGGAGCCCGCTCATGTTTGGATTCACGGATAAAAGGAACACAGATCATCACAAGCATCGGAAGACACATCGTCATAAGAAAAACCGGCTGCGGAGCCCAATGAGATGCCAGCCAGCCTCCAATAAATCCGGACAGGAGCGACCCGGCGCTGCGGGACCCCCAGGCCACGCTTTGAAAAAATGAATTCAAGGGACCCCGCGAGTGTTCGACAATAAGGCCATCCGTCACCACATCCACGGCCGCAAATCCAAAATTCGTCAGCGCCATGGACATGCAGATAAAAGACATCTTGGGAGGAAGAATGACTAGAAAAAGCCATCCCGACATAGACACAACTGAGCATAAAAAAAGGTAGGATTTTCGGCGATACCCAAAAATCGGAAAGGTATCCGAGATAAGTCCGTAGATGATTTTGAAAATCCAAGGAAAGGCGGCCACGGATGAGATCATGGCAATCTGGGAAACAGACCAATTTAGCGAGCGCAGGTAAAGAGGAAGAGCAATACCCGCAATACCCAGAGCCCCCTGGGTAAAGTAAACAACTCCCGCAAGAACAGCTATTTGACGTACCGGTTTATCCAAAAAATTCTCTCGCCTTTTTTTTGCCGAGGGTTTTGGAATAGTCCGTGTAGTCAATGGGAATTAAATCGGGACGCTGTTCACTTACCCTCTTGGCCCACTGAAACCGCTCTCCTGGATTGGCTTCAAGTCGCCGGCTCGTCACGTATTTAAAAGGAGTTCCGCATTCCGGACACTGACGCGCACTGTAGCTATCGATTCCGAGAGCACGACAGCTCGCACAATCTCCCTTGAGATCTCCCATAATCAGAAGATGTTTTTCAACCTCTTCAAAAGAAAAAGATTTATACACTCGGAGAAACTCGTGTCCCATATCGTCTCCTTAGGTCTAGTACGTTGTGACCATTGAAATTGTGTCTTCCAATTTCAATGGGTACGGGTGCCGCCCCTCCCATAAAATCAAATGTCAGGCGGTACTAACTACGTGCCGGCTCTAAACGATAGACCTGATCCCCTTCGTGAACTTCTTGAGTAATCTGAGCGCCAACATCTTGCCCCACTCGCGCCAATTTCACCGGATTATGATCAATTTGAAGCGAAGTGATTTTCTGACGAAAAGATCCAGTTGAGCCTTCAAAAGACAAGAGATCATTGACCTGGATCGCACCTTTTTGAACTTTGATCACCGCCACTTGAGCCTTGTCAAAATAATGCGTCACGGTTCCCACTAAAAATTTTCTTTCTTCGCGAGGCCCCTTAGGCGCTTC
This sequence comes from uncultured bacterium, assembly GCA_964460795.1. GTDB lineage: Bacteria > Omnitrophota > Omnitrophia > Omnitrophales > Aquincolibacteriaceae > CAZOOM01. The sequence continues at coordinate 32,389 of CAYWRU010000017.1, read as the reverse complement.
GGGTGCCTGGCGCGCTTCTGAAGGTGAAGCAGGGCGATCTCGACGCACTTGATGATTCTGACGATCATGCCACGGCCTTGAGCTTCCAGATCCCCCACCAGGACCGCCTGAACCTCGGTTATATCCCCCCCGGCCACGGCCTCGGTCACGGCTATAGCCTCCTCCCCCGGTGCGTTCCCCTCGATTATCGCGAGATCCTGAACTTTGATCCCGGCCTCTCCCCCTGTCCTGAAAACGAGGGGCTCCGCGATCGAATCCTCCACGAGAACCTTCACCGCGAGCACCTTGTCCACGAGGTCCCTGCCCTCGTCCGCCTTGACGATCCTTCCAGGGTCTTTGACCCGGACGCCGGGGACGGTTTTCCCGCGTGCGTTCCATTTCCTGCTGAATATTCACATGCCGAAGATCGGCGGTTTTAGCCCCCGTGATTTTTCGAAATAAATATCTAAGATCATCCCACAACTTCATGGAAAAATTCCCTTCTAAGCCTTTCCGGCTTCCTGCGATGCCATCCGCGCCCCGTCATCAAGGAGCTTGTGCTCGCTTTGTTCTCCCAGAGCGCTTAATCGGGTTTGAATTTTATCAAATCCCTTCACAACTCGCTCGTATGCGCTCTGAGCATTTCCTAAATGTCCTCCGATTTTTTCGAGTTCCGCCGCCATTTTGCGGAAGTCTGTCTCCAGCTGCTGGAGGGCTGAAAGCACCTGGAGTGCCGAACGCTCGATCCTAAGCCCCTTAAGCCCGCGGGCAATGGACTGGAGATAGGCATAAAAGCTGTTCGGCGATACCGGGACCACCCGGTGACGCATCGCAAATTCCGATAAACTTTCTGTCTGATTATCGGATTTTACGATAATTTCATAATAAACATTTTCTGCAGGGATATACATAAGAGCAAAGTCATAGGTCCCTTCCTGAGGGCGGATGTACTTTTCAGAAATATCCGAGATGTGCTTTTTGACGTCCTGCTGAAAGGCCTTGCGGAGCGCCGGTTTTTTTTCTTCAACAGGTTCTTCCATTAAACGCCTAAAATTTTCCAACGGGAACTTTGCATCCACAGAAATGAGGGCGTCTCCGATACGAATCGCAGCATCGACTTTGGCGCCATCTTTAAATCCGTACTGAAGCTCGTAACATTCCCGGGGAAGAATTTGGGCCAGCATTTGTTCGAGAAAAAATTCTCCGAGTCCACCGCGAAGCTTGGGAGCTTTCAAAATATCCTGGAGCGAAGCAATGTCCCGCCCGATCATCACCATACTTTTAGTGGCTTCCTGAAGTTCTCCGAGACGATTTTGAACCTTCTCGGCCGAATCTGAAGACTGGCGGTGGGAATCGGCCAGGAACCTGGCATTTTGAGCAAACTGATCCCCCATTTGTTTATGAAGGGCCAAAGTTTGTTCTTGGAGCTGAGCGCGTAGATCAGAAAAATCTTTTTGGATTTGCGCAGAAAAAACCTGAAGCGGAGTTTCCGAACGTGCAGAGGAACCTCGCAGGGTGTTAAAAACCATCCACCCTGCGGCGGCAAACAAAGCCAGCGAAGCGATCAGAAGAACCCATTCCATAAGGGGCTACTTAATAAACGTAATGTTCACATCTTCGATATGCAAACTAGAATCTGCGTAAACAAAAACCCGGCATTTATGCACCTTTTCAATGTCATGAAAAGCATCGCGTTCTTGTTCAAGCAAGCGCTCAGAAACTTTCGGATGAACATAAACATTTAAGGCCTTGCACGGAGTTTGTGTCAGGGCTTTTCGGATGTCTTTCAAAGCCTGAATGACCATGGTTGTCGGAGACTTCACAAGCCCCTTTCCTTCACAATAAGAGCAGGTATCATACACCGCGCTTTCCAGGGACGGACGCATGCGCTGACGCGTCATCTCCACCAGACCCAACTCAGAAATCTGGAGGATATTGGTCTTAGCCCTGTCCGAACGAACCGCGTCTTTAAAGGTACGGTAAAGCTGGCGCCTATGATTTTCTTGATCTAAATCAATAAAATCAATCACGATGATTCCGCCGACATCCCGCAGCCTGAGCTGGCGAGCCACCTCAACCGCAGCTTCCATATTGGTCTTAAAAACCGTTTCTTCAAGATTACGTGAGCCGGTAAATTTTCCAGTATTCACGTCAATGGCCACCAGACCTTCGGTTTGTTCAATCACAATGTAGCCGCCGGATTTCAAATAAACATTCTTTTGGAAAGTTCGCTCGATTTCCTTTTCAACATTAAACTTATCAAACAGCGAAGTTTTCCCGACATGAAGCTCCACATCCAACTTATGATCCGGAATATAGTAGCCTAAAAATCGCTGGACCTGGCTTTTGACTTCTTTGCTATCCGTCATAATGGCTGCCGTATCATCCGTCATGTGATCGCGGATCGTACGCTCCACCAAATCCAACTCTTCGTGAATAAGCGCCGTTCCCTTTTTTTGATGCTTGGCAATGGACTCCTGAATTTGTTTCCAAAGCCGGGTCAGATATCGAATATCACGGACAAAATCTTTTTCGCTTTTACCTTCGCCTGCGGTCCGGACAATAAATCCAGCGCCCTTGGGGATTTCGATATTGCGGAAAATATTGCGGATACGGTCGCGTTCGCGGCGGTCCTCAATGCGACGGGACACCCCCACCTTACTCTCGCCCGGCATCATCACCAAATATCGGGCTGGAAGTGAAAAACAAGTGGTAAGACGAGGTCCTTTGGTTCGAATGGGCTCTTTGACAACTTGAACGATGATCTCTTGACCCGAGCGCAGCACATCTTCAATGCGTTTCATCCGTTCATGACGGCGATGAGGACGATCCGCAGTTCCCCCCTCATCAAATTCCACATCTAGATCAGAAGGTGAATTCAGGGCATCGGCCACATACAAAAATCCATCTTTTTTGGTACCCAGATCAATGAACGCCGCTTGCATACCCGGAACAATACTTTTAACAATTCCCTTGTAGATGTTACCGCACATGCGCTGGGTGTCGCCGCGCTCGAGGTAATATTCTTCAAGACGGCCATCTTCTAGAATAGCCACCCTTTTTTCATTGGAGTCTTCACTGATAAGAATTTCGCGTTTGATCATAAATATATCCTTCTACTAACAATGTTGGAGCCCGAAAAGCTCCACAACTGAGTTAACGGAGGATGGTGAAAGACGGATAGGCGCAGAATGTATGCGTGGCTCTGGAGAAAGAAATAAAGGAGCTTTAGGCCGCTTTCGTTTCGGTTTCTTCAGATTTTGCAGACGCGTTTGATGAGTTCAAACTTTCTGATGCTTGGACAGATTCGGTCATATTTTTTGCCTGCTCAGCAGCGGGCTGTAAATTTTTATCTTCAGCTTGTGCGCCCTGGCTCATCTTTGCCTTTTTTCTGGCTTCCAGGCGCTCTCCGACCGGTTGTCCTTCCGTATCCACCATCGTTACTGTAACAAAAAAGAGCGTTTCATCCTTCTCATTGCCTGTTCCCGCCGTCTGAGTCTTTGACCTAAACAATTTACCCACGACAGGAATATCACTCAAATAAGGCACCTTATTCTCGCCCATGGCGAAATTATCGGTCAACATGCCCCCGATAGCGATCGTTTCCCCACTGCGGATCAGGACTTGCGTATTGGCTATTGTAACATCAAAGTTCGGAACTTGGAAATCGGTAAAATTTGTATTGCCATTTACCGCACTTACCTCAGGCGCCAACTCCACTAAAATTTCTTCCTGGGAATTAATGTGAGGCGTAACATTCAGAATAATACCCACATCGCGGAATTTAAAACCCGTAACCTCAACACTGCCTGTTGTTTCATTCCTTTCATATTTTGGCAAAGGAATCTGTTGCCCCACTTGGACTTTGGCGGCCTGGTTATTTAACACCACGATACGAGGGTTAGAAACAATTTTGGTATTGGCCCGGCTTTTTAGAAAATTAAGCGTTGCTTGAAAAGAGGTAAAATCTAAGGTTCCAAGTTGATACGTCTCCCCCGCCACCGAAGGTGGAATGAGTGGAAATCCACGGGAAGCAGATGGATTGTCGGAAACCGTGGTTGTCGTATCCCCGGCGGCAACGGTTGTATCTGCGCCATTATTCAAAGGGAAAAAGCCTGTTACTGCATCAATCATACTTTCATCTTTTCCGCCTTTTCGATTATAAAAAGGAAATTGAGTGGGACGACTGGAACCCGACAATGTCCCCACAGGATTCCATTGAATCCCCATACTTTCCGCAACACCAACTGCCGTCTTAATAATTTTGGAGTCAATATAAGCCTGAGGAGTCCGCTTATCTAACTTTTTGATAACCTCCTGAATCTTATACAGATTCGTTGGGATATCAGTGATGACAATCGTATTCGTTCGTTCCGCAATCCGAACCCGACCGCGTTCTGACAACATATCTTTAACCGAATCCTGGATTTCGGTTGCGCGCGTGTAGTTTAAAATGTAGGTCTCGGTAAGAACAGGTTCCTGCGCCATTTTATCCCGAGTGGTAACACGAATAATGTTTCCATCCCGCTCAAAAACATAATTATAAGTACGCAAAACAACTTCAAGCGCCTTTTCCCAAGGGACATCATCCAGGCGAATACTCACCGTCCCCTGGACTTCCGGACCCGAAACAATGTTCACTTTGCTCTTCAAGCTAAGAACTCGCAACACGGTATTAATATCCGCTTCTTTAAAATCCAAAGAAATATTTCCATCTCGAGTTTCTTGGGTTGAATCTTCAGATGCTCCTATGGTTGCTTGCTCTACCGCATCCGGAGCTGCAGGAACCGCTGCCGCCGGAGGCTCCACTTTGGCGGCCCAACCCAGCGGCGCGCCCATTATCACCACCGCCAATGCGAAAAAGATTATCCCGTTATTTTTCCGATCCATCTTTCCTGTATTTTTTCGCATCATAAAACCCTTCCGTCTTGCGATGACTACCGTTGCTCGGCTCTTTCTTCTCTAAGCCACACTGTTTTTTCTGAATCATTCACAGAAAGAACCACTCGATCCTTTAAAATACTTACAAGTTGTGCATTATCGATCTGGTCACCCGTCTTAAAAAAACGCCCGTTGATAAGAGCGAACGAACCTTCTTTTGGGTCAAAAATAATACCTTCTACTTTGTACTCGCCGGTCGAAACTTTGGCTGCATTTTTTAAAGACCCTTCTTCAGTCACAAGAGGCACAAAGGGATTTCGCCGCGTTCCCGCTTCATAAGTCACATCAGCAAAGGCTTGAGCTGAAAACGATCCCATCAAACTTAAGATAAAAAGAGCCAAGAAGCCTTTTTCAAACCTCTTAAAGAATCGGCTATAAACCTCAGATTCCTTAGCTCTCAGAAGGAAGAATTTCATGCCTTGCCCTCCTTACCCGCAACGGCTGACACCGTCAGGGTTGCCACCTCGACACCTTCCTTTGTTGTATCGGAATGAGGAGTAAGCCCAAAGGCTTCCACACGCAGGAGTTTTGAATTTGATTCAATGCGGCTGATGAAAGCACCTATCTGATGATAACCACCCTCTACCATAAAATCGTACTGTCCGGCTTCATAGCGGGCATCGAAAGGGGGTGGAAATTTTTGAACATTTTCTTTTGGGGAAGATGAGATGATCGCCACGCCAGTTTCATTGGCCATTTTCGAAATCGTTCCCAATAAAAGCGCCATTTCTTGCGATTTGAACAAATGCTCCTGCGAACTTTTTATAAATTCCAAATGATCTATTTTTTTCTTTTCAAGATCGGGCTTACGCCGCACGAGATTTTCAAGCGACGTAATATTCGTCCCAATATCGTGAGCCTTGCGCTTCACGTCAAAGCGAAGGATCCAGGCCGGAAAGGCAACGAAAACAAGAAAAAGAACGAGGACAAGGGCAACGGACGAAATAATAATCCAAGTGCGGCGATCAAGGGTCTTCGCTTTATCCAAGATATCTTTGAAAGTCAACTGTGAAAGTGAGCTCATGCCTTTTTCTTCCCTCCCGCCCTTTCTTTTTTCGCCCCCCGTGCCCGCCCCTCCTTGGCGCCCTTCCCAGCCTTTACATCCCCCTCTTTTTCTTCTGGAGTAACCGTAATATCACTCCAGGAAAAATTAGCGATAAATTCTGTCACTTCTGTGGAGCCGATAATCATCCGATTGGTGCGAAGAATCAGTTTCGAAACCGGAATTTTTTCTTTCAAACTTCCCAGATAGGTCTCAATGTGCTCAATGCTGGTTTTTTCTTTGGAGGACAAACAGTCCCCCTTCACCATCCAACTCACCACTCCTTCATTTCGGGATAAGCTTTCTTCCGTCAACCAGGCCGTTTCCGGAAGAAATTCACTAGCCCATTGAAGCAGATGTGTCAGAGGGAGCTGTGTTGTTACAAACTGCTCCATGAATTTACGTTCTTGACGCAAATTTCCTTCCACTTCTTTTTGAAGCGTCGTCAAAGCCACAGACTGCGGCTGTAAACCATTCCATTTTCTTTCTAGTTTTCTCAACTCTTTTGAGGAACGGGCAAAATCCCCATAAAACACAAGGGTGAGAATAACAAAAACCAAAACACCCAGAACACTTAACAAAATATATTTCCCTTGCTGAGGGTTTTTGGTTTTACGACGGAGTTCCTGGGGAAGAAGATTTATTTGAATCATAAATCGCGGAGGCAAAGTCCAAGGGCTACGGGCAAGACCGCTTCATTATTCTTAAGATCATCCAGACTAATCCCTTCCCCTAAATGAACCCGGTCCAAAACCTCAATGCCTCGTATTAAAAGTCCGCCGAATTCTTTGGAGAGCATGGAGGCCATCAAGGGATGAGCCCCAACAACCCCTGAAAGAAAAATAGTTTGAGGAATTTCTGCAGCGCTCATCTGGTCTTTATAGTAATCCAAAGAAACGCGAATTTCAGAGGCAAAAGGAGCAATAATTTCATGGAAGGCCGCCTGAAGTTCATCCGAGGCCTGAGTCCCCGTCAGCTTATCCCGATATTCCTGAATCGAAAGCCCTAATTTACGCTTAATACGTTTCGCAAGATCCTGACTTCCAAATGAAATATCGCGTATAAAGAGAGGTTTTCCGCCCTTACAAATACCCAGCGTTGAAAGCTCAGATCCAAAATCCAGTATTCCAAGCGTTTTCGCACTCTCCTCAGGGTAAAGAAATTCTACGGCGTTCATAAAAGCCAGGGCATCAATATCAATAAGCTCGACTTCAAGGCCGGCATTTTGGTACATTTCAAGGGTTTTATAAATTTCATCCCTTTTTGCAGCTACCAGGAGCACATTCATCATCTTGCCCTGCTCCGTCTGAACTTGATTATCTAAAATCTGGTAGTCCACCACGACTTCATCCGATTTAAAAGGAATGTATTTTTCTGCCTCGAAACTGATTGCTCCGCGGAGTTCTTCATCGGTCATGGCCGGGAACTGAACAAAGCGCAAAATTACTCCTTGTCCCTTGACCGCAATCCGGATTTTATTGGAAATGAATTTTCCATCCGTAAGACCTTGTTTAAGCAATGCAGGCAGATCGCCGCCTTCTTCAGGGCGTTGAATGCGAATAAAACGTTGCAGGGTTACTTCGGAAGCAATTTTCTGAATTTCCAGAAAAAACAATTTAGATCCGCCCAAATCACAAGCAAGCCGTATTTGCGAGGCCGAAGAGGAACCGCTTCCCAAGCCCAGAAGCGAAGAAACACGTAGACGCAGGGATTCTGGAAGGACTTTCTGAGTCAGTTCCCCCAGGGCATTCAAATTCATCATGAGTCAAATAACCTTAGTCTTCAAGCTGAGAGCGGAGCTCCGCCGGCACAACCTTCGGTATCTCCGGTAAGTCCCTCAGTGGCACGAGTCAACACGCCCGTATGATCCATACAATAATCATTGGTAGCAGTATACTCCGACTCTCTTTCTGCCATGAGTGAATAAGTCGATGCTTCGCTTGAATAGGTCAAATTAAACCCATGCTTTGGATTATCGTCCCAAGTTTCGTCCAAATAATAAGGAACCGCGTCAATTAAATCCCCGATTGTTGAGGCATAAGAAGGTGCACTTTGCGAGGTCCGATAGGTCTCATTCGCAGAACTAAAGGTCCTCAGGTCATATTTGATGGCGCCTTCATTTGCGTTCATGCGAGAGCGCAAAAGATTCGGAATGGCAACTGCAGCCAAAAGTCCGATGATCGCTACCACAATCATGATCTCAACCAAAGTAAACCCTCGGCAACCTGACTTCAGGATAGGAATGCGCCGATTCATGGCTTTCTCCGTTTCGCGACTTAAAGTCTTCTATAATTTTCGGCGCCGGGTAGAGAAACTGTACTTTCTTTAATCCGGACCGAATGAAAAAAAAACCCACCCCGAATCCGGGGTGGGTCTCTTTTTTAAAAACCTTAAGCCAACGGCGATCCGCCTGAGCAGCCCGTATCGTCAGCATCCACACCGCTATCACCCCGAACAATCGTGCCGGTATGATCCACACAATAATCATTCGCAGCATCGTTGTCGGATACGCGGGTCGCAAGCATACCAAAAGTGCTTGCAGCACCCGAGTAAGCCATCTCAAAACCGTGCTTAGAAGGATCCGTCCATGTAGCATCCAAATAGGCGGGTGTTGAATCCACCAAAGAATCTATGGAGTCCGCATAGCTCGGAGTCGTCTGAGCAGCCCGGTAGCTCTCATTTGCAGAGCTAAAGGTTCTCAGATCGTATTTAATTGCTCCTTCATTCGCATTCATCCTAGCACGCAGCAAATTCGGAATTGCAATTGCTGCTAAAAGCCCGATGATGGCAACCACAATCATGATTTCCACCAGCGTAAAACCTCTTCGATTCAGTTTGATTAACATTTCTTTCCTCCTCGTTTAATTTCGCGACCTACATCTTTAGTATACACGCTCTATCAGATAACGGCAAATCCTTACAAAACTATATTTGATTTATTTTCTACCAATAATACATATTCATTAAGTCTTAAATAAGTCAATTTATTGCAAAATTTATCAGGATTGTACATATGGAGAAACGAGTTACTTCACAGCGTTCGCTAGGCTTAGAATAGGCAGGAACATCGCTACAACAATACCGCCGATCACAATACCTAAAAAGGCAATAATAAGGGGTTCAATAAGGGACGTTAATCCATCAATCGCCGCGTCAACCTCAGAATCGTAGAAATCTGCAATTTTAACCAGCATTTCCTCAAGCTCTCCGGTTTCTTCTCCAATGGCAATCATTTTGACTACCATGGTAGGAAAAATTTCTTTCTTCTCCAGAGACCCCGCAATGCCCTGACCTTTTTTTACAGACTCCATAAGCGAAGAAATCACCAGTTCAATCCTCCGATTTCCAGCGGTCTTTGATACGATATCCAAAGCAGCCAAAATAGCCACACCGCTGCGAACCAAAGTAGCCAGGGTTCTGGAGAATTTGCTAATGGAAACTTTCAGAAACAAAACGCCAAAAATCGGCATTCGAAGTGTAAAGGAGTCCCATGCCAGACGGCCGAAAGGAGTTTTTATAAATTGGCTGATTCCAAAAAACATTCCTCCGGTTCCCAAGACAGTAACCACAGAATTTTTCTGCAAAAAATAACTCGTACTGATCAGCATTTGAGTCATCTGAGGAAGCTCGGCATTCAACCCCTGAAAAATGGTTGCGAACTTGGGAATAATAAAAGTCAACATACCCCAGGTAATTAATACGGCGAGAGAACTCACGGTTGCCGGATACATCATGGCGGATTTGACCTTACGCTGAAGGTTTGCGGTTTTTTCTAGGTAGCTGGCAACACGATCTAAAATCTCTTCCAAACTACCACTCTGTTCACCGGCTCTGACCATATTAATAAAAAGAACGGAAAAAACTTTTTTATGTTTTTCCATGGCATCTGAAAAACTTTTTCCGCCTTGGATGGATTGATGCATATCGTAAATAGTTTCTTTGAAACGGATTTTTTCTACCTGATCGCCTAAAATCTCAAGCGCCTGAATCAGCGGAACTCCCGCCCCCACCAGGGTTGCCATCTGCCTTGAAAAAACCACCAAATCTTCCAGCTTAATTTTTCCGGATTTCCCTTTTCGCTTTTGAGCATTTCCTATCGTGACCTTGACTCCACGAGTTTTACTCTTCACTTCATTAATACGGAGGATGATAAATCCTTCAGTGCGAAGACTTTGCACCAAAGTGCTGACATCCGCAGATTCCTGCATGCCATTCTGTGTTTTGCCTGATCGATCTTTAACCTGATATTCAAATATTGGCATAATTACTCGCTCTTGGTGACACGAAGCACTTCCTCCATGGAAGTCATTCCGCGCTTAAAAAGACTGAATGCATTTTGAAAAAGAGACTGCATCCCCTTCTCGACCGCTACATTATGAATCTCATCACTGGATTTTCTGGCAATGATCATGTCCCGAAGCTGATTATCAACAAGAAGTACTTCAGCAGTTGGAATGCGTCCCAAATATCCCGTCTCATTACATTTGGCGCAACCTTTTCCCTTAAAAGCATTAACACCGACTATATCATCGGCTGTTAAATTGCATCGCCTAAGTGCATCTTCAGGAATATCGTAAGGAGCTTTGCAAAACTGGCAGATACGCCGCATAAGCCGCTGGGCAGCAACACAAACAACAGAAGAGGCAATAAGAAAAGGTTCCACCCCCATATCAATCAAACGCGTAAAAGCACCCGCCGCACTATTCGTATGGAGAGTGCTAAATACCAAGTGCCCTGTGAGCGCCGCTTTCACCGCAATATCGCCTGTCTCCGTATCCCGGATTTCTCCCACCAAAACAATATCCGGACTTTGGCGCAAAAGACTGCGCAGCCCGCTGGCAAACGTGAGCCCGACTTCCGAACGCACTTGAGTCTGCGTAATCCCATGCACTTGATATTCCACAGGATCTTCAATGGTCATAATATTCCGGTCCATGGTATTTAAAGTGTTGAGCACGGTATACAAGGTCGTCGACTTTCCGCTTCCTGTAGGGCCGGTGACAAGAATCATGCCGTAAGGTTTTTTGATGGCCGTTGCAAAGGCATCGGTCTGTTGCTCGCTGTATCCAATTTGAGCCAGCCCGGATTTCATTCCCGATTTGTCCAAAACACGAAGCACCACTTTTTCTCCGTGATAGATCGGAAGAACCGATACGCGAAAATCAATTTCTCGTCCTCCTAAGTGGACCCGAAAGCGTCCATCCTGCGGCACTCGTTTTTCCGTAATATCCAGCGTCGCCATAATCTTGATACGTGCAACAATCGGATCATAAACCTCCCGAGATTGCATGTACGTCTCCCGCATCACTCCATCAATGCGATACCTAACACGAAATTCACGTTCATAGGGTTCAAAATGAATATCCGAGGCGCGCTGCGTAATCGCTTGCGTCAAAATAACGTCCACCATGCGAATGACCGGAGCATCTTCCGCCGACTTTTTGATATTATTATCACCACCCTCTCCATTCCCGGCTTCACCAGTCTTAACAATTTCAAAGCCTTCTTCTTCTTCAATATTTTCAAGGATTTGTTCCAACTTGTTCTGAGAACCATAATAATTATCAATAGCCGAGGTAATCATTTTGGGAGGAGCAAGGACTAAGGCGATATTGCACTTCACGACTTCCTTAAGATCATCAAATTGCATGATGTTAAAAGGATCGCTGGTGGCGATAGACAAAAGATTTCCAATCCGGGAAAGGGGTAAAATCTGGTGGCGTTCAATAATCTTTTTAGGAATCCACTGCGTCAGCTCTTTTCCCACTCGAAGTGAAGGCAAGTTTAAAATCGGGATACCAAGCCGGTCACTTAAAAAATCAAAGACCTCTGGCTCCTGGACAAGACTTTCCTCCACAAGGATTTGAAAAACCGATTTATGCTCCTTTCGGCTTGTTTCAAGTGCTTTTTTCACCTTGTTTTCATCAAGTTTTTTCTCCTTGCAGAGGGTCTGAAGAAGGCTTTCACGCGAATGATTTAGCTTCATGCGGCCTCCTTTTTATCCGAGGATCCGCTCTTCTTTGCAGCGGGGTTCTTACGATCCACTGTCGTCACTCGAAAGACTTCGTCCAGCGTCGTTTCTCCTGCAAGCGCCTTACGAACCGCGCATTCGCGCAAGGTAGTCATCCCTTCAGACTGGGCAAGGCTCTTAATCGTTTCAGCATTAGCCCCGCTCATGATCGCTTGCCGAATGGCCGGCGTAATTCTAGCAATCTCGGTAATCACGCTCCTCCCGGAATATCCGGTATGCCGACATTGTGCGCAGCCGCTGCCTTTAAAAAACTTAACATCTTTGCGATCTTGCATTCCAAGTTCGAGAAGAACCTCCTGATCCAGATCCTGCTGAGTTTTACATTTGGGACAAACCTTGCGAACTAGCCGCTGCGCGGAAATCATTAAAACGGTGGATGCAATAAGAAAAGGTTCAAGCCCCATATTCACCATGCGGATAATGGAACTGATCGCATCGTTGGTATGAAGCGTGCTTAGCACCAGATGGCCTGTGAGTGCAGCCTTGACTGCAATATCCAGCGTATCCGCATCACGGATTTCTCCGATCAAAATAATGTCGGGATCTTGGCGCAAAATAGACCGCAGAGAAGCAGGAAATGTAAGACCAACTTGCTCTCGCACATTGACTTGGTTGATCCCCTTCAGCTGATACTCCACAGGATCTTCAACGGTGGTGATATTCACTTCCGGTGAATCAAGATACTTAAGAACGGAATAAAGCGTTGTGGTTTTTCCACTTCCCGTAGGCCCGGTAACAAGAATCATACCGTTCGGACACCGGGCGCTGTCTTTAATCACCTGCTGCTCGCGTTCATCAAATCCAAGTTTAGAAATATCATGCGCCTGGCCGCTGGTATCCAACACGCGAAGACACACTTTCTCGCCGTGACAAGTAGGAAGAATGGAAACACGCATATCCACTTCTTTTTTCTGAGTCTTTACTTTGAATCGACCGTCCTGCGGTACACGATGCTCCGCAATGTTAAGCTGACTCATCACCTTGATACGCGACACAATGGCATCCCCCAAAGCCTTGGGAGTTTTGATAATCTCTTCCAGCATCCCGTCCACACGGCTGCGGACTCGAATCTGACTTTCCCAGGGTTCAATAAAAATATCACTGGCCCGGCGTTGAATGGATTCAGCAAGAAGATTATTCACAATCTTGATCACCGGCGTTTCAAAAGCCACCTTAAGAAGGTCGGATTCCGAAGGGCCCTTGACGTCTTGCTCGCCTTCGATCATTTTCACAATATCATCAAGTGCCTCACCCTTTTGAACACCCGATGCCAAATCCGTCACATTACTGGCAAGACCGGGTTTTGATTCGTAATTTTTCTTGATCAACTGAGGAATCAGCTTGGCATCCGCCACCACCACTTTGATACGATGCCGTGTCATCGCCTGAAGATCATCAATCAGTTTAATGTGCGTCGGATTCGCAAAAGCCACCGTAAGACTCTTGTCCCGCCGGCTGATGGGAAGGACAATATTTTTTTCTGCAAAATCTTTGGGAATCAATCCGAGCGTTTCGTCATCCAAAACAAAAATGGATGGATTCACGGGTGTGTACCCATAGTGATCTGTAAACATCTTGAGGAGTTTTTTAGAATCAAATTCTTGCTTACGGATCAAAATTTCTAGAACCGGGACATTCGTCTTTTCATGCTCAGAGAGGATTTCATTGAGCATTTGAAAGCTGATCACTTCGTGGCGGATCAAAAGCTCTTTGATATCCGTTGCATCGAAGGCCATGATTAGCTCGCTTTTTTCATTGCAGGTTTTGTGGAGGACGCATGAAAGGCCACATCCAGCATCCCCAAAATATCCGTTGCAGTGCTCAGAAAAACTTGTAATTTTAATTTCACTTTTTCTTCAATCTCTGTGATGGCGGAACCATTCAAAGGGTCAGCTACGGCAATATAAATGCGCTTGTCATCCTGATCAAAGGCCAGAAGCAAATGCTGGCGGCAGAATTTTTCATCCAAGAGATGAACCGCTTCCATATTCATGGAGTAATTTGTAAGCGGAAGATAAGGAATTCCCAACTGGTTTCCCAGTGCTGCAATTAGATTTTCTTCGGTGATAAGACCTAAGCGGACCAAAACCTGACCAATCATTCCCCCTTCGGTTTTTTGGTGCTCCAAAGCACTCTGGAGCCCCTCCTTGGAGAGAATTCCGTCTTCAATTAGCAATTCGCCTATGCGTTTTTTAGTCTTTTCTATCATACAAAATAAGTATAACTGCCCTATCGAGTCTATTCAAACTCTATAAAGATTATTTTTATGACTATATAGGTGTTTGAGCTATATAAAGATAATAATTGCTATATTTTTAATGCAATATTTGGTAGCAATGATAGCTATTTTACAGGGTATTTTGATCAAGCGTGAAGACTAGAGGAAATTCAGAAGAGGGCAATGACTACAAGACCAAGTCGAGGATTTGCAGTAAGTCTTAGCCAGCATCACAATTTGGGCATGAAAATCATTCCAAAGTTTTACATCCTTGGGAAGAGACTTTTGAAAAAGAACCTGCCATTCATGGTAATTCATTTTCTCTAAAACGCTGCGAACTCTCTTGTTAGGTTTCTCCGACAAAGATAGGGCGTGCCGAGTAAAAATTCGCCGCGTGTAGGCATCGATCACAAAAAAGGGTACGTCGCCCGCATAAAGAAGAATAGAGTCTGCAGTCTCCGGCCCAATTCCATTCACCGCAAGAAGTTTCTGACGAAGCAAGCCCTCCTCGCAACGGAACATCTCTTCTAAATTTCCAGAAAATTCCGCAAATAAAAAATGAAGAAAGGATTTCAAGCGGCGAGCCTTGATGTTGAAATAACCAGCCGATCGGATCCATACCGCAAGCTGAGTCACAGAAACTTGCTGCATGGCTTCCGGAGTAAGACAGTGATTCTTCTTTAAGACCGCAATCGCACGCTCGACATTCGTCCACGATGTATTTTGGGTGAGAATAGCTCCCACAATGACTTCAAAAGGCGTTTCCCCAGGCCACCAATTTTGAAATCCAAAATGACTGCGAAGCACCCGGTAAACCTGAGGAAGATTTTCTGCGAGGAGATTTTTTTTAGACTGCTGCCAAGTGAAACTGTTCAAGGACTTCATAGCGCGCCCCATCCGGCTCAAGAAAACTCTCATAAAGACTAACTTCAGAAAAGCGGATCAAATGAGTTTTGAATTCAGGCAGATCCCGGGGAATATAAATACCAGAACGCCGGGCCCTTCCGATTGTTATATGCGGATGAAAAGGTCGCGACTCCACCGGAAATCCGGCGGCCGCGAGACTTTGGCTTGCCTCTGCATGAAATTTTGAAAGCAGCGAAAGATCTCCCCCATGGACCTTAGACCAGAGGATTTTAGGATGTTTTAAATCCGGGAATCCGCCAAGGCCCTCTAAGCCAAACTTCCAGGAAGGTGTCCCCGCTGATTTTTCTCGGTATATTTTTTTCAGATTTTCTAATTCCCCATCTTCCAGCGAGGCAAAAAAGTGGAGCGTCAGATGATAATCTTTAGGCTCCACCCATTTGACACCTGAAATGCGGGAAGCAATTTTTTCCTGAAAAGTGGTCAATTCGGATTCAAAGTGTCGAAACGACAGGGCAGTAAAAATCCGGTGGAATGCCATGGCTAGCGAATCTCCCGCCAGAGGGCTTCAAGCGCCTTATGCGCGGATTTCATCTGGACTTGATCGCGGACTCCCCAAAATTGCTTCTCCCAAACTTGGGTCTTTTTCTTCGAAGCAAGTGAAAGATAAACGAGTCCAACCGGTTTTTTTTTCGTACCCCCTCCCGGACCCGCTACTCCGGTAATGGCCAGTCCATAATCAGAATCAAAAAGCAGGCGAACCTTTTCAGCCATTGCTCGCGCCACTTCAGGCGAAACAGCCCCTTGTTTTTTGATCAGAGCCGGAGAAACTCCCAGCAATTTAGTCTTCATGGCATCTGCATAGGTAACCACCCCGCCTTTGAAATAACGGCTGGATCCCGGCGCCGAGACAATTTCATGGGCCAAAAGTCCGGCACTACAGCTTTCTGCGACCGCAACGGTCTTTTTGCGTCGATTGAGAAGTTCTCCCAAAACCACGGCCAGAGATTTTTCCTCCCACGCATAAATATCTTTTCCTAATCGAGTCTTTGCCTTTTGCTTCAATCGGTTCAAAACAGAAAACTCTTCGGCATATAAACGAAGCGTAACTTCACCCGGCTGGGGATAAATTCCAAATTCATGCGGATCATCAAAAAAATCCCGTCCAAGGCGGCGCATCACTTCGGGCTCTGAAATTCCAATCGTTTTGATAATAAGCTTGGGTTGGGATTTAAGACCTGAAAATTCTTGCCGGAGCCGCGGCCGAATCACCTCGCGGTACATATTTTCAAGCTCCTTGGGAACTCCAGGGAGCGCGACCACCCGTTTTTTTCCATGACGGATCAAAAAACCCAGCGCCACTCCGTACCGATTTAGAAGCGGCACGCTGTTTTCAGGAAACTCTGCCTCCTTGCGGACAATGGAAGGAATCTTTCGGCCGTGCTTTCGATAAAGCTTTTGGATGAGCTGGTACTGGGACTTTGAAAATACCAGCGGTACCGAAAAATATTCGGCAATCGCATCGCGAGTCAGGTCATCCGGCGTAGGCCCCAAACCACCGGAGACTATAATAAAATCCGCGCGGCCAAGCGCCTCTCCTAAACAGGATTTGATGGCGTCGCCTTGATCCGAACAGGCGGTTTGACGAATCGTCCGGAATCCATCCTCCCGGAGCATTTGTCCAAGGAATTTAGCATTAGTATTCAACGTGCTGCCTTTTAACAGCTCATCGCCTACGGTGAGGATTTCCGCACAAAGTCGTTTATTTTCTGAGGTCATTTACTTATACCAGCATCCTAAAAATCACAAAGAGACAAAACCAGGTATAAATTCCGGCGCCAAGATCATCCAGCAAAATCCCCCAAAACCTTGGCAGTCTTTCCAAACGCCAAAGAGGATAAGGCTTAGCAATATCAAAGAGACGGAAGAGGATAAAACCGACAAACAAGGACAAGGGATTCAACGGGATTCCATAAAGCGCAATCATCATGCCAAGCACTTCATCCATCACCACAAAATGAGGATCCGGATCTTCCTGATAATTGAGTTTGGACGTGGACCAAAAGCCCATCCAAGTTAGAAGCGCAAAAAGTCCCCAGAAAAAAAGCGGATGTATTTGCGAAGTGGCCCCAAGAATGAGTCCGACCGCACTCCCCCAGGTTCCGGGAATAAAAGGAATAAGCCCAACCCCGGCCGCCGCACAAAATTTCATAAATCCAGGACTACGAAAATTCTTTTTGTTATTGATAATAAAGGTCAAACCGGAATAAAGGGTCAAAAAGGTCGCGATAAGAAGTGAGCCCATCAAAAGGTAATTGAGCTGATAACGGTAAGCGCCGATTTTAGGGTGGCTGAGAGAAAAATAATAAAGATAGGCCAGGCTTACAGCCAAAACCTGCGAACCAAATTTTAGCTTTCCAACTTTTTCTGCCCCCACCGTGGTGCCCTCTAAACTCCAGCCAATACGACAAAACGTAATCATAATCTCCCGGACAAAAATAGGCGCCAGCCACCACAGGGAGAGCAGATCCAAATATGCAAACGTGGCGAGCGAGGCAAGAATTAGAATCTTGTCGGCCGTAGGGTCCAGAATTTTTCCAAGCGGTGTTTCCCAGGAAAAACTGCGCGCCAGATAACCGTCAATATAATCGGTAATCGCAGCGCCCACAAAAAGCACGAGACCCATCCAGTGAAAAAAAGGCTGTGGAGGAAAAAGGAAAAAAGGAATTAAAATTCCGAGAAGCGCACGAAGCACGCTCACCGCATTCGGAATTTCACGTTGCGTTCTGGAAAACACCTTCAAGGTCATACTCCTGGGATTTCGTAATTTTAACAGGATAGATCCTGCCGATCTCTAATTTTTTTGCGGACTTGATATTCACGGATCCGTCAATTTCAGGAGCATCATACTCGGAGCGCCCTTGCCAAAGAGGTCTTTGAGATGAAGGCGCTTTTTCGACCAAGACTCCCAGAGTCCTTCCCACCCACGATCCGTGAATCTCTCGCGCAATCGACTGCTGAATCTCCATGGCACGCTGAAAACGATCTTCTTTGACCGCATCCGAAACCTGATCCGGCAAATGCGCGGCCGGCGTTTTATCTTCTGGGGAATAACGAAAAACACCCGCACGTTCAAACCGCGCAGTCTTCATCAGATTAAGCAACGATTCAAAATCTTTTTCTGTCTCTCCGGGAAATCCGACAATAAAAGTTGTCCGCAGGGCCAGATTTGGAATCTGCTTCCGCAATTTCTCTATGAGATCCAGCGTCCGGCGCGGCGTAATTCCGCGGCGCATCGCTGTCAGCATCTTGGCCGAAGCATGCTGCAGCGGCATATCCAGATATTTACACACATGAGGAAGATTGGCCACAGCCTCAATGAGCTCCTGAGTCACACAGGAGGGATACAAGTACATCAAACGGATCCATTCGATTCCGGAGACATCATTCAGCCGCTCGAGTAATTTTGCTAAAAGAAATTTTCCGGAGAAATCGCGTCCGTAATAAGTCGTGTCTTGCCCTGTCACAATCAACTCCCGCGATCCTTGAAGCGCCAATTGTTCAGCCTCTCGCACCACGTCTTCTAAGGGACGCGAGCGATGCTTACCGCGAAAAATCGGAATGGAACAAAAGCTGCACTGGTGATCGCATCCTTCAGAAATTTTCAGATAGCGGGAATAAAGCGGCGTCAAGGCAAAGCGCGGCTCTTCGGCAGTATGCAGATATCCCGGCGTCCCCACTTCAAAAACAGATTTTCCGCCCGTCACTTTTTCAATCAATTCCGGAATCTTGTGATATTCCCCGGAGCCAATGAAGGCATCGACTTCCTTAAATTCCTTTTTCAGAACTTCAGGAAATTCCTGGACCAGACATCCCATGACTACCAGCGATCCAAGTTTTTTTTGTTTCTTAAGCTCAATGAGTTCCAGAATCCGGTCAATGGATTCTTTCTGCGCCTCTCCGATAAAAGAACAGGTATTGATCAGCGCCACATCCACGGACTTTGCGGACTGTGTAATTTCATAGCTCGCAGGATCCAACTTCCCCAGGATGAGTTCACTGTCCACCAAGGTCTTGGGACAACCGAGCGAGATCATGGAAATCGTTCGCTTAGTTTTTGAGGGATTCAAAACTGGTTTTGTCTGAGGGTTCATAGAGGCAGGCATTTTATCAAAGATAGCCCCCAGTTGAAATGAGAGAAAGCGATCAAAAAACTGGTGAGAAATAAGCCAAATTACTGAATAGGCTCGATATTAGAGGAAAGGGCCTGGCCTTCAGGACTGAAGAGATAGGAATGTTTTTGACCATTCAAATAATCAAAATCTGTGGTGGATTTAAGTTTTCCGCTCTCGTCAAAAATTTCACGAATAAGGCGGGTTTTCTTGCCTTCAGGGTTAAATTCCTCCCGGTATCTGGACTGCTGGATTCCGCTGTCATAACGTTCTTCACGATCTGCTTTCACTTTGCCATTCAGATAATAAGCCGTTGACTCAATTCTGCGAAGCTGGCGCTCGGCATCATAATTATATCGTTCACTTAAAAGAACCTTTTTCTCTGCATTATGCTCGACAGCTTCCAAAACTTGGTAATCCTCTTTCACAAGTTTGAGCGAAAAGATCTTCTCTTGAGTTCCTGACCCTTGATCCGAATGAGGTAAAGTCATCACCACTTTTTTAATTTCATCTCCGCGGCGATCTTTCTCCGATGTCACCTTTAGATCATCATAATCAGGAAGTTCGCCTTCATAATGATCTCGCAAGGCTTCGATAATTTTCATGGATTCATGCTCTTCATCAGCCTTGGCCTTGAGCATGCGAGTTCGTCGCTGAAATTCCACGAACGTTTCATGGGCTTGCTTAAGAGATCCTGCAAGCTCTGGGGAAGGTGCTGCATTTTTCTCCTCACGCTCAAGGGCCTGCTCAATAAGTTTTTCGATAGAACCCAAAGTGTCATCATAAACATTCATATAATCATTTCGTGGATTAAAAGGCCCAAGGACATAACCCGCAAAGGTTTGGCTTGTCAGATTCTGGTCGCGGAGATTCAGCACCACTTGATTTCCAAAAGATTCAGCTACGATTTTTTGACTCTCAAAAGTAATGGCCTCATGCTGAGAAAGCTGGATTTTCGCTCGCTGGATCAGTCTTGGATGAAATGTCAGGTCTTCAAACACATCCGCTTCTTTAGAAAATTCCGGCTCGGTTTTCTCGGGCTCCACGTTCACTGGACTTAAAGGAGAATCAGGGATTAAAAAATCTGTGCTGCTTTGCGAAGGATTCTGAGACGCTAGTAACGCCTCGGAGGCAGGCTCTTGAATCGCTTTTTCGGGCTTCATTGGATTGACATCATGCGTCACTTCCGCAGCTTGTATCGGCGCAGCACTCAGCATGAAGAAGCCCAGCACAATTATCCAAGCCCACTGATTTTTTGAAGTAGCATTAAGTAACATTTAGATCCTTTCCTTATCTCTAAATTAAATGTACTCGATGCTCTACCCTTTTACAAATTTTTGCCTTACAAAAGATACATTTATATTATTTAATGCCTTATCTATTGCATAAGATAGCATTAAAAATCACATTTTAAGGGATAGCGAATTTTTGGGGTTGAGATTTCATTAAAACTTAAAAAGGCGCACTCACCTACAAGGAAGAGGCTAACAAAAAAAATGGCCGCCACGAATGTGGCGGCCACTCTTTGGCGGACCCGACGGGACTTGAACCCGCAACACCAGGATCGACAATCCAGTACTCTAACCAGTTGAGCTACGGGTCCACCGAACTTTAAAAAGAAAAAATTACAAGAGGCGGTATTTTATAGACTCAAGCACTTCTTCTCAAGCGAAAAATCAGCGCTCAAATAGGCGCTCCTCTAATTTAAAAATGGGCCTTTAAGGACGTCCCGCGAGACTTTCCTGCCCCGTTATTTGGAGAAGAGGCAGTTTCAATTTCGTGGGCGTTGTAAGATTCGAACTCACGACCCCTTCCGTGTAAAGGAAGTGCTCTAACCAACTGAGCTAAACGCCCACGAAATTAAAACCCTTCTTAATGCTTATTGATCTCATGAATCAAGGCATGAAGCCTTGCATAATGACGTTTTGTGGAACGGAAAATAAGCCTCTGAAGTCCCAGGGTATGCAGCTCATCCTCTTCTTCCGGGAGCGCCTCGTCCTGCTGCTGCACCGTCCCGCTCTTAATCAAATCCTTAAAGTCACGGTTAATTTTCGCAAGGCGAACCCGCGTAATCGGCCGTTTCATACGAATCACAATCCGATCTCCGATAAATCGAAGGGATTGGTAATTATGGTAAAAATGCGCCACAAAATCTACGGCATCTTTGGGATCATGCGTAAAATGGATCAGCCCCATATCTTCGGGATCAATCAATTTGCGTTTTACCAGTTCATGCTGCAGAAAATAGCGAAAACTTTTCCAGTACTTACTGCCCGGAGGATCCAAACAAACCACGGGACGCGGCAAAGCCTTCCCGGTCTGAATCAGCGTCAACGTTTCAAATCCTTCATCATGCGTTCCAAATCCGCCGGGGAAAAGGATGGTCGCATCGGATTCGCGCATAAAAATAAGTTTACGCGTGAAGAAGTATTTAAAATTAATCAGCTTCTGGTCGTCAATAATGGTCGGATTCGCCTCTTGCTCAAAAGGGAGTTGAATATTGACTCCAAAACTATTCTCGCGCCCAGCACCTTCATTTCCCGCGCTCATGATCCCAGACGCCGCACCGGTAATGACCATCCAGCCCTCATTTGCGATAAGACGCGCAAATTCCTTGGCCTGCTTATAATCCTTGGACTCCGGCGGCACACGAGCAGATCCAAAGAGCGCAATTTTTCGGACATGCTCATAGGGGTGAAAAACTTTGAAAGCGTAGCGAAGCTCTTTAAGCGCAATCGTCAGCATCCGGACATCTGCGGGATCAATCGCATCTTCAATAATTTTAAAAGCCGTGACCATAATATCATGGATATACGGTCCATATTTAAATCCCTTCGCTTTTTCCACCATACTCTGAATTTGTTTATCCAAAGCAGCATTTCCAGTGAGATACGGTCGGCGCTTTGCCGGTGTTTTTTTCATCTTACGATCCAATCTTAATTTGGAGAATTAAATCTCCCTCGTGTTGACAATGCGGACAAAGTTTTCCGAGCCGGGCAAGGCGCAGTTTTTGTCCTTCACGGATTCCAGCAGGAATTTTAACTGAAATAGTTTTTCCTTCCGGATTCTTGAAATTGACAGGCCCTCCCCGAACAGCTTTTTCAGCAGAGATTTTCAGGTTCACATGAATATCGGCATCCACGCCGGCCCCTGAAGCCCCAGGATCCTGTCCTAAATCTTCCGAAGAGTAGTAACCATAGGGAGACTGAGCACCCTGGCGTACGCGATAGGAACCTCCCCTTGTATTTCCAGCACCCGTAAAAAGATCGTCAAAAATATCTGAGAAGACAGAATACTGCCCAGCCTGGGACCTACGGCCGCCGCCTCCCCCAAACTGCTTCAGGAGATCTTCAAAATTAAATCCCTGGGCACCGGCATAATTACTCTGCGAGGCACCGCCGCCTCCAAAACGTTTCATTTGATCATATTCGGCCCGACGCTTCTTATCTCCCAGCACGTAATACGCCTCTGAAATTTCCTTAAAGCGCGCTTCAGCCTCTTTGGAACCCTTATTCTTGTCCGGATGAAACTTCACCGCCAGCTTGCGGTAGACTTTTTTGATCTCATCCTGAGTTGCGCTTTCTGCCACACCCAATGTCTTATAGTAGTCTCGTGCCTTCATTTCATTCCTTTCGAATTCCCCATCTGACAGGATTTGATAGGGCGCCCATTTTAAAGGATCGCCCCTAACTTTTGTAGATTTTTCCTCAGAGACCCTTTAGGCCTTGAAGAGGAATTTTACGCGGCCTGGCCGATTAACTTCATTTGCCGAGATTCCTGGAGGAGATGCTGAAGCATGCCGGAGAGTGCACTATAAACATTCACAATTCGTCCCGAGCTTCCCATACGGAAGAGATTTTCATCATGAAGGAAAAGAAGGAGTCCATAGTATTTTAACGCCGCATGATCTTCGAACTGACGGGCAGCCCCGTCAGCCAAGTCCTTGAGTCCACGCCTTGTCATCACATATCGATTCTGAACTTCCAGGCGGGATACCTTTTTCAGCTCATCTGAATCAGATCCGACAACCACAAAATCTTCCGCCGTCCTTCCCGGCTTTCGCAAAAACCGAGAAAGCGCCGGAGATTCATTTCTCATTCCTGAAACTTGAGCGGATTCCATGGGCGACAAGGCTTGCCGAATAAAATCGCTCAGGCCCTGCTCTGCCCCCACTGCATAAACATTGGCCGGCAGTTTAAGCTGATCCAGCTGCGCTGAAAAAGAGCGAAATGCGGTTCTATTTTTTCGATGGAAGACAATCACAAGGCCCGGCTGCTTCTCGGCTAATTGCAACAAGTAGTTATTAGAAAAAAGATCGGCATCCAGAAAAATGACGCCGGTATTTTGAGAAGCGGTTTCGGGAGGTCCCTTTTTCAGGAGGTTTTGTACGCCATTTTCCAGCTTCGTAACTTGTTCTCGCGAAATCTGGTATGCCTCCGCCAAGTTGCCCGTCATCGCTCTTGAATTATTGCTTAGATTTTCCAAGTCTTGCAGTAAGATCTTAAGTTTGTGGGCGGCGATTCCCTTTCTAAAAATTCCTTGAGTCACATAAAGTGCGGTGAGTAAAACTCCAATCTCATCATGTCTTAAAAGAACGGTTTGATTTTTTTGTAGACTCTGAGCCCTTCGCGCAGACCCTTCATGATGATGCAATCTTAGCTCAGCCCGGAAAGAAGAAGACGCCTGCCGTTCAATTATTTCAAGCATTGCAGGCGGCAATTGAGCTTTAAATGGGTCAATCACACGGAGCACAGTCTTGGGCTGAAGTTCTGCACTGCGGATATGAAGTGCTGTCTGAGACGGATCACTATGCTCCCAGTCGTTAACAAAACGTGTCGCATTGCCATGAGGAAACAATTTGATCATCACTTCGCCCAACAACTGCACAGCATGAAGCTCGCGATAGACCGGCGATATTCCGCGTGTCTTCGCTTCTTGAAGCAAGCTCGGCACCAATCCGGATAATTGCACCCCATCCACTAAATGAGGATCTCTTTGCATATTGGCCACAAAATTACCTCCAAATATTTCGGGCTCATGATGTTCAAGAACCTGGGCCGCATTTAAAATGAGTCGCTCGGCCCGTTTCCCTTCCGATTCAATATGGGAGTCGTTTGTAGAAGCTAAGTGAGCTCTAACTTCGGATCTTTGTGGCTGGAGTTTTTCACGATCCAGCTTAAATTCTCCGGTTAAAATCTGTTCGATGGCCAGTGCATCTTTCGGAGGCTGGTACCTTCCCATGAGCAAGTCCAAGGCAATCTGATCTGCCAATTTCCCTGTAAGCGTGTCACGATCCTTAGCGACAGGAAACAAAGGAACTCTTCGAATCGATATTTCATCTGCGCTAGAGCCGAGATGAAGATGAATTTGAGGATTTTTTTTAACTAATTCTGCAGCAGACATTTCCACAATGCGTCCATCACCGTTTCGAGAAGCAATGTGCGCCCCTTCCAATACAAGCACCCAAACGGTGTCATCGCCTGTGGTTTTGACAGGTAGAACCGAATAAGAAACGCCCATTGGACTTTGTTCTCTCCGAGAGGCAAGCACGGCTTCAAAAAGATCCGCCTGCGCCTCTAAAGGATCTACAATTTTTCCAGAGGAAGATAAAACAGCTGGTTTTTTTGATGTAGATGCCGCGCTTTCCTGTAGTACGGGTTTTGGAACACCTATCAACGTCGACTGCGACCAATGAGGAACAAATCCATGAATGGGCGGAAGGATCTCCTGTATTTTTTCAAGTCCGTCATAATTATCTTCGTAGAGATTTTGAAAAGTCCTCCTCACATCCTCATTTCCTGAAAGAAAACCTTCATGAACAAGATCCATAACACGGCTTGCGGCATGCGCATCCACTTTTTTGACCGCACCCCGAGATTTTAAAGTTGCGTGTTCTGCCCTTTCTCCAAGCTTTAGATTAGTGGCTGTCACCCAAGGCGTTAAAAAATCCCAATTAAACTCCAAACGAAGGGCTTTGCGGTAATCTTCCGTTAATCTTCCTTCGCCAACGCGCTTATTAAAGCGGTCCAGCATTTTTTGGCGACGGGCTTTCAGCACTTCTAATAGCTGATCTATTCTGCTTTGCGCCGCATCGCTTTGAGGGGCAAGCACCAACATCGTCGGCATAGCATATTGTCTTTTTCTGAGATGTTTTACATCCAAGGGATCGGTATGATCTCCGTATCGGCCCACTTCTTTTTGAAGGCGTCCCAAATCGGGATTTTCACTCATTTTTACTATTTTGCTCCCATTCGCAAAATGGCCTAAGATCACCGATCCGCCCTCCTGTGTAATTTCTTCGGCGCTTCGCAGAGCAGCAACCACGGTGACATCCCCGCGGGGCGTGTAAGAACTCACATGGGCATACGGCCCGTAAACAAGAACCTCTAAAGAATGAGAACGGTCTTGATGATGTCGAGTCGGCCCTAGAGATTGCGCCGCCTGCATTTGAATGCGAGAGTATTTACGGTCTTGAAGGGATTGAGGAAGGGCGATTAAATTACTGTCTTCATCCACAAAAGAGACCCTTTCAGACGACCCGGGCTCTGGAAAAAACCAAGCCCGATGGGAATTTTGAAATCCCGGAATTTCCTTTCCAATTTTTTCCGAAGCCTGAAGATAAGCGTCTAATTCACCCTGAAAAGGTTCGGTGAAAGTGAGAAGCTGAGTCGCCGGATGCTTCACGGCATTCAGCTGTTCGAGCACCAGATTCCATTCTTCCCCTTTCATGCCCTCGGGACGCGCCACAATCCAATAATCTGCGGACGGTTTGGGAGATTTTTTCTCTTCCTCTAAGCGCAGCATTTGCCTCTCAAGCTGCAGCGCTTTCAATTTCAGGGCCGGATCCGATACCTCTGAAAGAGGGTCTCCGTCAGGAAGAAGGCGCTTTCTCGCTTGGCTCAGCATATCGTGGTTATATTGAAGCATTTCCTCATAGACCAAATAAGGATCTTGATTGGGATCGCGCGCTTGATGCAGCTGATGCCAATGCCACGCTAAGGCTAAAAACCCCATAGGAAAACTGAAGAAGAAAAGGGATACAAAAGTAAGCGTCCGGGTTCCATCTCTGCGCCGAAATCCGTCCAGAATAGTACTCGCAATGCTGACCGGATTCATTTTTCTTTGAAAAACAGCTTTCATAGCATTCATGGACTGGACAATAACGCTCTCATTATAAAGATGTCTCTCAATGCGGTGACCTTGTTCGAGCACATCGTCTTTCAGACGATTCGCGATGATGTCTTGAGCGGATTCTTTGGAAAGTTCGATTCCGAATGCCTTGCGGACCAATGTATTCCAGCGGTTCCAAAGGCGATATTTACTCATCTCGCCGCCCAGCAGAGAATTACTTCGATCCGTGTAAAAACGGGGCACATGATTTCCTCGGACCGTCACTAAAATTCCAAGCGGATCAATACTGCGGCGTAAACCTGCGCTGTATTTCTGATACTCTCCCAACATCTCCAAAATATACAGAACCTCCCGGCGTTCCAGGGTGGACTCGGATCCTGGATTTTGAGCCCATCTTTTTTCAGAGGATTCGAGCAGCGTCTTCATCATCGCCCTTAATTGCATGATGAGCAAATAATGCGGATGCATAATGTCATAGCTGACTTCCATGGATATTTTTTTGACTAAAATCGGCTGGTAAAGAAGCATTGGATCATTGAGGATCACGCGGACCAAATGAAGCATCTTGGAATATTCCGGGGCTTTTTCTGGATGGGCCTCCATATCCTCTCGAAGCGCCATGAGCTCTTCAAAGTTCATCTCAACGGTTTTTCTGAGCTCGCTGCGTCCTCCACCGGCCTCATCTGCCTCACGCTTGTCTCTAAAATAATCTCGCACCGCGGCATCAGCATTCTGGTTAAATTCAGCAGAAGCTTCGGGGGTCATGGGCTGGCGTCTTTTTTTCGCCAAGGCTCTCCTCATCCGGTACAGTCTGACACGAGGATAAAAATAGAAGGCTCCGAACACAATCCCCATCACCGCCACATTGAACCATGTGAGCTGTTTCATGAAGGCTATTTTAAATCCGTTAATTTGGGGACGCTGCCCTGCCTTAATATCGTGAATTCTTCCTTCCGCAATCCGCTCGACACTTCCCCGATTCCCAGAATACCCGGCCATGGCGTGATGCATCCCGATTCTTGAAGCAAGAATCTCTGCATTCGCTGGATAATTTTTAGGATCGGCAAGTTCGCGGACTTTCGCTCCGAGTGACCCCGGTTCATAAACGGATGACCAGAAACTCACACGGCCCTTGGCATCCGTCCATTGAACAGCCAAAGGATAATTATTCATACGAAGAGCCGCTTCCCACGCCCGCTGGGCCGACAACTGCCACGTTCCTTTATCCGTGAGGAAGGCTGAGGGCTGAGGAAATGTGGGGGCATACTCGTTTGCCATTCTTACTAAAAAATAGTAGGCCAAAAGATGCTCTTGTCTCTTGGGATCTTTTTCGAGCTCCGAAGCCCGCAGAAGAGCTGCAGTATAAACTTCGCTCACCCAAGCACCGGTCAATGAATCCTTTCCCGGATTCAAATTTCTTGCAGATTGCAGAGCCTCCTCTCCAAGCAGGATAAAGTCTGTTTTATTAAAAATTAATTTTGCAATTCCTGGATCCGCAGCAAGATAAAAAACTTCGGCCAGATAAAACCGCCCTTCCAGGGTTTTGGAAAGTTCAAAAACAACTTGTTCTTGAATTTTACTCGGCATGGAAGGAGATTCCAACATGCGAGCAAGTTCCCGATAATGTTTTTGTCCCGCAAGGATTCCCGCATTTTTTTCAAGCTTTTCAGGATGATCCATCGTCAGGTCTGCATGATCATAAGCTTCGTATCTCCAATCAGTCCCACCGGCAGAAGCATGCGATTCATTCGCTTCCCGGCCCAACTCTTCAAGCGTCCAGAATCCCCGCAAAGCAATCGTTCCAAGGAAGGAGTAACCTTCGGAGGCTAAAGAAATTTGCCGCTGATCCAAATCCTGATTCATGGCATCGATCACAACCGGAGTTTCCGCATCAAAAATTCGGTAACGGGAAAGCCCGGTTCCAAAAAGTTCCTGTGTCGAAGGAGTGTTCGCTCGTCCCTTGAGACGCTCCCCTTCTTTTCTGCGTTGAATTTCAGCCTCAAAAATATCCGCCAGCCTGAGCTTTCCGCCTGAATTTATCAGCAGACTCGCTTTGAAAAAATTCTCTGCGGCTTTACGGGATTCTGGATTTCTACGGGATCCGGAGACAAATCCTGAAAATATTTCGGGTTTCTTCTTCAGCAGATCGTTCGCAGCATCATAGGCCGCAGAAGCAACCCAAGAATCCTCAGACCCTTGACGATCTCGAACCGCTCGATCCCAAACGCTAATGATTTTTTCTAAAGCCTCAGGCTCTGTCTGATCCCGGAGGGCGTGGAAAGCAAGCATGGATAAATCTTCCGAACCTTTTTCCGCCATCTCGGCAAGTTGATCCAAATAGCGCACGGTTCGCAAATGCAGAGTGAAATACTCAAAGGCTGCTTTCTTATTCCATGGATCTTCAGCACGCAGAAGAATTTGCACCAGTTTTTTGCTGAGCGTCTCCGGATTAATTTCTGTTTGAGAGCCGGCAAGATCAATTTCTGCAAGCTCCACTAATTGAGGCAGCCCGCTGTCTTCCATAAAGAAAGGCACATAGTGAGCGGAGTTTTTATTGCTGGAGGAAGTTGCACTTCGGGGTTGCGGCGTTCGGTCCGAAAAAAGGATCCCTACAGACGCGCCTTTTTGAATGCCATCATGCAACAGAAAAGGATGACGAACCGTGACCACAACACTCCGAAAGCCCGCAAAGTTGCGCACTTGATCGGCAACGGGAGCAGTCACAGAACTTACAGTTCCGGGCAACCAAGTCCCGTTCGGCAAAAGAACCTGAGCGGTTTGTCCTAGAGAAACGGCATTGGTTTTAACAAGCAGCGAGGCATCCTCCGGATCTCCAATTTGGATCTCCGGCTCATCGATTTGACCAAGACGCATCCCCGGCACAACATCAAGCCCAGCAAAAACATACCCTCCCACGAAATTTCCTGACGATCGGGCTAGAATATTAACATTACCACTTGCAGATACCATAATCCCCAGCTGATCACCTGCTTTGACTTCGCTTCCGTCGAGTTTTGCAAGCCGAAAGGTTCCCCCGGAAGGAGCATGGACCGGATTTTGGACACGAAGAGAAACCGGAGCAAAGTAAATCTTTTCTTGTACGGAATCTGCGGCATCGGAAAATGAATTGCCGGAAATGAGCTTCTGATTTCGAATCAGATGTACTTTTTTGACCGGATCTTCCCAATAATTTAAAGGAGTTCCGAGTTGGAAGAGGGTTACGGCTTGGGCTGTTTGATTATCTCCGCTCACTTTTCCACGCTTGACCCAAAGTGGTTCTGCGGGAATTTTTTGACCGCTTTGCGTTTCTAATAGAGCTGAAATGCCTTGAAAATCCACCAAACCTGAAGGAAGATCGATTCGAGCGGGAAAATGGTTGGCACCGTAATATTCCAAAACAGGCTCACCGGCTTTCACATAACCTCCGGCGCGCCATCGAATAATTTTGATCTGCGTCGGTGCGTTTACCAATCGAGTGGTAAGCCCCCGATCGCTTTTTAATCTAAAAATAGGTTCGCCTTTCTGGAAAATAATTTTTCCAGGAACCACTTCGTCAACAGAACCATCAATCGATGCCGTAAAAAGCTCTCCGGAAAGCGTGGCATCTCCCGGATGGGTTCGGTCAAATCCTGCAAAGGCAGCCGGCGCAGAATAGAATATTTCCCGAGCGACCTGATTCCCGGAAGCAACGGAAGGTTTTTTTTCTTTGGCTAGGGATTCATTTGAAGATGCGGCGGCAGACTCTTCTGAAGATTTCGCCGAAGAAACCGCGACAACCGAAACTTCAACAGCCTGGGCTTGTGTCTGAGCCCATGAATCACTCCCGCCGCCATCCGATACCGCAGGAAGACTCTCCGAAGCCTCGTTAGGGGAGCTTCGAAATCCCAGCATTTCAGGAGGAAGTTCATCCGCCGGCCGAATCCTTACGGGTTGATTCGAAAACATTGCTTGCAAAACCAGCCGGTCAAGCGGCCGCTTCGTCGACAGGTCAATGACTTCTCCTTTAGATTCTGCAGCTGCCTCGGGTTTCTTTTTCTTATTTTCAGGACCCTTTTTCTCTTTTGTTTTTGAAGTCTCTGGCTTCGTGGAAACAAATTGCCTCCCCACCCATTTCCCAGCATCTGAAAATTGCCGTCCCATCCAATGAAATGGCCGAAAACCCGATTTTGAAAACTCTTTGACTGTCTCATCACCCGAATGATTTATCTTCTCGGAATCTTTTGCTTTCTTTGGCGGGGCTGCTGTAGTTTTCTTTGCAGGAGTCCCTTCATTTGAAACAGATCGTTTCGATCCTTCTATCTTGCTGATTTTATCCGTTTTGCTTGGCTCACTCTTTTTCACTGCCGCAGATTTGGCAGGCGTCTCTTTTTTAGGAGAGACTTCCGGTTTCTTTTCAACCTTAGCCTTAACGACTGCATTAGTTGGAGTCGAAGCAGAAGTAGCTCTCTCGGGATCTTTTTTTACAGTGGAGACTGAGGGCTCGAGATTGTCTTTTTTCAGGGATTGGATTTTTGTGACCGGATCGCTTACCGCATCCCACGAGCCAACCGGCTGAAAATTGACATTCGCCTTAAGCTTTCCACCCACTTCCGTAACAGACCGAACCACGCCCGGAATCTTGCGACCACTCTGGGTCACGCCCGTTACTGAATCACCTTTTGAAAATGGAGGACCCACCTGATCATGCTGAGAAGCAGTCTGATTGATCTTGGATGCACTAGTTTCAGACTGAGCCGAAGGCGCCTTTTTATCCTCCTTGGTTTGCTTGGGAGTTATTTCTTTTTTAGAATCTGTTTTATCCTCATGGCCGCGTTTTTTAACTTCAGGGGCCTTGTCCAACGATTTTTTCAGAGCTACCTTTTTCTCTTCAAGTGCGTTTGATGAAGGAAGCTGCTTTGTTGCATGAGTCGGCAAGGTGAGCGACGCCACTTTTTTGATAGCAGCGGCCTGGGCCGCTTGTTCCCTGGCAGCTTTCATGGCCTCCGCATCTTGTTTCAGAAGCAGGGTGTTTCGCACAGCGCCCTTCATGGGTTCACCGGATGGATGAAGACCGGCTGCATGGGCATGCGAAACTGAAACCATAGCCGTGAGTCCAATCAAAGCGCTTAAAATGAGCGAGTTCCTTAGTCCTGCGCGGAGTTCCGAGCGAGAGGTCGAAGATGATTCGCTTTTTTCACTCTCCGAGGTTTTAAAATCAATTGCCCTTAAATAAGCTAACCGTCGAAGATTGATTTCAATTTCTTGCCGAGCACTTAATATTGACTCCTGAATTCGCCAATGATTTAAACGCGTTTTCATCATCTTGGCAGCACTATGAGAGGCCTCTTCGGCCAAATCTCCCTCCACTCTTGTCAGCTGAGTTTTTAAATCAGAAAGCCGTTCGTTCTGAATTTGAATGGCGTCGACGGCTTTTCGAATCTCAGTCTGAATCCTGTTTTTCATTTCACCCGATTCAATGGCCTTCAAGCGGACCGATGTGGCGCTCAGCGCCGCTTCGGCCTGGCGGCGGCTTCCGAACTCCGCGTTCCCTGTCAATGCAGTGGCTTCTTCGGTATATTGGCGGCGCGCGTTATCGGGAGTCAGAGGATTTCGGACCGCCTTACTGCCTGCTGGCCCTGTCACGCTATCCACAAATTTCAAATAGGCTCCTTCCAAAGATCCAAAACGCTGGATCCAGCTCTCGGCTTCATTCGCAATCGTCTCTCCAAGCACTGAATATTGCCAGGCAAGTTCTGGATTGAGCGGAGGATTCGACTCGCTGCCCTCGGTCGCTCTTGCTTGAAGGGCGGTAATATCAAACGTTTCGGGAACATCGTGATGCGTGACTCCAATTTGTATGCCGGGATGACGCTGATCTTCTTCATTAGGAAATAAAAGCTCCCGCAGCTCTCGTTCTTTATCCAGAAGAAGTCTTTTGGTTTCTGAAAGCTGATCTCCCAAATCCAAGACTGCTTTGCGCATGTCGGCCAGATCGCGGATCGTGTCTGTACCTCCATGATATTCCTGCTCCG
>CAYWRU010000016.1:0-54334 GCA_964460795.1 uncultured bacterium | reverse complement strand
TATATGGTATAAAAAGAAAAAAAGGGATTAGTTATTTTGATAGTAAAGTTCTTTAGAACGTTTTTGATATGCCTCAAATTCTTTTTTGGAATAGTCTTCTAAATACTTAGCTTTGGTGTTTTTAATAAGCCATGCCTCCGCTTCATCAAAATAAGCTTCTTTGTCTTCTCCAACATAAAACTTATCAACAAATTTTTGCATCTGCTCATCTGTAACTTGTGTCATATCAATTGGACACGGAGCTGATTCCCATTCTGCTCTACTTGTAGAAATTGATTCTTTGGAGCTGAAGTTTTGATTATAAAAAGTGGTAAATTTCATATGTATATATGGTGTAAAAAGAAAAAAAGGGAGAATTATCTATGTTTACCTCTCAATCGAACTTTTAACTGCATTGAACCATACCCCTTATGTTTAGGGGGAGAGAATGACTTTTTGTTTTTGCTTACGCCGTACTCTTTCTTTTGGTCTAAAAGAATTACATCTCTCAAATCATGCTCAATAGCTGTTATTTTCATAACAATATTTTCACGGCTCTCTCTAATGATTCTTTCATTAATATCTTCGATTATTACAACACCTCTACCATCAGGGAGATTACGAGCTTCTTCCAATATTTCTTTTGGAGTTAAAGAATTTACATTGATTATGGCAAATTCCTGACCTTTCAAAATTGACTCTGCTTGTGCAAGTAAGCGACTTTCTTTTTCGGCAGGGGCACCGATTAATACAATTGTCTTATTTGTCTTCTTAGCTTCTTCTATAAGCACGCTTATAGTTGGCTTTGCTTGTTGTTCCATGTGATTTTTGTTAAGGTTACATTCTCAAATTTATATGGTTTAGTTCCTTTGGTCTCTAATATATCTATACGATTTGTGAACCGTTTATTCATTGTGTCAACAACTTTATAAACGCCGTCCTTATGACCAGCTCCACGAATTTCTACAAGGTCGCCGTAATTAAACTCTCCATTCCAACGTGCAATCATATCTCGGCTCATTGCTATCCACTTATGCTCACTGGCTCTCTTAGGGTCGATTTGATACATACCTGCTGTGGTAAGAGGGTCTTTATCACATTGACCTGCTGTTGCATTATACATTGTAATTGTAACTTTGTATTCTTGACCACGAATTGTATCTGTAGACTGAACTGTCTTAAATAGGAAGTCCTCTGTCTTTGTGTTGGTTATTGTAACTGTAATTGAAACCAGTACAACCACCATTATTGTCTTTATGTAATTTGTAATTGTTTTCATGTATTTATATGGCACGAAAACAAAAAAAAGGAAACCTTTAAGGCTTCCTTTAATCTTTGGTGTAAGTTTCTTTGATTAGACCCAACTGCTCCAATTGGTAGCATTTGATTTGTCTCTTCTGAATATCAACATCCATATCGCAAAATTCTCCATCAGGTGAATTTTCAAGGATATAAAGTAAATCTGATTTCTCAATTTGTTCCTTAATATTCTCGGTATTAACATTGTCACTCTCAAAATCGTCTTCATTACTCTCAACGATTTGTTTAATACTTTGCAATTTATTTGCAATTTTCTTCCCCTTAGAGGTTAATTTATACCAAGTCTTTGCCATGTTATTTTTGTACTTTAGTTAAGCTTATTGGGTGAATTGTGTAGTTGTAGAGTAAGGCTGAGCCAAATGGTTCTCCTTCAACTTTTACGCCACAAACTATTGAAGAAGAAAAGCCTGAGGCTGACCACCCCATTTTCTTAATAATTCCTGTTTTTAATTTAGACTGTCCATCTTCCTCAAAATGAGAATGGCTTTGAAAAGTTACAGTATCTCCAACTTCAAAAACAACAACTTCATTATCTTTTTTTAAACGGTCTACATCTTCTTGTGTATTATTTTTATGTAAGAATGAAGGCTTCTTTGTGTTTTTGTTGTAAATGATTATGTTGTTTGTATTAATTTTCATATTGATATATGGTCTTAAAAGAAAAAAAAGGAATTAACTTAATGGAACTACATCCCAAGCTGTCCACCCCATTGGTGCAACATCTTTCTTAAAACTATCAAATGACTTTCCAATATATGTATTTAATTTCTTTTGTAATTTTTTGATTGTGTTATCAGGAGAAAATGTAATAATCTTTTCTTTTACTGTCAAAGGATTATCTTTTGAGCCAGCTAAAATATTTACTGTCTTATTTGTGAACTCCAATGCCTTTACACTAACAATCTTATTTTCATCTGTGTAAACCACGCATTTGCTATAATCATTATTTAACCAGTGTTTTTTCATAATTTTATATGGTCTTAAAATAAAAAAAAGGAATTTAGTAATTATAGTTTACTGGTGCATCCATACGATAATATTTATAGCTACCAGTTCTTTCGCTCGTTTCTCTTCGAGGGTATTTAAAAGATATAATTTCAGTTTTCTTTAAAATCTCATCAGGCACTCTTGTACATTCAAAAGAATCGAATTTGCTCATCATATTGCTTGTGTCAAATGCCTCTAAGTCCAGCACAATATTATAGTCTGTAAATAACATAAACAAAGCATGACCAAGGCTCTTTGCCTTATATGTGTCATAGATTTGTGTTACTTGTCCTATCGCACGTGCTTGTCTACCTCTGAATTTGAAACGATATGTACCTTCTGTTGCCATGTGTTTTGTTTTTATTATATGGTCTTAAAAGAAAAAAAAGGAATTAACTAAATAAATGCCTTTTGAAATTGCTTTCTTATTTTGTTGGTATCTCTCCTATCAAAGGCATAGTACCAATACTGAACATCGGCAATCATATTTTCAAGTGTTTCTTTTGATATAAAAAAAACATCCTCTCTCTTTGGTGTATCAATAATCCCCGTGCTATCAAAATGAACTCTACCTACCTGAATTGAAACGTGTTCCCAATAAACATTGTTATCACTAAATGTAGAGCAATTTGCATTTTTATTTTTTTCGAGTTTCTTTACCGTTTCTTTGGCATCAGGAGAAGATTGATTGCTCGTGCTGAAATGAACAACAATTTTTGGCTTATATCCAAGTTCTGTTAATCTTTCGTAAAGGAGTTTTGCAAAG
The DNA here is from genome assembly GCA_964460795.1 of uncultured bacterium. Lineage (GTDB taxonomy): Bacteria > Omnitrophota > Omnitrophia > Omnitrophales > Aquincolibacteriaceae > CAZOOM01. Next base: position 51,282 of record CAYWRU010000016.1, on the reverse strand, counting down.
ATACCACATCCACCTCTATTGATAAAACCAATATGAGAAAAGAGATTGTTGTAACCTCCTTTAATTTCATCCTTATGTTTATCTAAGAGTTGTTTCATGTTTTAGAGATTAGGGTGTTTCTCTTTGAATAGCTTATATTCCTCATCAGCATCCACTTCTGTGTTTGTATCAGGATATTTATTTAAAAGGAATTTAGCAAAATTGATTTTGTGATTAATTTCAGAATCGCATAAAGCTACATCCTGAATATCACTCAGGTGGCTAAATATTATCATTCTAACTTTTAGTTTCATAAAGTTATATGGCATCAAAATAAAAAAAGGGAAGTTTATGCTGGAATTAATTCCAATCTGTGCTTAGGGCATAATTTGCTATGACAAGAATTTTTATTGTTTAATTTCCAATTTGTATATGGTATTCTTGACGTATAATTACATTTAGCCAGAGGGCATTTCGCCGTATATTTATGTCCTTGATGTCTTCTACTCATTGGTATTAGATAATAAAAAGTTTAAAGCATCATCTGAAGTTACTAATGGTTTAATTATTTCTTTTGTTTCCAATAAATTTTTAAAATCTTTATGCTCAAAGAAAGGCGTTGTTTCAATTGGAAAAGAAACTCCAAAAGGTAAAGATATGCTATGCGCTTCTTTGCAACCGCATCTGCACTGATATATAATTCTTCTTGTGTTAAAAGAAATATATTCAGATGCTATTGGTGTTCCGAATGAATGTATGTGAAATAAGTTTAACAATCTTTTCATAACTCTATATGGTGTTTAGATAAAAAAAAGGAATTAAATAATATTTCCATGTATTTCTCTATGGCAATTTGCACACACAAGAATACATTTATCTAATTCTTTTTTTATTTCATCTGTAAAAGCATATAATTTCATGTGAGAAATTGTAAAATCTTTTTCATTTGGGTCTAAATGATGAAACTCTAATGCTCCATTATATTTACTATAACCACATTTAACACACGAACCTCCTTTATATTCAATAGCCAATCCTTTTAATTTACGTTGCCTATCTACGACTTGTTGTGTTGTACAAATCTTACAATATACTGACGAACCTTCTTTTTTTCTTCTATTATAAAATTCAGGGAGAGGTTTTATTTCATTACATTTTGGACAACATCTTTTATCTCCATAATCAATTGTCCCTTTTTGCTTAAAAGATACATGATTTGTTTTAAGGTCAAACTTTTTTAACCAATAAGCAATAGATGTCTGAGACTTACCAAGTAATTTTGATATTTCTCTTGCAGATAAGTTTTGTAAAATATATTTTTCTAATTCTTCTTTTTCCATAACTATAAATAGTTAGAAAAAGGGAGAAATATATTTTTTTATCCTTTGAGTTATTTGTAGCCCCATCAGGAATCGAACCTGAATAACCTGCTTAGAAGGCAGACATTTTATCCGTTAAATTATGGAGCCAATTTATTTTGTAAAGTTACATAAAAATTATGAAATCATCAAAACCTTTTGCATCTTTTTGTTTTATATAAGCAGAAAGTGTATCTAAAAACTCATCAATTTCATCCTGATAATTAAAGTCATAATCTTTATTTAACACTGGACAATCTACACTTCTGAAAACCGAGTAAGGATTTGGAGCCTTAAAACAAAGTCCCATGTGGTCGGTTACAAACATTGTTTGAGAAACATCAGGCTTTTCTATATCCTCAGTTGCAACCTCAATCTCATCGTATGCAACACCATGCAAGTGAGCAAGACAAGACTTTGTGTTTTCTACCTGAGTAATAGTAATATCATCGCCGTCAACTTCTTCAACAGTTTGACCGTTTACTTTGAATTTAACTATTTTACTCTTCTTTGTCATGTAAATCTATATGGTCTTAAAATAAAAAAAGGGAATTATTTAATTGGGAACAAGAACTCTTTAGGGAAATGCTTTGCACACTCATTGCCAACTGGGAACCAGCCCTGGGTATTTGGCACTTTAGAATCATCCCCCTCATCTACAGCAACCCAGTCGGTTGTTGCATGAATGCCTTGTTTAACATTTTTTATACGCTTTCCGCAGCATACACAAGAATCTGAATGTACGCCTTCACGCTCTTCGTTTTGTTCTTTCTTAGGGCTTTCGTATATAGGATGTGTTTTCATAACTCTATATGGTGTTAAAAGAAAAAAAAGGAAATTTATGCTGCAATCTTAGGATAAGCCTGCTTGTGGAATTCAAACAATTTATGCGGACGTCCCTCATAATTTACGTGCTTATCAAATTTAAAATCATGTTGAAAGAAGTCAAGATTATCTCCTTTGCGGTCAAAGAAACTTGTGCCCTTATAATAGCGTTGCAATGAAAAAAGAATCTTTTTATATTCAGCTCTGTCATATTTTAACAGATATGCTCTAAGTGTCCATATTTTGCCAGCAGGGTCAATCCACTGTTTAGATAACATACATAATAAGCGACTTGCAATATCAGACTTAGTTTCAAAAAAACCTCTCTTAATTGCACGGTGTGTTCTATCGTTTGCTTCTATTTTTATTTGCTCTTTGTTTCTCATAGCTTTATATGGCATCAAAACAAAAAAAAGGAGTTATTTCTTTTTAGGTGAAATAATTTCAAGAACCTCATCGGCATTTTCTACCTGAGTATTACCACCAAATTCTAATTTCATAAGGATTAATCTCTCCTGAAGCGTAGCTATCTTTGTTGGTTTATTTTTTGACTTATAGTTAGTTAGAATTAAGTCAAGTGCCTGATTAATGGTTAATGTCTTCATGCTGTTTATTTATAAATATAGGCAAAATTATACCATGTTCAAAATCTAAACTTGTTTAGGCTATTCAGGAAATTTCATTGTAGTACTTTCTACAAGATGAGGTTCAACTGTTTCTGCTAAAATCTTTGCAATCGGACAAGACTTTTGATGCTTTCTCCAAATGTCAATGGAAGTTTGCCAGTCTTCTTTTTTAAAGGTGTTTAGCTTCATTGCAGTTCTTAAGGCACCAAAATCAATGATTGTCATATAAGAATCCATATCAGTTGGTCTGCCATCTATTCCGCTAACAAAAACTTCGTTGTCGGATAAGAAATCTTCTATATCATTTGTTATCATGAATCTATATGGTATCAAAATAAAAAAAGGGAGAGCTGCCTTAAGCAGCAATCCCAATATGCTCCTGCAAGAACTCATACGCTCGTTCCAAGCCTGCAATATGTCTTCGAGTGTACTCTTGATGCCTTGAGTTAACTGTGTTGGTCTCATTTTCAATATACACGTCGTTAAGGTCATCTAAACGTGCCTGCATCATTTTGTCATAGGAAGACTTAAACATTTCAGGTGTTACCCCACGATTAACATAATTTTTAATCATGCTTATTGCATCCTGCTTTGGCATCATTTTTTTTGAGCCGTCTGAATAATTGCATTTCATTCCTAATTCACGGTCTTTTAAAAGTTTCATAACCGATAAGGCATTGTCTTCTAAAACTCCTTTCTTTTCTTTTGGGCTTAAACAAATTTCAAATAAGTCATCAAGCTCCTCCATTGTAATTAAAACCTCACTGAAAGTGGTGCTATACTTTTTGATTAGAGCCACTTTTTTGTCTTCGCCTGTCTTTGGGTCTGCAATCCAAATACCAAGAGAAGAAGAATAAATTCTATCAGAAGAACTTTCGCCACCTGCCTTCAATGCGTAGTCTTCATTGATAAGCATAAGCATGGCACGTCTAACGTCGCCTTCTGTAGGTTGTTTAATTTTATCGTATAGGCTTCTTACTTGCGAAATAATATCCAGTTCGCCGTTTGTGAATCGGTGGTTATATAGCTTTACGTTTTTTAAAGCCATTTGATAATCATTATGCCAACGTCCAGTAACTTTATTTTTAAAGTCATCTGAAAGTGTATCTACATAGAATGTATCAAACTTGTCGGTCTTTTTACCGTTTACATATTTTGGTACTTGAACTGTCTTTGCCATGTGTGTTGTTGTTGGTTATATCTCTATATGGTGCATAAATAAAAAAAAGGAAAGTCCCCTCAATGTACTGGGGACTTTCCTCGTATAGGCGTCGGAGTGTTCTTGGTTTACCGTTCGGAATTGGTGCGCCTCTGAACCCTAAGGGTTATGCTTGGGCGGACTCTACGGTGTTTATTCTCTACTCCAAAACTCCCCGATACGGAGAAACCATTGTTTTGTAGGTGGTAATCGGCACTTATTGGCAACGGTTTTTTTAATCTCGGTTTTCAACGCCTAATATCTATCGGTCTTATTATCTTTGAATTTTTATTGTTAGCACCACGTAGGTGCATCTCTTGTGCGATTCATACGCTGTTGTTTTTTCGGGTTAATAACGAGCTTCTGTCCTACCCTGTGTATCTCGTCAGGAAACGGAGTGCGGTCTTACTTCTTCATAACGATTGGTTTTTGTTAAATGTTTTTACCTTTACTCTTGGAATATTATATGGTCTGAATTTAAAAAAAGGGAGATTAGATATTTTTCATTGCGTTATATTCCTCCTCTTCAATCTCATCCACAGAATCAACAAACTCTTCATCTCCTGATTCTGAAAATAAATTTTGTTTAACACATTGAGCAATTACTTCATCATCTGATAATTTATCTACTGACGAAATTTTAATAGGTATTGAATAGCCAGTTTTACGGTTTATTTGAACATGTACATCATAGAAATGCTCTATTTCCTCCTGCTCTTCTTCTCGTTCTTCTTCTCCTGAAACCTCAAATGAAAATTCTCCATCTTCATTGCTATTAGTTCCAGAATAGTTACCATTTTTAATTAAACGCAATGCTTCTTCAACTGCGTTTTCAATGTCTGTTTGAGTTTTGCCCTCAAATGTAATACTACCTGTTAACATATATTTTGTTTTATTTTATATGGTGTAAAAAGAAAAAAAGGGAGATTAAACAAATTGAACATATGAGATAAAGTAGTTGGTCATTACATCCAAATTTTGGTCATTAACCTCTTCCATAAAGTCGGTAAGGTCATAGATTAATGGCTGTTCATTTTCAGTCTCTTCATCCTCGTCCTCGTCCTCTGATTTTTTTCTAACAAGTTCCTTTTTAAGAAAATCTCTTAACTCGGTTGTGTTATTATATTTTTGATTCTCAATTAAATCACAAACTTTTCTTGCATTATCAAATGCAACTGGTATTAAAACGATTGATGTTGTCATGTTGTTGTATGTTATTGTTTAACTTATATGGTATGAAAATAAAAAAAGGGAATTAACCCTTTTTTCTATTAATAAATTCCTCCCACTTCTTTTTCTTTGCAATCTCTTGTTTAACATCTTCTGCTGTTAAACGATTTGCATACTGAAACTCATAAGCATCCATGAGAGGTAAGTGTACAAGCTCCAACGGTTTCATTTTTGCAACCATGTACTCAGCAGTTCCGTCTGCTACAGGAAAGCCGATAACTTCTCCAACCTCTTCATCTTTGGAGTTTCGTTTCTTTAAAAACTCTTTAAGGTTCTCTTTGAACTCTTCACATTTCTTTTGATACCCAGAGAAATCAGTAAAACTAATTTCAGGGACTTGCACCTCTTTCGGTGTACTGTAGATTTTTGCCATATTGTTGTGTGTTTAACTTATATGGTATAAAAAGAAAAAAAAGGAAAGCTGAGATTAAAATATCTCAGCAATCCAACCTCTTAACATTTCATTGCATCTATCTGCACCTGAAACATTACGTTTAACATAGTTATCTTTAATAAGCATTGCTGCTCTATTGCATTTGCGTTTAAATGCCTTATCTGCACGTATGGCTGTTGGTTTAGCTGTTGTGAACAAACGCCCCTTTGCAACGTTTACAATTTGCTTAGTTTCATTTGGTTCAAACTCAACAAAACGAATTGACTTAAATGTTTTATTTGCATTAAATTCTATTTGAGCTTGAACAAAAAACACTGGGGAGAACTTACGCTGAATCATTACTGTAATGAATTTAACCCTGATACCACTACGATAAATCAATAAGTGTTTAGACAATCTCTGATAATAATTATCAAGAAGCAATGCAAATTTTAGAGTTTGTCTATTAATTGCTTGACTATGCAATTGTTTCAAAAAAACAAGCTCATCTTCTTTTTCCTTAATTTGTTTAGGGAGATTTCTAATTTCATTCTCAGTAATTTCTACTTTTTTACCGAGAACAATAAATGGATATTTTACTTCTTCTGCCATGTTGTGTTTATTTTTTATTATATGGTATCAAAACAAAAAAAGGGAGAGAGGCTTTTTCCTCTCTCTCCAATATGGTGAGGGCTAACCACCATCGACTACTTGCGCCTCGCCTCAGGCTTTTCCAAACGTTTAACGTCGGTGTACTTCCGCCGTTCGTTCAGCGCCCCCATTATCTTTATTCCTCTTCTAATTGTCCGTCAACTACATTTCTGCCGTCTTCTGTTGTGAATGTCTTAATTTTTTCGCCATTTGGTAATTCAATATACTCTTCATCCAAATAGTTTAAATCTAAATCATCTACATCAACAACTTCAATGTCGGTTGCCTCTTTGGTCTCAAGATTGAACTTACAAGCTGAGCGAACCTCTTCGCTACCATTGTCCCATTTACTTACATACGTTGCATCCATAAGCTTAACATTCTACTGTTGTTAAAAATATTTTTTCGTCTTCGGTTAAATCCCCAATAAACGCATTTTCATTTTCTTCGTTGGTATAGGGTTTACCGTCAATTACTTTTGTTGTTACAACTTTAATTCTCAACAAGGCACCTTTTAAACTTTCAAAACCCATACCTGAGTCAAGACTTTTATCTCTCAATGCCTTAAAGGCTATCTCGATTAATTTTTCTTTTGAGGGAGCCTCCAAGTGTGTCGCAGGATATGCGCCTGTGCCACCGCCCCATAAGTTGCCAAGAACTACACCTCTTGATTTATATCTTACTGTTGTCATGTCTTTATATGGTATGAAAAGAAAAAAAGGGAGAAGTTAAGAACCTATACCAAAAGGAGAACGCTGAGTACCTACACGGTTTAGTTTTTCTTGTTGAGCCTCTTGCCAATCTTGAAATACTTTTGGATATAGAGCCTTTGCCTCCTTTAGGGAGCGTGCATATACTTCGCACCACTCTTCTGTTTCAAAGTCTGCTTGTTCAACACTATCGTATTTCTTTAGCTTGTTTTGCCCCTCTTTCCCTGAGGGAACTCCAAGCAAAAATCTTTTTAAAGGTGTATTAGAATGTCTTCCCATGTTACTATATGATATAAAAATAAAAAAAGGGAGACTTGCTCCCTCTTATTTTTAAGCTGCCTGACGCACTTTCTTTGCTTCTGCCTCTGCTTTTATTGCTTCTCTAATTTCTTCGCTTACATGGTCTGTAATTCCATTTGTAGCCCAATCTCTTCCGTAAAAGCCTCCACAACTATCAGTTAGTTCTTCGTGTTCACAGTTTAAGTTACAAGTTTCAATTTTATATTCCTCGAATCTGTAAACATCCCCCTCTAATTCTTGTCGGTATGTTTCAACATCCCCCTCTAACATTGCATCTGCTCTTTCCAATAACTTTTTTGTTATTCTTTTTAAACTGAAATTTTCTCTTAATGTTTTCTTTGTAATGAATACCCAGCCAATTTGCCCACTATCCCAACGGTCTCCATAAGGTGTAGTTCTAATTGTAATACCTGAATGGTCATACATGAACAATGGCTTAATGATAGAAACATCTTCTGCCTTGCTTATAGTCTCTTTCATCTCAGCCCAACTATCATAGTCATCAAACTTATAGTCATGCTTATCTCCAAGTGAATAACGTTTGTGGAAACATACCATTTTTGTCATGTTATCCCATGAACGACAATCTCCACCATCTGTATCTTGAAAGATTTTTAATAATTTGTTTCCTACTCTAAATTCTTTTACTGGTTGTGCTTTCATGTTATTTAGTTTGTTGGTTATAACATTATATGGTATCAAAAGAAAAAAAGGGAAATAATCTTTTAAGATACAACAAAATTTGTTGCTATACGTTTAATCAATTCGGCAAAACAGTCTGCCTCTCCTTGTGTATCACAATCTGCAATACAATCAATACCACCACCAACAAAGTGAACGTAAACACTCCAAAACTCTGCCTCTTCAGGCTCGCACTGCTCAATTGTATCAGAAAAGCCATTAGCTATTGGTACACGCTCTACAACTCTGCATGGGTGAACTTCTATCTCATCAAACTTTTGGTTTGGGGCTGGTAATGTTAAGTTTTTTATTGCCATAACTATTTAATTTCTAATTTGTCAAACACTGCCTTAACATTTCCCATAGGAGCCATAAGTCCTGAAAAACTGCCGTTCTTTTGATAATTCTCAGCATACATTTGAATCATTTCAAGGTCTGCTCTTGAACAAGATACTCCATGTAATTTAACACTACGGTATTCGCTATTGCGGATTAAGTTCTCTACTTTTGCAATTAATGTTTCTACTTTTTTCATAAACTTATATGGTATTAAAACAAAAAAAAGGAATAAACCAATTGAACCAAAATATAAGGCAGGAGCGGATTAACCCTGCCAGGTTCCTGGGGTAGATTCTGTTTACTAAGACATCTCTCTATCTTTATATGGTATGAAAATAAAAAAAAGGAAAGAGTTACTCAATGTAACTCTTCCACTTCTCAATAACTGACTTCGCTCTATCAAAGGCAAACTGATTGCCATCATCAGGTCGCTTATTGGTTGCAAGGTTATCAATATGCTGTTTATTTAACCCTACAAGCTCATTTATAGCAATGTTTTTGTAAGTGTATAAATGACTGCCACCATTACGATAAACTGCATAGTCCCCATTTTTATAGGCAAGACGCTCATTGTCTAAGTCATAATAGTACTTATCTTTTACGTTACTTCTCCAAGGATTTAAAAATTTCATATCTTCTTTATTTAACTTTATATGGTGTGAAAAGAAAAAAAAGGAGCGGTTAACAACTCCGCCCCTCTCGGTATAAACAAACAAACAATATCTTAAATAATGTGGTTTCCTCTTAAATACTCTTCTGCATGGTCATAAATTTCTTTATATTTACGACCCTCATTTTGCCAATAGCGACCATTTAAACTTGCAGGTGCTTTTACTGTTTTAAGAGTTTCCATATTTGAAGCATGAACATACATAGGTTCATTATAGCGTTCGCAGTAGGTTAACTCATCTTGTTGTTCATCTGAAATTTCATTTTCAGCATAACTGTACAATGGAATTAGATAATTTGAGCCTGCTGCTTCGCATAAGTGAGTTATCTCATTCTTGTTGTAGAAATATACTGTAAAGATTTTGCCACAAGCTTTAACTAAATTCTCATCTGTATAATGACGAGTTTCATCAATAGCCACCAATCTAAAGTTGGTACGTTTTTCTTTGTTTTTTTCTTTTAATATTGTTGTAAACATTTTCGTTGTTGTTGGTTATAACATTATATGGTATCAAAATAAAAAAAAGGAAACGCTAAGAATAGTAACACTCAATACCTAAATTAACTCCCAACTCCATGCTCTCAATTACATATTTATCTCCTGATTCTAAATAGTTTGCCAACTTCTGTGCATCGTGTGCCATTGATTCTCCTTTAAAAAGTCTGAACCAAAATGATTGTTTTTTTGGAGAACCTAATAAACGTTTAAGTCTATTATCAATAGCATTAAGCTTGTCTATTAGTTGTTCATTTTTTATTTTACCTGAAAGGAATTTTTTGAATAGTGCTTCAACTTCGTCTTTAATAAAATCAACTTTATTATTCTCGCCTAATACAACTCTAAAATCATCGGGGTTTGTAGAACCTTGAATGATAGGATTAACATTCCAAGCGTGTTCAGCGTTTTTAAAGCCTAAACGGATTGCAAGGTTATAAACTTCATCGTAGGCATCAAATTGCTCGAAATTATTATCATAATTTTCTCTCAATCTACATTGCCATCCCTCAATTCCTGATTTACATTTAACTCTTTTCATGTTTGTTGTTGTTGGTTATAACATTATATGGTATCAAAATAAAAAAAAGGAATTTATTCAAATTGATAGGCTACCTCTGTAACATATATCATGTTATCCTTACGCATCTTTAAGAAGTAAATATCAACATAACCAAATAAACCTATGGCATCATTTTTCATCTCTGCCAAGAAATTAAAGTCTGATAACTCATCATCATCCGAGCTAATGTCTTCTACTTTAGTTTCTGTTCCAAAGATAGATTTTAATCTAATCTCCAAAGTTTCTTTTGTGAATCGGTGTTGGACCAAACACTCCAACTCCTTAACAATTCTTTTTTTAGTTTTTTTACTTAAATCTTTCATAACTGTATATGGTATCAAAAGAAAAAAAAGGAATTACTCTATCGGTTCGTAAATATGTGAGTTCATTGCAATTCTTAAAACTTGTTTTGTAGGCTCGTGCCAAAACTGTAAGTAACCGCCGTGCTTCTCTGTCATTAATTGACAATTGTCATAGGTTTTTTCCCAGCCTTTTTTCTGAACCCATTGAGGAACATCTTCTGTAACCTTTGCGAAGTACGGCATAAACTTCTCTTTTGTAGGGTCTATTGCGCCTTCTTTTGGGCTTGTATTGTATGTCCAGCGGTGTGATTTTAACGCTTCTGTATTTGTATCCTTATCAAAAAACTTTGTCTTACCGTCAACCAATCGAGCTTCAACATCGTGGATTTCCTCACAAGTGTATAACTTTTTTCCTATTAGGTTAAACTCTATTATGCGATATACTTTGTTCATGTCTTTATATGGTCTTAAAAGAAAAAAAAGGAATTAGCCTGCTACTTCAACGGGTTGCTTTTTATTGATTACAAACTCAATGTGAGATAAAGCCATTGCCGCTGCTTCTTTACCGCTCACATTAGCACTTAAAAACCAATTATATTTTCCTGTGTTCGGATTGCTTAGGAAATGTTTTTTTGCTTTCTCAGGTTCATCGAATCGAGCAAATAATGTATAGCAAACATCATGCTCATCCTTAACATCCATGAACAACTTACCAACAATTGTATCAACCTCGTGGTTATACATTTTATCATTAGTTTTTATTGCTCCAAGTTTAATCAAACCCTCTGAAAGGTGTTTGGTAAATTCGGCTGAGTTCTTTTTGCTAACGTTCTTTGTTTTCATATTGTTATATGGTGTCAAAAGAAAAAAAGGGAGAGTTATGCAACCCAGAAAATATCTCTGATTATCAATCGCCCACTGACTTGAATCTCTCTAAAATGTACTTCCAAATTTATAGCCTTTCTCAAACTTTGGTCTTCATCTTCCATTCCAACAATGTCAAAAGGGCTTATCTTAAAGGCGTGGTCTGTTGAGTGGTTTGTGTAACTCTTAGGCAATGGCATAACCTTAAAGGTTTTTAATTTACCCTTGATTTTGCAAGTTAATTCCAACTCTTGAAATTTTTGGATTTGAGATAAATCCCCGATATTATTTAGGACTTTGCGAATTGTATCTACTTGTTTGAATACTTCTTTCTCGTCTTCTTTTTTTAATGCTAAGTGTCCAGCCATGTTGTTTGATTTTAATCTATATGGTGCCAAAAGAAAAAAAGGGAGACTTGCCCCCTTTGTTAATTAATCTGTATCATAACCAATGAAAGTGTTATCGTTGATTAAAATGTAATAATGCCCATTTCCACAACCTTTGTACTCCATTGATAGAAACCCTTCAAACTGCTCATTACCTACTCTTAAATCAATCGTAGCATCATAGCCTCTAAAATTCATTCGGCTCATTATATTGCCTGCTGTACGGTTTTTGATAGCTTCTTTTAATTGAATTCCAGTGTGAGGAAAGTGCTTTGCAATATTATCAACTGTAATAACTAACCCCTCGCATCTTGAACCTGCTCCAACATTGTAATCAAAAAGAGTTTTTCTGCCCTCATTAATCCATTGCTCCATTGTTTGAGGAAGTGCAAGGCATGAATCAATGAAGTTGTTTTTAAATGTTGCCTTACTTGCTAAATTTCTAAACTTAGAAATTAATCTAAAGTATCTTTTATCGTGTTCGTTCTTTTTTTCGTCTTCTGTTAATGCTTTTTTATACTGAAACTTTTCAAATGTTTCAAATAAATTATAATCTACATAACGTCCGTAGCGACTGCTGCCTTTTTTAAAGTAGCATAACAATCCGTTATCAGCAATAAAGAAACGGTATTTTTCTTTGTCTTTTGTTGTAGCTGAAAGAACTTTCTTTTCTTTAACTGCTGTTTCTAATTCTTTATAAGTCATAATTTTGTTGTTTGGTTATAACATTATATGGTATGAAAAGAAAAAAAAGGAAAAAACCATTTTGGCCATAAGCAGGGAGACTCCTATACTTATGGCCAAAATGAACTACTCAGATACAACAAAATTTGTTGCAATACGCTTTATTAAATCAGCTAAGCAATCTGCTTCGCCTTTTGTATCACAATCTGCAATACAATCAATACCACCACCAACCAAATGCACATAAACGCTCCAAAACTCTGCCTCTTCAGGCTCGCACTGTTCAATTGCCTGAATGGTTAAATTGTTCTTTTTGTCTTCATCTACAACTTTGCATGGATGGACTTCAATCTCGTCAAATTTCGTATCTTTTGACGGTAAGGTTAAGTTTTTAACTGCCATGTTACTTAATATCTAATTTGTCAAAAACTTCTTTAACTGCACCCATTGGAGCCATAAAACCAGCGAAACTGCCATTGCGAAGATAATTCTCAGCATACATTTGGATAATTTCAAGGTCGGCACGTGTACAACTTACACCGTGGAATTTTACACTTCTGGATTCGCTGTTAAGGATTTTTTTCTTAACGTCTGCAATTAATTGTTCTACTTTTTTCATGCTGTTTGTTTTTGTTTAATCTATATGGTATCAAAATAAAAAAAAGGAAAACCAAAAAACTCCCAAAATATAAGGCAGGAGCGGATTAACCCTGCCAGCTTCCTGGGGTAGATTCTACTTGCTAAGGTATCTCTCTGTTTTTATATGGTGTGAAAAGAAAAAAAAGGAAAGGGGACCGAAGTCCCCAATCAATTAGTCAAGCAATTCCATATAAGCATCTGCATCCATTTTTAGGGCTATCATTCTCGCTCTGTCAAAATTCATAACAACGTTTGTTTCCTTAAGGTCTGCATGAATATTTTTTAACTTGTCAGCTTGTCCTCTGCTTTCTCCACGAAATACAGATTGAATTTGCATAATGAAGTCAAAGCATTTAGCAAACACTGGGTCTACTGAAATTTCTACACTTGTAAAAGGATTTTTGCGTGTGATGTCGGTTGCATCGAAGTTTACCTCTCCAAAGAATTTTGTGATAAATTTTTTGTCTGCTGGTGTTAATTTTTCTTTTGCCATTGTTGTTTGTTTTTGTTGTATCTTTATATGGTATCAAAAGAAAAAAAAGGAGCGGTTAACAACTCCGCCCCTCTCGGTATAAACAAACAAACAATATTTTTATAGTTGGTTGCCGTTCTCATCTGTAAAGTCCCATAGGTACAGATAATCTTGCATAACCAATTTTTGGCAATCTTTAGGCAAGTCTTTGAACTCTATTTTTTTGCCTAAGTGCTTATAACTCGGTGTGTCAATTGGTTTAAACTCACTTTCGCCATGTTGTCCAAACCCTTGTGGGTGGAATGGATTTTCACTCATTCCCAAGTACCAAAATGCTCTGTTGGTTTTGTGGGTGTAACGACCTGTGAATACAACTGTGTAACGGTCAAAACTTGTTCCTCCATTGTCATAGCAACGAATATAGCGTGGTACTCCATTTGGAACTAAACGCTCTGTTCTTTCCTTATGTTTTTGTTCTTTTTTTGTTAATGTGATTTCCATTGTCTTTGTTGTTGGTTATAACATTATATGGTGTCAAAAGAAAAAAAAGGAAACTGCTAAGAATAGTAACACTCAATACCCAACTCTTCAACTCCAAGCTTCATACTTTCAATGGTATAATTATCTGACAAAGAGTTATTCAATTTATAAGCATCGTGTGCTATTGATTCGCCCTTAAAAAGTCTGAACCAAAAACTTTGTTTTTTAGGAGAACCAAACAAACGCTTAAGTCGGTTATCAATAGCGTTTAATTTGCTAATTAATTTATCTTTATTTATTTTACCTGAAAGGAATTTTGAAAACAATTCTTTAACTTCGTCATTTACAATTTCAACTTCGTTATGCTCTCCAAGTACCACTCTAAAATCTAATGGATTTGTCGAACCTTGAATGATTGGATTTGCGTTCCAAGCGTGTTCTGCATTTTTAAAACCTAAACGGATTGCAAGATTATACACTTCATCGTAGGCATCAAATTGTTCAAAATTATTATCATAATTTTCTCTCAATCGGCATTGCCAGCCCTCAATTCCTGATTTACATTTAACTCTTTTCATGTTTGTTGTTGTTGGTTATAACACTATATGGTGTCAAAAGAAAAAAAAGGAAATCTACTCTTATGTAACTTCGTTTATTGCTTCCAAGAAATTTGTTTCATAACGTGCATCAAACTGCTTTGTAATATCAATTAACGCTTCTAAAAGGAATTTTTTATCTTTAACTTGCTTTGCACAGTCCACAAATTGTTCCTCACTAAGATAGCCAAGATTGTGCATCATACCCTCATCTTTGCCTTCTTCTTTTTGCTCATCAGTTAGATAGCCAAATAAGTGGTCAACTATTGCTTTTTTTCAGATGTTTCTGTTAATGTATTTTTAAATGCGCTCATGTCTTTATATGGTGTTAATTTAAAAAAAAGGAATTTTAATCTACAACTCCATTGCCATAAAAAAGGTTAAAGCTTTTCTTTTTAAAATCATCGGACTGCAACCACTCACGATATTTAGCTTCTTGAACTTTATCAACAAACGTATAATACGTTCCATTGCAGTATCTTAATTGATTATTCTTTTTGTAGAACAACTCAAATAATGCAATTTCATCAGCCGCTTCAATAGTTTCTTTTTTCTTTACAACTGAACGTGTGTTAAGATAACGAAAACCACTCTCTGTTACAACAGATTCATTTGCTGGAGACCAATATTCTAATTCTGCTTTTTTCATATTATTATATGGCATCAAAAGAAAAAAAGGGAATTAAGAAATTAAATCTTTTTGTCTTAAATCACTTTCATCTTTCTTTGAAATATCATCGGTCAAATAACCATCTGTTTCGCAAATTCCACAAGCCCAAAAACCGCCTTCCTCTTTGTTGTCAATATATTGCATATCAGCAATTTTTGTTACATCTCCAACAAAAGCAGGAGCCCCTATTTGTGGATTTTGGTCAATCATTATAGTGCCACAATTGTTGCACTTACATAAGTTAACTAATTCTTTTGCCATATCTTTTATTATTTGTTGTGTAACATTATATGGTATCAAAAGAAAAAAAGGGAGAAACAGAAAAGGGAGACTCTCGTCTCCCAATTCACACACAACAAACAAACAATTGCATCGCAGGGTGTTTTTCCGTTAACCGCTCCAACGGATAGGAACAACGTGTACTCACGTTCTGCAATCTCTTTTTAATTAATAGCTAACGGTCTTCATAATTGTAAACTCATTATCTTCTATTAATTCACCGTCATTAACATAACTGGTTTTAAGCTTTGTATCTTCGCCCCAATCACCCAAGGTTTCCAATTTCAAAGAAAATTGTGCATCTACCTCAGCTCCCACTTCTTCTTGAATGGCTGGTTTTAATTTCTCTTTTAACTCATTCTCATCGGCTGCCATTATCACTGCAACGGCTCTGCCCATGTAATTTAATATGTATGCTATTTTTTTCATGTCTTTATATGGTTTAAGTTTAAAAAAAGGGAGAATTAATTTTCTAAGCTAAAAATCAATACATCCAATTCATCATCACTCAACTCGCTTAATTCAAAGACTGAGCCATGCTCATTTTCAACTTGCATTTCTTCCTCTTTTCCGCT
The DNA here is from genome assembly GCA_964460795.1 of uncultured bacterium. GTDB lineage: Bacteria > Omnitrophota > Omnitrophia > Omnitrophales > Aquincolibacteriaceae > CAZOOM01. Next base: position 35,338 of record CAYWRU010000016.1, on the reverse strand, counting down.
TAATGCGTCTGTCGGTCTGAATACACGTATCTCATCTAAGTTATCAGCTTCAACCCACTCGCTGTGGTCAATTTTTGTTTTAGCTTTCATTGTATCAAATGCGACTTTAAGTCTTTCGATTTTTTGCTCTGTTGTTTCTGTATTCTTTGCCATGTCTTTTGTTTTTGTTATATGGGGTGAAAAGAAAAAAAAGGAGAAACGAAAAAGGCGGCTAATAGAGCCACCTTTTAACAACGGAAGGGAAAACCTAATAAAAATTAAAAATATGAAAAAAGTACACTCTTTAGCCCGCTACATACTGTAACCAGTACATCTTGCGTAATTGTCCACGATTTAAGTTTTCGTATGGACTGCTGCCTACTCTTACCAAGTTTCCAATGAAACTGAATGCTTTAACCCCGAAGTGATATGCTGCAAACATTGCTGCTAATACTACATTTTGACGAGTGATTTTGAATTGGTTTGCTTTGTTTGCGATTACACGATTGTTGTTGTAATTACGACGATTCATTGAAGTTTTCATGCTGTTGTTGTTTTTAATTGTTATATCTTTATATGGTCTGAATTTAAAAAAAAGGAACTATTAACTATCTTTGTGCTCATCCCATCCCTCAGGCCAATCGTAGTCATTATCTCTACTGCGTCCCTCATTTAATGGTGCAATATGTAAGGCATGAAAACGTGCATTTGCTGGACTGATTCGGGTTTGATTATTTCTTTTTGTAGGTGTAACATTATTCCAATAGTTATCCTTACAAATTGTACCAACCTTTGTTTTGCAAAAAGCTTGTTGATAGTTTGATTTCTCAAATGTAGTCCCACAACTTGGGCACTTCACTTGCTCTCCTACCTTTGCTGCCTTTGCAATTGTATAAGCTGCGATTAATTTTTTCTTGCTGTTTGTCATGTTTTTATATGGCATCAAAAGAAAAAAAGGGAATATTATGCTGGAGATAGTTTATACTCATACCCTTGAAAATCTTTTACATATAGAGAAACAATCTTGTGAATATTTTCCTTTGTATCATTACAACTTTTTGCAGCTCTATTAATTAGTTCCTTATAAGTTAAACAACCGTTATTAAAAAGCTCAACTGTATAATGCAGTTTAGCATCCTCTTTATTATCTCTGTAATATTTTACATTTGGGAAGTATTTACTATCTAAATCTCCTAAAAGTTTATTAAAAAAGTCTTCAACTAATTCCATGTCTATTGTTATTTGTTTTTTGTTATATCTTTATATGGCGTCAAAAGAAAAAAAAGGAAACAAAAAAACCAATTCCCTTTTTTTATTTATGCACCATATAGATACAGAGAGATGGCTTACCAACCAGAATCCACCCCCATATTGGGCAGGGTTAATCCACCCCTGCCTTATATTTTTTTAAGGGAGGGAGAGCAAAAAAATAGCAACGGTGCTGTTCCGTCGCTGCTCTGATTTTCAATAAAATTTCGGCTGTTTACTTTGACTGTGCCTGTGCGATTAACGCTGGTGCGTGCCAATGGTACATTGTAGCCTCGAAGTTCATGATTGTTCCGTCCATAATTGCTGATTTTTAATTGTTTCTATATCTATATGGTACGAAAATAAAAAAAGGGAGATTTGTAAATTTATGTATTTTTTCATATATTTATTAAATATGAATAAAAACATGGAAATACAAAAAAGAACTTGCTGGAAATGTAAGCAGGAAAAAGAACTAACAAAGGAATTTTTTAGTAAAGATTCTACTAATAAATTAGGATTCCAAGCAACTTGTAAAATTTGTCAAAAAGAAAATACAAAAAAGTATAGTGAAAATAACAAAGATTATTTTAAGGATAAAAATAAAGAACACTACAAAAAAGAAAATAACAAAACTCGATATGCAAAATATAAAGATAATTATTTAAAACGGCGTTCAGACTTTTCAAAAACTATTAGAGGTAAATTATATAATCTTTTAGAGGCTGCAAGAGGGAGAGCGAAAAAGAACAATCTGCCAATTAATATTGATTTGGACTTTTTAATTGAACTATATGAGCAACAAAATGGCAAATGCAAGTTAACCAATTTGGATTTTACATTTGAACTTCGTTCAGAAGACAAACACTTTATGCCATTTAATCCCTCAATAGATAAAATTGATTCTAAAGGTGGATACACAAAAGATAATATAAGACTTGTTTGTGTTATTGTTAATTTAGCTTTAAACCAATTTGGCGAAGAAAATTTTAAACTAATGTGCGAAGCCTATATAAACAATTCAAAGAACAAGGGAGAGCGTTTATAAACTTATATGGTATTAAAATAAATAAAAGGAAAAGGGAGTATTTAAACTCCCTTTTTAATTATAATTCAATTAACATATTTAAAGCTGTTTCTGAAATTTTAGCACTTTCTCCGCCATTTAAAAGACTATCAAACATTACAGATTCATTTTTATATTCTTTTACATGACTTAAGTAGTGAGTGATACCATTATAAACTCCCCATGCTGTGCCAATTATTTGGCTTTGCCCAATTCCAGCAAAATAACTTTCCATTACATTATTATGAATATTTTGGATACGTGTTTTAAACTCTCCCTTGTCATCTTTAGACCCTACAAACAATTGAGAAACAAGGTCTTTTACCTTAGCATCTGTTACTGTTTTTGTAGCCAAGTGATTAAACACTTCGTTTAATTCAACTGTTAATTTGTGAGTAATTCCTAAAAGCTTTTCAGCATCCTGTAATTTTTCTACTGCACTACGTGTATGTCTAATGTAAACTTTATTTGTTGTTTGCTTAAGTGCCAAAGCAAGTGTATTAGAACAAACAACTCTTATTGGTGTAATGGCTGCAATGATAGAGCCAGTCCCGTCATGCGTTGAGGTTAAAAGTACATAAACCTCTGTTACATCATCAGTGCCATTAATACGAATTAAATCGTTTGGCATTTTTGCAGTTACAAAGATTTTTTCGCCTACTCCTAAAGCCCCCGCAGTTTCAAAAATTGCTGCACCTTTGCCCACGATATTATCGAAAAAGTCAAAAGCTTCAACATTTTGAACGATTTGGTAACGATTACCAACCACCCCGAAAATATCGTTTGTGTCGGTTCTTAATGTTGCAAATTTGTTAGGAACAACGATTCCAAAATTTTGGTTAGGAACTTCAATTGTCAAAGGAACTTGAACTACATTGTAGTCTAAACAAGCTAATTTGATTGCTTGTTCAGAAGTCATTGAGCCGTCAACGATTTGACCTAAACCGTGCCATGCTTTTTGACCGTTACCACTTGCGAACGCTGTTCTACCTGTTTTTTTGTCTGTTGCTAAATTGTGTGCCATGTTTTTTTGTTTTATTTGGTTATATCTTTATATGGTGTGAAAATAAAAAAAGGGAAATTCTTTTTATATCAAAGTTTTTAATACCTCGTCGATTAACTTAATACGATTTGAATGTACAAAAATATAGTACTCCATATCATCCATAAGTGCCTCATCTTTACGTAGCACCGCAATAGCTCTCATTTGCCCCCAAACCTCTTTATCTGTGGGAGGCGTAGCAATACCACTATCAGCCCATTGCTCGGTTAAATCAGCTTTTAAACGCTCAAAACGTGGTTTTAAGTCTTCTATTGTTTCGGGGTTGCTTGGTATGTTACTCATATCTTTATATGGTATCAAACGAAAAAAAAGGAAATTAGTTTCATGTCAAAGGAAAATTTAACAAAAAAAAATATAAGGCAGGAGCGGATTAACCCTGCCCATTGTCTGGAGGTAGATTCTACTTGATAAGGTATCTCTCTGTTTTTATATGGCATGAAAAGAAAAAAAAGGAAATTAGTCCTTTAGAATTTTGCTCACTTTTTTACTTAATTCTTTCTTTGTTAAAACCTTAGTCTTAACAATTGAATTGTTAGCAAAGCAATTAGCCAACTCTTTACTCGGAGCCTCTATCTCTCGAATAACATAATATTTTTTGTTGCTCATAAATCTATATGGTATGAAAAGAAAAAAAAGGAGATTAACTCCCTTTTATTCAATTAGATTTGCACCCTCCAATATATCCATACCGTAGGTATAATCGCACCAGCCACCTGCTGAGTTTATCAAAATGATTTTACCCTCGTTTTGAACTCGCTCAAAATCATTTGGCAAGATATTACAAAGCGAAGTAGCTTTAATTTTATTGTATTGCTCCCAATTGGGACTGAATCCACTCTCTTTACTCCCAATCGGTTTAACAACGTGCTTATAACTAATCGGGGTATTTGTACCGTGATGCTGTATAATTAACATGGCTGTTTGTTTTTGTTGGTTATATCTTTATATGGTGTGAAAAGAAAAAAAAGGAGCGGTTAACAACTCCGCTCCATTTAACCAAACAAACAAATATTTTTATACGTTTCTGTAAAGGTCGTAACTTACTCCGATTTGATTACGTAACTCTCTCAATTTCGTTTCCATTTCCTCGTTAATACGGATATATTCCTTAACATTCTCAATCTCTAAATCTGCATTTAACACTTTATCAAAACCGTAGTCGCTGATAATTTCGTGCATTTTTGTTACATTTAAAAGAGTATCGCCATTTTGCAAAGCCCCCAAGCCAATCTCTCTATCTACATAGTGGCTACCATCTGCATGATTATAACACACTCGGATAATCATTCTCAATTCACCATATTTTGATGTTAAATAACAACCATTGAAAGTTGCTCCGCATCCTGGCAAACCTACTGGTTTTGTTCTTAAAAAGTTCACAACAAAACGCTTAGATAAACCGTCGTTTGTGATTATCTTTTTGCCTATGTATTGGTCAAGCTGTGGCAATACGTTCTCAAGCTCTGCTTTGATAATACGGAAGAAGTCGTTTTGTGCGTGTACTTCTAATTGAATTTTGCTTTTAATGCTGTTGATTTTATTTTCTAATTTAATGCTCATGTTGTTTGTTTTTGTTATCTTTATATGGTGTCAAAAGAAAAAAAAGGAAAACCAATTTTAACCCTTTACTCCTTGCACCTTGTCTAAGATGTTTTGAGTGTTTGCATACTCCTCAGTCGGATTAATCCACAACTCAACTTTTTCGCCTGTTTTTAACTCGATAACAAATACAATACGGTCTTTACCTGTATGTGAATAGTAGTCTCTTGACTCTAAATCAATATCCAATTCTAACAATTCAGGGTCATCAAAACACTTTGTTGTTTTTTCTATATTTCTAATTTGCTTAAAAGCAATTGAAATACTTGCCTGATTTTTTTCTATATTGCGTACTGTACAAACTGGTATTCTACCTTGCCATGTACTTGATAACATTCCGCAAATTTGAAACTTGCCACCAAATAGCTCACCGCTCATTGTAGCCTTGCGACCTGCGAACTGCTCAATGTTTTGATGAATATAACTTCTTAACTCTTGAATTTTCATTGTTGTTTGTTTTTGTTATATCTATATGGTTTAAGTTTAAAAAAAGGGAGAGCTAATCTCTGATTAATCCAACTACACAAGCAATCAAACACAATACCCCAACCACACAAATAACTCCAATACGCCCAATTAAATCTAATATGCTTTTTACTATGTATATTGCTTTCATAACTACACAATTAAAGCAATAATACAACCTATTACGAATAAATGATTGATAACATTATCTGTATCAATTTGCTTTGCTTTATTTACCAATGTTTTCATGTTGTTTGTTTTTGTTATATCTTTATATGGTGCCAAAAGAAAAAAAGGGAGAGTTGTTTTTGTTCCCTTTTTTTAAATTCAAACCATATAAAGGTATAAGGGAGAGATGTCTTACCAAACAGAATCCACCCCCCAACTTTGGGGCAGGGTTAATCCACCCCTGCAATAAACTCTCCCTAATGCACCTATAAAAAAAGGGACTTTCGCCCCTTTCTTTTTTTTAGTCTTCAATAATGTACTTTTGTTTATTTAAGGTAATTGAGATAATGCTATCTAAATTCGGATTAATGATGTGAAAATCTTTTTCTTCACTTACATTGCCACGTCCCATTGTGTTTTTTGGCGCAAAATAGCTATCTGCAAACATATCTCTACGAACTGCCTTTGCCTTTGCAATACGTTTACCCTCATGGAAATAAACAGTACTTGGCTTTGTCTTATGCTCCACAACTGCAACAAGATAGTGTTTTGTACCTGTTTTTTCGTCGGTTGCTAAAACGCCCTCGTCGTTTATGTAGCGTTTACCATTCATTGCTTGGGCTGTAAAATTTGCCTCTTCGCCTTGACGTGTTAAATCTCTATTTACACGCCCCTCGTAATTTGAGCCAATTGTAATGTTTACACGAGTGATTTTTTGTAACATTTTTTTACCGCCCTTTACACGAGAACCGCTCTCGTCAACATGGTAAACCACGTTTCCAAATGCAACACCCGTTGCTGAAATGTTTTTACGAAACTCTGTTAATAAGTTAAGTAAGTCGAATTTTGTTATTTTTTTAAAGCTTGTCATTGTTGTTTGTTTTTGTTATATCTATATGGTGCGAAAATAAAAAAGGGGAACACAAAAAACCTTTTGTCAAAATATAAGGCAGGAGCGGATTAACCCTGCCCATTGTCTGGGGGTCTCTGTATTTATATGGTGCCAAAATAAAAAAAGGGAAATTATCCCTTTGGCTTTATAAAGTAAGCGTATTTACTTAGTAAGCTTGAGTTAAATATCTCTCTTACAATTACTTCGCTATCCTTTGGTATGTGCGAAGTCAAAATAACATCAGGACTATCACAACAATATAAATGCTTTGCCCCATCAGGCACATCCTTACAGTCAAAAGGAATAACAACAGTACCATTGCCACTGTCAAAACCTCCCTTAATGTGAGGATTGTCCCATATCTTTACGCCAGTATTAAAGTAGAATGTTTTTAACATAAATCTATATGGCATCAAAAAAAAAAAAAGGAACTCCCTTTTTTTATTTATAAACCATATAAATATAACAAAAGGTATTTAAAAATTCTAATCATAGAAAAATGGCAAAGACAAACTACAATCCAATTAAAGCACAAAGAGCAGCGCATAGAAAAGCGTTAATTTCCGCAGGGCTTTACAATATCCACAAGGAAAAAAGCGTACCAAGTGGTAAAATGTATAAGCGAAAGGAAAGAAACCAAAAGGCTTATTTAGAGGCTTAATTTAAGCCCCTAAAGCCCTTATAATTAGGGGTCTAACCCTGAATTAGGGGGCTTAATAGAACCCTTTAGGGGTCTAATTTAGGGGTCTCTATTAGCGCCACAATAATAAGCCCCTAAAATAACCCCTGTGTAGGGGGGCCCCCAGGTCGCCTCACATTTTTTTTCCAATTTTTTTTTATAAAATTCTCAACCAATCAAAATATCAATAAAATAAGGGGGTACCCCCTTTATCTTTACCTTTTCGGCCATTAAGGGTCAGAAAAATTTTTTTCCAAAATTTTTTCGGCCAAAAATCGGCCATATCGGCCATATCGGCCAAATACCCCCCCCTCTTTTTTTAAGGAATTATCCTATATTAAGAGGCAAAAATTTTTTTTCTAATTTTTTTTGATAAAAAAACCAAATACCTCCAATAAAAAACGGCCACCCAACCTATAAACGCAAAAATAGGGTGATGGCCGAAAAAAGCTCTCCTGGAGCAATTTTTAATTTGTAAATCCGAATTTCTGAAGTGCTGGGGTAATGATTTCCATAATCTCAGGTCTGCCCTTTGATTCTACGGCATCCTTTGGAATCTTAAATGGTTTTGTTCCTCTTGAGGCATAAGTTCCATTTGCCTTAATTGGGTGATTTCTAAGAGAGATTGTAAATTGTTCGTCATCATTTGTAAAGACAGAAACTTCCAGGGCACATGTTTCCATATACCAGATATTATCCTTTCTCATGCAATTACCAGCAGGAATTACCTTTGTAAAAGCTCTTATGGCTTGGTCGAGGGTCTTTGGCTTTTCTTGGGACATAACAACAAGGTTAAGGTTGTAATCTCTGTTTACGTAGTTTCCTTCTTCGTCGAAGTGCATAAACATGAAGCTGCCCCACTTACCTGCACTCTGAAGAGTTATATTTCCATCAAGGTCATATATATCAAGTTCTGTTTCGCTAAAGTTAACTTCTCCAAGTGAATCGTAGTCAGATTCATCATTATCAGATTCTTCGTTTGATTCTGGTGAATTAACTACAATATGGCTGGTTCCGAATATATAGCCGAAGTTCTCATTAAAGTATTTTCCTACAGGGTATGTTTTATTGATAAGATTTAGAATAAATCTCTTTTTTTGTTCTTCAAGCTCTGATTTATCAATAAGGAAATATCTCCCTGCGTTTGTCTTGCAAAGGTATTGTTCTCCAAGCTCTGAATCTATCTTGCCCTTTTCTTCCCATCCTCCATCAACAGTTCCATCGAAGGGAGTCTTGGCAAGTTCCTTAATCTTAGCTACAAGTTCCTCATTGTGATTTTTGAATACGGTATAGGTATCTCCTCTGTGTTCATATTCTTGAGAATCATCGTCGTCATCATCTTCATTTTCCCCTATATCTTTAGAAGCATATCTTCTAATTACAACTACCTTTTCATTAAGTATTGGTGCTGTGCTTGGTTCTGATTTCTTTTTCTTTGCTAATACTGACATATTGTTTTCTTTTATTCAAATATAATAAACAGACTTGAATGGAACAAATTTATTTTTCAGATTGGTTTGTTTATATTTTCCCTATGAAAAAATTGATAATAATTATGCTCCTGGCTTTTTTTAATCTTGGGGCGCAGCAGGTAAACATTATTGGGCCGAAGCTTAAGTATGACCATGGGGATTTGGTCTTATATGCTGACATGGACACAAATTCATTTGTATCGGTTCATTCTGTCACAAACGAGGAGATTCTTAAGCTGGATGATGGCAGGAGTGATAAGTGGCATAGGGAAAAGGTAAATGGGCCGTATAAGAAGCAATACTATTCAAATTCTGGTTATGACTTGGGACATTTAACTCCTTCTCATATAACTTCGTATGATGATAGTCTTAATTATCATTCTTTTTCTCTTCTGAATCAGGCTCCGCAGATTGCAGCATTCAATAGGGGGAAGTGGGCTCAATTGGAGGGTGATGTGGCGGATTCAATTATAAAGGTTGGTAAGGGGGCAATTATTGTGACTGGGGTGGTTTATGATAACAGGCATAAGGTATTTTTGGGTGGGTCGAGGATAAAAATTCCCATATCTTTTTACAAGATTATAATTTTGGATGGTAGGATTTATTGTTGGATAGGTTCAAATGTGAATGGGCTTATAACTGTGACCAGTTTGGATGTAATTAATGGGATTTTGAAGAGAAATAGAAATAAGTTAAGGATTGAGGTATTTATTTAGTTTTTTTCTTTTTTCTACTATTTATAATAAACTAAAATTATCATGGAAAATAACAATAGTAAAAAGCTTACAAAAGAATCTCTTAATAAGATGATTCATGAAATCCTTAACGAAGAACTTCAAAAGGAAAGAAAGAAGGCTGTAATGGAATCTAAACTTAAGTCAATTAAGGCAGAGATGGCAGACCTTATGGAACATTACGGACAAGATGCTCTTATGAGTGAGCTTTTCGGCTTCGGTAAAAAGGCAATCGCTTTAAACGCTATTAAGCCAAGTCAAGCAGCAATGGATTTTGCTACAAAGCATCCAGCGTCAAGAAATGCAATTGGTGAGTTTAAGAAGAGATATAATATGGACGACAATTTAGCAAAGAATGCTGTAATGGCAGTTTATGATTTTGCAGGTGGAGTTCCAATGTTAAGTAAATATGGATTTGACTTTAATCCTCAAACAATGACATTAACAATTGACCCTAACAAAGGTGGTTTATTTACAGGTCATCCGATTATGGGACAATAATAAGATTGAGGGATTTTATTATAATAAAGAAGGCTGCAAATTGCAGCCTTTTTTTATTTATTTAATTCTTGAATAATCTTTTTATACACGGGTTCCAAGTTATCTTGGCCGACCTTGGATATTCTGTCGATAACATCATCCATATCTGAAGTTTGATAGATAAATCTATTAAACAACCCTCTAATATCCTTATGCTCTTGTGTTAAGGGTTTTAATTCCCAATTTTTAACCTTATCGGTGATATTTTCTACTGTACAATCTATATTTAATAGATTTAATGATTCTTTCATTCTATTAAATTCGATTGTATCTTTGATAATAAAAAATGAACAGCTCTTATTATTTTCGTCGATGATTTCTGCTTCGTCGATATCATTAAGCATGCAAAGTGCTTGAGACACTATATTTTCTTCCATTGCATAAATCATTGCTTTAACTTTGGCGTGGTCTTGTACTGATGTTACTTTATATACTTCCATGATATATTACTTTTAACTTATTATACGTAAATATGGAGGAAAAGGTTTCACAACCTTATAAAAAATTTTTTCACCTTATGATTCTGCAGGTATTTTAACTTTCTTTTTTAAGACTTGTTTAAGTTCCTTTTGGCCGAAGTCGTATATATCTTTAATAGCGAGTACAGTTATTTTCTTGCCGTATTTTTTGTTGGAATGCTTATTGATTATCTCTTTATGTTTCTTTTCCATTACATAGACCACATCGGCCCATTCCATTAATTCTTCTGTGAGCATTGTTCCTCCAGATTTTTGAACTTCTTCTGGGTTTGTACCAGCTGATTGAAAGTTATGTTTTGGATATAGTTCGGAGAACTGCATTTCTGCAGTAAGGGAGCGTATTTTATTTGCGGAGCATACGAATAAGATATTCATTTATTCCCAAGAATTTATATTAAGGTTTGAGATAGACTCAAGCATTAATAAGTTGTGTCTAAATTTGGCGCCAAGGTCTTTATCGTTTGGATATTCTGCTACCTTAACTATTTCTTTAAATAACTCGCTATTATTTCTAATGTAATAGCCAAGGTCTTGGTCATTAGGATAATTCTTATTAAAGAATTTGAGTGTATATTTATTCTCTGCCATATTACAAATATAAGTAATTTAATGTCTATCTGCAAGCCATTCTGCGAAATTATCGAATAGACTTGGGTATTCTTTTTCGATGGTCATTATTAGAAGGTTTTGATTTTGATTAAGGTCTAAACCTGGAGCAATTTCTCTAACTTCTTTTTCAGTCTTTGAAAGTACAAAATCATGGAATAGATTTGAATACTTATAAGGAAGGTCTTTCTTTGCAAGTTCTTCTTGGCTAATCTCATCTTCAGATAGAGGCATTGTATTCATATTCTCTACTGGAGGATATGGTCTATCTTTCATAGACGGATTAAATTGGCCGTCCAAAAAATCTGGATATTCATCTGCGGAGATGAATTCATTAATTTCTGGTTTATTTGTTTCCTTTCCCATATTAATAAATATGGAGGAAAAGGTGATATTAAAGATATTTAAACTCTCTTCTCATTATCTTTGCTTCGCAATAATTTGCAGCCATTTCCAATATTTCTCCTTTGCTAATCATTCTATCGAATTTGGCTGGTACCTTCCTGGTTACTCCTCTGATATAATCATCCTTATAATTTTTGCCTCTAACTTCACTTCTCATTAGAGAAGTATCATCTCCATTATGGTCATGTTTTTCCTCAAACCAAAACATATATTTTTCAGGAATCCAAAACTTATTTGTCTTTGCGTTGAAGTAAAATTCTGTATAATCACCAAGAAGCACTTCTACCTCCTTAAGAAATTTATCTTTGGTATTTTGAATATCTTGTAGCCACTCGTCGTGAGTATAGTGATTAGCACATTTCTTATGTGGATTTGTGTGCCAGTCATGGCAATGACGAAGAGTTGGTTCATCATTTTTCATCTTGGCATCCATTAACTCTTCTACTTTAAGGTCTGCAAAGAATTTGACATATTTAAAAGGGGTATAATGTATACCATAATTGTAACATCCAAGTCTAAACATATGAAGTTCAGCATTCCAAGTTCCGCCTGGCTTAGATTTTCCATCGAAATAAAGTATTCCAGTAGATGAATCTTTTTCTGGTTGTAATTTTAGTGTACCATGTTTCTTGAAATATCTGTCAATTACAGTATCTCCGCTCTTAGCTTGTTCTTTCTCAATTCTAATTTGTTCTGCATCATTCCAATCTACTATTGCAGAGTCAATGTCAACAATATCCGAATCAGAATTACTTTCCACAAAAATCCATTTATCCTTTACAATTTCCTTGATTTCTTTTTGACGAATTTTAAATCCTGCATCTTGCATTTTTTTTATTAATGCGTGTTTTTCAGGAAGTGTAAGTTTCTCAACGGCTTTCCAGGCTTCTTCATATTCCGATATTTTCATAATTTGCGCTCTTTTTTTGGTAAAAATAAGGAAAAACTCTTAATGTTCCAAAAAAAAATATATCGGAGGCTGCGCCTCATTGAACCGTATGATTTTTCGTCATTTGTTATGCTACGAATTTATTTCTAAATAAATTCTTTCTTAAACTTATTAAATGTACTATACGCAAATCCATCTGCCTTCTTTAAAATTTTCTTTTGACTTTTTCTCGTAAATTTTACACCAGCTCTAACCATTTGAAAACGCTTATTTGCGTAATACATATGCTTAAGAGATTCCAGCGCTCTCTTTTTATGCTCTTCGTTTTCTGGATTGAATGGTTCTTTTTTGTCTACGTTCATTTTTGAATTCGAAGGTTGGATATAAATATTTTATTGCTGAGCCCATTTTTGCAATAAACTTATTGGCTGTTTTTTCATTTGGAAATCTAAACATACCTGTGGCAGTATTTATTGTTGTTGGCTCATGTTTTACAACATAGAAATGAGGCTTGGGATTTTGGGCAAAGGCTATGTAATTATTCTCATTTAACGAATGGTCGAATGCCCAATTGGGTTGTTTAAGCAAAAGCTTATGCCATATTTTAAAAGCTTTCTCTTGAGCCTTTAAAAATTGTTTTTGTGTTACAGAAAATTTTTTATCTCCTGAGTCGATTTTTGATAACTTCTTTTTTCCCATTATAATTAAATTTAGCGATGTGAATGTCTTATAATCATATCTGGTACAAGAGATTTTATAATTGATACAATCATCAGAGAATCTCGCTTATGACAGAATTTGCAATTGCCCTTGTGAGTTAAATAAGCTTGGCTGGTTCCATCTAAATAGTTGCTGCCTATATATTCACAACCATCCATTTTATACAGTGTTATTTTTTCGTCAATAGGAGAAAGTATTCTTGCTTCATAATATCTTTTCTTTCCTGACACCAATCGCTCTTCAGCAAGGTCTTTAACTTCCTTAGAAAAAGGAATTACTTCAGGATGATTTTTTTTATATTCTTGATACTCTTTTGATTTTTTATAATCATTAAGTTCTTTTGTTTTTTGAGCAAGCTCTTGTTCGTTCTTTTTTGCTATTTCTTCTTGTGATGGACCACAAGAGAAAAGAATGAATAATGGTAATAGATAGATTAGCTTTTTCATTTGTTTTATTTGTTTATTTTTTCTGTGTGATATCTTGTAAATGGTTCTTCTGGATTAAACAAATCTTCTTTCATTTCATATACAACAAATTCTTTCTTGCATGAAACGCATGTGTCGGTTGTATGGTCATGATGTCTGTATCTATCTGTAAAGTCAGCAGGAATAGGATTCAGTGAAATCATTTCAAAACCACAATATGGGCACTTTCCAGATTCATCAAATCCTACATTAAAATATTCTTTAATAATAGCAGAGCGAAGATTGGGAAGTGTATCTACATGTTGAATAGAATCATATCCTTCCGAGTCTTCTATTGGCTCATAAAATTTAATCATATTCTGTTGAACACTTCTTGGAACAGTTCTATAGCGTTCGCCTGCAGCTTTCATTTGTTTTGTTCTAATCTCAGACATCTTGGAAATAACATTCAATGCATCTGGGTCTTGAAAGTTAAATAGTACGGCGCTTATATAGAAATTGTTTCTATCAGAAGGAAGCATTTTAAGATACTCCATTCTTTCTTTCTTACGAAGATGAACTCTATCAATTACAATGTAGGCAATGTCTGGATTTCTCACAGCGTATTGAAATTGATTGTAGAACATAAAATTGATTTCAGCATTTATACTGTCCAAATATTGATAGCTAAATGGCTGAAGGTGTTTAACAATTGATGGTGATTCAATAACCTTTCCGTATTTTTCATAACCAGAAATAAATTCTCCAATTGTTGAATCGTGTGGAGGAAAGTGGTATAGGTCATCAAATGATAAGTTATATTTTGCAGATACTTCCTTAACTACTTCATCACGAGAAATTACAGCAAGAGAATTCTTTGGAAAACCTACTGATTTTATCCAAGATGTTTTGCCGATGGCGGCTGGACCAAGTAATAAGTATATTTCTTTTTTGCTCATTTATTTCTCTTCTGTCTTTTTTTCTTCTGTTGATAAGACTTTGACAAATTCTTTGGAAAAAACCTGTCCTTTAGATTCATTTCCAGCCATTCTAATATAAATTCCATCTGGGAATGTTGCAACAACTATTTTGCCAGCATTGATAGTATTTAATACACTCAAGAAAGGTTTTTCGTTTTCGTGAACATACTTGCTGTTAAGGTCAATCTGAAGTTGTTTTTGGTATCTTTTATAGAACCACTCTGTTATTTTTTTAAACATATTATATCCAGTTTATTTTTTTTATTTTTAATTTTACGCCATTTGTGTCAGAGATAATATCTCCTATTTCTGGGCAAGTACTTTTTGTTGATATTTTTTCTTTAGAAGATTCGCAAGATATTTGAATTAATAATCTGGAACCTTTAATTGGAATGTTATTTCTTGTTTTAGTAAAAAACCAAGTTAATTTTTGTTCGTTAGCCCAACCATATCTAACAATTAATGGTTTTTCAACCAAGTTACTTTCTTTTGTTTTTTCTTTTAATAAAGTCATTTAAAAGTGTATTGGAAAAGGTATAACATCATGAACTTTATCTGCTTGAGTTACGAACATAATTAGTCGCTCAAGACCAAGGCCGAAGCCTGCATGTGGAGCAGAACCATACTTTCTGGTTTCAAGATACCATTGCATCTTGTTCATGTCAATTCCAGCCTTAATCATTTCTTCCTTAAGAGTATTGTAATCAGATTCACGTTCAGAGCCTCCTACAAGCTCTCCTACAACTGGAAAAATCAAGTCGAAGCAATATGCCTCTCCAGCTTCCTTGCGCATATAGAATGGCTTTAAACCAGCTGGGTAATGAGTAATAAAAGTTGGACCATATTTATCGGTAACTTTCTTTTCTATCTCAGAAGAAATGTCTTCGCCAAATTTTACACCGAACTCTTCAGTAATTTTTTGATAGGAAATTCTTTTCCATTTAGAAACTCCTGTCTTAACAAGGTGGCCAATTCCATCTGGACAAAGTAATTTTAATTCTTCAACGCAATCAACACCAACTCTTGTAAAGACATATTTTATCAAATCTTCTACAAGGTCCATTGTCATATCCATGTCGAACATTACCATTTCAGGTTCTACCATCCAAAATTCAGATAGATGTTTTTTGGTTGCAGATTTTTCAGCACGAAAACATGGACCGAATGTATATGCTCTACCAAGAGACATCATACCAACTTCTCCTTCAAGTTGTGCAGACACAGTTAGATGAGCGTCGAGCCAATCTGATTTAACGTAAAATGTTTGTCCTGCGCCTTCACAATCACCCATTGTAATGATGGGCGCAAAATATTGGCAGAAGCCTTGTGCGCTTAAGTATTTATGAATATACTGTGAAATAGCATGACGAACTTTCCAAGTAGCCTGAAAATCTCTTGCACGTCCACGATGCTCAGGAATTGTTCTTAAAAAATCTTTTGTATGTTCCTTAGGTTGAATAGGAAATGAATCATCTGACTTACCTATAATTTGAAAATCGCTGGCCAGGAATTCATATAAACCCTTTGGAGTTTTTGAATCTTTACCATCAACAATAAATGAGGCTCCTACTTTAATGTCTTCTGGATTGATTACATTTGCATCTTGAGGTATTGTTACTTGATATTCTAAATCCATACCATCTGTGGCGGATAAGAATGTGATGCTCTTGCTTTTTCTGATAGATTTAATCCATCCGAATCTTTTCCATTTTTGTATTGACATTTTTGCGTAATTATTTTATTTCTTATACGCAAAATTAAGAAAAAAATTACACAGGATAATAAGTTTCTTTAAGGAAATTGAAAAGTTCTGACCTGGTTATTGGAATGGCGCCTTTAGATATGGCTGTAAGATACATTGTTGACCTCACATCATAATGAGGTTCTTTCTTATTTTTCTTTCTTTTATTTTGAAAATATGACCTCTTAAGTCCAAGAGATTCGGCAAAAGAATGAAGAGTTTCCAGGTCGGTGGCCACAAGATGTGACCACCCTTTGCTTGGAGTATCTATATAAACTTTACCTGTCAATTAATTTGTGAAATAAAAAGTGAGTTCGTACTGTTTGTCAACCATTGTTCCAGTTTGTCCTACAAAGATACAATTTACAATTAAATTAAGAGGAATATTTTTTCCTTCTTTATCTCTAACGTTTAAAATGTATTTATAAACTTTTCTGGTTGGTAAGTTTGTACCTTCAACAGAACCGTGTCCAGCATATGCGGCACCTTCAAGTTCTGTATCAATATTATTATCATGAAGAGTATGCAATAACTTTTGAATGCCGTGCCAATTATCATCGGCATATCTACCCTCTACTTGTCCATCCGCAAGGATGTCATAGATTGCTTTTTTTATGGCACTCTTTGTAGAATACTTTCCGTTAATTTGTTTTTTATTTTTTGGTATTTCCATTAAAAACCGCTATATACTAATTTTGTTTCGTCGTCTCCTTGTTCTTTTATTGTAGCTTGAGAATGTGGAGCATGTTGTCCAAGTGGAGCATCTTTTTCTCTTTGTCCAGCAATATGTCTCTTTTGAAGAGAATCTTCATCCATAGTTTCTGGTTTAAGATTTTCTCCGTGTTTATTAGCAAGTGAATCAGAAGAATTTTCATCTACTGTTCCATTAATAAGCTCCATTAATTCTGCCTCATTAAAAATAAAATCATCTTCTTCTGTTTTTTCTTCTGGAGCACAACCCATCATATTTTCTGAAAGAGCAAATTTACTAATATCATCTCTCAAAGAAATAAAATCAGCATTTCCAGTTTTGTCAAATAATTGTTGAAGCTTTGAATAAACTAAACCTAATTCTGATTCATGAATATTCCATAAGCCCTTAGAATTATCAGTAGCACTCTTTTGAAATTTACTCTTAGAGAAACCTTCTGAAATAACTTTATTCATTATCTTATAATCTTCTGAGTTATAAGGAGTTGTGATTGATAAAAATTCTTTGTTCATATTTTTAATTTTATCTATAAATAGGCTCAAAAAGTGTAATTATTGAATATTTATATGATATGGATACGCTTAGAAAAATGATTAGAGAGACATTAATTGCTGCTTTGGTTAACGAAGGGGCTTTTGGTTTTATGGATTTAGAACCGAGTGTTGGTTTAGTTATTGGACAAAAGGCCAATTATATTTTTTTGTATTTATTTGATTTCAAAAAACAGGTTTGTGTTGGTAGTGTAACTCTTAAGAAAACTTCCGACAGAATGTGGTATATAGATACGGTTGCTGCTGAGAAGGGTCTTGGACCTCTAATGTATGAAATATCAATGATGGCAGTTTATCCTGCTGGTATTGGCGTTGGTGGTCCTACCAACCATAAAGCCTTTGATGTTTTCAATAAGTTTGAGCATGGTAGAGGTGATATAAGAAAAATCAAGTTAACACCAAAAGACAAGGAATATACTTCGGTTTATAGAAATAACGAACTTGAAGACTATTTGGCGAACATGATTTTTATGAGAACCAAATCTTTATGGTTCGACAAACTAATGGAAAGAGGAAGAAGGTTAATGGATGAAACAGGAGTAGACGTTGACTTTATTGATGAACGTTGTCAGGGCTACTTCCTATACAGATATAACTTTTCTTAATCTATCGCTTTTCAGGGCCTGTAGAAGATTCTTCGGAACTTGAATCGTTTTGCATCCCAAATGCCTTTCTAAAACTTGAAGCTAAGTTTTTTGAACCAGTGGCTGTAACAGCTGCAGCTTTGTTTAAAAAATTTTCTGTTTTTTCAGCAGTTTCTTTAATCTTTTCTTTTACAGCTTGTCCACGTTCAAGGTCAATTTGAGTATGAAGCCATTCGCTCATTTGGATTTTATCTTCATAAGACAACTCCATTAATTTGTTTTTGTAAGGTAGTAAATCAGCCATTTGTTTTTTATTTTGGTGTCTATTATACGTTTATTTTAGTAAAAGGTTTCATCATCCTTAGGTTGCTCATGCATTATAATTTCTTCATTAAGAAGATAAGCCATTAAAAAACTGAATAGGCCTAATGTTAAAAGCATGTTTGGATTTCTGGTTTCAGCAAATAGAGCATAGAGTGTATTTGCTATGCCAGATGCAAAAGCGAATATAGTTAAGATGATTAAAAATATTTTTGTAATCTTACTCATTTATTAAAGCGTTGAAATGATTGCTCAGAAATAATATTAAGGTGAACATTGCCTCTGAATTCTTCTAAATTCTTGCAGTTTGTATAAGACATTGCAGAGCGAAGGTAATCTTCAAAGTTATTTGCCCATTGTTTTATGGTATATTCAACTTTTCTAATTCTAACAACACCTTCAGATGTTTTTAAAACTTCATTACCCCAATTTTTTTGAACTTCCTTGGTTGACATACCTCTAAATCTCTTGGTGATTTTTACACCTGATTTATGTAAGAATAAAGCCAAGTGAGAATCTGGGTTTATTCTAAAGTATTTAAACACTCTTGTTTCTCCGCAAGACTCAAGGCATTTATTTAAAAGAGAACCAACCATAACATAATCCGCTCCAAGAGCAATTGCCTTAATAACATCAGAATAATTTTTCATTCCTCCATCCGCAATAATAAGAGGCTTATTGTCTTGTAGTGTAAGAGATTGATGATAACAATCTCTAATAAGAGAAGCCATAGGAAAACCAACTCCTGTTTGTTGTGTTGTAAGACATCCGTTACCATTTCCTATTCCAACTCTAACTGCATTTACTCCAGCTTCAGCAAGAACTCTGTAAGTATTTGGATTTGCAACATTACCAGCCATGATAAACAATTTGTCTCCGTATTTTTTCTTGGCATCACTTATTGCTTTTGTCATTTTTGACATGTGACCATTTGCCATATCAATAAGAACATAATCTGTATCTGTTGGAGCAGAGGAATCATCATCAATATATATTTTAATGAAATCCTCAAGAGACAGAGAAGAAAAATGAATGAATTTATCAGAGTTTACATAAAAAGAAAATCTTGGTAAGCAAACATTTATTTTATTGTCATTGAACTTTGTGAAATTAAATGCGTCAACAACTGTATCCATTGGAGCAGTAATTATTGGCAACATTCCGTTTGAATCAAATGGGTTTACTTCTGACCTTGAAGAAATTTGTGTTTGAACTGAGGGTTGAATTAAAATATCATTAAAGTCATACTTTTTGTTTGTTCCTTTATCGAAGCTCATATTATTGTTTTTGTTTAATTTACTTTTTGTTTTTTTACTGGGCCTTTTGATTTTTCGTAGTCTTTCCAATACTGGATAAAATGGTCAACTTGCTGCTTTAATTCAAGAGGTTTGTTATTTATGTGTCTATGATATGACGTCAAAATTAAAGAGCTCATATCTTCGGCATGCCATAGATGCATTTTAAATAGGACTTTAGCAATAGCACTATTTCCTTCCCAAAGACCCCAGTTATTTCTAATCCATTTACCAAGCCCATAATGCAAAATTATAACAGCTTCTTCTTCTGAAGAAGTTTTGAAATTTTTATATTCTAATGGTGCATCTTTAAATATTTCATCTAATCTATCAAAGCACTCGCTTAAGTTCGTAGGTACGATATTCATAATAGCAAATTTAATTAATAATTTTTGTTTTACAAAACAATTTCATATATTTAAACAATAAAGTTAATAAAATGGAATCAGAAAAAACAATAGAAGAACTTAAACTTGAAAACGAAAACTTAACAAAGCAATTACAAGAGATGAATGAGAAGATAAAAAATCTTGGAGCTATTGTAATAAAGACTAAAGAATATAATGTAAAACTTGCTTATTCAGTTAGGTTGCTTGCAGAGGCCCATCTTACAAGAGATGAAAAAATGGCTATTGCAAAAGAGTTTGACAATGCAACAAGTGCAGAACAAGTTGAAAGAATATACAAAAAATATATGGACCAAATTTGTCCTCCAGGAGTAGAGATTGAAAAAGACTTTATGTGGTCTCCTGGCTTCGTTAGAGACTTGGAGAAATACTATTTCAATCACAAGGGTTATAATCCTTTTGAAGTCATAGAAAGTGCTGTAAAAGCGATTAGAATTCAATTTAAATTAGAGGATGAATTAGCCGTAGAAAGCAACCCTGAAAAAATTAAAAAAATTAGAGAGGCTTGGACTGTTAATAAAACTTCATCCTTAAAGGCTGTAGATGACATATTTGCAGTTACAAATGAGATTTTAAAGCGATAAGGCTGTTGGTCTTAAAAATTATAGAATATTTATATAAAAATAAGGCCATGGAATTACTAAAAAAAATAATAAGAGAAGAGTTAGAAAGAGTATTAAATGCTCTTAGCGAAACTGATTTCTATAGCGCTATTAATCCAGCTGCTAAGCCTAAGTATAATCCTAAGGAAAATATCATTTATAACTATGAAAAAGGCGAAATCTTTGCTGGCGACACATTGGAAGTAGACCTTACAAATTTAAATAGATATCACTTTTCTGAGTATCTTCCTAAAAGCCCAACAGAAGAAAGATGGAGTTTTGAACTTTCTACAACTGTTGGAAAAATTCTTATGGTTGATATTATTAGAAAAATAATAAACAACAAAAGTTATTGGTCAATGAAATTTGGGCAGCTTTATAAGGGAGAAACTATACCTACACTATCTGCTGAAATTGAAAACATTGAAGGTTATGATAATTTTGTAACTGCTGCAAATGAAAAAATGGGCCCAGAAATAGACCCATCTAAACATTAATTTTTTGATAAAGTTCTGAAGAACATTTTGTGAGCGTGGTTTTCATCAGGTTCGATTGCAACTTCGTCACTAACATTCCATTCAGGTAAATTTATAAAAGTATCTCCCTCTACTTCAGCATCAATTAAAGTGTGGTGAATTATATCTACAAAACCTTTATCCACTGATTCTTGAAGAACAGAAGCTCCTCCGATTATATATACAGATGAATCTGTATTATTATCTGTATCGTTTTTTTCTACAAACTCCAGACATTTTTCTAAAGATGTAAATGTCAATACTTTTGGGTTTACAATTGATTCAGGATTGCTTGTTAATACACAATTAATTCTATTTGGTAAGGGTCTTCCTATTGATTCATAAGTTTTTCTTCCCATAACAATTACAGGATTTGTACCACTTGAAGTGATTTCCTTAAACCGCTTCAAATCTTTTGGTAAAGACCAAGGCAAAGTATTATTAACTCCAATACAATTATTCTTGGAGCTTGCTATAACTATTGATGTTTTCATTGAGTTGAAGTTTCTGTTTTTTCTGGAGCCTTTAAAAGATTTGCAATTTCTTCTGCAATTACTTCTTTAGTCTTAGAAGCATCTATGGTTTCTATACCTCTTTTACCAGCAAACAAATAGCCGTTTTTAAAGTAGTTTATAACTGGAACAGTTTGAGTCTTGTATGTATTTATTCTTGTTTCTACAACATCTTCTGCATCATCAGCTCTTCCTTCTACAAGGGCTCTGGCTTTGATTCTTTCTTTTATAACTTCGTTTGTTGTATCTAATAATATAATTTTATTTAATGGAGTTTTTCTTAAATTAAGAAATTCATCAAGTGTTTTAGCTTGGTCAACAGTTCTTGGGAATCCATCAAATATAAAACCTGCAGCAGATGGATTATCAATAACTTTTTGTTTAACCATCTGAATAACGATTTCATCAGGTAGATATTTACCCTTATCAATCAATTGAGTTGCAAGCTTGCCAATTTTGGTATCTTTTTTTTGCTCTTCTCTGATTAAGTCACCAGTAGAAAGATGAATTAGGCCCATTTTTTCTGCAAGCATTTTTGCTTGAGTGCCTTTTCCCGAACCAGGAGGTCCCATGAGAACTATGTTTATCATATAATTAATTTAAGCTTTTTTCAATCCAGTTTTTGTTCTTCTTTCGCTTTTAACCAACTTCTCAAGTCTTGCAATCACTGGCTTCAAATCAGAACCGCCTTTTGCCTTAAGGTCTTTGATAGATTGAGTTAAAATTTTTTTCATTTCTTCATTCATAAATTTATTCTTTACTTTTTATACTTATAAGTAGGTAAAAATTTTCTTTTTATTATGTTGTCTAATTTGCCTTGTATTAGCTTTCTTCTAAATGAAGAAATTTTCTTTGTAAACAAAATTCCATTTGTATGGTCGTGCTCATGTTGAATACAGCGAGCTGCATGTCCATCAAACCATTCATCGTGTTCAATAAAATTTTCGTCAAGATACTTTAAATGAATTTTTGGTTTACGTTTAATCTCTTCATGTATTCCAGGAATACTTAAACAACCTTCGGTATATGCAATTTCTTCTCCCTCTTCTTCTATAATTTCTGCATTAATAAAAACCTTTTTGAAGTCTTTAAGACTTTCATCTTCTTCTGCATAAGGAGTTAAATCAATAACAAAAAGTTTTATAGGAAGAGATATTTGATGGGCGGCAAGTCCAATGCCATTTGCTTCATACATAGTTTCAAACATATCTTCTATTAGAGAAGGCAATCCTTCGTATGTATTATCTATTTTTTCTCCAGGTAGAGATAGAATTGCATCGTTATATAAAACAATAGGTCTTATCATTGTAATTTATTAGACTACAAAAATAAGAAAAAAAAATGTAATTGCAAATTTAATTTAATTCTAATAAAATAGTAAAGTAGCTATCTTTCTCATTAAATTTTACAGTAGCTTTTTTTATGTTGAATTTGTTCGGATGTTCAAAGAAAACAGACAAATCGTTTTTTGAGCCAAATGCAAAATTGCCGTCCCAATCTTCAAGAGTTATATATTTACCTTTTTGGTGGATAATATATTTTTTAAGTTCTGGATACTGAGTATCAATTATCAAATTGAATTTTTCAAGATTTGTTGGCATTTTTCTTTTGTTTATTAGTGAAACCATATGGACAATGCTTGCATCTATTTTGACAGCAATATCCTCTCTTAAGCAGATAGTGTTCAGTAAATACTCTAAACCTCACACCTTCTTTTTCTTCGTAATAATAATCAACACCCTCAATCAAGTTCTGCTTCATTTTCCTGTATGAAATTATGTAAATACTCAAGAGGGTCTTCGCTTAAAGACATTTGCATTAAATGATACTGCCAGTTTGGAATTTGGATGTTTTTTCTATTTGACATTAAGAACGCAATAGGATTATCATAATCTAATAGGTCAGTATCTTCTACGTTTTTTTCATGTCCTTCTATAGCAATTAATTCTGTGCCAAAAAAATTAATAGCAAAATCACGGCAGAAAATAAGACTAAAATATAAATCTTGCCCTTCTTGTAGCCATGTGTCGATTGGAATTTCAGTAAAGAAATCATCACTAATGTCAAAACCTTTACGTTTTGCAATAGCAATTGCTCTGGTTAAAACTTCTTCTCTATTCATTTTGTTAACACTATATTAATAAATAGAGACAAATCTTAAATTATTGTTAAGTTTTTTATGCCTTAGATTTATAAGGCACTTTGGTTATTCTTCCCATTCTGTTGTAGGAGGAACGTAGTGTCCAGGTTTTTCCACCCCTTTAATGCTTCTTATAAGCTGAAGTTTGCCGTCCTTAACGCTATAGATTTCTTTAAGCATACTTTTTTCGGTTGTTGTATTATAAAAAGCACCTGTAGTTGAGATAAAAGGGAATGTTGATACCTCATAAATCATTTCAATATAATTTAGCTCATTATCTTCTACAAATTTAGAGCTAATCAAGGTTTTTCGCTCTGAAAATGTAAATGTTGTTGTTGTTGACATATCTGGTAGTGCGTTTATATCACCTTCAACATGATAATAGTAATTTCCGCTTGAATCTGAAGTGGTATTTGTTCCTGAGCCAGTTATAGAAATAGTTGGTTCTTTTTTTGTATTATTCTCCATAATAAAGTTTTTTTAAATTTAATATAAATAAAAATAAAAATAAATATTTTTTGAGAGATTGAAATAAACCACTTATAAAAAAAATACGACCATATATCTAAAATAACCAGTGTTTTCAGGCTTTAGTAAGGAAAAACCTGAGTTTGTAAAAATATAAAACTAATTATATAAAAGTAAATTGTAAATGTCAGAAATTCAGAAAAAAGTAGATTTTATCATAGCCTGGTACAACAATGAAAAGTCCAAGTTTAGTTTTGCTAATCAGATTATATTAGCCAAGACTTGGATAGATATTTGCACAAGAAATGAAGAATATGAAATGGCTTCTGCTCTTACAAAAGAAAAGGAAAAGGTAATTAGAGAATATCTTAAAAAGAAAAGAGACAACCGAACCTGGAAGGAGAGATTAAAATACTTCTTGCTTAAACTTAAAAGAAAGTTAACAAAATAAAAAAGGCTCCGATGGAGCCTTTTTGTTTATCTTAAATTAGACAAACTACAAACTGGTGGCATTTGCATTTTATGAGCATTTACCTTATGACGTTTCCAATAAATTTTAATTACCTGCATTTGTCTCTCAGACAACATTTCTGGAATTTGAAAACCTCCAATTAAAGCAGCTTCAACCTCTTCGTCATTAAATTGGTCGCAGAAATCCATTGCCCATTCTAACTCAGGATAAGTAGCTCCGATTTGGTCTTCATCTGTACGACCATCAGTCCATAAGCCATCAGTCGGTCTCGCATCAAGAATCTCTTGAATAACTCCAAGTTCTTTTGCAAGAGCATAAACTTCAGTCTTAGTTAATTCTCCAATTGGAGAAAGGTCTACGCCGCCATCACCGAATTTTGTGAAGAATCCAATACCATAATCTTCTACTTTATTACCAGTTCCGCAAACTAATAATTTGTGCGCACCGCCAACTCCATAAAGAGTTACCATACGCAATCTTGAACGTGTGTTTCCACATGCTAATCCGATTTGCTCTTCAGATACATCTTCGAAAGCACCTGCTTTTGTAAGTAATTCAACTTCCTTATCGTATGCCTCAGTGAGGTCAATGTCAAGAGATTTTACGTTTGGGAAATTTGCCTTAAGCCAATTAATATGCTTAGCTCCACGGTCAGCTTGGTCAGCTGCTTGATGAATTGACATTCTAATTACAGTAAGTGGCAATCCAGTCATTGCACAAAGAGTTGAACAAACTGCAGAATCAATACCACCTGATACTCCAATTACATAACCATTCATTCCTGATTTGGTTGCGTAATTTTTTAACCAATTTGAGATTTGAGTTCCAGCCTCTGTGTAATTCAAAGATTTTTTTTGAGTTGTTGCTTCCATAACTTTTTATACGTTTTTTTAATTTTTTAGTTTCATTAAATATAAAGATTGTTGTCATCTATATATTTCCTCACTTCCAATGGCATAAAATGAGTTGTTGTTCTTTTATTTTTTATTTGATTTCTAAGGAATGTTGATGAAATTTCAAGAGATGGTACTCCATTTAAAAACTCAACCTTGCCAATCATTTCATCTGGTATATAATTGGTCGTTGTATTTCTTGGATAAACAAGAAACTTTGTCAACTCCATAACTTCTTTGCCTCCATGCCAAGATGGAATATCAACAAAAACATCAGTTCCACAAATTAAATAAAATTCAAAATCTGGGTATTTTTCTTTTAAAGCTTGAAGTGTGAGATAAGTGTATGATGGACCTTCCATAGAAAACTCTGTAGTGTCTGCAACAAAACGACTGTTGTAAGCAATTGCCTTATTGACCATTTCCAGTCTATGTTCTGCATCTGCTAAAATACCTAATCCCATTTTATATGGACTATTTGGAGATATAACAAACCATACTACATCAACAAGTCCAGAATCTAAAGCCATTTCTCCCATAGCAAGATGTCCTGTGTGTATTGGGTTAAAAGACCCAAACAATAATCCTATTCTTGGTTTTGAGTTTTCCATTATTTTTTAATTAATGCAGATGCAATAATTGATTTTGCATCTTTGATTTGATTTGTTCTTACTTGAGCTAAAAATTCATTAACATCCATCTCAACAATTTCAATATTTTCATGCTCACCTTGAACTCCACCTCCAGCATTTGGGTCTCTGTCTGAATCTTTGACAACTGCTAAGAAAACAAATATTTTTTCTGAAGAATATCCAGGAGAAGCTAACATTTCAAATGGTCTTGTCAATTGTTCTTCCTTAACAATGTAACCAATTTCTTCATGTAACTCTCTAACTGCAGCTTGTTGAGGAGTTTCATCACCATCAATTTTACCAGCAGGCACTTCAAGCAATCCTTCTGGATATTCTTTCCCTACAGGATATCTAAACTGTTTTACTAACGTAATTTTTTGAGTATCTTCATTGAATACAAGTATTGCTACTGCATTTGGTCTTGCAAGCTTAGAGCGAAAATATGTTGATTCTGCTCCATCCTCAGCAGTTTCTTTAACTGTAAGCTGGTCAACTTTAAAGTATCCATCGAATACTCTTTCTTCGTTTACGAATTCTGTTTTTTTATTTGACATCTTCTTTTGGTTTTAAAATTTCTAAATATTTTTGTCTTATCTCAAGGTCAATGTTTATTGAGTGACCGTCATCATTAATTCTAACAAAAACTACCCTTACAGTACAAACATCCATTTCATTTTCTTTGTATACATCATATCTTCTTGCAGATAATTTTAGTGTAATTGAAGTCGTTCCCATTTTTTCAACCTCACCATAAATAACAACATCATGATTTTCTTTAACTGGTGTATGAAATTCAATTCCATCCATTTTAACAGTAACCATTTTTTTGGTCTTGCAAATTCTTGTTGCCATTATAGCGCCAGCCTCATCGAGCCAAGAAAGCATTTTGCCTCCAAATAAATTACCGTGAACTCCAAGGTCTGATGTTTTACAAAGATGTCTTGTAATTAATTCCATTATGCTACAACCTCCTTAGTTTCTTCTTTAATATTCAATGTATCTTTACACAATTGAACTTCTTTTGATTTACCAGTATTCTTTCCTTTATCGTCACTCAACTTAACTGTATCAACCCATTCATCACTTCCTGGAATTGCTTGAGCAGAAGTCAATTTAATAACAATGTTTAAAGGCTTCAATCCAACATCATTTGAGAAGTTTGTACCAATACCAAATGCAGCTTTAATGCCTTTACCTTTTGTATTGCAATGCTCTTGTATTCTCCAAGCCTCTTCTGTGTTTAAATTATTAGAGAATACACACGTTTTTGTTGATGGTAGAATTCCGAATTTTTCGTAATGATTTACGAATTTATCAACCCACTCAGTAGGCTCTCCTGAATCATGGCGAGGACCATCATATAATTTAGAGTGTTTTCTATCAAAAGATTTTAAGAAAACATCAGTTGTGTATGTATCAGTTAATGCAGTTCCAAGGTCTCCTTGATAAACATCAGCCCAATGTTCAAGAGCTTTTTGATTTGCCATTTTATATCCATAACGAGCAGCCATGAACATAAACCACTCATGAGCGTGAGTTCCAATTGGAGTAATATCAAGTAACATGGCAATATAAACATTTGAGGTACCGACGAAGAATTTTTCGCTTGCAAACATTTTAACCATGTCTGTACAAACTTCTAATTGATTTTCAAAAGAAAAACGTCTACGAGTTCCGAAGTCAGTTACTTTCATATTATGATGATGAAAGAAATTCGCTTTTTCTTGATTGTTTTTTAAACGAGCTTGTCTATCGTTTGGTTTTTGATTTGTTTCTTTGAAATAAAGCTCAGAAATAAGAGCCATTAATGGAACCTCCCAAAGAATTGTTCTATACCAAGGTCCTTCAATGTTTACTGTTAATTTGCCTTCATCTGAAAGAACAACACCAACTTCAGAAGGGTCAAAAACATAGCCAGAAAGAAAATCGAGATAAACATCATCAATGAAACGTCCGCATTTTAGACGCATAAAAGATTTCTCTTGTTCTGTCAAACGTAACTTTGACATCTTTTCTATTTCTTGACGTAATTTTTTATCGAAACCCTTTGGGAATATTGTGTCGGCTCGATTGAAGAACTGGTATTTAACGATTGCTCTTGGGAAAAGTTTACATACTGCATTTTGCATTGTCAGTTTATATAAATCTTGGTCTAAGACACTTTTAATTATACCTAAATTGTTATCCATAATTAATTACATTTTAGTAGTTTATACGCAAATATACAAATAAAGTTACACTTAGATACTAATTTATACAAAAAAGATATTGATTTTTACAAATTATTTCATATTTATATTTATGAAAGATAGAAAACATATAATATACGCTTTTATAGATGATAAGAAAAAACCATTTTATATTGGAAGAACATATAATTTATCGAAGAGAAAAAAAGAACATCTATATGAAGTTACAAAAGGTAATACATTACCTAAATATAATAAACTCAGGAAGCTTTTAAATATGAATTTGAAATTTGATGAATTGATTTATGTCTTAGAAGATAATATTGACCCAGAACAAATTGAGCAGAAGGAAATATATTATATAGCTAAACTAAGACAGGATGGTTATAATTTAAAGAATCTTACAGATGGTGGAGAAGGTGCAATAAATACAATTCCAGGATTAGCTGAAAAATTAAAAAAAATTCACACTGGAACTAAACGCAGTGAAGAAACAAAAAAAAGAATGAGTGATGCAAGAAAAGGAATTAAATTTAGTGATGAACACAAAAAAAACCTAAGCGCTTCAAGAAAAAAAAGAGTTACAACAATTGAAACACGAGAGAAATGTAGCAAAACTTCTAAAGGGAAAATAAACATTAAAAAATATATTCTCATAGACCCTCAAGGAAAAGAATATGTTACAGAAAATGGATTAACATCATTTTGTCAAGAAAGAGGGTTGAAGCATACTAATTTTTTTAAAGTGCTAAAAGGAGAAAGAACACATGTAAGTGGATGGAAGATAAAATTATTTATCTAATAAGATTAAATCTTTTTTATGTACATCACAAAAATAATCTAAATTACACTCACCTCTTAAGTGTTTTTCAAACCATTTCTTGGTATCATAACTTACTTCACAATGGTCATCATAAACATTATCTATTATGCCATATAACCACCTATTGTTATGTTTAAACTTAATGTGTTCTCCTTTAACAAATTCCATTATCTAAGATGCTTCTGATAATTCCTGTTTGAGTTTCTATTGTCATATTTTTTTTATTATTCACTTGTTATACGAATAATTTTACAAAAAGTTTCTTTTAATTAAAAATCACCATCTTCAAGAAAGAGGAAGGCTAACTCCAAACTTTCAAGTTCTTTTATCATTTGATTTGGTGTAATTAATTTTTCATCTCGCTTAACCCTACGGTATTTACGTTTGATTTTAGAGATTAATTCTTTAACTTCCTTTGTTGGAGTATTTATATCATCGTCACTATAACTCATTTTTTTATAATTAACAATACAAAGTTGCAAATAAAATGTAACTTTACCAAATTTTTTTCGTATAATTGCGTATGAAATTTAAAATCTTTTTAGATGATATTAGAATGCCTATCGACATTTATCCAAAAACGGATAATGCTGAGTGGACTATTGTGAGAAATTTATCAGATTTTAAAGCAATCATCGAAAGCCGTGGTATTCCAGATTATATCTCTTTTGACAATGATTTAGGAGATACAATGGAAGAAGGAAAAGATGCTGCTAAATGGTTGGTTTACGAAAAGTGGTTAGACATCTCTAAGATGGACTTTAAAGTTCATTCTGCAAATTCAAGCGGAGTAAGAGAGTACATAACAGATTTGTTAAACAATTGGAAAAATGAATTAAACAAGAATGATTAAAGCAAGAAGAATATTAATGCCAGGAGAAATGAAAGATGAGATAGGAATAAGAGTAAATTATAACATGAAAATTCCTGCCGAAATCATGACTCTTAAAGACCTGTTCAAAAGCAAAGGTGCTCAACTATTTGTTGTAGGCGGAGCTGTGCGAGATGCCTTATTAGGAAAAAATCCAAAAGACTTTGATTTAGCTACAAACGCTTTGCCAGATGAAATCGTTTCTATATTTACAGGAAACTTTGAAATCAAAGAAACATTTGTAAACAAAGACAGAGAAATAGAGGGGTATATACTAAAAAACGGCTTGAGACTAAACTTTCAAGGAAAGCAATTTGGTATTATTGCTGTATACAATCTTAAAGATTTGCCAACTGGTGTTGAAATTGCTACATTCAGAAAAGACCTTTCTGGTGGAAGGAGACCAGATGCTGTTGAATTTACAAGTATCTTTGAAGATGTGAAAAGACGTGATTTAACAATTAATGCTCTTTTTTATGACTTAGACACAAGAGAAGTTGTAGATTTGGTAGGAGGTATAGATGACTTGAGAAAAGGAATCATAAGAACCGTAGGCTCTGCCAAAGAAAGATTTACAGAAGATAGATTAAGAATTTTGAGAGCTATTAGATTTGCAGGAAGATTTGGAAGTGAGCTTCACGAGGATATAGATGCTTTTTTAATAACCGACTCAAGACTTGATGGAGTTTCTGGTGAAAGAATAAGAGATGAATTTTTAAGTGGCCTTAAAAGCGCTAAAAGCACTTCTGCTTACTTAAAAATGATTGACAAATACAATTTGTTTCAATTTATATTTCCAGGACTTACAGTTTCAAAAAATTTTATAGATAGCAACGACCCTTTGCTGGTTATAGCTACTCTGCTTAAAGATAATGATTTAGAAACTTTGTCAGTTAAATTAAATGAGGCAAAACATTCTAAGGCTTTTGTAAAATCTCTTTCTTTTTTAATTTCAAGTTTAAAATTGAATAAAGACAATGCTTATGCCTTAAAGAAATCTCAAAGAAGTGCTTCTGTTCAAAACGAGCAAATTTCTTCTTTTTTAAAACTTAATTCTAAGGATACGAAATTAATAAACGCATTCTTATTATTTGAACTTTCTGTTAGCGCAAAAGCATTAATTGCTTCAGGATTTTCAGAAAGCGCATTAGGCGAAGAAATAAGAAGATTGGAAACTTTGAATTTCAATACACTACTAAAATAAGAAAGCCCCTTAATTGGGGCTTCTTTTATTCTGAATCTTCTGTCAAGATAGTTGCAAATGCAGGAACACCTTTTATGTAGGCATCAATTATATTATAATCAAAATATTCAATTGCGGAGGTTTCACAGTCTTCATCTCCGTCAAAAAGACCAGTTGTGTCTTTCAGATATTCTTCCTTGAGCTGTGCAATTATTTTCCACTTATCATAAAGCAAGACAAAAGTATCTTCATCTTTTTTCAAGATACCAAGAATACACTTATCAAATCCATCCACAGTTCTATAAAATTGATTTAAGGCATTCATTTTACTTATAGCCTCATCAATATTAACACAGGGATGAAAGTTAATAGAATGATATAGCGGAGTGTCTGAGTCGCATTTACGCTCGGCATATCCTATCAGCTTAGAATCATGTTCAGGAGCAAGAAATTTTATTTCTTCTGAGTGAATCTGTATTTGTTCTTTTATAGTCATATAGCAAAATTAGAAAAAAAATTTTAAAAAACAAAAAACCCTGGGGTATCCAGGGCTTTAAGTAGAAACAAAATATTATGAATGGAACTCAGAACAGCAATCTGGTTCTATCTAATTATACGTTTTTTTTAGAAAAAGGTTTCAAAAATGTCTTTTTTCTTGTAAACCTTTGAAAATTGGGAAATTTTACTATATTTATTATAAATGTTTTCTACTTTATATGAACAAAGAAGAATTTAAAAAATATGTTCTTGCTGAGGCAAGAAAACACATATTCTCGATAGACACAAATTCTACCGAGCCAAAGGGCACTCCGATTAACGAGAGTGAAAATCCTGTTGTTTCTTCTAACAACGAAGAAATTAACCCTACTGATATCAAAAGGCTTGCAGAAGAGATTAAGAAAATCAATAAATCAATTGATTTAAGAAATCCTCTTTTGTTTGATAGCGGAGAAAGCATGGTAGAAAGCATTATGAAAAACAATGCTCAAACTCTTAGAGATAGAGAATTAGATGTTGATTCTATCAATAAACAAAAAAACGTAAACTTTAAGAATGAATCTGAAAAAGATAAGTGGAATAGAATGATAAACCACTCTAAATTCAACGAAGAAACTGAATAATAACAGAAGGAGCCAGACAAAAGTCTGGCTTTTTTTTGCCTATTTATAGTCATGAGTCATACTCCATATCACATAAGAAAAAGACTTAAGGAAATAATATCTCCTGAAACCGTAAATGTTTCTGACGTATCTAAGTTAAAGCCTGGATTGAGCGGAAAGATTTGGCAAAAAGATGGTAAGATTAAGCCTGAAGTCAGAGAGAAAATGATAGCTATTGCTAAGAAATTCTATGAATACTTAGGATTAGAATATCCTATTGTTGATATTTATTTTACTGGTAGTCTTGCTAATTATAATTGGACAAATCACAGTGATGCTGATATTCATATCATGTTTGATATGGGAGCTGAGGATGAGGATGAACTTTTATCTGAATTTATTTTTGCTAAAAAGGATTTGTGGGCAACCAAGCATGACATTAAGTTGTATGGTTTCCCTGTAGAGCTATTTGCAAAGAACATGGAAGAGCAACACGAATCAAAGGCAATTTATAGTCTTGTAAAAAATGATTGGATTAAAAAGCCTTCTAAGAAGAATGTACACATAGATGCAGAAGCTATTAAAATAAAGGCAGCAGAATTAATGAATAAAATTGATGATATTGAAAAAATATCAGACGAAGACAACAAGTTAAGTAAAGCCGATAAATTAAAAGAAAAGATTAAAAATATGAGAGGTGCCGCACTTGAACAGGGTGGCGAATATTCTACTGAAAATCTTGTTTTCAAGACATTAAGAAACAATGGATACCTTGAAAAGCTGAATAATATTAAAACCAGTACTTTTGATAAGCAGATGAGTTTAAATGAATCTAAAAGCAAAGACCATAAATATGAATATGGTTGCTTAATGCTTGGAGTAAACATTCCAAACTGGAAAAAAATTACTGACCAAATAAAGCCAGAAGACTTGTATAATGAACCTGGATTTGGAATAGAAGATGACCCTCATGTTACTGCTCTTTTTGGTTTTCATGACAATGAAGTTTCGTTAGATGACATCAAGAAGTTTACAAAAAAAATTGTGAATAGACCTTTGCCAATAAAATTAACTGGCATTAGCTTATTCGAAACAAAAGACAAACCTTATGATGTTATAAAGTTTGATGTTAAATCAAATGAATTAACAAGATTGAATAAGTGGCTTAGAAGGTTGCCGCACACAAGTGCATTTAAAGAATATCATCCGCACATGACAATTGCTTATGTAAAAAAAGGTCTTGGCCAAAAATACATTAGTCAATTTGCAGAACCTTTAAACGTAATTGGCGATAAGCTAATTTATTCTCACCCAGATAAAACAAAAGATGTTTGGTCAGTGATAAAAAGAAATACACTTAAGGTTCAAAAAGGAATTCCTGGAATGACAGAAGATAAAATAAAAATCCTTAAAGATTTTGTTTATTTTACTTGCTGCAAATTAAAAATAGAAGAGCCAGTTACAGTTGTAATTAGAAATGGTAGAGATGAATATATCACTACTACAGCTTCTTATTTGCCTCATGAAAATGAGAATCACATTAGAGCAGGAGGAAGAGCTCTTGTTGATATATGTAGGTCAATAGGGCACGAGCTTACACACAACAGACAGAGAGAACTTGGAATATTTAATCCAGGAGATAATGTTCAAAATATTGGAGGTAAAATAGAAGACGAGGCTAATTCTATAGCAGGAATTCTAATAAAAGATTTTACTCACAATTACGGTTACGATAGCATATACGAAATTTAATTATTCTTTTTTAGAAATAGAATCTCCAACAATAGAGAATATATTTGATTGCTCATACTTAAGCTTCTCTGGTTTCTCAATGCCAAATTTTGCAATTACTTTTTTTAACTGAGCATTCATTGCTCTTTCTCTATGATTCCCAACATCTGAAATATTGGGATTTACAGTAAATGTATGGTCAATCAACCAATCTTCATGAGCTAACTGAAGTGTTTCTGTTGTTAATGCATCGCCATCTCTAAGACCTAATTGACTAACCTCGAACAATAAGGTGCTATAATTTTTAATAGGGAAATTTATTGATTCATACAAACCAGCTTCTGTCAGAGAAGCTATTTGTCTTTTATTGTATTCATTAGAATCTCTGAATATATCTAATTCTGCGACTCTACGTACATCAGATAAAACAATTTTATAAATGTCTTTTGCATCTTCAGCAAAAGCTCTGTTTATCCAGCAAAATCTACCATTTATGTTTCTCATTTTTTCACCATACCAAATAACATATGGTCTAAGAAATGGCTTTATTTGAGAATCTTCCGAGAAGAAATCAATTTTATCAAGCGTCCACTTAGACACCAAAGTTGCCATTCCAGTTTCTTCGTTTCTTTTTGAATACTCTTCTCTCTCACGTCTTTTCAAATCTTCTAAGACAGCCTCTTTAAGATAGGTATTCATTTCTATTTTAATATTATCGGCAAAGGCAACTCTTTTATATCCATAATCATCAATAAACTTTTTTGCAATGAAATCTTTTCCGCTTTTTGCATAGCCTGCAAGACCTATTATTACTTTGTTTTCTAATAATGTAAAATCAATTGCATCGTGTTTTTCTTTAGTAATTACTTCTTGAGGAATTTGGATATTAAAGTCTGTCATAATGTTTTTTCTTTTGACAAAAGTATAAAAAAAAATACAAATAAAAAAAGTTTTTTTATCAAATTGCAATTGGAGCGCTAATATTTTTAAGAGGGTTATAATCCACAATTTCAATATCGCTATACTGAAAGTCAAATATGTTTTTAATATTCGGATTTAATTTTATTTGAGGCAAAATTGGCCCAAAGTTTTTCCCAATTAAAGAACTCGCCTCCTTAGGGTTTTTCCAATAATCCAAAGGCTCTCCTGAGTGAGTTCTGTTTAATAATTCATTGACTTGGTCTTTGTGATTAGAATAGATGTGAGCA
>CAYWRU010000015.1:0-54734 GCA_964460795.1 uncultured bacterium | reverse complement strand
CCGGATATATTGAGATTGGGTCGGGGACAAATACGAATGCAACGGGAGCCGGAGAGCTTTATGTGGCAGGGGATCTTGAAGTTGACGGCACAATCTATGGAACCGTTTCTGAAACAGATCCGGTGGTGAAAGCCATCAATGGGCTTGTGAAATCAAATGGCTCGACGATTTCAGCGGCAACTGCAAATACGGATTATGAACCCGCGCTAACGGATTCAGCGTCTCTAGCTACCACGCTTTCAGATGAAACCGGGAGTTCCAGCGGCGTCGCGGTTTTTAATAATGGACCCACGATCACAAGTCCCGTGA
Source organism: uncultured bacterium (assembly GCA_964460795.1). Classification (GTDB taxonomy): domain Bacteria; phylum Omnitrophota; class Omnitrophia; order Omnitrophales; family Aquincolibacteriaceae; genus CAZOOM01. Next base: position 54,425 of record CAYWRU010000015.1, on the reverse strand, counting down.
TCACAAATATTAGTCCGGGAGCAGATTTTTCCCTCACTCAAAATGCTGTAACTCCCTTTGTATCGGTGGCAACCAGCGCGGCTGCAAATACACTTTATTTGAAACAAGGTAATGTCGGAATTGGAACCACAAGCCCCGCGTTGCCCCTGCAGGTTTTAGGAGCAATAGGTGCTGAGGGAGGCGCATCAGCACCGAATGGTGTGATGTCAATTAATAGCACGAGCGGTGTAGCGGCGGTGAGTATTGGCGTGACGGATACAAGCGCACACGGTTGGATACAAGCGCGCAATAAATCAAGCGCAACATTTTATACGTTAAAGCTCAATCCAAGCGGAGGAGCTGTGGTAATCGGTGACTCTGGAAATAGTGACAATGCCAACGTCAAATTGACAAATCTAGGAAATTCAATCATGGGATCTAGCGGATATATTGGGCTAGGTCAATTTACCTCGGCGGGTGGAGGTTTTGCCAATTTGGTAAGTGATGCAAATGGATCAGCAGCCTTGACGCACAATTTATATTTGGACAGTTCATCGAATCTGTACACTTCGAAAACACACGCTTCAATCGCTGGAAGCGCTATTCGAATGCCGGGTAACGGAGTTGCTCGGGCGGGCTATCTAGAATTTTGGACCACGCCAACGGGTTCGGTGACTGCTGGTAATGCCTATGCGCAATCCTCTCCGCGTATGCTTATTGATACAGGAGGGAATGTGGGAATTGGCACAACTAGTCCGGCGAGGCTTCTTAACACTTACACGTCTTCTGCGTTAACGAATACCGTGAGTTACAACGAGCGCCTGACACATATCACCTCGGGTACACCCGCGAATGGAATCGGAGTGGGGTTGGAATTCGAGCAAGAAACGACGAGCAATAATAATGAAGTTGGAGCTGTGATTGAGACAACTGTCTCTGACGTCACCGGCGGCAGTGAGGATTTTGATTTAGCGTTTAAGACGATGACTGCAGGAGCGGCGGCCACGGCCAAGATGACGATCAAAAGTCCCGGATATATTGAGATTGGGTCGGGGACAAATACGAATTCCACGGGCGCTGGAGATTTATATGTAGCGGGGGATCTTGAAGTTGACGGCACTTTATATGCAACGGTTTCAGGGATGGCTCCATCAACGGCAACTTATATTACGCAGACGGCCGATGGCACGCTAAGCGCAGAGCAAGCCCTTTCCTCATTGTCCACCGGTCTTATGCAAGTCACGACTACCACGGGAGTAATCTCGAGTGTAACGACCTCGGCCGGAATCAGCGGATTACTGAGTGATGAGACAGGATCCGGCGGCGCGCTGGTGTTTGCAACAAACCCTACGATTTCAAGTCCCGTGATCACGAATATTGCCCCGGGAGCAGACTTTACCTTAACACAGAATTCGGTAGCTCCCTTTACATCGGTCAATTCAGGCGCGGTGGCAAATACTCTTTATCTTAAAGCCGGGAATGTGGGAATTGGATCCACAGCACCCTCTCGCGCATTGGATGTTAATGGTGATATTAATGCGGCAAATTATGTCAGGGTTGGAAACCTCTCAGCTTTGGGGTCTGGAAGTTTATCGCTTTATGCATCGGCTTCGACAATCGCCAATTCTTATTCATCAAGTGGAGCGGCTATGTCGATTACCGGAGGAGCCAATGCCAGTTCTCACTTAGATTTTATTTCAACGAGTGCTACCGGAACCAGTGACTATATCAAGTTTCAGGTCGGAAGCGCCGGTGCTACCGAAGCGATGAGAATCATTAATTCAGGGAATGTGGGAATCGGATCCACGAGCCCTGGGGTTAAGCTGGATGTTACGGGCGCCATTCGAGCTTCGACTTCAATGGCTTCCGGTGTGGTGAATCTAACGGATGCGGCAACGATTGCAACCGATGCCTCACTCGGAAATACTTTTTATACCTCAAGTGCAACGGATCGAACTTTAGGAGCACCGACCAATCCTACGGCAGGACAAAAATGCGTATGGCGGTGGAAAAATACAGACGCATCCTCCAGGACATTGACCCTGACCACAGGATCTGCGGGAGCTTTCCGTTACGGGTCAACAATTACCGCTACGACTGCAACCGCTGCAGGGAAAACCGATTATATCGGCGCTGTTTATAACGCACAGGACGACCGCTGGGATGTGATTGCGTATTCGAAAGGATATTGAGGCTAGGGAATGAGGAGATCAGGGGATCAGGAAACCAGGAAATCAGGGGATCAGGGAATGAGGAAACCAGGGTTCTGATAGCCTGATAACCTGGTAACCTAGTACTCTGGTGTTCTGATATCCCAATATCCGAAGAGATAAAACTCGAGGCGAAAAATAAAATGACAAATGACAAATATTCTCCGCCATAAAGACGGCGGATCTGCCACGAATTCTGGCGGAAGTAATCAGTGATCAGTAAGCAGACGGCAGAAAGCAGTAAGCAGGACGCGGGAAGCAGAAAGCGGAAATATGGGGAGTGAAATGGATCAAAAGAAAATCGCAATACTCATGCAAGAAGTCACGGCAGCAAATGAAAAAAAAAGGGTTGCTGCTTTAGGCGCGATAGGCTTCGCTGCGAAGCTCGACTCGTTCGATAAAAAGAGTCCTGTGGCTGACAAAGAAGGACACGCGGTATTTGCCGATACGAAAACGATGCGATGCCGGAGGAAGGTTTACCAGAGGCTTGGCAAACTGAAGCGGGTCGTCCATAGCTGCATAGTCCACCAGTTTGTTCTGGATGCGCTGGCGAATATGCGGGTTCAGCTTCTTCCAGTCTCTTTCCCCACGGGGACTGAAACGGATGTCATGCATAACGATCAAGCAGCGAGGGCAGAGCGAATTTTTGAAAAGGGGATCCACCCCTTCTTCTTAGATTCCTCCATGGCTTTTTCCAGAGAGGACACAAATTTTGGATTCACGGGAAGCTTGGATTCGAGTTCATCAATCAGCCACCCGGCAGGATTAACAGCTTTCGTGCCATATTCATTTGTTGTGAGTTTATCCACAAGCGCTTCATCGATGGTGGAAAGGACATCAAGCAATGCGGAGGTGTCCAGCATGAAGAGACGAGGTTTTCCGTTCCGGTCCATGACAACGGCTGCTCGGGATTTTTTTGCAAGTTTAAATACAGCCAGGGCCTTCACTTTATTCCAAGACATCATTTTAGCACTCTTGAGTTTTAAAGGTACGGCACTTGCATTTCCATTAGCCATAATGACTCCTCAATTTAAAAAAAATGATTTCAACTTTTTATTACTTTCGTCCAGCCTTCCAGAACTTCCTGGAGTTCTTGACGGCAATTTTCAAGGCTATCAGAGTTTGCCCAAACGCCAGGGCACGGCGGAACCTCGCCAAAAATGGTTCCATCAGCAAGAATTTTGTACCGGGCTTGCTTTAAAGCCGCTTGAACGTATTCGAGTAGCATCTAAGTCTCCCTTTTTGATAAAAGATAACATGGCGAGAGGCGGATGGCAAGATGGGGTTTTTGGCCGAAATATTCCAAAAATGAGAAAAATAAAATGACAAATGACAAATCGATTCGTGCTAAATTTTGTCATGTGCCTGCCCGCCGGAACGATTCGGCAGGCGGGGATTTTGTAATTTGGCATTATGACGTAAAGAATTCTTGCCATTCTAAGGGGCGTTAAATTGACTCGCCTGTCTAAAACTCCAAGGCCGCGTGGCGTATTTTGCTTTTCTCTTTTTCTTGCTCTGCACACAGCGACTGATATGAAAAGGAAATCAAAAGGTGGCGGGTGCCAATTATTTAGGCCAGAATCGAACCCCGTGGGCTTCAAGGATGAAAAGAGTTCCTTGGGGATTTCGATGTTTGAAATAGGTTTGAAACAAGTATTGTATGCGGTTCAGAATCTCGTCTCGATTCATTTCAGCCGCATAGATCACTACCACGCCATGGCTTTTTTGGATAAAAAACCGGGTAATGTTACCAAAATCATGATCCAGAGTAATCAGGAGTCTTTTAGACCGCAAGGCAAACTCGAAAAGGGCTTCATCGCTTGCTCGGGCAAGACCAACATCGCGGGCTTCAAGAATCGAATGCCCGAGCGATCGGAGCTTATGGACAATGCTGGAAGGGACGCAATGATCGCAGAGGACCTTCATTTAGGCGGCGAAAGTTTTGCTGAATATCTTTGCCGGGGCATCGGCCAATTTTCCGGCATAATCAATTGCTGCAAGCACGTCTTTTGGGGTCAGTCCTGGATATTCGGATGGAATTTCACGGATCGAAAATCCGGCACGCAGAAGACTCAGGATGTCAACCACGGCAATTCGAGTGCCGCGGATACAGGGTTTTCCAAACCGGATTTTTGGATTTACAGTGATTCGAGGAATTGTCATGCGCTTTCTCCTTTGCCAAAAGTATAACAGGAAATTTTTGAAGTGGGAAGACGTGACTTCCTAAGAAGAAAGATTCTGGCAGAAGATGTCGTGAAAAGGGTGAGGAAATGACGAATAGAAATGCGCGGGGCTATCTAGGCGGGAAAGAAAATGCCGTGGGCCCTGCTATTAAAAGTACTCCCACAAGGTGGCGGGCAGGCACCATTGTTTTTACGGTTTTCTATCTTATCTCAACTTTTTTTCCGTTTCCCTCCCACGCGTGGGCGAGTTCGCTGGTTCCTGAAAAGATTGCGCCGGAAATATTTTTAAACGCGGACTTAAATCCTGAAATTCGGTCGCTTTTAAATAAGCATGAAAGTTTGGGCTTGTCCGCAACGGACACAGCTGCCTTTGAACGGGGCAAAGACGCGGTGGCTTTTACGAGTGAAATAACTCCCAAAACGACATCAACTGACAGCAAAACGGTACCTGGAGCTGAAAGGTACCAGGGACCATTGGACGCACCGCTCAAAGTCCGGACGCTTTTTGATACGGCCTCACCGACCATCAAAAAACGCATTTTGAAGCGGCAAGGACAGAATCAGGCAGCTTTCGATGTAACTCTCGAAACCGACCAAACTTTTGCCCAAAAAGTGTATCACTCAAAAAAAGTGGGCGATGTTCAAGTTTATGAAGGTAAGGATGATCTCATCACCTACTTCCAAAGCGCGGATAAAGAAGGCAACGTCAATCTTAAAGAATGGATCTATGCACGCCACCCAAACCGGGAAAACGGCAGCCAGTACAATTGGAAATATGAAAGCCCCGATGACTCCCACATTCTTAGTCTAGAAAAAAACAAAGACGGAACGGTCACGGTTTATCAGGATATGGTGCCGGGCGGAGTGGATAAATCTGATAAAGCGAAACAACAGCACGCGATGGATGTTGTTCAAAAGCTTTTCAAGGGAAAAGCCCACGTCAATGACCATGAAGCCATTGCTAGTCTCCAGCCGCTTATTTACTGGACCGCGCAGAATCAGCAAAAAAAAGCAGTGTTTGAAATCACCGCAGAAAATAGGGTGTCCATCAAGATCCAAGAACCGCGCGAAGCTTATCCTCTTAAAATTGATCCTGCTCTCAAATTCGGCCAGTGGCTGGGTTCAGAAGGGTCTTCCTCGGCAATTATTTACGCTATGGCTGTTGATTCCGGTACAGATGAAATTTATGTTGCTGGAACAGCGGATGGGGTTTTCGATGAATCAGTAACGTTTCAAGGTGACTATAGTGGTTCAAATGAGGGCTTTATTCTCGAAGTGGCGGATGGGACGAATCCTACTTTGAATTGGGGGCAGTGGCTGGGAGGAACGGGTGCAGATGAAGTGAGGGCCATTGCACTTAATGGGGATGAGATTTATGCAGCAGGGTATTCAGATAGTACGACTTCATGGGAGAGCGTGACCTTTCAAGGAAGTCATAGCGGTAGTTATGAAGGATTTGTAGTTGAGATTGCGGACGGCTCAACGCCAGCCCTTAACTGGGGTCAGTGGCTGGGTGGAACTGGCAATGAATTTGTTTATGCGCTCGTTGTGACGGGCGATGAAATTTATGTTGCTGGTGATTCAGCGAATTCCACTTCGTGGGAAAGTGTCACGTTTCAAGGTTCTCATAGCGGAGGTACCAATGAAGGCTTTGTCGTTGAAATTGCTGATGGAACCACTCCCACGCTCAATTGGGGACAATGGCTTGGCGGAGATGGAACGGACAATATTTATGCTTTGGCAGTTAATGGGGATGAAATTTATGCGGGAGGAAGCACGACTTCATCCACTTCATGGGAAAGCGTCACTTTCCAGGGGACGCAAAGCGGAACCGAGGGATTTGTCATCGAAATAGCTGACGGCTCTTCACCGACGCTTAATTGGGGTCAGTGGCTTGGGGGGACAGGATCAGATATTGTTGAGGCTCTTGGTATAGATGCGGATGAGATTTATGCCGGCGGACTTTCGAGTAGCAGCACGTCGTGGGAGTCCGTTACATTTCAGGGAACACAATCGGGAAACGAGGGTTTTGTTGTCGAAATTGCGGATGGTGCCACTCCTACGTTGAACTGGGGTCAATGGATTGGAGGATCCAGCACGGATTATGTCTATGCCCTTGCGGTAAATGGAGATGAAATTTATGCGGGCGGAGTTAGCACGTCCAGTTCATCATGGGAAAGTGTAACGTTTCAAGGAAGCTTAGCAAGCACAGAAGGGTATATCGTTGAAATTGCGGATGGCGCAACGCCCACATTAAATTGGGGTCAGTGGCTAGGAGGAGATTTGTCAGATTATGGTCGGGCGATTGCTGTGAACGGGGATGAGATTTATGTCGCGGGTGACTCCCTCAATGCTGCAAATTGGGAAAGCGTCACTTTTCAAGGAACTAATTCAGGAAGGGAGGGGTATGTTGTAGAAATTGCAGATGGAGGGACTCCTGCACTTAATTGGGGACAATGGGCCGGCGGAGGCGATGGCGCTGATCAAATCCTTGCGCTTGCGGTGAATGGAGATGAAATTTATGTGGGGGGAACTTCAAATGGTTCTACACAATGGGAAAGCGTTACATTTCAAGGATCGCATAGCGGAAGCGCTGAAGCATTTGTGGTTGAGATTGCGGACGGAACAACCCCGACTCTTAATTGGGGCCAGTGGCTGGGCGGTACTGGAGCTGACTATGTTTATGCTTTGGAAGTCAACGGGGATGAAATTTATGCGGCTGGAGATTCCACCAGCAGTACCTCGTGGGAGAGCGTCACTTTCCAGGGAACGCATAGCGGCGGCACAACCGAAGGCTTTGTTGTGGAAATTGCCGATGGGTCCTCGCCCACATTGAACTGGGGCCAGTGGTTGGGGGGAACTGGCGCCGATTATGTTATGGCTTTAACTGTTACGGGGGATGAGATTTATGCGGGAGGATACTCAATTTCCAGTACCTCTTGGGAGAGTGTGACTTTTCAAGGATCGCATAGCGGTGGTGCTGAGGGTTTTGTGGTGGAAATTGCGGATGGTACGACGCCGACGCTTAATTGGGGTCAGTGGCTTGGAGGAACTGGTACCGATGTTGTAAACGCACTTGCTGTGAATGGCGATGAGATCTATGCCGGCGGCTATTCAGGAGATGCCACCTCGTGGGAGAGCGTCACCTTTCAAGGTGCCCTAAGTGGGAGTGAAGGTTTTGTAATTGAAATTGCCGATGGGTCCTCGCCCACATTGAACTGGGGCCAGTGGCTGGGAGGAACGGGAACGGATTATGTCCGCACGCTTGCAGTCAACGGGGATGAAATTTATGCGGCTGGAGATTCCACCAGCAGTACCTCGTGGGAGAGCGTCACTTTCCAGGGAACGCATAGCGGAGGTACCAATGAAGGGTTTGTTGTGGAGATTGCGGACGGAACAACCCCGACTCTTAATTGGGGCCAGTGGCTGGGCGGTACTGGGGCTGATTATGTTTATGCTTTAGCAGTCAATGGGGATGAAATTTATGCAGGCGGCAGTTCTGATAATTCATCCTCGTGGGAGAGCGTGACTTTCCAAGGATCGCACAGCGGTAGCAATGAGGGTTTTGTGGTCGAAATTGCCGATGGATCAAATCCCTCACTGAATTGGGGGCAATGGTTTGGTGGGAGTAATAATGATTATGGCAAAGCGGTTCGAGTGACTTCTAATGAGGTTTTTGCCGCGGGATATTCAGCGGGGAGCGCATCGTGGGAATCGGTAACTTTTCAGGGCGCTTTTTTGAGTACATCCAATGAAGGATTTCTTGTAAAAATTGCGGATGATACCAAATATTCAGGAACGGTTTACCAGACCAACGAAACGTCTCCGATTACAGGATCGCAAAAAACGGTGAATATCAAAGTCAATGGATCAGGGTCTTCAACCGCAGAGTCTGCATCTGCAGATGGAACGTGGAGTATTGATAATTTAACACTGGCAGATGGCGATACCGTGACAATTTATTTGAATGCGGAAACCGAAGATGCAAATACGATTGTAGTGGCCGGCGGTTTTGAGGATGTGAGCGGGATCAAATTAATCGATGATCACGTCATTATCCAGGCCGAGAATGTCACAAATAATGTGACGATCCTTGATCTCCTTGATTACGATAATGATCAAAATTCATCCGATATGCTCTTTGATGCCGAAGACGCCTCGCCGGATACTCTCACGGTGGAAGACGGAAATGAACTTTATATTGTTTCGGGCGACACGTTTACTCCCGGCGGCACGGTTTCTTCCGGCACCGGAGGCATTGAAGTGTTGGGAACCTGGTCAGTAACCAATAGCGCTTATACTATCGCAACAACAGGGACCCTGACGGTGAACGGAGGTGCGATCAGCGGAGCCTCAGTGAATATCGACATTGATGCTGCAGCGATTACACATACTTCAGGAAGTATTACGACGACAACCAGCGGGGATATTTATTTAGACGGAGCGGGCGCTTTTGCTTTGTCTGCGATTACTTCCGCCGGACTTCTTCGAATCGGAAATACCACCAAGCCCAGCTCCATTACTTCCAATGGAGCCATTTCCGGGACAAGTACATATCTTAAGTCGTATGGAAATATTACGATCAATAGTACAGTCGCTTCAACGGGATTTGCATTATATCTTCAGGCAGATCTTGATTACACAGGCGGCGGGGATGTGGTCTGGGGCGGATCAGGAAGTGCGACGCTGCCATCGAATGGATACCTTGAGTTTTATCAAGACAGCGACATCAGTTACTCGGCAATTACAGCAAAAATCACAGGAGGGAATACAGGGGGACTACGTATAGGTTCTAATGGAACCATTACGATTGATCAAAATATAACGGGAATGACTGGCGATGTGACTCTTGAGGCGGGTCAAGATTTACTTATAAATTCGAATATTTCAACCGGAGCAGGCGGATACATTTATCTTTATGCAGATACGTGGATTGATGGGACAGGGAGTGTTAATCAAGCTAGTTCGACAACTCTGACGGCCGGCCTTGCTGTCTTGGCGTATTTGAGCGGGACATCAAATTATTTCGCCGATATCACCGCCGGTGCTTTGGGAATGTCGGTAAATACAGGATCGGCAAGCGTTGTGTTAAGAAATAGTTCTAGCATCGCCCTTACAGGGGCGCTCACCATTCCCGCGAACTTAACCTTTGATGCCGGGGCATCGGGGACGAGTATTTCCATGGGCGGAGCTTTCACAAATAACGGCACTTTCACTGGAAACGGTTCTTTGGTGACCTTGAATGGATCCGGTTCCTATAAAGACGTTAAAATGACCGCTGGATCATTTAATGATCTGACGATTAACGGATCAGGCAGCTGGCTCATGTCGACTAATGTTACCGTGGGAGATGATTTTACAATCACGCAAGGGACGCTCGATACATCAAACGGAGCCACAGGCTACGACATTACGGTCAATAATACCAATAGTGATGGAGGTGCCAATGGGCTTTTGATTAATGGAGGAACGTTGGACGCCTCGGATAATGATACCAACCTTGATATTGCGGGCGATGTTTCGGTTTCAAGTGGAACTCTATCAGCGCCCGCTTCGACAGGAGCCACGGCCTTTACGATTGGAGGCGACTGGACTCGGGCCGGTACCTTTACCCACAATAACGGAAAAGTAACCTTTGACAAAGCGAGTGGCACACAAATTATCAATAGTGCTAACACATGGTATGGACTTGCAGTGACGGGAAGCGCTGCACGCACAGTTCAATTTGAATCTTCGGTAGCGCAAACCATTGCAGCCAATGGATCGCTTACTTTTACGGGTGCCGCCAGTCAGCTCTTGACGCTTGCTCCCAAAACCGCGGCCACAGCGTGGCTCCTGAATGTAAATGCCACTGGCGTTACGCAATCGGTTTCCTATGCCACCCCTACATACTCAGATGCGTCAGGGGGCAAAGAAATTGATGCGACGAATGGAACAAATACCGATGGATCACCGGGGGGAACGAATACGAATTGGAATTTTGGAAATGATACGAGCGGCACCTTTTTAGCGTTCTTTTGAACATTGTTTACACGGGGGCAGGAAGATTAGTAGGGAAGTAGGGATATCCTAGAGTAGGTATTGCAGATCCATGTTTTATGCGGTATATTTGAGTCAAAAGGAGAATGGACATGATCTTAAGCAAAGTGCTTAGCAAATATCAGGTGACCTTGCCGCGAAAAATCGTCCAAGCCCTGCGTATTAAAAAAGGCCATGTGATGAGCTGCTGCGTTCAGGATGGAGCTGTAGTGCTCACTCCTGTGGTGGTGGAAGAGCCTTATTCGGAAGATGATTTAAAAACGTTTGAGACCTTGTACCAAAATCCAAAAAATAAGGGGGCTGTATATTCCACCCGAAAAGAGGCCTTGGCCCATTTGAAGAGGCTTCGTGCGGAAAGTTGAATTTAAGAAGTCTTTTGACCGGACTTATAAGAAGCTTGCTCCTGATGCACAGGTAAAGATTGATGAATGTATCAATAACTTCTTGGCGGCGTTGGAGCAGAATCGCCTTTCGACGGGGCTGGGGCTTAAGCGCCTTCGAGGGGATCTTTGGGAAATACGGGCCGATCTCAGTCTTCGGGTTGCTTTTCGTATTCAAAAAGACCGGATTGAGTTTGGAATGACGGGAACGCATGATGCCATCAGACGTTTCCTTAAGACGGAGTTGTGACGGCATGGGAGAATACAGTTTTGGTTTGTTAAGACGATAGTTATTGAGAGCAAGTGCAATTATTTGTCATTAAGAATCTAACAAGGGGGAAGTATGAAGGTAAAGATAAAAGTCTTGGGGATGGCAGTGTTTATGTTGGTGGTGCTTATGGGATCCGCGTCGCTTTGGGCCAAGGATTCGAAAAAAGAGGATAAGTCCGCTCCAGTTCCGGCCGGAGGCGCAAAAGTGATGACGCCGGAAGAAACGCAGGCTGAACTTGAAAAGCAGGTGTTAATCAATAATATTTCAGATCTCAAAATTCAGGACACCAAGGTTCGTGTTTTGGGAGATCTCTATAATCAGGAGCTTGTGAGTCTTCGTCAAAAACAGGCTTTTTTCTGTGATCTTTATAAGCTGGATGTGGAGAAGTTCCGGAAGAATCTTTATCAGTATGATGAGCGCGCCAAGAAATTTATCGAACGCGCGCCGGAACAGGCTCAGCAGATTGGAACATAAGGATATATAATGACAAATGACAAATATTCAAATTTCAAAACGAGTTTTTACGATTCTTGTCATTTGGATATTTGAAATTTGTCATTAAATCTATTGAACGAAGGTGATGATGCTTGATGAGTTTAAAAAAAATGGGAGACATCAAAACTGACGAGTTCGTAGTCCAAACGGGACATCGAAATAAGAAAAGGCAGGTGCTTTTCGGCATCTGTCTTTTTTTTATTTTTACGATCCCAAACCTTTCGCTTTATGCCGATCAAAGTCAGATTTATGAAGAAAACTTTGATGAGACCGAGGCCAATGCCACAGTCCATGGCGTGAACGGTTGGGCGGTTACGCAAGGGGCTTCGGCCGATGCGGTGACCGAGTCAGCGGTAACTCCGTCAGGTTCTGGAAAATCATTGGCCATTGCACCCGCGGAGACCTCGGTCAAAGTGAATCGCTCGGCGGCCTACGGAGAACTCTCTCCGGCGTGGATTGATATGACTGTGCGGCCCGGGATAGGCGCGCAGGATCCACCGGTTCCGAGTTCCGGAATTGGCGCAGTCATCTTTAGCAGCGCGGGCACGATTGAAGCCTCTGATTTGGATACTTGGACAACGCTTGGTATACCGTTTGATCCTGAGGCCTGGGTCCGGGTTCTCATGAAAGTAGATTTTGTTTCACAGACTTATGATGTTTATGTCTCCGAGCCTGGAAAATATAAAACCCCGTTTGTTCCGGACCGGGCAGGACTCCGGTTCACGGACACCTCGATTCATTCCCTTAATTCACTAGGATTTTCCGGAACCTTTAAGAAATCCAATCCCTACACTTCGTATGCGGACAATATCCGCGTTCATTTTATCGAAAGAGTTCAAATTATTACGCCGGAGCAGGAGCTCGTCAAAGGCCGGCCTTCGGAGACCATTTGGATCCAGCTGCAAAATTCCAACGGGGAGCCCCAAAAGGCTTTTGAGGAAGTTCAATTGAATCTGCGCTCGTCTTCGACGGATGCATCTTTTTCATTAGATCCAACGAATTGGGAGCCAACGACTCAAGTCATTTTGCCGGTGGGGCAGGAAAGTGTGAAAGTTTATTACATGGACCAGAAGCAGGGAAATCCCATGATTCAGGTCAATGAAGAGCCGGAGCGGGGATGGCTGGAAGCGTCCCAGCAGATGACGGTCAAGACCGCAGGCCATCGTTTTGTACTCAGCACCACGGCCTCGCATATTGCGGGTGAATCGTTTGCGATGACCGTTACCGCAAAAGATGAAAACGGTGTGCTTGATGAAACTTACGGAGGAACTCTGCTTTTAACGCCGGAATATTTGCTTCCGCTTTCCGGAACCAAAACCTTATTTCCTGCTGAATTAACAGGATTTCAAAAAGGTGTTTTGGAAACGGTGCTGGCTTACCCGGACGCGGGAAGTATTGAGATCATCGCTACGGATCAGGAGGAAAATGAAAAGTCGGGAAGTTCAGGGCCGGTGCATTTTCTGCCGCATTCTTTTGCGGTTTCTGCGGATCAAAATCAAATCGTTGGAAAACCCTTTCAGCTTAGTGTTCAGGCTAAGAATGCCAACGGTGAAATCACTCCCAACTATTCGGATGATGCTCAGATTGTTGTGGTTCCAAAGCAGCCGGAAAGCGGCGGAGCGCTCACGCCGTCGTCTCTTACGGGAGATCAATTTCATGCCGGCTCAGCCGACATTCAATCGGTTTATAGCTTGTGGGGTACGGTTCAAATCAGGGTTCAGGATGCTGCGGCTCCGACTCAGCAAGGTGTGAGCGGCGACATCACATTTCTTCCCAAGGCCTTAAAAGTTACCGCGGATATGCCTCCGGACGGCCGGTCCTTCTTTTATGTCGGCGAAGCGGTGACGGTCAAGATTCAGGCTGTGGATTTCAATGACAAGCCCATTGAAAATTTTACGGGGCTACTCAGCGTGACTTCGGCACCTGATCTGGGACTTCCGCCGCAAATAAGTATGGAACTTAGTGACCGGGGAAGTAAACAGATGGTCATTGCCGCGCCGCAGTCTGGAAGCTATGTTATTTCAGCGGCAAGCGCAGAGACGCATCTTTCTGCGTCATCGACTGCAATTTCGGTGCGCGATGCCACGCTGCAGGTTATTTCGACTTCTGCGCCGGTGGGAACTGCGGAAATCCAGATTGAACTCATTGATGATCAGGGGAAGAGAATTAAAGACAGCAAAGTTGCCATCACGATCAAAATTCATGAAGAAAATCCTAATGGTAGTGCGATTTCTTCAGCCACGGAACGCTCAGTTCTATTTAATAATGGAGTTGCCATTATTGATATTGCAGATCTGGAATCGGAAACGATCACCATTGTTCCCCAATCACTGCTTGGGTTTAAAATTCGGCAGGGAACCATCACTTTTGGACGCATCGGCAAGAGCGGCATCGGGGCTTTAATGTGGTGGGAAGCTAAGGATGAAATTGAAAAAAATAAGGAGAAAGAACAGGCCCTTAGGACAGAAGAGCAGCAAGAACACATTTCCATGCTGGAGCCAAAACGCTCGGATTCAGATCATGGGAATTAAGCAGGACGGTTCTGATAATCAGAACCCAGGTAAAGGTTTTACGCTTTTAGAATTAATGGTCGTGGTGGCCTTGCTGGCGTTTATAAGTGCGGCCATGATTTTTGCCATGCAAGGCGCGCTGGAGAGTTGGAGCTATACCAAGGATCAGCTCAGCCTCCAGAAAGTCCTGTCGGAGACTATGAATATGATGATGAATGGATCCGTTGAAAGATATGGGCTTAAAGATAGTTTGCAGGTCATGGAGGCGACCTCTTCCGGCGTTTCTTTTGTGCCGCCCTGGATGGATGATACGCATCAGGCGGAGACAGAGGACATTGTTTACACTCTGAATCGTCCCTTGAAGCCCGGCGCTGCCACGCCGATCGGACAAGTCAAGCTTGAGACTGATACCGAGTGGCATGTGGTTCCGGTGACTCGCGTGGAATTGGAAGGTGAAAAAAGAACGCAGGTTCGGCTCGGTGTGGTTCCTCCAGAGCCGGGTGCCCTGCGATTTATTTATCATCCGGATGCATTTCGGTCGCGGGATGTTGTGCACCGAATTTACTGGGATTCCGATGAGCATGCTATTTATTTAAATGCCGGGGATGAGACAGAAAATATCTCGAATAATCCTTTTGGCGTGCAGTTTGATAATGTGACATTTTTTTACTTCACTACTGGGAATGCTGCGGTGGGTGCTGAGGGGGAAGTTTCAGAGAATCAACTTCCTGTTATTACCGGTGTAGAAGTCGGGTTGGAAGCGAGTATCGGAAAAGTGAAACAGACATTGGTTAATTTTGTGTCGTTTCGAAATGCGCCGCTTCGTACGGGATATTTAACGCTTTCACGTGATATGGAAATCCCAATCCCGAACAGTAAAAAAATACACACGCTTCAGCTGACAAATTTTATGGGGGTTCGTGACGGAGATGAGTTGGAGCTCATTGCTCGGCCTAAAGCCGGCCCGAGTTGGGGAATCAAGCTGACGTTTGAAAAAATAGGATCCAATCCTTGGCGGATTAAAACTTATACCGTGGAGTATCCGGTGGGAAGTCCGATCTTGGTCCAGTTTCCTCCGGCTCAGTCCGGAGCTCCGGACACTAATTTTGATCTCCTGATTGTGGGGGCGAATGGCCTTTATGATTATGACGATGATCCGGATATTGAGGATGTCGTAAATCTAGAGGGGGATGTTACACTTGAAGTAAAGGAAATGACCATGGACGGCGTCGGTCTTTTTGTGAGGCCCTAATATGGAAATGACAAATATCAAAATTCAAATAACAAATAAAAGTAGGCGTCAACGGCTCAGTGGTTTATTGCTCGTTTTGTCATTTGTGCTTTGCCATTTGTCATTATTGGACCCCGCGGCTTTTGCAGATGAAAAACGCTGGACGGGACGCGGCGATCAAGCGTCCTGGGATGATGATGCAAATTGGGCTCCTGCGGAATCCCCGACAGCAGGGGATGATGTGACGGTGGACCGCCGTGAAGCCGCTGTGTCCATCCAACGATCTTTTGGCGCAAAATCCGTGACCGTTGGAGGGAATGAACACTCGGCGATTACGGTTAATGATTTCATCAACGGAACTGTGGAGCCCGATCATAATACCAACGATGCGGTCGTTAATCGGCGGGATGGTTCCATTAAACTGATTGGGCCGGGAACCGTTAAACTGCGGGGCACGTACCGCGACTCCGAAGAAAGTTTGGCGCCTGAACCCAGTTTTATGATCACCATTTCTTAATCGCTCGATCTTAGATCCAAACAAATGATTTGAGTAATTGTTTCCAATGAAAACTTCACGATCCGAATCAGCTTCCTTAAGAAATCAACGCGGCATTGCTCTCATTGCCGTTGTGATCATGATGATTAGCCTTTCTTTGATTGGCGCTACGCTCATTGAGTTTGCCTCCTCGGTGAGTCTCTCCTCGCAGACGGTTATGGATGAAGTCAAGGCGCTCTATTTGGCGGAGGCAGGGATCAGCTATGCCATTCATAGCCTGCGGACCCGTGCCGGATCCGATAAGCTCAAAGATGAAAAGCTGGGACCCATCCCACTCGGCGAAGGAAATTTTGTGGTGGAGTTTGCGTTTTCCGAGTCGCTTATTATTGCAACAGGAACCGTTAACGGGGTTTCTAAACGTTTGGAACTTCAATACAATGTTTTTTAAAAAAATCAAAAACCCTAAAGGGTTTACCTTTATTGAAATTATGATTGCGATTAGTCTGATCGCAATTTTGTTTTTGCCGCTTATGCAATTATTTGCGCACGCTATGCTCCAGACCCAGGATTCCATGGATACCATTACCGCCACCAACCTGGCGAAGTCCTACATGGAACGCACGCTCAACCTCCATTTAAGTAAGACGCAGCTTCTCGCCTTGGGCGATGAAGTCTACCCGTCGCTGGAGCAGGAACCGTTGGTGATGAATAAGACTCGTTGGCGAATCACGCGCACGATTGTGCCGGATCAAGATCCGCTGGAAATCCGTATTGCCGTTTCTCGGGAGCGAGAGATTGAGAAGCCTGTGATTACTTTGGTGACACTTTTTGAAGATCTGGCTTGGGAGGCTGTGCGTCCTATTGCTCAAACCGCAGGTGCCGCATCGGGAGCTGCTTAAACGAAGGAGAATTTATGACGGTAAAGAATTCATTTATAAAGATTCTGGGGCTGAGTTTGACGGTTTTTATGTTGTGGGGCGTTTCGGTATTTGCTGCACAGTACTCTTTTCAGGAGGCGGGTGCTAAAGCAAAAGAATATCAGGATTTATCTCAGAGTGATATTATTTACGCGCAGGAATCGAGTAAGGCGCTTTATTACCAGAATATTCAAATTATTCAGCTTTTGTCAGAAATTCGGGATGACTTGTCGCAGGTTAAATCAAAAATGGATGAATTGCAGCCCAAGGAAATCAGCACATCTAACTAAAGGGGAATTATGATGAGTAGAATTATTTCAGCGTTGATTGTCGGGATAGTTATCGCGGGTTTTTCTGCGCCCTCTGGATACTGTGAACTGTTTAAAAAAAATGAGAAAACAACGAAAGGTAAGGCGGTCAAAATAAGTAAAGAGGCTGCTAAGTCTGAGAGTCCAGCGAATGGGGTGGAGCCCTTAAAGGAGCTGGATGTAAAGCCCGCCACAGCTGCCGAAGCGATCGACCCGCGGATACAGCAAATTCCCGGAAAGCTTCAGGCGATTGAGGCTCAGCAAAAAAATGTGTCGATTCTCGAGTCTCGTCTTGCCGCTGAAAAAAAACAGCTGGAGGATATGCAAAAAGATTTTGCGATCAATTTTAAAGTTGATCTCGAAAAGCTTAAATCCGGCAAAGTTCATTGGGATGAGAAAAAGAAATCGCTCGAAGTTTAGCGGGTCTGCTCCAATTTAAAAAATAAGAAAAAAGCCTATCGCGATACTCATTAGAGAGCTTTATTAGTCAGAAAAGATCATCCAATAGCTTTAAGTCGTGAATTTATTGATCAAACTGGACTAAAAAAGTCTGGTTCATTATAATTCCCCCCACTTATGAAATTTACCACCAAGTCTGAGTATGGGATTGTTTGCCTTACCTATCTGATGCAAAAGCCTTTTGGTCAGCCGGTAACAACCACCGAAATTGTTGCAGGAGAAGGCTTTTCCAAAACGTTCACGGAAAAAATTCTTCAAAAACTTCGTGGCGCGGGGGTGGTGGCTTCTTTTCAGGGTAATCAGGGAGGCTATGTGCTGGCGCGTCCGGCTAACGAAATTACGTTGAGGCAAATTTTGGAAGCTTTGGAAGGGCAGACCTTTAAAGTCTTTTGTGATAATCGAGTGCGCACTGAAATTGTCTGCAACCATTATCGCTTGTGCGGCTTGAAGCCCGTTTGGCAAAAAACCCGGGAACTTCTTGAGGGTTATTTCGATTCTGTGACGTTAGAAACCATAGCCGGGGGAATCGGTTTTCATGCACCGACTCATCCGGAGTCTGTAAAAAAGGTGGGTGCATCATGAGTGACGATGCCATTAAGAGTTTTGCGGACCGGGAATATCAATATGGATTTAAAACCCAGATTGATTTGGCAAAAAGCGTCACGGGTCTTAGCGAACAAACCATACGAACGATTTCGGCTCATAAGAAAGAGCCCCAGTTCATGCTTGAATTTCGTCTCAAAGCTTTTCAGCAGTGGCTCAAGATGGAGGAGCCTGAGTGGAGTCAGGTTTCCTATCCTAAAATTAATTATCAGGACATCATTTATTATGCAGAGCCTAAGCAGGCTACCGCAAAACCTAAAAGTTTAGAGGAGGTGGATCCTGAGCTTCTGCGGACCTTTGCCAAGCTTGGCATTCCGCTGATTGAACAAAAGAAACTGGCGGGTGTTGCCGTGGACGCAATTTTTGACAGCATCTCGGTAGGAACCACGTTTAAAGAAAAGCTTAAAGAAGCGGGCGTTATTTTCTGTTCTTTTTCCGAAGCCGTTCATGATTATCCGGAGCTTGTAAAAAAATATTTGGGGACGGTTGTTCCGCCTGCGGATAATTATTTTGCTGCGCTCAACTCTGCAGTTTTTACGGATGGCTCTTTTGTATTTGTTCCCAAGGGGGTAAGGTCTCCGATGGAGCTTTCCAGTTATTTTCGTATCAACACAGAAAATTCCGGACAATTTGAACGCACTTTGATCATTTGCGAAGACGATGCCTATGTCAGCTATTTGGAAGGCTGTACTGCGCCGCGCTTTGATACTAATCAGCTGCACGCGGCCGTGGTGGAGCTAGTTTGTTTGGACCGGGCTGAGATCAAATATTCCACGGTTCAGAATTGGTATGCCGGAGATATGAAAACAGGAAAAGGCGGTATTTATAATTTTGTGACTAAACGCGGAAAATGTGCGGGCGTGAAATCCAAAATTTCCTGGACCCAGGTTGAAACCGGATCTGCTATTACTTGGAAATATCCTTCCTGTATTTTGTTGGGGGATGAGTCCGTGGGTGAATTTTATTCCGTGGCTTTGACGAATGGATTTCAGCAGGCAGACACCGGAACTAAGATGATTCATGTGGGACGCAAAACCAAGAGCACTGTGATTTCAAAAGGAATCTCCGTAGGTCATTCCAATAATAATTATCGCGGGCTTATTGATATTAAGAAGAACGCTGCTAATTCGCGGAATTATACGCAGTGTGATTCGCTTTTAATTGGTTCGGATTGTAATGCCAATACTTTTCCGTATCATGACATTCAGAATCCAACCTCACAAGTAGAACACGAAGCCACAACGTCTAAGGTAAGTGATGATCAGCTTTTTTATTTTCAGTCGCGCGGAATTTCTCAGGAAGATGCCATGGCCTCCATTATCAGCGGGTTTTGCCGCGATGTCTTCCGAGAACTGCCTGGAGAATTTGCAGTGGAAGCAACGCAATTATTAGAACTGAAACTTGAAGGCGCTACGGGATAGCGGCATTGAGGAGCATGGAATGTTAAGTATTAAGAAGTTACATGTTAAAGTCGGCGAAAAAGAGATTCTAAAAGGGATTGACCTGGAGGTTAAGGCTGGCGAAGTTCATGCCATTATGGGTCCGAATGGATCAGGAAAGAGCACGCTTGCCAAGGTCTTGGCCGGACATCCTCAAATGGGTGTCAGTTCGGGGACGATTCAGTATGAAGACAAGGATCTTTTGAGCCTTCAGGCCCATGAACGGGCTTTGAACGGTGTTTTTATGGCCTTTCAATATCCGATAGAGATTCCGGGTGTAAATAATGAACAATTTTTGCGGATGGCGTTTAATGCCCGGAGAAAAGTTCAGGGGAAGCCGGAAATGGATCCCATTGAGTTTGACACTTTAGTCCATCAGAAGATGAAAGTGGTGGAGGCCCCGGACGCTTACCTTGAACGCGCCGTGAATCATGGGTTTTCCGGCGGTGAGAAAAAGCGGAATGAAATTCTTCAGATGGCAGTTTTGGAGCCGAAGCTGGCCATTTTGGATGAAACCGATTCGGGCCTCGATGTGGATGCTCTTCGGATTGTGGCGCAGGGAGTCACACGCCTTAAAAACCCCGCGAATGCCATTATGATCGTGACACATTATCAAAGAATTCTGGAATATATTGTGCCGGATTTTGTCCACATTCTCGCCGGTGGAAAGATCATTAAGTCGGGAGATAAGTCGCTTGCTTTGGAAGTTGAAAAACGCGGCTATGACTGGCTCCTGGCCGGTGCGTCTAAAGGGTCTCATCTTTCCAGTTCTGCAGGACATTGAGGCTTCTTTTATGAATCAATCCACCGTTTTGCGAGATTGGATGTTTGGCCCGAGTCCTTTGCCTGATTTTTCCGAACCTGAGGAAGCAAAAAATTGCCGGGTCCGCGCCTGGGAACGTTTGCGCGCCGAGCCCATTCAAAAAAAGCACGATGAGCGCTGGAAATATTTTCCTCTTGAGAGCTTGCTGAGTTTTCCGGCTGGAGTTGAATCTGGAGTTTCGAAAAAGGAGGCCGGAGGTTCGGTCTCTCTTCAATCCAATAACGAATCCCTTGTTCTGGGTTTTGGGTCCGCGGGAAAGATTTTGACAGAGACTTCGGAAATTCTTCCGGGCGTCTCGGTGCAGCCTTTTTGGAAACCGATCAGGGAAGGATCCGCCGCTTTAACCCCATTGAAAAATCCAAAGACGGTTGATCCTTTTTTGGATTTCAATGCGGCCTGGATGGACGCCGGCATGGTGGTCACGGTGGGTGCATCGCAGAAGATCGCAAAGCCTATCTGGATTCAACTTCAAAGCAGTTTGCCGGGGCATTTAGGAAATATTTTTCAGCCGAGAGTGCGTTTTGATTTAAAAGATCATTCAACGGCAACGATTGTTTTGGATGGCCGGCAGGGCGCTATGAGTCCGGGATTGATAAATTCAGTGCTCGACATTCAAGTGGGTAAAAAGTCCGAGCTCAGATTGATTTATCTTCATCAAGGTTTGGCAACGAGTGCGCGGCTTCTTCATCAGACCATTTCGGTTGAGGAGTCGGGAAAATTTAATTTTATTGGTATTACCGAGGGAGGAGGATTGGCGCGTCTTGAAAGTGAGATCCATCTTCAGGGTGCGGGAGCGCAAACCGAATACCGCATGCTTGCTTTGGGCTCTGCGGAATCAAAATTCCATCACCAAGTTGTAGTTGAACATCGGGCGCCGGATACGCTGAGCCAGCAGGTTTTTAAATCCCTATTAAGCGACAAGGCACAGGGTGAGGTTTCAAGCCTCGTGCATGTTCACCGTGAAGGACAAAATGCCAATTCTCGTCAAATGATCCGCAATATTCTTCTCTCAGGAGATGCTAGGGCCTGGGCGCGTCCGCAGCTTCAAATTTATGCGGATCAAGTTCAATGCGCACACGGAGCTGCCACCGGACAGTTTGATCCCGAGGAAATCTTTTATTTGGAGAGCCGCGGTTTAGATTCAGCGCTTGCACGATTACTCATTGCAACTGGTTTTTTAGCGGATATGATATCTCCACTTGAACCCGGACAGGTTCGAACTGAAATGGCGACGAGGGTTCGTCAATTACTCCAAAAAATGTTGGTGCAGGGCTGAGGCGTTATGAATCAAAGTGCAGGGCTTGATTTAAATAAAATTCGCAGAGACTTTCCGGTGCTTGGTACCCAGATGAACGGAAAGCCGCTTATCTATCTGGACAATGCGGCAACGTCTCAGAAACCCCAAGTCTGCATCGATGCCATGACGGATTTTTATACGAATCGATATGCCACCGTCAATCGCGGTGTGTATACCTTAAGTCAGCAGTCAACGGATCTTTGTGATCAAGCGCGCCGGAAATGTCAGGCCTTTTTGAATGCCCGCCGATTAGAAGAGATTATTTTTGTTAAAGGAACAACGGAAGGTATGAATCTTGTGGCCGCGGGATATGGCCGAAAATTTATCAAATCCGGCGATGAAGTGATTATTTCCGGTATGGAACATCATGCTAATTTGGTGCCGTGGCAACAGGTTTGTCTTGAAAAAGGGGCAAAGCTGCGCGTAATTCCGATTCTGGATAACGGAGAGCTGGATCTTGAAGAATATAAAAAGCTTCTGAATAAAAAAACTCGTCTGGTGGCTGTGACCCACATCTCCAACGCCCTCGGAACCATCAATCCCATTAAGGAAATTATTCGTTTGGCCCATGACGCCGGTGCGGTGGCCGTGATTGACGGGGCTCAGTCTGCTCCGCATATGAAGATCGATGTGAAGGATTTGGATTGTGATTTCTTTGCTTTTTCGGGTCATAAAACTTTTGGCCCCACGGGCGTTGGAGTTCTTTATGGAAAGCTCGAGCATTTGGATGCCATGGATCCGTATGAGTTGGGCGGGGATATGATTAAGAGTGTGACGTTTGACTGCACGGTCTTCGCTGCTCCGCCGCGAAAATTTGAAGCCGGCACTCCGGCCATTGCCCAAATTATCGGACTCGCTCCAGCCTTGGAATACATTGAAAAAGTTGGATTTGAAAAAATTCAAGCGCATGAGCATGCGCTCTTGGAACTAGCAACTGAAAAACTGCGGGAAATTGAAGGTATTCGCATCATTGGCGCGGCGCGGCAAAAGGCGTCTTTAGTTTCCTTTGTCACGGATTTTGCCCATCCTCATGATATTGGAACCATTTTGGATCAAGAGGGGATTGCGATCCGCACCGGACAGCACTGCGCTCAGCCGGTGATGGACCGCTTCGGAGTTCCCGCTACAGCGCGTGCCTCTTTCGCTTTTTATAATACCCAAGAAGAAGTCCTCGCTTTTGTGAATGCGCTGAAAAAAGTGAGGGAAGTTTTTGCATGAACGTTCCGGAGCCCAAACTCAAAGGTCTTTATCAAGAAGTGATTCTTGATCACAACCGAAAGCCGCGTCATTTTGAAGAGCTCAGTGATGCGACCCAGTATTCTCATGGAAAAAATCCTCTCTGCGGGGATGATTATCATCTTTATCTGAAAATCTCAAAGGACGGTGTGCTTGAAAAAGTAGGATTTAAAGGAGCGGGATGCGCCATTTCAAAATCCAGCGCCTCCATTATGACCACGCTGATCGAAGGCAAAAAAATTTCAGAGATTAGGAGCCTCAAAGATCAGTTTATGAAATTTATGACGCAAGCCAATATTGATGAAACCTTGCGCTGTGAAGTCGACCGCATGAAGATCTTTGAAGGCGTTAAGGAATTTCCCATCCGCGTGAAATGCGCCACCCTCATTTGGCATGCCTTAGCGGACGCCCTGGGCGATGCTCCTTCTGCTTAATCTTTAGATATTGAAGTATTTGGCATCAGGATGGTAGACCACAATCGCGGATGTGGACTGTTCGGGAACGAGCTGAAATTCCTCCGTCAAAGTCACACCGATCTTTTCTGCCGGAAGCAGCTTGAATAGCTCCGTGTGATCTTCCAAGTTCGGGCAAGCCGGATAGCCGAAACTATAACGTGACCCTTGATAACCTTGTCTAAAAAGTGCGTCCTTGTCAGTGCCGTCTTGGGCATGAATATTCATTTCTTTTCGGATCATGGCATGTGTGTATTCAGCAAGCGCCTCGGCTGACTCCACCGAGAGTCCGTGCAGATAAAGATAATCCTGATACTTATCTTCCTTAAAAAGTTTAGCGGCTACTTCTGAGGCATGATGCCCGACCGTGACAAGCTGGAATCCCACGACATCCAGATCTTTGGATCCCTTGGGCCTAAAAAAGTCAGAAAGACAACGGTGCGGTGCGCGGCTTTGCCGAGGAAAATTAAATGTTGCAAGCGTATTTCTTCCATCCGCATCAAGGACGGTCAGAAGATTTCCTTCTGAGTAGCAGGGGTAGTATCCATAAATGACGCGCGGATCAAAAATCTTCTCCCGGATCGTCTTTCTGCACATTTCATGGAACAGGGGTTCCACTTTTTCGCGGATTAAGCGGTCATAATCGGATACCAGCATGTCCTGACGTTTGAACTGCCACTGAGCGCGAAAGAGCGCGGTTTTATTGATATAAGGAAAGACTTCTTCCATTCGGATATTTTTTAAGATCCGGTAACCTAAAAAGGGAACTTTGGGTGTTGAAACATTGTATTGGATCGGAGTAGGACTCACGGGCGAGGCCGAATGACTGGGCGTCACATCGGATGATGTTTCCATTTTTTTTCCGCGAGCTTGCCCGGTCTTGGTAATCTTGGCTTCTCGGTTGGGATTTTTGAGTTCATCCATAATGCGAAGACCCGCAAAAGCATCTTGGCCGTAATAGACATCGCCGTGATAAAGGCCGGCTAAATCATCTTCAACGTATTTTCGGGTCAAGGCCGCGCCTCCGCAAATAACGGGAAGGGCAATGCCGCGGCGGTTCATTTCTTCCAGATCTTCTTTCATGATCAGAGTGGATTTGACAAGAAGTCCGGATAGTCCGATGGCATCTGGTTTTACTTCCTCGGCCACTTTAAGAATGGAATC
Organism: uncultured bacterium; assembly: GCA_964460795.1. Lineage (GTDB taxonomy): Bacteria > Omnitrophota > Omnitrophia > Omnitrophales > Aquincolibacteriaceae > CAZOOM01. Next base: position 29,933 of record CAYWRU010000015.1, on the reverse strand, counting down.
AATGGGCTGTTTAATCCCGAGATTGTAGACCTTGTAGCCGTTATTGGTGAGGATGATATCCACCAGATTTTTTCCAATGTCATGGACGTCCCCTTTGACCGTGGCAAGCACGATCTTTCCTTTTTCCGAGCCTTCAATTTTTTCCATAAAAGGCTCCAAAAAAGCCACGGCCTTTTTCATCACTTCCGCGGACTGTAAAACAAAAGGAAGCTGCATTTTTCCCGCACCAAAAAGTTCTCCCACGACCTTCATGCCGTCCAGGAGAAATGTATTGATGATTTCAAGCGGCTTGTAGGTTTTAAGCGCTAGGGTAAGGTCTTCAGGAAGACCTTCTTTGTTTCCGTCAATGATGCGGTTTTTGAGAGCTTCTTCAATGGTTTGATCGCTCTTTCGAACTTCCTTAATGATCTCCGTGCCCTTAATTTTTTCAAAGTAAGCAATAAAGGCATGCAGGGGATCTTGATCGCCGGTTCTTTGGTTGTAAATCAAATTCTTGGAAAGTTCGTACTCTTCTTTGGAAATCTTAAAAATCGGCATAATTTTCTTGGCATGGACAATGGCGGCATCAAGTCCGGCCTGGACGGCTTCATGTAAAAATACGCTATTTAAAACATGGCGGGAATGGGCGTCGAGTCCGAACGAGATATTGCTGACGCCAAGGATTGTGCGGACCCCAGGTAATTCTTTTTTGATTAGGCGTATAGCCTCAATCGTTTCTATGCCGGCGTTGCGGAATTCTTCATCACCACTTCCCAGGGTAAAGGTCAAAGTATCAAAAAACAGATCCTCGGCCTTGATGCCGTATTTGTTTAGGGCAAGATCATAAATCCGCTTGGCAATAGCCAATTTTTTATCGCGGGTTTTGGCCATGCCTTGCTCGTCAATCGTAAGCGCAACAAGTCCTGCTCCGTATTTGCAGGCCAATGGACAGACTTTTGCCATCCGCTCTTCGCCATCCTCAAGATTGATGGAGTTGATGATGGACTTTCCAGCCACATGCTTGAGCGCTTCCTCAATCACAGGAGCTTCCGTGGAATCAATCATGATGGGAACCGTGACATGCTGGTTGTAACGGCTGATTGTTTCTATCATGTCCTTGATCTCATTGCGTCCGACATAAGCAACGCAAAGGTCTACAAGATGAGAGCCCTCTTTGATGGCCTCTCGGGCAATGGAGACCAAGCCTTCATAATCTTCGCGCTCTAGGACCTGCTTAAATTTTTTACTGCCGTTAGCATTGGTTTGCTCGCCAATCAAAAGCGGAGCGGGTTCCTGGCGGTAGGTTGTGGATGAGTAAAGACTGGAGGAGGCGGCTTCATGGTACGGTGATCTTTTTTTTGGTTTTAGCTTGCGGACGCGATCCACCACGGCCTTCAAATGTTCCGGCGTGGTGCCGCAGCAGCCTCCGACAATGGAAACGCCGAATTCTTTGACGAAGCGCTCATGATAATCCGCGAGCTCAGTGGGCGTAAGATGATAATGGGCCATGCCGCCTACGTTTTCCGGAAGTCCGGCATTCGGCAGCGCAGAAATAAATCGATTTGAGTTTTCGCAGAGATTTCGCAAGTGATCCGACATTTCCTTCGGACCTGTGGCACAATTCATCCCAAGAACGTCGACAGGAAACATTTCAAGCGTGGTAATTACGGCCGGCATTTCTGTCCCTAAAAGCATGGTGCCTGTGGATTCAAAAGTGACTTGAACAAGAAGCGGGAGTTTAATTTTTCTTTCTTCAAAACACTCCAAAGCAGCAACGACTGAGCACTTGGCCTGGAGTAGATCCTGACAGGTTTCAAAAAGGAGCGCGTCAGAGCCGCCATCAATAAGTCCAAAGATCTGTTCTTTGAGAACAGACCGCAGTTCATCAAAGGAAACGTGGCCTAAAGAAGGCAGTTTGGTGCCGGGCCCTACGGAGCCAAAGACATAACGGGGATGATCAGGTGTTGAATAATCAACGGCAAGCTCTTTGGCAAGTTCTGCGCCTTTTTTATTCAGCTCGTAAGCCAGGGGAGCAAGATCGTATTCGCCAAGTACTATACGATTGGCGCCGAAGGTATTTGTCTCCACCGCGTCACAGCCTGCCTCAAAAAAACTTTTATGAACACTTCGGACCGCGTCCGGCTTGGTAAGGATTAGGTACTCATTGCAGCCGTCCTTACCACGAAAGTCATTAGGATTTAAATACAGTTTTTGCAGATTGGTGCCCATGGCTCCATCGAGGACAAAAACCCGATCATGCAAGGTCGATAGAAAGTTTGGTTTTGACATAAGTCCATTTTAACACACGACTTCCAAAATAGGAATTCTGGGCTTGCGGCAGGTCACGAGAATCGATAAGATGATCGACCGAAAGGAGCGCTATGAAGGTTCACGAACTCTATAAAAAATTTTCTAAGGTTATTTCATTCGAGTTTTTTCCTCCGAAGACAGATGAAGGAGAGGAGAAACTGTTTCGAGTGGCTGCAGAGCTTAAACGCCTCAATCCGGCATTTATTTCTGTGACTTATGGTGCCATGGGAACAACGCGCGATAATACCCTCCGGATTGTGACTAAAATCAAAAAAGAGGTGGGAATCGAAAGTGCAGCGCATCTTACTTGCGTAGCGCACTCCAAGGATGAGATTCGTACCATTTTGGCGGATTTACTCAAGAATGGCATTGAAAATATTGTTGCTCTTCGCGGGGACGCGCCACGCGGCGAGACAGCGTTTCAGCCGGTTCCAGATGGATTCCGGTATGCTTCAGAGCTCGTTCATTTTATCCGCTCCGATCCTCAATATGCGAATGCCTTTTCTCTTTTGGTGGCAGGCTACCCGGAGGGCCATCCAGAAACTGCGGATAAGGAGCAGGATCTAAAAAATCTTGCACAAAAGGTAAAGCAAGGTGCGAATGTGGTGACGACTCAGCTTTTTTTTCATAATGAATTTTATTTTCGATTTGTTGACCGTGCCCGAAGCCTGGGCATTCAAATTCCCATTGTCCCAGGAATTATGCCGGTAACCCATGGACCCCAGATCAAAAAATTTGCCGGCCTTTGCGGGGCAAGTATTCCGCGCGAAATGGAAGATGCGATCCATCGCTACGGCGATGACCAGGCCTCAGTCGAGGAGTTTGGGATTGAGTATGCAACGCGTCAATGCGAAGAGTTGCTCGAAAAGGGTGCGCCGGGCCTTCATTTCTATACTTTGAATAAATCAAACGCGACTCGCCGAATCTATCAAAATCTGTTTCGGTGATTGATTTAAAATTTAGCGAGAACTTCCGACGGGCGACTCCAGCCTTCCATATTCTTCTTCAATGGCTTTTCGAATGTGCTCCGGCAAACACAGTACGGTTTGAATCGTCACCATGCCTGTAAGTTGTTTGATTTCTGCTTCCGGCCAGGAGTTGATGGCGCTTGCGATTCCGATGGTTAAAGCGCCTGCGCAGATTTCTATAGGAATGAGATTGTGTTTTAAAGCAAAATCCATGGGGAGTAAATCGACAGCTCGCGGATTGATGCGGGTCCTCGGAAGATCGACGAAGCGGATGTGATTTTGTTCTCCCAAGGCTTGGTAAACGTAAAAGCGGGGGACAAGATTTTTATCTACAAGAAGTTCGCCGAGAAGTTTTCTGTTTTCTTTTTGATCTTGCAGCGTTTCCTCAAGCTGGTTCCATGAGATCCATTTTTTTTGAACAAGCAGTTCGCCAATTCTCCAACCCATAACATCCTCGTTGTGAGATCCTTCGGTTCTCCCGCCTTTTGACGGGATCACTCAGTACTGGAGACGGCCTTCACGGCCGACCCAGTTAATTAACGCCATTTTTAGGCAGAGATTGAGCCCGGGTTTCTCATGGATTTATTTGAATCCATGAGAAACCCGCTTTGGCCGAACGGGTTACGGCCAAAGTTTTGCGTCGCTGACTTCGGCAGCGACGCAAAAGGCAACCCCTGTGGTACAAATGATACGCCCATTTGCACCACATCGCTTCGCGCGCATTTCTCTTGCGAGGAGTGAGAAATGCGGGTGAGCGCTGATTTTTATTTTTGATTCAATTCGAATTAATATTTGGAGTGCAGGACTTCGCGGATCTGATCCGGAAGGCAAAGAACTTCCTGGATATTGACGGCGCCGGTCAATTGTTTGATTTCTTCAAGCGGGAGATGATTTCGGGGGCTGGAAACACCCAGGGTCAGAAGGCCGTCCTTAAGTTCAAGGGCAACTACGCTGTGCTTTTCAGCCAGCTGAAGGGGGATCTTATGTAGAAGCGCGATATTAAGGCGGTGTGCTTCAAGATCCACAAAACCCATGTGGTGTTGATGGGCTAAGGCCTGGAAGAGGAGGATCTCAGAAAGGAATTGGCGTTCTACGAGGAGTTCGCCGATGAGTTTGCTCGTATGTTTTTGTTCTTTGAGGATTTGATCGATATTCTCCTGAGAAACGAGATTCTTTTCTACGAGCACTTCACCGATTTTCTTCTTGGTCATGATAAACTCCTTTTAATGCATCAAATGAGAACAGTACGGCTATTATAGACGATGGATAACTAATTGCAAATTCTGCAGTTAGAGTGCTTCAATGCCTTCCGTTTGAAGGGGGCGCATTGATTGACAGCAAGAGTATACCCCGCGCCAGCCGCGGGGTATACCTTGCAGTCCCGTCCCGCTCTGCCGGGACGGAGATTGCGAGATCCCTCGACTTCGCTCGGGATCAAATTCGCACAGCGAGTTACTCCGTAACGTCGCGTGCTCATTTGACACCGCATCAAGCTGCGTACTATAATTCCTCAATTTCCATTAGTCCAGTCAAATCAATCACTTAAGGAACTATGACAAACGAAATTTCTGGGTACGGACACCGCTATCTTCCTAAGGACTCTATCAAGGAGCTGCAAGACCAATTTCAGGACGGCCGCAAAGTCAAAGTAGCGGGCCGCATGATGACCTGCCGGGTTATGGGGCGGGCGGCATTTGCTCATTTGAAGGATGAATCTGCCAAGATTCAGATTTATATCAAGTCAGATGAAGTGGGGGCAGAACAATATGAGCGTTTCAAGGCCCTAAGTTTAGGCAATATCCTCGGCGTGGAGGGGGCACTTTTCCTTTCTAAGACCGGTGAGAAGACGATCCGCGTGGAGCGCTTTGAAGTTCTTTCGACTATTGTAAAGACCCTGCCTGAAAAATGGCATGGCCTAAAGGATACAGAGATCCGTTATCGTCACCGCTATGTGGATCTTATTGTGAATGATGAGGTGCGCGAAACCTTCCGCAAGCGTTCAATTCTGGTGCGGGAGATTCGTAAGTTTTTGGACGGCCAGGGATTTATGGAGGTGGAAACGCCGATGATGCAGCCCATTCCAGGCGGTGCCAGGGCCAAGCCTTTTGTGACGCATCACAACACGCTTCATACCGATCTTTATCTGCGGGTGGCTCCGGAGCTTTATTTGAAGCGTCTTCTGGTGGGCGGGTTTGAAAAGGTTTATGAGATTAATCGGAATTTCCGAAACGAGGGAATTTCAATTCGGCATAATCCGGAATTTACCATGCTCGAGCTTTATCAGGCCTACGCAGATTACACGGACATGATGGATATTACGGAGACCTTAGTTTCCGATCTTGTGAAACAAATGCACGGAACGCTTGAAATACCCTTTGGAGAAAAATCCATCAATTATGCGCGTCCCTGGAAAAGAATTTCTTTTTATGATGCGCTGAAAGAAAAAACGGGCATTGATTTTCGAGCGGCAAATATTAAAGAAGCTGCCGGCAAACTCAAAATCGCCAGCCGGGACGAGATCCGCGATATGGATGATGTGGACCTTCTCAACGAGATTTTCGGTAAATATGTGGAGGAAGAGCTTTGGGATCCTACCTTTGTGATTGATTATCCGACTGCCATGTCGCCGCTGGCCAAGGCTCAGGAAAGTGATCCCGGAGTGGTGTATCGTTTTGAGCTTTTTATTGCCAAGATGGAAATTGCAAATGCCTTTTCGGAATTGAATGATCCGCACGATCAACGCCGTCGTCTTCTCGCGCAAAAGGAAATGATCGGAGAACATAAAGTCATTGACGAGGATTTTCTCATGGCGCTTGAATATGCCATGCCGCCGGCGGGCGGGCTTGGAATTGGAATCGATCGGCTCGTGATGTTGCTTACGAATCAGCATTCGATTCGCGAAGTCATTTTGTTTCCGCAGCTCCGGCCAGAGAAGCCGGCAGATCTTGAAACGGGAGAGAGTGCGGAAGAAAACTCAACGGCGCAGCCTCCCAAGGCCTAAGGATTTTATGGGATTTGAAAATTACATTGCCGGCAAGCATTTGACAAACCGAAGACGGACAGGATTCATTTCCCTTGTGACCCTTATCTCGGTGGCGGGTGTGGGCGTGGGAGTTATGGCATTGATTGTGGTTTTGGCGGTGATGAGTGGTTTTGACCGCGAACTGAAGTCTAAAATTGTGAGTGTCCAGCCGCATATCCGGATCGAAAAATATCAGGGTTTGGAAGATCCTGCATCGGATTTAGAGCGGCTTCGCAAGTTGCATCTTTCAGGCGTTCGTTTTATTTCCCCCTTTGTGGAAGGCCAGGCAATTCTCAAATCAAGTTTGAGTGCCACGGGAATCATTCTAAAAGGAGTTGATCTGAAGACCGAAGACCTTTCGGTTTATTCTAAGAATTTAAAGTCAGGCAATCTTGATTTGACGGATGTATTTGCGCAGCGAACCAAGCGAAAAAAGATATTCTTTCATGAAACGGTCACTACCAAGACCGGTGGAATTCTGCTCGGAGAAGGTCTTGCCGCGCGATTGGGAGTGCGGTCCGGTGATGCGGTGGAAATTATTGCACCTTTTCAGGATTCGCAAGGAGGTATTTCGTTATCGAAAGCCGAAACGCGGTCGTTTGTGGTGCGGGGAATTTTTCGGCTTGGGATGAATGATTTTGATACGGGGCTCGCGATTGTGAGTTTAGAACAGGCACAGTCCATGTTTCATTTGGGTTCCAAAGTTTCCGCCATCAGCCTGCGGTTTGAGCACGTCGATGATGCGGAATCGCTGAAGCATCTGCTGCGCCGAGAATTTTATCAGGACTATTTTATCCGCTCCTGGTACGACATGAACCATAATTTTTTTCAGGCTTTAAAAGTTGAAAAATCCGTGATGACCATTTTGCTGGCGCTGATTGTTCTGGTGGCGGCCTTCAATATTGTTTCCTCGCTAACGATGGTGGTGATGGAAAAGACAAAAGACATCGGCGTTTTGCGTGCCTTGGGAGCCACCAAGGGGAGTATCCGAAGCATTTTTGTGACCGAGGGTTTTTGTATAGGAATGCTGGGCGTTGTGGTGGGCGCAGCGAGTGGGCTGGCGCTAGCGACTCATTTAAACGAGTTTTCTGATTTTTTAAAAAAAACTACAGGGCTTGAGGTGTTTCCGAGTGATATTTATTATTTTGATCGGATCCCGGCCCAGGTGAATTATGAAGATGTCATCATGACGCTTATTTTTGCTGTGGCGGCGGCTGTTCTGGCAGGGTTTTATCCGGCACACCGAGCGGCTCAGCTGAATCCGATTGAGGCGCTTCGCTATGAGTAATCCAAATGGATCTGAAAAAATACTGTCAGCGCAAGGCCTCTCAAAAGATTATGAGCTTCCGTCCGGAACGCTTGAGGTTTTGAAGAAAATTAATTTTACACTGCGGCCCGGAGAGATGCATTGTGTGATCGGCCGCTCCGGGTCGGGTAAATCCACGTTCCTTAATTTGCTCGGAGGTTTGGATCAACCGACTCAGGGCGAGATTTATTTTGAGGGCATGGATTTGGCGCGCATGAGTGATGCGAAACGCTCCAAGATTCGAAACCGGCGGATTGGCTTTATTTTTCAGTTTTATCATCTCTTGCCGGAGCTGACTCTTTATGAGAATGTGATACTACCGAGCCGAATATCCGGTAAGCGGGAAGATAAATGGGCCAAGGAATTGCTGCGAAGATTTCGCCTCCTTAGCCGCCAGCATCATTATCCCTCGGAGCTTTCCGGCGGAGAACAGCAGCGCGCAGCGATTGCGCGGGCGCTTGTGAATCATCCCTCGGTGGTTTTGTGTGACGAACCCACGGGAAATTTGGATCAGGAGACTGCGGAATCAGTCACGCAGCTTTTATTTGATTTAAATCGGGAAGAAGGGCAATCTTTTATTATTGTAACGCATGATGAGACCCTGGCGTGGCGGAGTCAGTCCGTATTCCGGTTGGTTGATGGAATGTTGGTGCCGCAGACACGCGGAGATGGAAAAGTGCCTAAAATACAGTCTTTTTAATTACGAACGAAGGAGTTTGTATGTCAAAGTGGATTTATCTGAATGGCGAGTGGGTGGCAAAAGATCAGGCCAAAGTGTCGGTGTATGATCATGGACTTTTGTACGGCGACGGTGTGTTTGAAGGTATCCGTGCTTACAACTGTCTAGTCTTCAAATTAAAAGAACACCTGGGAAGGCTCTGGGAATCTGCTCACACCTTGATGATCGATATTCCGATGACTTCAAAAGAGTTGGAGACGGTAATCGTCAAGACGCTGCAAAAAAATGAGCTCAAGGATGCCTACATCCGTGTCGTGGTGACGCGAGGCGAGGGGGATCTTGGACTAGATCCCGCGAACTGTAAACAGCCGACGGTGTTTGTGATCACAGATAAAATCAAACTGTATCCAGAATCTCTGTATCGGAATGGGCTTCCGCTCGTCACGGTTCCGACTGTGAGAAATCTGCCGGAAGCCGTGAATCCATCGATCAAGAGCCTTAATTATCTGAATAATATTTTGGCCAAGATTGAGGCGAAAAATGCGGGATGTGTGGAAGCCATCATGCTGAACCATCAAGGGTATGTGGCCGAATGCACGGGCGATAATATATTTCTGATTCGTCAGGATTATTCCGGCAAAGACCGCGTGCTTGTGACGCCGCCGAGTTATGTGGGGGCGCTCCGGGGAATTACGCGTGACGCCATTTTGGATTTAGCACAGGAAAATAAAATCCGTACTGAAGAACGCATCATCACGCGACACGATGTATTTAACGCAGATGAGGTGTTTTTGACCGGCACGGCCGCTGAAGTGATTCCTGTGGTGAAAGTGGATGGCCGCGTGATTGGGGACGGAAAACCTGGCAAAGTGACCAAAGTCCTGCTCCAGGCCTTTCATGAACTCACGCGTTTTGACGGCGTAAAGTACAAACTTTAATCTGTTTTAAACCCAAAGGCACCTATGATTTGTAATCTCTGTGGAGTCAATGACGCCACAATTCATATGACGGAGATCCATAATCAGCAGATGATGGAAATCCATCTGTGTGAGGTGTGTGCTCAGGAAAAAGGAACGGAATTTAAAACGCACTTCAATATCAAAGAGCTTTTCACCGGATTTGGCGACCCGTCATTGTTGGGGGTTTTGGGCGAGAAGATCAAAGCGACTCCGAAATGTTCCCAGTGTGGACTGACCTATGAAGAGCTTTCCAAAACCGGACGCTTGGGTTGCTCCGTTTGTTATCAGTCTTTTGATCAAGTGGTGAGTTCTTTGATCCGCCGCGTCCAGCGGGCCGTTCATCATACGGGGAAAGTTCCGCGGCGATTAAAAGGATCCGCTGCAGCAAAAAAAGAACGGACCCCTGCTCAGGATTTGCTTCTTTTGCAGCAACGCCTGCGGCAATGTGTTCTGAAGGAAAATTTTGAAGAGGCTGCCCAGCTTCGGGATGAGATTCAAAAATTAGAAGACAAAACCAGGAAAAACACAAAGTCCGGTGTGCGAAAGAGCTCGAAGTGAAAGGGATTGATCAGTTTCTCAACCGGATTCCAGAATGGTACCACTCCGAGGGTCCGGATTCTGATATTGTGATCAGCTCCCGAATCCGTATTGCACGCAATTTAAAAAACTATGTTTATACCACTCGGCTGCCGGAAGCGGAGCAGGATCAGATTCTAGATAAAGTGGAGGCGTCGATCGCTCAAGCGCCCACGGTAAGCAATGCGCACTATTTTCGTTATAAGGATCTTTCGGAGCTTGATCGTCAGTTTTTGATTGAACGCCATTTGGTCAGTATTGAGCATGCCGGAGAAAAAGGACGCAAAGCCGTAGCGATTAATTCATCTGAGAAAATCAGTATTATGGTTTTGGAGGAAGATCATTTGCGGATTCAGGCATTTGAAAGCGGATTCAATCTCGCCAAGGCCTGGGAAGTGATTGATCAGCTGGATGACGAATTGGAAGCGGATCTGGATTATGCCTTTGATCCACGATTGGGATATTTGACAGCCTGTCCGACTAACGTTGGGACCGGACTTCGAGCCTCTTGCATGGTGCATATTCCTGCCATGGTTTTGACTAAACAGATTCATAAAGTGATCCAGGCCCTGACAAAGCTCAATCTGGCGACTCGCGGACTTTACGGTGAGGGAACCCAGGCTATCGGCGACTACTTTCAATTTTCCAATCAAATGACGCTGGGGCAGAATGAGTCAGAAATCATTCAAAATCTGGAGTCTGTGATCCGGCAGGTGATTAGTCATGAGCGCGAAGCCCGTCAGCATATGATGGAAAAGAAGAAAGGAAAATTCGAGGACCAAATTTGGCGGGCCCTGGGAATTCTTAAAGCCTCGCGCATCATTTCCTCAACCGAAGCCACGCAATATCTTTCTATGGTACAGTTGGGAGTCAATGTGGGGCTTTTACCCAGTCAATTGGGCCGCGAGGATCTGAACATGCTTTTTGGCCTTATTCAGCCTGCGCATCTTCAGAAAATGGCAGGAACGACGTTAAATGCATCGGAGCGCGATAGTCGCCGTGCGGAGATCATTCGTGAACGGCTTGCCAAAATATCGTTGTAACTGAACTTTTCTTATATAATAAAGGATACTATTCGGAGGATTTATGTTTGATCGATTTACAGAACGTGCCCGTAAAGTTATTATTCTGGCTAAAGAAGAAGCAAAGCGTTTTAACCACGATTACATTGGAACCGAGCATATCCTTCTTGGTTTGATTAAAGAAGGCGAAAGCGTAGCGGCTGCGGTCCTTCAAAATCTTGGCCTTTCCCTTGAAACCATTCGCTTGGAAGTGGAGAAGCTTGTCCAATTTGGTCCGAGCACGATTGTCTCCGGTGATATTCCGTTTACTCCAAAAGCTAAGAAGGTCATCGAGCTTGCGATGGATGAGGCGCGCCGCCTTGGCCATAACTATATTGGAACCGAGCATCTTCTCCTTGGACTGATTAAAGAAGGCGAGGGCGTGGCGAGTCATGTGCTTATGAATGTGGGTTTGGATCTAAATAAGGTTCGTGCGGAAGTCATTAAGCTTTTAGGCTCTTCTTCTCCAGGTTCTGGATCAGGCGGCGGAGCCGGCGCCGGTTCCGGTGCGGGTTCAGGAGGCGGCGGGGGAGCTGCTGCTCCGGGCGGTAAATCTAAGACAAAAACGCCGGCACTGGATTCCTTTGGCCAGGATTTATCACTCATGGCGCGAGAAGGAAAGCTGGATCCCGTAGTGGGACGTGAAGATGAGATTGAACGTGTTATCCAAATCTTGGCGCGGAGGACTAAAAATAATCCAGTTCTTTTGGGCGAGGCCGGCGTTGGAAAGACAGCCATTGTGGAAGGCTTAGCGCAGCGCATTGTCTCGGGAGATGTTCCGGAAATTTTAGCGGATCGGCGTTTGATTATGCTGGATCTTCCTCTTATGGTGGCGGGCACGAAGTACCGCGGACAGTTTGAAGAACGCATCAAGGCGGTGATGGATGAAATCCGCAGAACCGAAAACGTCATCATCTTCATTGATGAACTGCATACGTTGGTGGGTGCTGGAGGGGCAGAAGGTGCGATTGATGCTTCCAATATTTTGAAACCCGCGCTGGCCCGCGGTGAAATTCAGTGTATTGGCGCCACGACTTTGGATGAATACCGAAAATATATTGAAAAAGATGCGGCCCTGGCGCGGCGTTTTCAGACCATTCATGTGGAGCCGCCGTCTGTGGATGCCACTATCCAAATCCTGAAAGGAATTCGGGATAAATATGAGGCGCATCACCGCGTCAAAATCCTGGATGAAGCTCTTGAATCTGCGGCTAAATTATCGGATCGCTACATCAGCGGACGATTTTTGCCGGATAAAGCCATTGATATTATTGATGAGGCGGCTTCGCGTGCCCGCCTTTCAGTTACAACTTTGCCCAAAGAGCTCAAAAAATATGAGCTTGAAATTGAGAGTTTGAAACGGGAAAAAGAAGCGGCGATCAAAGGTCAGGATTTCGAAAAGGCTGCAAAGCTTCGGGATGAAGAGCGAAAAGCGAAGGAAGAGCTGGCTCGGATCAAAAAAAGTTGGAAAGAATCCAAATCCGAAGTTGAAGTTCAGGTGACTCACGAAGACATTGCGCACATTGTTGCAAAATGGACGGGGGTTCCGCTTCAGAAAATCGAAGAAAAAGAAATGTCTCGCCTCCTTCGCATGGAGGATGAGCTTCATAACCGTGTCATTGGACAAAATGAAGCAGTGCATGCAGTCTCAAATGCGGTTCGTCGTTCGCGTTCAGGAATTCGAAATCCTAAGCGGCCGATCGGGGCGTTTATTTTTCTGGGTCCGACAGGGGTTGGGAAAACATTGTTGGCGCGGGGTTTGGCGGGATTTATGTTCGGAGATGAAGATGCTATTGTGGTGGTGGATTGTTCCGAGTACGGAGAAAAATTTAATGTATCCCGCCTTGTCGGAGCGCCTCCCGGATATGTGGGTTATGAAGAAGGCGGGCAGCTGACTGAAAAAGTTCGCCGTCGTCCTTACAGCGTGGTGCTTTTTGATGAAATTGAAAAGGCCCATCCGGATGTTTTTAACATCATGCTTCAAATTATGGAAGAAGGCCGGCTCACGGATTCGTATGGCCGTAAAGTTGATTTTAGAAACACGATTATCATCATGACTTCAAACGTGGGTGCGGATCTTGTAAAGCGTCAGGCTTCGATGGGGTTCATCACGGGGAGTCAGGATGAGATCAATTATGACAATTTAAAGACCAAGCTTTTGGATGAAGTCAAAAAAGTCTTTCGTCCGGAATTTATCAACCGGGTGGATGACATTGTTGTCTTCCATCCGCTTAATCGTCAGGACCTTGAGCAGATCATTGAGTTGGAGCTTAAGGAAGTGAAGGAACGGCTCAAAGACCGAAAGATCGATCTTGAGCTTTCGCCGGAAGTTGTGAAATTTCTCATTGATAAGGGTTATGACCCGGTTTTTGGGGCCCGGCCGCTTAAGAGAACGATCCAGCGGTATATTGAGAATGTTATGGCGGAAGATATATTGTCGGGGAAATTTCAAGAAGGCCAAAAAGTCAAAGCGGCGCTGCGCGGGGATGTGATTCAGTTTGAAGTCGCAGTCTAACGGGAGATTGGCGATGAAAATTTCCCGCAAAGGTCTTTTCTGGGCTATCCTTCTTTTAGGAAGCATGGTCTTGATTGTGCCGTCTGCTGCTTTGTTTTTTCTGACCCACCAAAAAAATATTCTGTCTCTGACCGAGCAAAAAATCGGCGATATTCTGGGTGCGCGAGTGCGCATAGGTGCGCTGAAGGTTGGGTTTTTGAATGAAGTGGATGCCACCGGCATTCAGATTCAGGAGAAAAACTCGAAGCTTCCGGTCTCCTTTGATGTGGATCAGATTAAGGTTCGCTACAATTGGCTCTCTCTCTTTCAGGGAAAGAGTATCAATCCTGCACGTATCATCTTAAAAACCCCCAGTTTTCGTCTCGGAAGTGGGCGTTTTCCATTTGAATATCTTCGTTCGCTTCGTCCTTCCAATGCCATAGCTGCCATGATGCCGGCGGTAGAATTTAATGATGGAACTATGGAATTTGAACTTAAAACCTGGAAACAAAAAATCCGGGCAACGCATTTGTCCGCAACTTTTCAAGCACGGCCGGATGGTTCTTTGCAGGTCGCGGGCGCAACGGTGCTGGAAGGCCTGGCGGCTGGGAAAATTGAATTTCGAGGTTCCGTAGATCCCCAGAGAGAAAGTTATGATATCGCCTTTCATATTCCCGGAATCCGTTTTAGTAAGAATTTCCCCGTGCCGCTGGAGGAGGTGCAGGGCGATTGGAGGCTGACGAAAGATCGCTTGGAATTGACGAAAGTGGAGATGCAGGTTTATGGCTGGAAAGTGAAAGTTTCGGGAAAAGTCTGGGATCTTCCGCTAGAGCCTAAGTTTCATTTCGAGGCCGGATCGCCGGGCGCAGGGCATTCGGTTAAGCTGGAAGGATCTCTTTTGAGGGGGCATTTGGAGGCAGCTATTAAGCGCAAAGGACACCATGTTTTAACGCTCCAGGGCGAACTTGAATCACAATCCGATCATTTGCGCCTTACGCAAGCGGTTTTAAATCAGCAATATCAGGGTGAGATTTTACTCGATTTTATGGAACGTGTTTTAAAGACCCATTTTGAGGAAATTGGGACCCGTTACCGATGGGATCTTCATTACGAACTTCGTCAAGCCAATGCTGAAATCCAAGTGCAACTGGATCATTATGACTTTTCCGGACTTGATATCACCACCGATATGACGATTTCGCTTAAACCCATTTATTTAATCCAGCAAGGACGGCTTTGGAAGTTCGGTGGTGGATTTAACACTCATTATTTTATTGTGGAGACAGCGCCGCTTGATGATTTTCATGGGCAGTTTGAGTTAACCTCCGAAGGTGTGCAGAATTTATCGGCGTCGTGGGGAAAACATTTTGAGATTGCGGGTAAAGGATGCCTGAAAGGTTCCACGCTTGATGGAGATCTGGAAATCCAAATTCATGATTACGATGTAGCCGGGGTAGAGACTTTTTTAAGCAAACCCCTTCCGAAGAAGTTGGGAGGAGTTTTGTCCGGAAAAATGCAGATTCGAGGGCTTTTCCCAAGACCCAATATTTCCGGACATCTTTCGATTCAAGATGGTTTGTTGGGAGAATTAGAATATGATCTGGCCATGATTCAAATCGCCGGTATCCCTCCGCTGCTTTATTTGAAAGATTCAAAGGTATACCGGGGCCGGACTAAGCTTGATCTTACCGGAATGATCAACTTGACCCTGCCGAATATCCTCCATGACATTCGATATCAACAGCCCGATAACCTCATTGCCTACAAAGCCTTCCAATGGGAAGCTGCAGAGGGGGACATTGAAGTAAAAAAACGCGGGATCAATCTTCCTAGCATTGCGATCAAAGCAGGGGCCGGTTCAGGGGTAGCAAGTCAGGATGAAAATAAAGACAAGCAATCCCGTGAAAAATATATTGCTGTAGGCCCTAAGATCCGATTCTGATATACTCTAACTGCAATCAATAATTCAGGATACGCCAAAATGAAATCGGCAGATGTACGACTAAAAGAATTGAGACGTTTAGCTTCCGTGGAGCATTGGCTGTCAAAGTTAGGCGAAATCGCCATTCAAATTGCCAATGATTCCGGAGGGATTTACCTGCTTTGGATTCAGACGATCAAGACTGTATTTACGGCCAAGATCCGTGTGAAGGCCACCATCGATCAGATGAATAAAATCGGAGTCATGTCGCTGCCCCTTGTTTTTCTCACGGCTTTGTTTACCGGCATGGTGCTTTCGCTCCAATCTGCCTATCAGCTTCGCTTATTTTCGGCAGAACAATTCACCTCGGATCTCGTGTCTCTTTCTACAGTTCGAGAGCTCGGGCCTGTATTAACTGCCATGGTGATTGCCGGACGCGTGGGTGCATCCATGGCTGCTGAGTTGGGGACCATGCGCGTGACCGATCAAATTGATGCCCTGAAGGTTTTGGCCGTGGATCCGGTACGTTACTTGGTGGTACCGCGGTTTGTAGCAGCGGTTACTATGCTTTTTTTACTCACTATTTACGCGGATTGGATTGGAATTCTGGGCGGGTATCTCATTGGTGTTTTTAAACTTGGAATCAGTTCCCATCAATACATTAAACGCGCCATGCAGGCCATGATGCTCAAGGATGTTTTTACCGGGCTTATTAAGGCATTATTCTTTGGCGGAATTATTTCGATTGTAGGATGTTATTTTGGTTTTAAGACACAAGGGGGCGCAGAAGGGGTGGGACGCTCAACCACCATTGCAGTTGTTGCAGCACTCATTTTAGTTATTGCATCGGATGCGGTTTTTACCGCGATATTTTACTTTTTCTAATGATAGAGATTAAAGGTATCCATAAGCACTTTGGCCGAAACCATGTGCTCCGAGGGGTGAACCTCAATATCCGCGACGGAGAGACTTTGGCTATTATTGGCCGGTCTGGTTGCGGTAAAAGTGTCTTATTAAAACATATTGTGGGGCTTTTGGAGCCAGACGAAGGACAAGTGCTCATTGATGGCGTGAATCTTTTTACCCGCTCGGGTTCAGAGCTCGAACGTTTTCGTCTTCAAATGGGAATGTTGTTTCAGGGTTCGGCGCTTTTCGATTCCTTGTCGGTGAGAGAGAATGTCGGGTTTTCTTTGATTGAGCATACGCAGCTTTTGGATTCTGTCGTTGATGAAAAAGTTCGTGAGAAGCTGGGCCTTGTGGGGCTTGCGGGCATTGAACATCTGATGCCAGCAGCACTATCCGGCGGGATGCAGCGCCGAGTGGCGCTTGCGCGGGCGATTTGTAACGAGCCGAAAATTATTCTATATGATGAACCCACCACTGGACTGGATCCGATTAATGCAGATGTCATCAATGATTTGATTATTCGTATGCAGGAAAAACTGAAAGTGACCTCGATTGTGGTGACGCATGATATGAAAAGCGCCTACAAGGTTGCCAATCGAATTGCTATGTTGTATCAGGGAGATATCATTGGGATGGGAACTCCGGACGAAATTCGGAACACGACCGATCCCGTGATCGCGCAATTTATAACGGGTTCGGCGCGAGGCCCGATTACGGATCACGAAAAATCATAGGAAGCGAAGTATGAGAAAATCATCCGATCAGACCGCGGTAGGCTTTTTCGTTATTGTTGGATTTATCTTGTTGGCGCTTTTTGTTTTTTTTATCAGCGGCGCCTATCTCTTCAGGCCGGGTTATGCCATCAGCGTGGTTTATGACTACGTCAGTATTTTAGACCGCGGTGCTCCCATTCGAATGGCGGGGGTCCGTGTAGGAGAAGTTAGCAGTGTCGAATTGCTTTATGATCCCACGCTTCAAAAGACCCGGGTCAAAATCAAATTATTTATCGAAAAAGGCGTGGAGATTCGGGATAACTATGAATTTAAGATCCAAGGCACGCATATCCTCAGTGAACCTCATATTGAGATTACTCCCAAACCTGGAAATCGCCCAGTTTTAGCTGAGGGGGTTGTGGTGGAGGGGGTTCCTCTGGTGGCCATCGAGGAAATGATTGATAAGGCGCAGAAAATCGCTTCCAATTTAGATGAGTTGACCACGCAATTTAAAACCATGTTTATGGATGAGGAAAGTGCCAAATCCATCAAAACCATCGTGACCAATATGTCCGAGATTACTCGATCGTTGAATCTGGTCTTAAAAGGAAATGAGAAAAATCTGAGTCAGACGATCCAGAATCTTGATGCCTCGACCGAATCGCTGAAAACAGTATTGGATCAAGTCAAGCAGGGCAATGGAACGGTTGGGAAACTGCTCAACTCCGATGAGCTTTATCAGGAGTTGCGCGGATTCGTATCGGAAATTAAAACGCACCCTTGGCGTTTGCTGAAAAAGGACAAGGGTTAATAAATCTGTTTTTATAATAAGTCCTTTGAGGGCTTTTAATACGAAGGAGTAGTCACATGATTAATTTAATTCGATTTTTATTTGTGCTGAGCTGCAGTTGGTTTGCTTATATGGTACCGGCCCCGTTTATACCGGAGGACTGGGCGTATCGGGATATGTACAGTGCGGCCACAGGATTTTCAATCGGAATGATTGTGGTGGGGCTTGATTTCTTTTTCCGCCGTTACACCGTCCGCAATATCCTCTCGATTTTGCTTGGTGCCGGGCTGGGTTTGCTGGTTCACAGGCTTATGATGAGCGTGATTGGCTATATTCCTATTCATGCGGAGTCCGTTAATCAGTTCGGAACTGCGTCTGCGATTGTTCTGGTTTATCTTGGAATTATCACGGTGCTTCGCGGGCAAGATGAATTCACCACCATGATTCCTTTTGTGACCTTGGACACCAAGGGATCTACGGAAGAACTCATTTTGCTGGATACGAGCGTGATCATTGACGGAAGAATTTCTGATATCTGCAAAACGCACTTTATGTCCGGCCGGTTCATACTTCCCCGGTTTGTTCTTAAAGAGCTCCAGTTGATTTCTGACTCCTCAGATCCTCTCAAGAGAAATCGAGGCCGACGGGGTTTGGATGTTTTAAACAAAATCAAGAATAACCCGAATATGCAGGTTAAAATTCATGAGATGGATTTTCCTGAGCTCAATACCGTGGATGCCAAACTGGTCAAAATGGGCCAAGTTTTGGGCGCCAAAGTTTTTACGAATGATTACAATCTGAATAAAGTTGCAGAGCTTCAGGGGATCAAAGTCCTGAACATTAATGAATTGGCCAATGCGCTTAAGCCTGTGGTGATGCCGGGAGAAATCATGACGGTCAAAGTCTTAAAAGAAGGCAAGGAGCATGATCAGGGCGTGGCTTATTTGGATGACGGAACCATGGTGGTTGTGGATAACGGACGACGAAGAATTGGACAGACGCTCAATGTGACGATCACCAGCGTGCTTCAGACTCAAGCCGGCCGCATGATTTTTGCCAAAATGGCTGATGAGGTCGAGCGATCTGACCGAGCGAATCCTGCGCGTTTTCCCCATCCAGAGGGTGGAACGGGTGAACGGAATCGATTCGAACAGCGTAATCCGTAGTTGTTCTGAAAGGCGGTTTCCTTGATTCGAATCGGTCTTGTACTCGCCGCCGGAGGACAGAGCCAGCGTTTCTACGCTGATCAGGCCTTAAAAAGGCCACCCCACATTCCGGATAAGCGCGTGGCAAAAAATCCGTTTGGAGACCCCGGTTCAAAGCTATTTCAATCACTTGGCGGACGCACGGTTCTGGCTTGCAGCCTTGATAAATTTAAGCGTTTCCCGGAAATTATTGAGACCGTAATCACGGTTCCTAAGGGGCGGATCAAAGAAACACAGCAACGCTTGGGATTCCGTTCTCCGTTGCTTCAGTTTGTGGAAGGTGGAAGTTCTCGCGCTCAATCGGTTTTAAATGGAATTTCGGCGCTTCGAAAACCTTGCGATTGGGTGATGGTGCATGATGCGGCGCGCCCTTTAGTCAGTGAGGATGCCATTCGGCGCCTGATTCAAGCCTCAGTAGCTGATCGTGCGGATGCCTATGTCCTGGGCCGTAAAGTAGTGCCCACGCTGAAGCGTGCCGATGCCATTGGTTCTGTGATCGAGACCGTGGATCGTTCTTCGCTTTGGGAAGCGGAAACGCCGCAGCTGGTGCGAAAGAAAATGATCCTTGATGCGTATCAGAAAAGTCCTCGCGCATTTCAATGCACCGATGAATCCATGCTGATTGAAGCGGTGGGCGGTCGCGTTCAAATGGTGGAATCAAAATCCTGGAATCCAAAAGTCACGACGGCTCAGGATTTGGATCTGGTGCGTTCTCAGTTTTCTAGAAATGCTCTGGGACGCATCCGGACAGGAATCGGAAAAGATCTGCATCGGCTGGCCCCGGGACGGGCTTTTTTGCTTGGAGGCATTCGTCTGGAGTCTCGCGTGGGCCCGGTGGGTCATTCGGACGGCGATGCTCTTTTGCACGCGATTGCCGATGCGGTTTTGGGCGGACTCGGTGAAGGAGATATCGGCGAATGGTTTTCGGATCAGGATGCGCGCTGGAAAAATATGCCAAGCTCCAAAATCTTGGAGTTTGTGATGGAGAAAACAGTCAACTTAGGATGGCGCGTGACGCATCTTGATACGATCGTTCATTTGGAGCGGCCGAAGCTCGGATCTGCAAAATTAAAGATAAAAGAAAAAATTGCACAAATTATGAAGCTTAGAAAAGATCAGATTTCAATTAAAGCGAAAACAGCGGAAGGACTCGGCGACATTGGTCAAAACAAGGCCGTAAGCTGTGATGCGGTGGTGACTTTGGAGCGGGTGGAATCATGATTCGTGTACGGTTTGCTCCTTCGCCTACGGGTTTTCTTCATTTAGGAAATGTCAGGACAGCTCTTTTCAATTATCTTTTTGCCAAAGGGCAGGGAGGTACATTTATTTTGCGCGTGGAAGATACCGATCAAGAGCGCTCGAAAGATGAATTCCTGGCTTCTCAAAAAGAGGATCTTCGGTGGCTGGGGCTTATTTGGGATGAAGGTCCGGATGTTAATGGCGCCTACGGTCCATACCGCCAGTCCGAGCGTATGGCGCTTTATCAGGAAGCTATTGATCAACTTATTCGCGAGCATAAAGCCTACTACTGCTATGTCACGGAAGCCGAAACCGAGGAGATGAAACAAACGGCGCAAAAAGAGCACCGGCCCATGCATTTTGATAATCGCGGCCGGAACTTTTCCAGCGAAGAAATCGCATCCCGAAAGGCAAAGGGCATTCGTCCAACCGTCCGTTTTAAAATTGATCAGCCGGAACTTTCTCTCCATGATTTAGTGCGCGGAGAAGTTAAATTTAATTTAGATGAAATGGTGGGAGATTTTGTGATTCAGCGCGCGGACGGCATGCCGACCTTTCATCTGGCGGTGGTGGTGGATGATGCGCTTATGAAAATTACTCATGTCATTCGAGGAGAGGATCACTTATCAAATACTCCGAAACATATTTTGCTTCAACGCGCCTTGGGGTATCCCACTCCGCAGTATGGACATCTTTCGCTGGTTCATGGCCCGAACGGGGAACCGCTCTCAAAGAGGCTTTCTTCTGTTTCAGTCAAAGAGTTTCGAAAGTCCGGTTATCTTCCTGAAGCCTTGGCAAATTACATTGCGCTTCTGGGCTGGGCTCCCCCCGATCCAAAGCATGAAATTTTAAACTGGCCGGATCTGATCAAGGCATTTGATATTCATAAGGTGAATAAATCCGCCGCGAATTTTGATCCGGATAAACTGGACTGGGTGAACGGTGAGCACCTTCGCATGCTTACGGATGAGGATTTTGCGGCGCGTGCCTTCGAGTATGTCAAAAATTCCGGATCGCTCAATTTTCCGGAATCGGATGTGAAGGCGCTTTTACCGGTGATGAAGGACAATGTGGCTCGTTTGGATCAAGTTGCATCTCGGTTGGAAGTTTTGAGTGATGAGTTTGATTATGAAGATGCGGCGATTCTGAAAACCGAAATGAGCCAATCTGTTCTGAGAGCAGCCCTGGAAGTTCTGCCCGCTGCGGATCCGAGCCTTCAAAATAGTTACCAGTTGTTCATCGATGGTCTTAAACCTAAAACATCTGCCAAAGGAAAAGATCTTTTTCATGCACTTCGCATGGCGCTGACCGGAAAACTGAGCGGCCTGGAACTGAAACGTATTTATCCCATCTTAGGACGCGCCCGGATCGAGCGGCGTCTGGCCCGGGCCTTGGAATCCTCGCGCGTATGAAACTCTTTAACACCTTAAGCGGCAGGCTTGAGACTTTTGAACCCCTGAAAACCGGAGAGGTCCGGATGTACACCTGCGGACCCACGGTCTACGATTTTGCGCATATCGGCAACTTCCGCACGTTTGTTTTTGAAGATCTCCTGCGCCGCGTGCTGGAATTTAAAAACTATAAAGTCCGGCATGTTATGAACATCACGGATGTGGATGATAAAACGATTTTAGGAGCCAACCGCGAAGGCGTGTCGCTTGATCAGTTTACCGCAAAATACATTGCTGCATTCCAGGAAGACTGCAAAAAACTGAACATTCTTCCGCCTCACGAGGAGCCGCGTGCCACGCAACATATTCCAGACATGTTGAATCTAGTCAATTCCTTAATGCAAAAGGGAGTTGCCTATGAGCGGGAGGGCTCGGTTTATTACCGGGTTTCAAAATTTCCCAATTATGGAAAGCTTTCCAAGAAAAATCTCGCCATGAATCAGGAAGGTGCCCGGGTCGATGTGGATGAATATGATAAAGAAGAAGGCGCAGACTTTGTCCTCTGGAAGAAATCTAAAGAAGGGGAACCGTCCTGGGATTCGCCGTGGGGAAAAGGCCGTCCGGGCTGGCATCTGGAGTGTTCGGCCATGAGTATGAAATATTTGGGTGAGACCTTTGATATTCATGCCGGGGGCGAAGATCTGATTTTTCCGCATCACGAAAACGAAATTGCCCAGTCGGAGGGCGTTACCGGAAAAACTTTTGTAAAATACTGGCTCCACAGCAAATTTCTTTTGGTGGACGGCGAGAAAATGTCTAAGTCCAAAGGAAACTTCTACACCCTCCGGGATTTGTTAGATAAAGGCTATGACCCCATGGCCATTCGGTATGCTTTAATTTCCACCCATTATCGGACATCCCTTAATTTTACGTTAAAGTCTTTAGAAGAAGCCAAGGAAGTTATAAACAAAATGGATCATTGTTATTGGGGCTGCTTTAACGAGATAGGAGAGCTTGGCGCAATCCGTGGTCGAGGCCTTCAAATAGAAACATCGGGCTATGGGCTGCAAAAAATACTCGATGAAAAAATTGCGGCCATCGAATCAGCGCTTTCTGAAGACCTGAATATTTCAAAAGGAATGGAGATGCTGTTGATAGGTGTAAATGAAATCAATAAAGCCGAATCCGAAGGGAATATGTCAATTGAAAATTATCAAGCAGCGATTGATTTTTTTCATAAGACCGACAGTCTGTTTGGTTTTGATATTGCCTCAAACGAGATGCCTGGGGAGCGAGTTCTAATGGTTTTCGATCAAAGAGACAAGGTTCGCTGCAATGAAAATTTTTTAAAAAGTAAAGAATCGCAGAGTCAATCAGACCAATTACGAAAAATAATAGAAGGGTTAGGGTGGGAAATTAAGGATCGGAAGTGGACGTTGCCATCGATTTTGAAGAAAAAGCGACGGGCATGGGATAAATGAAAAAACGCAGATCTGTTCGATTGACAACATATGATTATTCAGCGCCCGGGTATTATTTTGTGACGATCTGTGCAAAAAATCGCCAAAACCTATTCGGTGCTATTTCAAATAGACAGATGTGTTTGAATCAATTTGGAAGAATTGTTTCGAATTGTTGGATTGAAATTCCAGAACATTTTAAACATGCCCAAACCGATGAATGGGTGGTGATGCCCGATCATTTTCATGGGATTGTGAAAATAATGGATCTCTGTAGGGGCACGGCATGCCGTGTCCCTACAGGGCGTGAACGATTTGGAAAACCGGTCCCAGGATCGTTGGGTACCATCGTACGATCATTTAAATCTGCGTCGACGCAGAAAATTAATCTAATCCGGGGTACGCCGGGTATTCAGGTTTGGCAGCGTAATTATTTTGAACGGGTCATTCGAAATGAACGTGAATTATTTGAAATGCGAAATTACATCCAAAATAATCCCAAAACGAGGAATATTGATGCGAATAACGTAGGGGCACGGCATGCCGTGCCCCTACATTCAGGTATGGGGGCGTGGCCGATATGAACCCGGGATTATTTATCACCTTTGAAGGGACGGAGGGCGGGGGAAAATCCACGCAGATCCGGGCGGTGATGCGTCACCTAAAAAAACGGGGGAAGCGGTGCCTGGTGCTTCGTGAACCGGGCGGGACCCGGGTCAGTGAAGCGATTCGAACGATTCTGCTTAACCGGAAAAATACGGGCATGACCGCTGAGACTGAGCTTTTGCTTTATCTGGCCGCGCGAGCTCAGATCGTTAAGGAGAAAATTCTTCCGGCGCTCCAAAAGGGCATTTCGGTTCTTTGTGATCGTTTTGAAGATTCGACTTTGGCTTATCAAGGATTTGGCCGTGGATTTTCTTTAAAGAAAATCCAGGGGATCAGTCGCGATTGGGTGCGAGGTTCGCTTCAGCCGGATCTGACCTTTGTCCTGGATATTGACCCTGCCGCAGGCTTAAAACGGGGAGGCCGGCATGATCGGATGGAGCGTGAATCTCTAGTCTTTCATCGCCGTGTCCGGGCCGGATTTCTTAAAATTGCAAAAAAAAGTCCGAAGCGTTATCTTGTCCTGGACGCGATGCGTCCGAAAAATGAAATCGCCCAAGAAATCCTCATAAAAGTGGACCATGAACTCCGTACTCGATAAACAGCCCTTTGCGGTCAGAATTCTAAAAGCGCATCGTGATCACGACCGGATCGCGCATGTTTATTTATTGACGGGTGCGTCCGATGCAACGCAGGAAGAAATGGCTCTTTCTTGGACGTGCGCTCTCGAGTGCGAATCCAGGGTTTTTGGTGAATGTCATTGCACGACGTGCCGCCAGATCCATGAAGGCTCGCATCCGGATGTTCACTGGGTTGGTCGGGATAGAAAAGCTAAGTCCATCAAAATCGAAGAAATACGCGATATCCTGGAGGCCTCGGCGCTCAAGCCCTATGCCGCCGCGTGGAAAGTTTTTATTTTGATCCAGGCCGAAAGAATGACGACGGACGCCTCGAACGCATTTTTAAAAACTTTGGAAGAGCCTCCGCCGCATACTGTATTTATTTTAACTGCAGAAACCAAAACCGCCATGCTGGAAACAATTCAGTCGCGTGCTTTTGAGATCCGGCTTTTTCCGGAAAAGGAATCCGCGGGTCTCGCTTCCAATGTTTTCGGATCTTTGAACGGAAACTCATGGGTCGATGGGTTGGAGGATTGGCAGGAATTGGATCGTCAGGAGTTAGCCGGACAGTTGGAGCGTTTAGGATCCGGATTTCACGCCGCCTTTCTCAGGGATAAATTTGCGAGTGCATCCGCGGTTACAACCCTTACGGAAGCGGTCGATAAAACTTTGGAAGTCCGGCAGGCCGTGCTTGAAAATGTGAATGCCAAACTGGCCCTGACGCGCCTTGCCATGCATTTGGAACGTACGATTCCTTTGGAGAGCTTAAAATGAAGTCCGTCTATATCACGACTCCGCTTTATTATGTGAATGCCAAGCCGCATATCGGGCATGCCTATACGAATGTGCTTTGCGATACCTTTGCCCGTTATAAAAAATTCCGTGGTGAGAAGGTTTTCTTTTTAACCGGAACCGACGAGCACGGAACCAAGATTGAAAAGATTGCCCGCGACCAGGGTTTAAGCCCGAAGGATTTTGCCGATTCCATCGTGCCGCATTTCAAAGATCTCTGGAGGCGTTTAGGGATTGAGTACGATTATTTTATCCGCACGACAGACCCCGATCACAAAACGGCAGTCCAGGCAATTTTGACGGATCTTGAAAAACGCGGAGAAATCTATAAAGCGAGTTACAAGGGATGGTATTGTACTCCGTGTGAATCTTTTTGGACCGAGCTCCAGCTTGCGGAAGGCAAATGTCCTGATTGTAAGCGCGAGGTCCAGGAGTTAAGCGAAGAAAACTATTTCTTTAAACTCTCCGTGTATCAAAACTGGTTGATTCAATATATACAGGATCATCCGGATTTTATTCGTCCGGAAATGCGAAAAAATGAGATTTTGGGGTTTTTGAAAGAACCGCTCGAAGATCTTTGCATCACACGTCCACGCAGCCGTCTCGCCTGGGGGATTGATTATCCGACTTCCCAGGATCACGTGGTGTATGTCTGGTTTGACGCCCTCATTAATTATGTAAGTGCCGCAGGGTTTCCTCAGGATCGTAAAAAATTTGATTCACTTTGGCCGGCAGATCTCCATCTGGTGGGCAAGGACATCCTGCGCCAGCATGCGGTCTATTGGCCCATTATGCTGAAGGCTATGGGGCTTGAAATGCCGAAAACGGTTTTGGCGCATGGATGGTGTACGATGCAGGGGGCTAAGGTCTCAAAATCTGAGGGCAATGCCGTGGATCCTGTAGAGCTTGTCAATAAATACGGGGTCGATGCCTTTCGGTTCTTTCTTCTTCACGAAGTCACGCTGGGCGCAGATGGTGCTTTTTCAGAGGACCTTTTAGCTGAGCGGTATACGACTCAGCTCGCCAATGATCTGGGAAATCTCTGGTTTCGTGTCGCTACCATGCTGGGTAAATATTTCGAAGGAAAAATTCCTCAAGGAGAGTTCAAACCTGAGAAAAATGACCTTGTAAAGCGTACGCTGGATCTTCAAGACAAGGTTTGCAAAGCCATGGATCAGCAGGATCCGCGCTGGGCGCTTGATCTTATTTGGGAAGTCCTGACTCGCGCCAATCAATTTGTGGAGGAGCGTAAGCCGTGGTCATTGGCCAAAGATCCTGGGAAAAAAGAAGAGCTTGCCGAAACACTTTTTGTTTTAACGGAATGTATGGCGCATACAGCGCTTCTGCTTCAATTTCTTTTGCCGGATTCTGCCCGTGCCATCCTGAGCCGTTTACACGTTCCTGAAAATCTGAAAACGAGCTTAAAAGATTTTCAAAAACCCATGGTTCCTGCCGGACAAGTGATTGAAAAAGGCGAGGTGCTATTTCCGCGCCTTGATGATCCCGCCGAGAAAAAATAGTTATGGAATGGATCGATACGCACAACCATCTTTATTTTCCTGATTACGCCAATGACCGGACAGAGGTTCTTGAGCGTGCCCGCCAGGCCGGTTTTAAGGCCTTGATCCAAGTGGGTACCGATCTCATCAGCTCGCGTGCTGTACTCGATCTTGCACATCAGCATACGGATCTTTTTGCGACCTGCGGTTATCATCCTCATGATGCAGAAAAAATGACGGAGAATGATTTTCGTGAGATTGAAAAACTCCTTCAGGATCCACGCATGGTTGCGATTGGGGAGGTGGGGCTCGATTTTTATAGAAATCTTTCGCCGCGTGAAACCCAGTACAAGGTTCTGGAAAAGTTTCTTGACCTTCATTTTCGTTCCGGAAAACCCTTGGTTATTCATTGTCGGGATGCGTATCCGGAGCTTGCAGCATTGCTGCGTAATCATAAGTCCGGTGCATTGTATCGCGGAGTCATGCACTGCTATTCATCGGACCGGAAGAATCTTGCACCCTTTTTAGATCTTGGATTTTATATCTCTTTCGCGGGGCCATTGAATTACAAGAAAAATGATGTGCTTCGCGAGGCTTGCCGCGAGTGTCCCAGGGATCGCTTGCTCCTTGAAACCGATGCGCCTTTTCTTCCCCCCGAACCTTACCGGGGAAAGCGCAATGAGTCTTTCTATATGATTGAAACTGCGCAGGCGGCGGCTAAGGCATGCGGCCTCAGTCTTGAAGAAATTGCTGAGATCACCACGCGTAACGCCCGTACCCTTTTTGGAATTTGATCTCATGAAAAAGTACAGCGAATGGGACCTGGTCCGGGATATCAAAAAATGGATCCCGCGTAAGGGCCAAGGCCTTCTCGGAATTGGGGATGATGCGGATCTTCTTGCGGGATCTTTCAAGGGGCCGGTTGTGGCTTGTTGTGATGCGATTGTAGACGGCGTTGATTTTGTTTCTCGTAAGCACTCCCCGGAATTAATTGGACGAAAAGCTTTGGCGATTAACCTCAGTGATCTTGCGGCCATGGGTGCAAGACCTCTTGGCTGGCTATTGACGCTTGGGCTTCCCAAAATACCAGACCGCCAATGGCTTCGAAAAATGTTTGCCGGCATCACCGAGCTGGCTGGACAATATTCCATGCAGTGTTTGGGCGGGGATTTGACAAAATCAAAGGATCTGTTTCTTTCCGTTACTGTAATGGGTACGCCTTTTCAAAAGCGGGCAATAGCGCGCTCGGGTGCAAAACTCGGGGATGTAATATTTGTGACAGGAAGACTTGGAGGATCTCTTCGGGGGCATCACCTTTCATTTCAGCCGCGCCTTCCCGAAAGTGAATTTTTAGTAAAAGACTTTCATCCGTCGGCCATGATTGATATCTCGGACGGTGTGCTTCAGGACCTGGGACATGTCTTGGATGCATCGAAAGCTGGAGCCCGGATCCATTTGGAGTCCATTCCGGTATCTGTATCCGCTCAAGGACTCCACGCCGCTTTAACGGACGGCGAGGACTTTGAACTTCTATTTACTGTGCCGCAGCATAAAGCGGCTCCATTAATAAAATTATGGAAGAAAAAATTCCCTAAAGTATCTTTAACTCAAATCGGGCAAATCATGCGGCAGAGGAAACTCGAGTTATGGCAAGCCGGTCAACTCACTTCCTGGAATTTGAAATCGTTTCCGGGATTTAGTCATTTTGGTTCCACATGAACACTAAAAATCCGTTTCATGAGATTCAGTCATGGATGAGGCAAGGGGCTGGAGAGCTCGCGCTTTCCTCGGCCTCGGTCGACGATACTCTGGCGATGGCGCGTTGTTTGGGGGAGTGCCTCAAGCCGGGGACCGCGATTGGATTAAGGGGATCTTTAGGGAGTGGAAAGACGGTATTCGTAAAGGGGGTTGCGCTTGGACTTGGTCTGGCGCATGCGGAAGAGGTCAAAAGTCCGACTTTTGTTTTGATGCATATTTACGAAGCGCGCATTCCAGTTTATCATTTCGACCTTTACCGGCTGGATGAGGCCAAGGATCTGGATGCCATTGGCCTAGAAGAATTTCTCACGGATCCGGGGGCCGTTACTCTGGTGGAGTGGTCTGAAAAATCCCGGGGACGTATGCCAGCTGGATCTTTAGATATTGAGATTCAAATGCAGGGTGATGAAGGCCGCATTATCACAATCCGGAAAAATATCACGAAATCCTAGTTTGTAACTGAACCGAAAGAATTCCATGTCCGAACCGCTTGATTACGAGAAGTATGAAAAGTTGGATCCTAAAGCTCAGGCTGAGCTTTTTGATCATAGTGTGCTCAAAGAAAAGGGCGAGCTTCTGCTGCGAGCCCACGAGCCGCGGGAATTGATTCGCCGCCTTTCTCAGGAAGAGTTTTACTTGATCAGCCGGGAAATGGACTCTGAAGAGCGAAGCGAAATCATCCGTCACGCCAATTTATCCCAACTGGTTTTTATGTCCGACATTGACTGCTGGACGAGCGGCCGCCTCCTCCCCAAAAACTTTCTTACCTGGCTTGAAACGCTCCGCCTCGCAGGAGATCAACCCCTTCTTCAATTTCTTATCAGTTCAGAGTATGAATTTCTCATTGCTGGATTTAAACCCGTGATCCAGTTAATCAAAGCCGACCGGGAATATGCCACGGATGAGCTTTTGGGAGACACGCCCTACTTTACTCTCGATGAAAGTTATTTTATTGCGGTCCGGGAAGAAGACATGATGACGGTCCGTCGTGCCTTTGAAGTCCTTTTCGAAAATCACCGGGGGCGCTATGTCGCGATTCTGGAAGGAATATTGGGTGAAGTAGACGATCAGATTGAAGAGGAAGCCTATGGCGGTCGCCAGACTCGTATGATGGACCGCGGATTTCCCGATATTGAATCGGCGAATCAAATCTATCGCCAAATTACGGAGGAGGAATTTAAGTCTTTTCCCCTCAAGCAGGAGATCAAAGAAAAATTTCAGGAGGCCGATGCCGCGGCGCGCCAAGTCCTTCCGAATTATCTTTCGATTTATCGGGTCGAAGAGCCGCTTTTTTTGGATGAAGCCCTTCTTGCGCTTGCCGATCAAGACCCGAAGACTCGCGACCAAGTGCGAGAGGAAATGGTTTGGCTGACCAATAAAGTGATTGCAGCGCGCGGTATGGATTTCACATCGGAAGAGCAGGTAAAATCAGCCATCATCCGCACCCGGGCGTTTGTAAATTTGGGACTGGAGCTCCTCAGCAAAAAAAATCTGCCAGGTGCAGTTCGGATTCTTCAAGAACGCTGGCTTGAAATTGTTTTTCGT
Organism: uncultured bacterium; assembly: GCA_964460795.1. Taxonomy (GTDB): domain Bacteria; phylum Omnitrophota; class Omnitrophia; order Omnitrophales; family Aquincolibacteriaceae; genus CAZOOM01. The sequence continues at coordinate 137 of CAYWRU010000015.1, read as the reverse complement.
AAAGCATCGACGGAGCTTCACAAAATCCGCGCCCGGAGTCTTGCCTTGGCCCGACAAAATTGGCAGGGGAAGCACGATACCTTTTTGCGTTTTCTCTCCGAGCCTTACGATGCCCTTTTTGCCGGATTTCTGCGTAC
>CAYWRU010000014.1:47863-62999 GCA_964460795.1 uncultured bacterium | reverse complement strand
CTTCCCTTGGACGATCTTTGGAACCGCGCTTTAAAGCGGTCCTTCGATCTTCTCGGTTCGCTCCTTCTCATTTTGCTGAGTTCGCCGATTTGGATTCTGGTCATGATGGCTGTCAAGCTGCAGGATGGAGGTCCGATCTTTTATTTCCAGGAGCGCATGGGCCGCGATCAAAAAATATTTAATGTGATCAAGTTTCGAACCATGCGAGTCAATGCAGAAAAAGAAACAGGGCCGGTGTGGGCCAAATCCGATGATTCCCGCCGAACCGGAATGGGGAGTTTTCTTAGGCGCTGGAATTTGGATGAGCTTCCCCAGTTTTGGAATGTTTTTGTCGGCGATATGAGTCTTGTGGGTCCTCGTCCCGAGCGGCCGCATTTTATCGAACAATTCCGGGACGAGCTCCCTCGCTACATGGCGCGTCACAAAATAAAATCCGGACTTACGGGCTGGGCCCAGGTCCATGGGTTCCGCGGAAACACCTCGATTGAGGAGCGTTTGAAGTACGATCTCTATTACATGGAAAATTGGTCGCTTGTCCTGGATCTTGAAATTTTATTCATGACCTTGTTTGCTTTTAAAAATGCCTATTAATTTTGCCTGAAATCCATTAAAGTATCCGCTCAACTCTATGCCGCTTGCTGCAAAGGAAAAGGAAACCCAAAAGACCATGACCCAGACTCCGCTTACCGTTGCCATTATTGCCAAAAATGAAGAGCACCGGCTTGAACCTTGTGTGCGTTCTGTACTCGGTTGGGCCGCTGAAGTGGTGGTCCTGGATGACATGAGCACCGACCGAACCCGAGAACTGGCCCAGTCGCTCGGCTGCAAGGTTTTTCAACGCGCCATGGATATTGAAGGCCGTCAGCGGAACTTTGCCTACGATCAAGCCACACAGCCCTGGGTGCTTAGCTTAGACGCAGATGAGCGCGTGACTCCGGAACTTCAGGCAGAGATCACCAAAGTCATTTCAGACCCCGCGCTTTCCCATATTTGTTTCTCCATTCCCATCAAAACCTTTATTGCCGATGAATGGATTCAAGGTGCCGGTTATTATCCTGCGGCCAAAACCCGCCTTTTTAAAAAAGGACAGTTTAAATACGAAGAAGCCCGCGTGCATCCGCGCGTCATTTATCAGGGCACCTGCGGACATTTAAAAGGGGATATCCTGCATTACTCCTCCGTTTCACTCGAACAGTGGATCTCGAAATTCAACCGCGAGACTACTCTTGAAGCGGATAAATGGATTCAAGACGGCCGCAAAGTTTCGTTCGCAAATAGTTTTCGTAAAACTCTGGACCGATTTCTAAAAAATTATCTCTTTAAAGACGGCTACAAACATGGCTTTATGGGATTTTTGATGTCCGTCTTTCACGGACTCTATCAACTTTTCACCTACGCGAAGTACCGGGAAATGAAGAAAGTTCAGGATGCGGCCAAGTCCGCAACCCATTGATCTCCTCCATGGCAGCCTCCTTGCCGAATCATCCGAAAACCGAGAATGGCTCCAGAGTTATTTTCATTGATCGCGACGGCGTCATTAATGTGGATCCGGTGGGCGACTACATCAAACGCTGGGAAGATTTTCGCTTCGAAGAAGGCGCTCTGGAGGGCCTCAAGATCTTGAGTCAAAAAGGTTACGATATTATTGTGATTTCCAATCAAGCGGGGATCGGCGACAAAGTGTATCCTGAATCCGAACTCTGGCGCATCGATATGAACATGATTGATATCTTCCGAAAAAACGGCATACGATTTCGCTCCTCCCATTACTGCCGGCATGGAAAAAAAGCAAAATGCAAATGCCGCAAACCAGGCATCGGACTTTTTGAAGAAGCTGTCAAAGGAATTTCTTTTGAACGCTCTCAAACCTATTTTATTGGAGACAAAATTTCGGATATGGAAGCCGGCAGGCGTTTTGGATTGAAAACAATTTTTGTCCTAACCGGCCATGGGAAATATGAAAAAGACCGATTAGGAGGCGGTCTGAAGCCTGATTTCATCTGTGATTCGCTTCTGGATGCCGCCCAAAAGGTCGTGTCGTGAAAATCCTCGTTTTCCACGCCTCGGCCGGCCAAGGCCACAAAAAGGCCGCAGAAGTCGTGGGAAAAGCCCTCCTTGCTCACGGAAATGATTCCCTGGATATTGAAGTCTTAGATGCCCTCGACTTCATGCCGGATTTTTCCAAAAAAAATTACCTCAATTTTTATTATTACTGCGTTAAATACATTCCCAACCTCTGGGGTTGGTTTTACGAATTCACAGACCGCCCGAATGTTTACAAAAACATTCGTCCAATCCGGCGGCTGTATAATCAACTAATCAGTAAGCGTCTGGTGGAAAAAATCATGCGCGATCCGCCGGATCTCATTGTCTCCACCCATTTCTTTGCCTCGGAAGTCGCGGCACATCTGAAAGCCACACGTGATTTAAAATCCCGCCTCATTACGGTGGTCACGGATTTCATGCCGCATACTTTTTGGATCAATGCCATTACGGACGCCTACTGGGTCATGGCAGAAGATACTAAAAAAGATCTCGTCCGGCGAGGGGTTCCGGAGCCCCTCATTTTTGCAAAAGGAATTCCTGTCGAAAGTGTTTTTAAGAAACAAGACAAAAAAAATGAAATGCTGGAAAAACATGGTCTTTCCAAGGAAAGATTTACTATTTTACTCACAAGCGGAAGTTTTGGATTTGCCGCTTATGAAGCCGTACTGAAAGAGCTCGCCGTTTTCTCTGATAAAATTCAAGCGTTTGTGGTCTGCGGAAATAATCAGGCTGTAAAGTGCCAACTGGAAAAACTTTCCTTTTCTTATCCCGTCAAAGTGTTTGGGTTTGTGAATTTCATGCACGAACTCATGGAGGCAAGTGATCTGATGATTGCAAAATCCGGAGGACTCACCAGCTCCGAAGGTTTAGCCAAGGGAATCCCCATGGTTGTGACTCAACCCATCCCGGGACAGGAGACACGCAATGTGGATTTTTTAAAATTTCACGAGGCTGCCTTTTTTATCCAGTCTCCGGAGCAAGTCAAACTTATTGTGGATAATATTTTAAAGCATCCCACCTTACTGGAATCTAAGCGTCTGGCCATTGCCCGAATTGCAAAACCGGACGCTGCGCTTGACCTGGCGCGATTCGCCTTTGAACTATGTCGTCAAAACACATAACGCCTTCTTCAGAAGGCTCCGTCCAAGACGCTGCCGTGTTTCTTCGCTCTTTAAAAGAAGACGGCATCGAGGAACTTTATTTGGAACTTTCCAAAAAAGTAGAAAAACATTCAAGCGATTCATCGTTCCTCATTCAAAAACCGGCTTCTCCAGCTCCTTCCATTCAAACTCCTGAACCGGCAAAGTCTCCGGAATTAAGCGGCGACCTAAAAAGTCTCTGTCAAACAGCAGCGGCCTGTACACAATGCGGACTTTTGGCAAAGAGCCGGACCCAGGTGGTTTTTGGATCGGGAAATCCAAACGCAAAACTCATGTTTGTGGGAGAAGCCCCGGGGCGCGACGAAGATCTTCAAGGACTCCCTTTCGTGGGCGCGGCCGGACAACTTCTTACGAAGATCATCGCCTCCATTGGACTCGACCGGAATGAGGTTTATATTGCGAATGTCCTGAAATGCCGGCCTCCGAACAATCGTCCGCCAAAGCCGGATGAAATTGCGAACTGCGAACCTTATCTCAAACAGCAAATTGAACTGATCCGTCCAAAGATCATCTGCTGCCTTGGAACTTTTGCAGCACAAACCGTTCTCAAAACCACGACATCCATTTCGCGGCTTCGCGGATCTTTTCATGATTTTGGAAATTCAAAACTACTCTGCACTTTTCATCCTGCTTACCTCCTCCGAAATCCGGCTGAAAAACGCTCAGTTTGGGAGGATATGAAAAAGATCCGAAAGGCCCTGGATGAACTTGTATGAACTCGCTTCTCGCAGTCCGATCAGCACAAGTCGCCGTCCCGCTTCCCGTTAAGGATCCCTTTACCTACAGCATCCCTGAAGAATTTTCTGAGCGAGCCGTTCCCGGCGTTCGTGTCCGGGTTCCTTTTAAAAATCGCGACCTGATCGGCTATATCGTTTCTTGTGATTCGCTTCCTCCCGGCCGCGAACTTAAACCCATTTTAGAAGTTTTGGATGAAAAGCCTGTTATCCATCAGTCCCTTCTAAATCTAACCGAATGGATGGCGCGTTATTACGGATCCAGTTGGGGAGAGGCGATTGAGAATGCGCTGCCGAAATGGGTAAAACACGGAAAAAAAAGAGAACGTGCGCTCGCCAAAAAGAAATCGGAATCCGATTCGGCTCCGAATCCTCGCGCCGCACTCACTTTAAGTAATGATCAGGAAAAAGCTCTGGCTCAAATCCGAAAAGCTTTGGAAAAACCCGAAAACGCAAAACCTTTTTTGCTTTTTGGCGTCACCGGTAGCGGAAAAAGCGAACTTTACATTCGAACGATTTACGAAGTCATGGCACAAAATCGTTCCGCCATTTGTCTGGTCCCGGAAATCGCCCTCACCGAACAGCTTAAAAACTTCTTCCATCATCATTTTGGCGATCGGCTGGAAATTCTTCACAGCAAAATGAATGATACGGAACGGTTTCTTGCTTGGCATCGGCTGGAGACAGGGGAACGCCATATTGTCCTAGGACCCAGATCTGCGGTGTTTGCACCGCTCCAAAATCTGGGTCTGATCATCATTGATGAAGAACATGAAGGATCTTATAAACAGGAGACAACGCCTCGTTATCATGCCAGAGAAGTTGCTCTCGAGCGATGCCGTTCTGAAAAAGCCCTTCTGATTTTAGGGTCCGCGACCCCTTCGCTAGAATCTATGTACCGGGCTGAATCGGGAATTTTTGAACGTCTGAACCTTACCTCACGCATTGAAAATAAACCGCTTCCGCAAGTACATATTGTGGATCTTAAACGTACGGCGGGCCCTTCCAAAAAACCGCCGATTCTTTCGACGCGATTGGTCCAAGAAATTGATCTGAATTTAAAGAAAAAAGAGGGGACCATGCTCCTTCTGAACCGGCGGGGATTTTCAACTCATATCACCTGTCCACGGTGCGGCACCGTGGAGTCTTGTTCATCCTGCCAGGTCTCGCTGACCTTTCATCAAGAGGACGGTGTCCTGCGCTGTCACTACTGCAATTACCAAAAGACTGCCTCCGCAGAATGCGCCGAGTGCCAGGCACCCTTGCTCCGGTTTTCCGGATTTGGCACGGAGAAAGTAGAGTCTGAAGTCGCGAAGCTTTTTCCCCAAGCGCGACTTGTCCGGCTTGATGCGGATACGGTGAAAAAAAAGGGATCCCATGAAATCATTCTCAAAGAATTCCGGGATCAAAAAGCGGATATCCTGATTGGCACTCAAATGATTGCTAAGGGATTTGATTTTCCTCACGTCACCTTGGTCGGTGTAATTTTGGCCGATGTCGGACTCATGCTCCCGGATTTTCGTTCCGCGGAAAGAACTTTTCAGCTGCTCACACAAGTCGCGGGACGCGCCGGACGGGGATCTAAACTTGGCCGCGTGATTGTTCAAACATTTTCTCCGGATCATCCCAGCATCCGATTTGCCAAAGACCATGACTTTGATTCTTTTTATCGTCACGAGACTCAGGAGCGCTATCAATACCGATATCCTCCTTACTCGCAGCTCGCAAATCTGATCATTCGGTCACGCAAAGAAGATGCAGCCTATCGCTATGCCCTGGAGATCCGAAACCGCATGAAAACCGTTTTACTCGATCCAAATACAGGGGTGAAGGACCTTGAAATTATCGGACCTGCGCCGCTCCCATTTTACCGGCTGCGCGGTCATTTTCGCTGGCATATCATGATCAAACATGACGGCCAAGTACCGATCGCACCCGAAATCGAAACCATTCTGGCTGGGATCAAGCGATCTTCCCAAGTCGCGACAGCGCTGGACATGGATCCCCTGAATATCCTCTAGCTCTGAAACTGCCCCTGCCGTCAAAAGCGCTTTTTTGGTACAATATCGAAACTATGGCGCTCCTAAAAATTGTCGTTTATCCAAATCCGATCTTGAAACTAAAGTCTGAACCCTTGACTGACTTCGGGCCAAAAATGCAAAAATTCTTCGATGACATGATTGAAACCATGTACGTGGAAGACGGCGTCGGACTCGCAGCTCCTCAAGTCGGCGTTTCCAAACAAGTCATGATTGTCTCGCCGGCACAGAAGCAAGGCGAAGAATATGTGATTGTAAATCCAGAAATTTATGAGCGCTCCGGTCAGGAAAAAGGCCCGGAAGGCTGCCTCAGTTTTCCCGGAATTTCTGCAGATGTGGTTCGATCCAAAAAAATTTACATGCGCTATCAGGACCGCCATGGGAAACAGCATGATGTCGAGGCCCTTGATTTTTTTGCCCGGGTGATTCATCATGAAATGGACCACCTGGAAGGAATTCTGTTGATCGACCGGGTCGATTTTTCAAAACGCAATGAACTCCTTGCCCTTTATCAAGGTCAGGCGTGACCTTTTAGTTCCCAGAAAGTACTTGGCTCGATGAAAATTGTTTTTTTTGGATCCTCAGAATTTTCCCTGCCGGCACTTCAGGCCTGTCGCAAGACGCCGCACCAACTCCTTCAAATCATCACGACGCCTGCTAAACGTCAAGGACGCGGACTTCAGGAGATTCCCAATCCCGTTGAGGTCTTGGCCGCAAATTCAAATCTTCCTGTACAAGCGCCGGCTGACTTAAAATCTCCTGATCTGCTTCGGGAAATTAAGAATCTTGCGCCGGATTTTTTTGTCGTGGCCTCTTACGGAAAAATGATTCCCTCAGATTGGCTGAAGATCCCGTCAAAAGCCGCTCTCAATGTTCATCCATCGCTCCTTCCAAAATACCGCGGAGCCGCACCGCTCCACTGGCCAATTTTAAACGGAGAGCCTGAAACAGGCCTTTCGATTGCCGAAGTGACGGACAAACTCGACGCCGGCGATATTTTTTATCAAAAACGAATCACCTTAAGCCCGGATGTCACTTCTCTTGATCTGGAAAAAAATCTTTCTGAATTATCCCCGGAAGCGCTTCAGGAGTGTTTTGAGCAGTTTGCAGCGGGCAGAATTATCCGTACGATGCAAAAAGAATCGGACTCCAGTTACGCAAGAAAACTCACGAAAGAGGACGGCCAGATCCGATGGGAAGAATCGGCCGCTATGATTTCCCGAAAAGTACGCGGGTTAACCCCCTGGCCTGGAACTTTTTTCACATTCCAAAATACCCTTGTCCAAATCCTGCAAGCTAGAATAATCGCCCACGCTGAATCTAAATCAAAGCCTGGCACCATTCTTTCTATGGATCGAAAAGCTTCGGGATTTGAAATCCAAACAGGGGATGGAACGCTTATGCTTTTGCGCGTCAAACCCGCGGGAAAGCGCGAGATGTCAGCTCTTGATTTTATCAACGGAAACCGCCTTAAAGCCAGCGATCAACTTCAGCCATGAATGTCCTTCACCTGACCACGCATCTGGATATGGGAGGGATTACCCAGTACATCCTCCGCCTGATCAAACCCATGAAAAAGCGCGGGGTTCAAATTTTTGTGGCTTCCGGCGGCGGGTCATTAAAATCTCATTTAGAAACGGAAGGAGCCACGGTTTTTGATTTCCCCATTCGCACCAAAAGCGAGCTTCATCCCAAACTTTACTTTGCTATTCCTAAGTTGATCCAGTTTCTTCGGAGAGAAAAAATTAACCTGATCCATGCCCATACACGCGTGACACAAGTCCTGGCCTTTTGGCTGAGTCTTTTCACTGGGATTCCCGTGGTCACCACGTGTCATGGATTTTACAAGCAAAGACTCGGACGAAAAATTCTTCCTGCTTGGGGCAAATGTGTTATTGCCATCAGTGATGGCGTGTCTGATTTTCTCGCGGATGATTTTCATGTGCCTAAAAACAAAATTTCACTGATCTACAATGCCGTCAATATTGAAGAAATGGATAAAGCTCTTGCTAATAAAAATAAAAATGATCTTAAAGCGCATTTTGGATTCAGCCCCCAGGATCAAGTCATTGGCGTAGTAGCGCGACTCGTTAAAGATAAGGGACATGAGATCTTGATTCGATCCTTAAAAGATCTCTCCTTACGTCATCCTCATTTGAAACTTTTGATTGCGGGAGAAGGCCGTGAAAAGTCTTTCCTCCAACAGCTTGCTCAATCCCTAGAAATGGAAAACCGAATCTTCTTTTCTGGGACTCTCACTGATATTTCTGAGGCCCTGATTACCCTTGATTTGTTTGTTTTACCGGCTACTTGGCGGGAAGGCTTTGGACTGAGTATCGTTGAGGCCATGGTGGCGCACAAACCCGTCATTGTCACGAATGTTTGGGCTTTGAATACTCTGGTACGAAACGAAGAAACCGGCCTTCTCATTCCTCCTTCTGATGTCCTTGCCTTAAGCCAGGCCATCGAGCGACTCCTTGAAGATAAAACCTTAGCCTCTAAATTGGCGAAACAAGGCCGTCAGATGGCGGTTGAGCTTTTCGGCATTGAACACTTTGCCGATTTAGTCCATCAGACTTATCAGAAGATAATTTCTCCTCCAATAGCACCGTAAGAGAGCCCTCTTGACAGGAGACGCCTCAAGCTTAAAATAAGCTTTGTAATAACTCTTACCACTGACTTCAGCGACAATCTTCATGCTCGCCATAAGATTTCGTATGAATTATTAACTTAAAGGGGGATTTATGGCACGTGTCGCTATTAATGGATTTGGCCGAATTGGCCGTCTTGTATTCGCAGCTCTCGTAGAGCAAAATCTGCTTAAGGACTTCCAAGTCGTTGCCGTGGTAGACGTCTCGACCGATGCTAAGTATTTCGCCTATCAGCTGAAATATGATTCTATCCATGGAAAGTTTAAAGGAACTTTATCAACTGAAAAAAGCTCGCCTTCAGCCGCTGAAGATGACGTACTTGTAGTCAACGGCCATAAAATCAAATGCGTCATGGCCACAAAAACCCCGGATCTTCTTCCTTGGAAAGAACTGGATATCGAATATGTGATCGAATCCACCGGACTTTTTACAGATTCTGAAAAGGCAAAACTTCATCTGAGTGCCGGAGCCAAGAAAGTCATTATTTCAGCTCCTGCTAAAGGAGAAGTCCGCACTTTCGTCATGGGCGTTAATGAAAATGAATATGATCCCAAGAATCATCACATTGTTTCCAATGCGTCCTGCACCACCAACTGCCTGGCCCCACTTGTTCATGTCCTTCTAAAAGAGGGCATCGGAATTGAAACAGGCCTCATGACTACGATCCATTCTTATACGGCCACACAAAAAACCGTGGATGGTCCGTCCAAGAAAGATTGGCGCGGCGGACGTGCAGCGGCCATTAATATTATTCCTTCAACCACAGGTGCGGCCAAAGCCGTGGGCGAAGTACTTCCCTCAACGAAAGGCAAGCTTACCGGAATGTCATTCCGCATTCCTACACCGGATGTTTCGGTGGTAGATTTGACTTTCCGCACAGTGAAAGATACTTCGATTGAGGAAATCGATGCGCTGCTTAAAAAAGCATCGGAAACATACCTCAAAGGAATTTTGGAATATGCAAATGAAGAAGTTGTTTCCACCGACTTCATTCACAGCAAAAGTTCCTCCATTTATGACTCCCTGGCCACGGTTCAAAATAACCTGAAAGGCGAGAAACGCTTTTTTAAACTCGTCTCCTGGTATGATAATGAGTGGGGTTATTCCAATCGCGTGGTGGACTTGCTTCGTTTCATGGCCAACAAGAAATAAGCCCGTTTTTTCCTTGAGCACCGACGGTTGTTCCGGTTCTCAAAAAGGCCTGTTTCGGCAATCCTGCCGCAGCAGGCCTTTTTCTTTAGCTCGAAAGAAGCGCTTTTCAATTTTCTTTGGTGAGGAGTAGAATCTCCAAATGAAAATCCGCTTTCAACTATCCTGGAGCCGAGAGGGAACCCCTTTGAAACGCGCGTTCAAATCAACGGAATCACAAGCCCTCTTTGAAAAATTTCTGAAGTGGACCGGCCGCTATACCGCCATCGAAGCCTCGGTCGGACCTTTTGAAAAAAACCCAGCCTCCCATTTATGGATTTGCCATCCAAGCCGCCGCGCAAAAACTTTGAGCTCTGAAGATCTGGCTGAGTCACTCCTTACACTTCAATCCTCGGGAATTAAAGAGTGGGTGATTGGAATTGGCGGACCAGACGGTTTTTCGGATCCTGAAATTGAAAAATTAAATCCGCACAAGTTATGGAGTTTTGGCCCCTTAACGCTTCCGCATGAACTTGCCGCCGTGATTGCAAGCGAACAAATCTACCGGGCATTTACAATTCTTCACCATCATCCGTATCACGGAGGCCATTAGCTTGGCATCATCACTGCTAGAATCCATTCCCCGGAAGAGAACGAGGATCCGAATCCTTGCACCTGAACGAGAATCCTCTTCCTTGGATTCTTTTGATTTGTCCTTAAAGTGGCAGGACCGGCTCGCCATTCTCTTGGATCATCCTGCTTGGATTTTTCTTTTATCAATCTCCCTTGGGGTCCTAATTGGAATCAGCATCCGCTTTTATTCCCACCCGTTACGATTTCAACGCACTGAACGGCCGCGCATCAGCGACCATTTCCATCCAAGCCCGCTCATTCTTCATGATAAAGGAGTATCCCTCCATGACAAGAAGCCACTTCATTCTCCACGATGGGATGATTTCAACAGCCCAGAGTCCGCTGCTCCCTCACTTAGGACCCCCATCCAGCTTCCTCAAGTCATATCCAAAAAGACCGATTTAATAACATCCGGCGACAGAATTCAATCCGCCGAGAATGACGAATTGGATCATTTGATGATGCAGCTAAAAAATCTAAACCAAATCCTTGATGATGTCCCTGCCAATTCAGGGCCCTCGGGACCTGGGAAAACCCATGCTGCCACTTAGACGCACGGAGCAAAGATTTTTTTTATCCGCCGCTGCTGTGTATGGATTGATTACAGTGCTCTTTGGCGCCCTGGGAAGCCATGTCCTCCATGGCTATCTCAACCCCGACATGATTCAAGTCTTTGATACCGGAATCTTGTACCAAATGTTTCATACTCTGATCCTTGCGGTCTTGGGAGGAATGGACCGAAGACCCTCCGCCTCATTTCTGGTAAAGTCGGGTTGGTTTTTCTTTTTTGGGATTCCATTATTTTCTGGAAGTTTGTACGCCCTGGCCATCACAGGCTTTCGCGTCTTTGGAATTCTCACCCCGATTGGGGGTTTACTGTTTTTAATTGGTTGGGTCATGTTTTTTTTAGGATCCGTTCAAAATCAGGACTGAGTCTTTTTTATGAAATTTATCATTGCAGGCGGCAGCGGAAGAATTGGCCAGGCCCTCATTCGCACGCTCGTCGCTCAAAATCATCACATCGTGCTTCTTTCCAGAGATCCAGCCACCTCGGGATTTAAATCCGGCCACCAAATCCAAGTTCAGGAATGGGACGGCGTCACCCTTGGACCTTGGAAACATCAGCTTACGTGGGCTGATGCGGTCATTAACCTCTGCGGAGAAAGCGTGGTCGACAAGCCCTGGAATCCAAAACAGAAAAAAATTCTTTATGACAGCCGGATTATTCCCACGCGCACGCTGGTCCAAGCGATGGCAAATGTAGAGCCTCGTCCTAAAACCCTGATCAATGCCTCGGCCATAGGCTATTACGGATCCGTTCAAAAAAATGAAGTGATCGAATCCTATCGAAGAGGCCCGGGGTTTCTAGCTCAGTTGTGCGAATCCTGGGAACTCGAAGCAGAAAAAGCTGAGAGTCTAGGCGTTCGAACTATTCGAATACGCACGGGCATTGTGCTCGAAAAAGAAGGCGGCGCTTTGGCTAAAATGCTCCCCATTTTTCGCCTCGGACTTGGCGGGCCATTGGGAAATGGACGGCAATTTATGTCCTGGATTCACCAAGAAGATCTTGTCTCGGTCATTCTCTTTGCGCTGAAATCTCAAAATCTCCAAGGAGCTGTCAATGCCGTTTCTCCCTATCCCGTCACGATGAAGGAATTCTCTGGCACTTTAGGAAAAGTCCTGCATCGACCCGCCATCTTCCCAGTTCCCAAGTTTGTTTTAGATCTTATTCTAGGAGAACGAGCCTCCATTCTTTTGGAAGGCCAGAAGGCAATCCCCAAAAAACTTACTGAAGCTGGATTCTCGTTTCGTTTTCCCAAACTTGAGGATGCGCTTCTCGACATCCTGAAAGAGCCCGCTGCATGATCCGAATCCATACCTTGCAACACGTTCCTTTTGAGAATTTGGCTCACATCGAATCCTGGGCTCGACAAAAAAATCATCCTGTAAGCCGGACACTCTTCAGTAGTCGCGAGCCTCTTCCCAAAATGGACCAATTTGATTGGCTCATTATTTTGGGCGGCCCCATGAATATCTACGAGCATCAGAAATTTCCCTGGCTGGAGGCAGAAAAAAAATTTATTCGTGAATCGATTTCTGCCGGAAAACTCGTCCTCGGCATTTGCCTTGGGGCTCAGCTTATTGCGGATTGTTTAGGCGCTCGTGTGAGCAAAAACACCTATAAGGAAATCGGCTGGCATCCCATCCAGTGGCTTCCGGAAATAGCGCATTCAAAATTCTTCCATGATCTACCGCATCCCCAGGTCCCTTTTCACTGGCATGGCGATACCTTTGAAATCCCGCCGGGAGCACTTCCGATCGCTAAAAGCGAGGCCTGTAAAAATCAGGCTTTTGAATTTAATCGCCGCGTAGCAGGCCTTCAATTTCATTTGGAATCCACCCCGGAGAGCATTGAGCAGCTTGTTACGCACTGCGGCGATGAACTCTTAATGGGGAAGTATGTTCAGAGTGCCCAGGCGATTCGTAAAGGTATGACACATCTTGCCGAAACTCATTCAACGCTCTCGATCATTCTTAACCGCATGGCTGAATGTCATTAAAAGGAGGCCGCTATGGCAAAAAAAACGCTGCGTAAGTTTTCCGCTTCAAAAGTCTGGATTTTTAAAATAAAAAACCGTCGGGGCTATGCCGCCATCAGTTTAAATAACTTAACGGAAGGCGGGTCTCCCTCGGTGGCATTTTTTCGAATGGCAAAGGCTTTGAAACGTCTAGGATTGGAGTTAAGCGGCAGCGTCCCTAAAGTCCGCTAAGAGACCCTTGAGTTCAGGGTGGGCATTGAAAATACTTCTTAAAATGGCCGGATCTTTTTCATGAAGCTTCGCATAGATTTCCGAGGCCTTATCTTTTTGATCTGCAATCCAATAGGCCCAGGCTAGATTTCTAAGTGCTGGGACGCTTTCTGGATCCATCTTAAGTGCTCTTTCGGCTGTGCGAATTCGATCGCGAAAACGTGTCCCCAAATAAGAGCAGACCTGAATTAATGCTTTTACTTCCAAATCCCGACTGATTCCGAGATCCTGGTAAATCTTTTCATAAGAGCGCGTCCTGGCAAATTGCCACTCACTTCGCGGGAGAATCCAACCTAAATCCGCCAAGGTTTCAGACATCGCACGACCCACACGCGATTCACCGGGGATAGAAAAGTGAACATTATCTTCGATCACCGGCTCACCGGGAATGCCTCCGGGAACTTCCGGTAGAATAAATTTTTCCGTGTCCATCAAAGGAATTCCATAGCGTGAAGTTGTTTTTTCCAAGAGCTCCAGCATATCCTTATTGGCCCGGCAAGGCATCAGATCATGGTCACGAGCCTCCGTAAAATAACGCCGCGCAAGATCCAATTCTCCCTGATCAAAAGCAATCCTTCCAAGCCGAAAGGGGAGTAAGGCGTAGGTGGGGTCAGCTTGATAAGCCATGGCATATTCCGTACGGGCTCCGACAAAATCTTTTTCGTTAAACAATTTTTCAGCATGATCAAAATGGTTCTGCCATGATTTCAAAGCATCCGGAGAAAGCTCTTTCAAATGGCCGGATATAAGAGGCTCAAAATCCTTCAGATTCGATACGGGCCTTAGAAAGAGAACCTTCACATGATGATGTGCCGCAAGACGAAGAAGTTCATCAATGTTATTTTCCACAAATTTTAAATTTTGCAAATAAAGCGGACTCTGGGGAGACACCACCCCGCCCATATTCAGTTCATGCGGAGCCGTCTCAATTTCGTCCGTTCCCATCCGGTCATGATCCCGCGCCTCGCGCTTAGCTACTTGGATTCTAAGAACGGTGCGATAAAAATAGGCGATAAACCGGCTCCCATAAAGGAGCTCCAACCAAAACATTTTTCGGGCTTCGAGCGTGGCATCATTCTGATCCACTCGTTCACCCGGAAGAAAATCATTATGTCCAAGATAAAATATTGCAATTTGCGGATGATAATCCAGAGTTTCTCGAAAAGTCTGAAGGGTAAATGCTGACCCATGCCCCATACGCGCAAAATTAACCACGCGAATATTTTTTTGGGGAAGGAAATCTTCTAAATAAGCCTCCATCCACCGGACGGGACTGGAGAGTGGCGCATGCTGCGCGCCCACAAAAGTAGATTCTCCATAAGTGAAAATGCGAAATTCGCCGGGAGACGGGTGCGCGGAAAGATGGTTTCTCCAAACCACGGTTTCAACGAATTTTCCTCCTCCGCGGGGGACGCCCAAACCTCGGAACAAAAGCTCAAAAAGGGCGAGGAAAACCAAAAGAGGTAAAAGGTAAGAAAATATTCGTTTCAACATGCGGGGTATTATAGCCATGCGGTCCTTTGAATCAAAGCAATCCTTTGCATCTTAAGGCCATTTGATTCAAGGAATCAAATCCATTGCTGTCCTTCGCGGATCTGATAAAATTCCCGGCCTATGAGCATTGAGATTCTTACGCCAAAGCAAGGGCAGCCACCTTTTGCTCCTCAGATTCCGTATGAAAAAAAAGTTCACGGGGTCACGCTTTCAGATCCCTATCATTGGATGCAAAACCGTGACGCACCTGAGATTCTAAATTACTTAAAATCTGAAAATGCTTATACGGAATCTCAAATGGACTCCACTAAACCGCTCCAGGAAAAACTATATCAGGAAATTTTAGGACGAATCAAAGAAACGGATCTCTCTGTCCCCACTAAAATGGGGAATTACTATTACTATTCAAGAACCGAAACGGGAAAACAATATCCAATTTTG
>CAYWRU010000014.1:32522-47853 GCA_964460795.1 uncultured bacterium | reverse complement strand
CGAAAAAAGGGCTCTCTAGAGACGAACGAGGAAATACTTTTAGATCTGAATGTGCTCGCACAAGGCACATCCTATTTTAACCTGGGATCCTTTGAGATCAGTCCGCAGCACAACTACCTCGCTTATGCCGCCGACACCACGGGAGCAGAGTCTTATCATCTCTATGTGAAAGACCTTGCTACGGGAAAACTTCTGAAAGATCAAATCCAAAACTGTTCTTCCAACGTAGAATGGGCCGAAGATAATCAGACGCTCTTTTATACGACCCTCGACAGCTCCCGGCGACCTTACCAGCTCTGGCGTCACACTCTGGGAACGGATTCCAACCGTGATGCGCTTCTTTACGAAGAAAAAGATGAGGGTTTTATTGTTTCAATTTCTAAAACAAAAAGCCGGGGTTTTCTTTTTTTAAATCTTCACAGCAAAACTTCGTCGGAAGTCCATTTCCTGGATGCCAAACACCCCCTGGACAATTTTCGTATCGTAGCTCCAAGAAAACCACACGTAGAATATTCTCTTGAGCATTTTGAAAATCAATTTTTTATTCTTACCAATGATCATGCCATAAATTTCAAACTCATGGAGACCTCCTGTAAAAATCCCACGCGCTCATCCTGGAAGGAAGTTCTCGCGCACCGTCCGAATATAAAATTGGAAGGCCTCGAGTGCTTCCGTGATTTTTCCGTCCTTTATGAGCGGGAAAAAGGCCTCTTGAATCTAGTGATCTGGGACATAAAAGCCGGAAAACGCCACACCTTAGAACAGCCCGAACCGGTTTATTCAGTCTGGGGGCTCCAAAACCCCGAGTATGAATCTCAAGTTTTTCGATTTGGATACACTTCACTTCGAACCCCATCATCGGTTTTTGACTATGATGTGAGCCAACGGACCCGCGAACTCAAAAAACAGACTGAAGTGCTCGGAGGCTACGATCCTTCGCTTTATGAATCCAAGAGACTCTGGGCCCAGTCTCATGATGGGACGAAAGTCCCGATTTCTCTCATTTACCGAAAGGATTTGTTTCATTCCGGAGAAAATCCCTTGCTGCTCCAGGGCTATGGATCCTATGGAATTAGTTATGATCCGGAATTTTCTTCGGCAAGACTAAGCCTTTTAAACCGCGGCTTTGTCTGCGCCATCGCCCATATTCGAGGAGGAGGAGATTTAGGACGCCCGTGGTATGAAGACGGAAAATTTTTAAAAAAGAAAAATACGTTTCGGGATTTTATCGCCTCGGCTGAGCACCTCGTCCGGGAACATTTTGCGCATCCTAAAAAAATCGCCATTTACGGCGGCAGTGCGGGAGGCCTCTTGGTTGGAAATGTTTTAAACGCACGGCCGGATCTTTTTCATGCCGCACTCGCCAAAGTCCCGTTTGTAGATATTGTTCAAACCATGCTGGATAAATCGCTCCCGCTTACGGTGGGGGAATTTGAGGAATGGGGAAATCCGGAAGATCCTGCTTATTTTCGTTACATGCTTTCCTATTCGCCGTACGATAACGTCAAAGCTCAGGACTATCCCCATCTTTTGATTACCGCCGGGTGGAATGATCCACGCGTCCAGTACTGGGAGCCGGCTAAGTGGACTGCCAAGCTACGCGCCCTCAAAACCGACAATAATCTTTTGATGTTAAAAACCGAATTGGATTCCGGACACGGCGGCCCCTCAGGACGATACGATTCTTTACGGGAAATTGCCTTTGATTACGCCTACCTACTGAAGACCCTTGACATTCAAAGATGATGAGAAAAATAAAAAAATATTGGCCCTCATATGGGCTTCCTGGACTCGGACTCATCGGACTCGCATTCTGGGCTGGAGCTCATCCCAATCTGGCGGTTGCGTTCCTGGGATTTCTATCTTTTTTTGTTGTGGGAGTAACCCTGCTTAAAGAAGGTCGGAAAAAGATTGAGGATCAAAACAACTCGGACGCTTTGCATCCAGCCGAAAGCACGTCAAAACCTGATTGACGGACTTCGGAGCACCACTTAAAATTCGCGTTCACTGAAAGGGGATTTATGTTTGGAAAAATTGGCGGATTCATGAAACAAATGCAGATGGCCCAAAAACTTATGAAGGATGAAAATTTTAAAAATTTCATCTCAAACCCCAAGGTCCAGGCTGCATTTCAGGATCCGGCTTTTCGGGAAGCCGCCCAGTCCCAGGATCCTCAGAAGATTTTATCCCATCCAAAAATGGCCGCTCTGCGAAGTGATCCAGAGATCCTTGCCCTGCTCTCCAAAGTGGATTTTAAGGATTTGATGAAGTAACCGCCAAATTTTGGTTAGGCATTTGCGGTAGAGCTAAACATTCTGCGGGGAAGCTCAAAGCGATTGATGGCCGGCTGATTTACACCGTTTCGCTTCGCCAAAATCAGCGTGTAATCATCCACAAAAAGGGGGGCCCATTTCGGATCGGCAATCCGTTGGATTAAAAAGGGCTGCGCCCACGTCGTCTGATCATGGCGATAAAAATAAATCACCTGAAAATTATATTTTTGATCAACCTCCTGCCATACGGACTCTTTTTCCTGCATAGGATTGTACGTCTCTTGAAAAAACTGCGCCGGATAAGCCTCCGGCCGGTTATCCACAAAGGGCCGTTCTTTCGGAAAGAAATGAAAAATAAAATACCCTCCGATGTCATAGTTATTAAAAACCGGACCTTGCAGATGATTCGCTTTAAAAAACTCTGCGGATGGATTCACCCCCGGCAATAAACCGCTCCACCATGAGGGGTGGCATAAAACTTCGGCGAGAAGGCACGCAGATTTCTTATCTTGTAAGTAGTATTTAAATCGCTTGATGGGTGAAAGAAAAAAAGAAGAACAAAAAGACGAACCCATAAGAGCGAGCGCAATCAAAATCCACAAAACGCTGCGGCAAACCCGCGCTCGAATCCAAGGCTCCATACAGCCTGCAATTAATGGAATTGCGAAAAATCCAAAGACCGAAATCCCCCGGACCGCTCGAATGGCCAAGCCTCCAAAGAAAATGCAAAGCACGAGGGAGAGAAAATTTTTTCGCCAGGATTTTTCGGCCATTAACCGAAGCAATAATGCAACTCCAAGGCAAGCCATTACACCTAGAAAATAGGGATAAACAAATTCTGACGGAAAACGTTTTGCCATAAAAAATGCGGATTGGTTTTCAGCCAGCCTGTATCCATAGGAGCGGAACATGAATACCGGCTGAAGCGCCCCCTGAATTCCAAATGGATTGGCAAAAGATAGCAGCGCTGAAGCTCCCAAAATCACAGCGAACAGCCTTGTGTGACTTTTCTCATGCCGATTGATCCAAGAGTCAAGAAGAAAAATCCCGATGAGGCAGAGTCCGATTCCATAAAAAACATGCACATTGACCCAAATCCACTGGATCATGGGAACCAGCCATAGCCAACGCTGATGAAATCGTCCCGCGCGACATTCATTTAAAATAACAAAAAGGACAGCAAGAAAAAGCGTGCTAAATCCTTCTGGACGAATTTCTGTGCGGTAACCGATCAAGGGGAGCATGAGGAGAGCCGAAGCCATTGCCGCAGACAGCGAAGAATTTCGTGCGCTGCTCCATAAAAATAGTCCCACAGCACTCAAAAGGACGAGTCCATAAAAAATGGAAAGTCCCTGGAAAGCAAAAAACTTCCACACTCCATAAAATAAAACTCCGGCGCCCCAATGATGACAAACGGCAGGAAAACCGGGGTAAGTATAGGAATAATAATTGGTGCCTAAAATCCGATGTTCACGGATAAAGCTTTCACCGTTGCGAAGATGGCGCCCCAGATCTGCGGTCACGAGGTTGATCGGAGCCATCACATAAATCCAAGTCAAAAGCAAAAACCAAACCAAAAGGACAAAGCAGAAGATTACGGAAATCTTTTTTTTAAAACGCTCAGACCAGAGAGAAGATAACGGGCCGATCATCAAGTCACAAATTTTTAGAATGTTCGATCAAATCACCGAGGCTGACAATCTGAAACCCTTCGGATTCAAGTTTAGGAATGTCTTCAAGCAAAACCGTGAGCGTGTTTTTCCGGTCATGGCCAATGGCAATGGCCATGCCTTTGGAACGGGCAATGGATCGCACTCGGTTCAAACTTTCCCGAATGGCCGGTGGATCATCTACATTATCTAGAAAAACGTCCCGAACTAAAATCGGAATGCCAATCGAAACTCCGAGCTGCGGCGACACAATGTTGGGAGTGGTAAAACTATCCAGGAAAAAAGCTCCTTCATTTTTAAGCGTTTGCAAGACCGTGGTCATCAAAGCGCGATCCTGAGAACCCAAGGACCCCATATGATTATTGCTTCCGGAAAACTGCGGCACGGTGGCTAAATTCTGCTCCAGATTAATCTGGATTTCAAAAGCAGACATCGTTGTGCGGATGAGTCCTGGCCCAGGATTTTTACTTAATTCAGACTCCATAGGCTGGTGCAAGATCACTTCAGCTTTCGTTTCCAAGGAAAGATGACTCATAAAAGTTGAGTAGGGAAGACGCGGCAAAATTGAATAGGTGATTTGATTTCCCAGCAAACGAAAAAGAGCCTCATTCTTTCGATTATTTCCAAGATCATCAATCACAAAAACAATCTTCGAATTATTTCCCCAGGGTCGCCCCGATAATTTCCAAAGTTTTTTTCGAGTCGGCTGCGGAGGAACATAGGGCTTAGGAGCCACGATAGGCTGCTTATAAACCGGCTGGAGCGCCATCCCTGGATCCGGATAATAAACCGAGGCCGTGGGCCGTGGCGGCACCGGTCGGCTTTTTGGACGCATCACCGGCTGTTTCTTTTGGAACCATCCGTCCGTCCACTCGCTGATTTTAAAACTTTTTATGGATCCAAAATTTTGCTGGTAAAACCGCACCCCCAAAAATAGTAAAAAAAGAACCGCGATGAATACAAAGAATCCGGAAAGAGGGGATCTTCGTCGTCTTCGCTTTGGAGATGATTTTGAACGTCGTGATGGCATGGTTGGGCCTCGAATAGAACATCGGCATTTTTTGATGCAAATTTAGGTGGAGGCTTTATTGCTTTTGCCGATCTTCAAGGATATAATCGTATTTGTAGCTAGAAGTTGGCTGAATGATTGCGGTCCCATTAAAAGACCCACGTCTTTCTGATCGCTTCTCCCTAATTTTTACAACATACGCAGGACTCAGGAATGACTTCTAAAGTTAAACTGGATGCAGAATCGATTACTGTCCGTTTTGCCGGCGATTCCGGCGATGGCATGCAGCTGACCGGAGATCAATTTACCGATACCACGGCGGCCATGGGGAATGATTTTGCCACCTTCCCGGATTTTCCGGCTGAAATTCGCGCACCGGTTGGGACCCTTCCTGGCGTCAGTAGTTTCCAGATTCAATTTTCCAGCGACATCATTTTTACTCCGGGTGATGAGGCCGATGTCCTTGTGGCAATGAATCCCGCGGCTCTTAAAGTTAATTTGCGAAATATTAAGCCGGGCGCACTTATTATTGTCAACACCACCACTTTCACAGAAATGAATCTTCGAAAAGCAACCTGGCCGGCCAATCCCTTAGAAGATACTACGCTCAAAGATTACAAAGTCCTAAAAGTCCCGCTCAGCGAGCTTACCAAAAATGCTCTCAAAGAACATCCCCTCAAGGGACCTGAAGTGGATCGATGCAAAAACTTTTTCGCGCTGGGCATTATGTTTTGGCTTTATGACCGGGACATGACCCATACACTCCAATGGATTGAAAAGAAATTCGCATCAAAAAAAGAATTTGTCGCAGCCAATATTGCGGCCGTCAAAGCAGGTTTTAATTACGCAGATATCACCGAGGCCTTGCCCTCTCAATATATCATTGCAAAATCCAAGCTGGATCCGGGAACGTACCGGAAAATTATGGGCAATGAGGCCATGGCCATCGGACTTGTCACCGCCTCTCATTTATCCCAGCGCCCTTTGCTTTACGCGTCTTATCCCATTACTCCGGCAAGCGAAATTCTGCAGTTCTTATCTGCTCAAAAACATTTTGGCGTCAAGACGTTTCAAGCTGAAGATGAAATCGCGGCCATGGGAGCGGCCATTGGTGCGGCCTTTGGCGGAGCGCTTGCCGTAACTGGAACCAGCGGGCCCGGTATGTGTTTGAAAGCCGAAGCCATTAATCTTGCCGTTATGGCCGAACTTCCGGTGGTTATTATTGATGTCCAACGCGCCGGACCAAGCACCGGACTCCCCACAAAAACAGAGCAGGGCGATCTGCTCCAGTCCATTTATGGCCGAAACGGAGATTCTCCGATTCCCATCTTGGCGCCCAAAACCCCGGCCGAATGTTTTGATGTGGCGATCGACGCCTGCAGGATTGCGCTTCAGTATATGACTCCCGTCATAGTACTCTCCGAAGGATTTTTGGGAAATTCCTCAGAGCCATGGAAACTTCCGGATATTTCAAAACTCCCAAGCTTCAAGATTGCTCCGCCGGAACTTAAAGAGGGAAAACCTTTTCTCCCTTACGCTCGAGATCCCAAGACTTTATCCCGTCCGTGGGCCACTCCGGGCATGAAAGGTTTTGAACACCGCATCGGCGGCCTTGCCAAAGCCGAACTCACCGGAAATGTGAGTTATGATCCGGAAAATCATCAGCGCATGATTGAAATTCGCGCGGAGAAAGTCCGGCGAGTTGCAGATACCATTCTAGACGCTCAAGTGGAGGGGCCGGAGAGCGGAAAAGTGCTGGTTCTAGGATGGGGAGGAACTTATGGAGCTATTTATCAAACCATTCGAAACCTAGAAAAACAAAAAATCAAAGTCTCGCATTGTCAACTCACTCATCTCAATCCTTTTCCTAAAAATCTGGAATCAATTTTAAAACGCTACGAAAAAATTTTGGTCCCAGAACTCAATATGGGGCAATTGATTGTTCTTTTAAGGAATCGCTACCCGGATCTCAAATTTACTCCGATCAACAAAATGAAGGGACAGCCCTTCAAGACCCTTGAGCTTGAACTTAAGATCAAGGAGTACTTATGAACGAAGCTGTAAAATTCACCAAGGAAGATTTTACCTCAAATCAAGAAGTTCGCTGGTGTCCGGGATGCGGAGACTATTCCATTCTTGCCACCATGCAGCGAACCTTAGCTAATTTTCAAGTTCCGCCTGAAAAACACGTTTTTATCTCCGGAATCGGTTGTTCCAGCCGCTTTCCTTACTATATGAACACGTATGGATTTCACACCATTCACGGACGCGCTCCTACGATTGCCACGGGACTCCGGTGCGTCAATCCTGACCTGACGATCTGGGTAGTGACCGGAGACGGGGACGGCCTTTCGATCGGCGGAAATCATTTGATTCACTGCCTTCGCCGCAACATGAATCTCAAAATTCTTTTAGTAAACAATCAAATTTATGGACTGACCAAAGGACAATACTCGCCAACTTCCGTGCTGGGAAAAGTCACGAAGTCCACCCCTATGGGTTCCATTGATTATCCGATTAATGCCCTGAGTCTCGGCGTTGCCTCAGAGGCCACGTTCATCGCGCGAACTATGGACTCGGACCCAACCCACATGGCCCATGTTTTAGACCGCGCCATGAAACATCAAGGCTCGGCTTTTATCGAAATTTATCAAAACTGTATTATTTTCAATGACAAAACTTTTGCCGGTGTCATTGGCCGTGAAGTTCGTCAGGATCACGTGGTTTTCCTAGAAGATGGAAAACCGCTTATCTTTGGAAAAAATCGTGACCGAGCGATTACAATCAAAGGCATGAAACCTGAAGTGGTTCCTTATACGGCCGATGCCGTTCCAGCAAGCCTCACAATCCATGATGAAAAAGACGCACCTCAGCATTACAGCTACTTTTTAAGTCAGATGAATGCCCCGGAGCTTCCGGTTCCGTTCGGCGTTTTTAGAGCCATCAATCGTCCTACCTATGATGGTATGATGCAAGACCAGGTGAATAGCGCCATTCAAGCGCGCGGTGCTGGAGATCTGCAAAAATTGATCTACGGCAATGCGACCTGGAAAGTCAGTTGAGCCCTCGCCGAGCTTTTATCTCCTCAAACGAGGGCTCATCTGGTTCGACAGGCTCACCACCATCCCGAGCGAAGTCGAGGGGCTGAGTGATCGGAGCGAATCGAAGGATCTTATCAGTTAATTCATTCACAAGGAGTCCCGAATGAACCGCCTCGGATGGGCAGTCGTCATTCTTCTCATTTTATCGGTCATTGCCGCGGGAATTTTTCTTTCCACTTTGGATCCGAATCAAATCATCCCGGTGGTTAGGAATCATCTTGAACAACAACTCCATGCCAAAATCCAGTACCGGACGGCCTCGCTCAGTTTTGCTCACGGAGTCGCGCTTGAACTTCAGGATTTGGTGGTAAAGCCTGAAAATGCCGATGAAAAAACTCAGCCCCTGACCATTGAAGAGGCACGGGTTTCTTTAGATCTCGCACCACTTCTCAGAAGGAAATTTGAAATTGGTTCCATTGAGCTTGTACATCCAAAACTTTTCCTGCATATCTCAAGGCAAGGGGAGATCGAGATGCCGGGATTTGAAGGTGATAAATTTAAGAATGTTTCTGCCTCCAGAAACGCGTCTCAGTTCCTTCCCATGGCGCTTTTAATTCAAGATGTGCAGTTGGCCGAAGCGGAGATCCAAATTCAAAATTCCATGCAGAGCCCCCCTGAGGAACTCTCACTCGCTCATCTTAATTTAAAAATGGAACACCTTGTCCTTGGAAAGCCCTTCCATTTTTTTATCACCGGCAGTCTCGACAGCAAAAACAAGAACTTCGCAGCCAGCGGGGAAATGGACTTTCCTCGACCCGGCAAAGACTTTCATGTCCGGAACCTTGATTTTGAATCTGATTTAAATCAATTAGATACTAAGCGTCTGTGGGATTTTTTTGCCGTGCCAATACCCTGGCCTTTTCAGAAAAATCCCGGGGGAACTCTCAAAATTCAGGCGGATAAAATTATCTGGGACGAACAAGGCGTGAAGGATCTTTCCCTTGATCTCGGACTTACAAAATCTGAGCTTGCGTTCCAAACCATTCCGGAAGCTTTACGGGAGCTCACTTTAAAAATTCATGTTTCGAATACTGCCGTTGAGTTTCCAGTCTGTGACTTTAAAATTGCGGATGGTCAAGTCAGCGGCGCTGGAAGAATTTCTTCTTGGCAAAAAAATCCTGCGTACGACTTTCAGATCAAACTTGCCGATTTTTCTCTTGAATCGCTTCAGCCCCCAAGCCCCGGAGAGCCCTCGCTTGCCGGCAAAATTAACCTCACGCTTCAAGGCGCATCAAAAGGACAGGACTCTGAAACCTTCTTATCGAATCTGAATGGACAAGGACAGATCGACTGGATCGAAGGACGGCTTGAAAATATCAATATCCTTCGGGAGGTTCTTTCAAAAATTTCCCTCATTCCGGGAATTGTTGAACGTTTAAATCGTGATTTGACTCCGGAATCTAAAGAAAAAATGAACCGCACGGACACTCTTTTTGAACCGCTTCACGCCGATTTTACAATTCAAAATGGGACGTGGACTTTTCCCAATGCCCTGCTCGCAACCGATGCTTTTCAGCTCTCCGGATCTTTCCAGGCAGATGGAAAAGGGAATGTCGACGCGTCGACTTTGATTCGCCTGGATCCTGATTTCACTCAAATCATGACCCATAGCATTAATGAACTTTCCGGCCTCACCACTTCAAAAGGCGAACTGGAACTTCCGATAAAAATCACGGGGCAAATTCCGAATCTGAATTTTTTTCCGGATCTCGGCTATATCGGATCTAAACTAGCGACCTCCAAGGTCTCGGATCTTTTAAATAACTTTCTTGGCCCCAAGCGTTCTGCACAAACTGAACCAAGCGCAGCCGCCACTGAACCATCGACTCCGGAAGCCTCAAATCCGGAGCCCGCCCCAGCGACTCCCGCACCTACTTCACTGCGCAAACTGAAACTGGGCAAACTGCTCGCCGCTGCTCTGACTGAACCGGTTCAGCCCCAGACAACGCCGGTGTCCAACAACTCAGAAACGCCAGCTCAGGATCAAAACCGCAACTCCACTACGGAACCCAGCACCTCCTCTTCGGTTTTTGACCAGCTTCTTCAGGCCGCTCTTACCCCTAAAAATAAAGATTCGGAAAACTCCACAAAATCGTGAGATTCTGATGGGGGATCCTTTCCGCACGTTTGAACTGCGCATTTCTCTCGCTCAAAAAAAACGAGTCCCTATTTTACTAGATCATTTGGAAGGCCTCAGTATTTCCCGCGATGAAATTGTTCTGACGGAATATAAAACCAAAACCAATATTTCCTATTTTGATAAAAATCGCAGCAAGATCCTCCGAATATCCAAACGAGTCCTGGCCTGCCCCGGATCTTTTAAAATTAAAATTTTGACTTTGAACCGCGAAGATTGGATGGACAAATGGCAGCTTTCCTATCGTCCTTTTTCGGTGGGAAAAACTTTCCGCATTATCCCGGCATGGATCAAAGAGAGAGAAAGAACATCACGCCATCTACTTCGCATCGATCCGGGAGCCGCCTTTGGATCCGGACTTCACGAGACCACACGCCTCAGCCTGTTGCTCATGGAATCACTCCGAGAATCTTTTAAGGACCAGCTGGATCTTGGAACCGGAACCGGCATTCTCTCTGTGGCAGGATTTAAGATGGGAGCTCAAGCGATCACGGCCATGGATCTAGACCCTCTCTCCACCGATGCGGCAAAGAAGAATCTGAAAATGAACGGCTGTCATTTTGCCAAAATCCAAACCCTGGATTTGTCGCGCTGGAAATCAAAAAAACGTTTTGACCTAGTGAGTGCGAATCTTCATTCCTCGGCTTTGATTGAATTTAAAAAGAAAATTCTTACCTTGGTTCGGCCCTCAAAATATTTGATCGTTTCCGGGATCTTGAAACGGGACAAGACGTCCTTTCTAAAATCCTTCCACGATGCCCGATTCCGGAAATTAAAAGCACTAGACGGTCGATCATGGACAGCTATTCTTTATCAAAAACACTCTTTTTTAACTAAAAAATAGCTCCAAAAATAGCGCCCCTTCTTCCCAGAGTTTTCTCGAATAATCCCCATAAGATTCGCGCAGTACTTGACCACGGCCTTGTAAAGACTCATTCACCGTCTACACTTTGAATACCCATTGGATTTTTGAGGGAAAGGAGATTTAAAAAAATGCAAACATTGGCATTTAAAACAGCGCTGGCGCATTTGGTAGTGGTTCATCTCATCCTCCTCGCTGTCCTCTATAACTGCTGAGATTCTCCTGCGACCGGGGACTCCTGGAAAACTTTCCTCCGCCGGGGGTCCCATTTCTTTTGCCGTCCTTCCATTCAACCCTTCAAGCGGCTTGGCCGATAACATAGTCCATGAAACCGAATCTGATTTCGCATAACCGTCCTCATTTAGATCTCTCGGACATTGCCTCTGTTCAAAAACCTCTTAGAGAGGGATGGGTCGCGCACGGGCCTTTTTCTGCAAGTCTTGAGACACGCGTCGCAAAATATTTAGGAAGGCGTTATGCCTGCGCCGTTTCTTCCGGAACTTCAGCCCTGCATCTGGCGCTTCTGGCACTGGGAGTGAATTCAAAACATGAAGTCATTCTTCCTACTTATGTCTGCACCGCACTGCTCAATGCCATCCATTATGTGGGCGCAAAACCGATTCTCGTGGATATTGATCCGCATAATCTGGGACCTTCAGCGGCTGATGTTCGTAGAAAAATCACAAGGCGGACCAAGGCTGTGATTGTAAATCATACCTTCGGGTATGCGGCAAGCATCTCGAAGATTCAGTCTTTTGGAATTCCGGTGATTGAAGACTGTGCTCAGGCCCTGGGTTCTGAGAAGCAAGGACGAATGCTGGGATCGTTTGGAGATCTCGCCACGTGCTCTTTTTATGCCACCAAAATGATGACCTCTGGATATGGCGGGATGGTGCTGACGCAGAATCAATCCCTTTATGAAAAAATCCGTGATCTCACGCAATTTGATCAGCGCCGCGATTACAAAGTCCGGTACAATTATTCGCTCTCCGATATTTTGGCCTCGGTCGGACTCTCACAGTTTTCCCGGCTTCCGGATTTTCTTAAAAAGCGGCGCGATACCGCGGCCCAGTATCTAAAGGCCATTCCTTCCACCTCTTTTTATTTCTGGAGCGGGGGAGTGGATGAAAAACCCAATTTCTACCGGTTCATTTTGGGTACGGTCAAACCTTTTGGAAAATTGGTGGATGCTTTTCGTAAGCAAGGCGTTCAAGTCATTAGTCCGCTGGCGCCTTATCAGCTTCTGCACCGTTATCTGGGGCAAAATCCGAAAAATTTTCCCGTGGCCGAGGCTGTCAGCCGCGCCGTAGTTTCCCTTCCCATTTATCCAGGCTTGAGTGCCGCGGAAATTCGCAAAGTTTGCCGAGCCATTCAGACGGTAGGAGCCTAGTGTGCTGTTCAGTAAGTTCGAGAGATAATTCAAGCCTGTCATCCCCAAATGCTTTAATCGGGGATCCATGGATTCCCGCCTTCGCGGGAATGACAACTTCTCACTAGAATTAGGTGAAGAAAGTACTAGAAACTCTCCTGATTTGTGCAATTTTCTAGTCTAAAATTCCGTTTGTGAATTCAGTCAAAATCACTATAATGAACCCCTAATTTGGACGGCTTAATCATCCCTCACTCATTCTTGGAAAAGGTGTCCCAATGAAAAAGAAAACCGTGGAAGATCTTGATCTAAAAAATAAGCGCGTGCTGGTGCGTGTAGATTTCAATGTCCCGCTCGATGATCAGCTGAAAATTACCGACGATTCCCGTATCGCCAAATCTTTAGAAACCCTTCGCTATATTCTGCAAAAAGGCGGACGTCTCGTGATCATGTCCCATCTTGGACGTCCCAAGGTCAAGGGAGATCCCAAGGCTTCGTTAAAACCCTGTGCCGAACATCTTTCAAAACTCCTCAAACAGCCCGTAGAACTCTTAAATGACTGTGTCGGTGACGCCGTGCTGGCCAAAGTGAATGCGTTAAAACCCGGCCAGGCCTTGATGCTGGAAAATGTCCGCTACTATCCGGAAGAAGAAAAAAATGATCCTGCATTTGCAAAGCAGCTCGCCGCGCTTGGCGATATGTATGTCAACGATGCCTTTGGAGCCGCTCACCGAGCCCACGCCTCTACGGAGGGTGTTGCCAAATTTCTTCCTGCAGTCGCCGGATTCCTCCTTGCCAAAGAAATTCAGTATTTTGAAAAAGCGATCACCAATCCCGAACGCCCCTTTATCACCATTTTGGGCGGAGCCAAGGTCTCGGATAAGATCAAACTCATCGGAAATCTTCTGGATAAAGCAGACGAAATTGTGATCGGCGGCGCCATGGCGTATACGTTCTATAAAGTCCAGGGCATCAAGATTGGAAACTCCAAATTTGATCCAGCCGGAGAAGGCGTGGCCAAAGAGGCGCTGGTCAAGTCCAAGGAAAAAGGCGTACCTATGCATCTTCCGGTGGACCGGGTCATTGCTCAAAAAATGGAAAAGGGCGTCGAGACTAAAGTCGTGGACGGAGATATTCCGGACGGTTGGTCGGGTTTTGATATCGGCCCCGCATCCCGCAAAAAATTCAAAGAAATTCTTGGAAAAGCAAAAACCATTGTCTGGAACGGCCCGCTCGGTGTTTGCGAAATTCCTCCGTTTGATCAAGGAACTCGCGAGATCGCAAATTTTCTGGCCGGCTTAAAAGGATGCACCACCATTATCGGCGGCGGAGATACCGCGGCCGCAGTCAAACAGTTTGGACTCGAAGATAAAATGTCACATGTTTCCACAGGGGGAGGCGCCTCCTTAGAATATCTTGAAGGAACCATCCTTCCGGGTGTCGCAGCATTGAATGATCAATCCCTAAGTGCAAAGGTCTCATAAAATGAAAAAACCCTTAATTGCCGGCAATTGGAAAATGTTTAAATCCGTGGATGAAGCAGTCACTCTTGTCCAAACCATCAAAGCCGGACTTTACCAGAGTTTCGATGCCGAAGTGGTGGTCTGTCCTCCGTTCACAGCCCTTGCCGCTGTCTCCAAAGCTCTTGAAGGAAGCCGCATTGATCTGGGCGCACAAAATATGCATCCGGAAAATGAAGGCGCCTTTACCGGAGAAATTTCTCCTTTGATGCTGAAAGATGTTAAATGCCGCTACGTGATTCTGGGACACTCCGAACGCCGTCAGTACTTTAAAGAAACAAATGCATTCATTAATGAGAAGCTGAAGACCGCACTGAAATACAGTTTGGTCCCCATTGTATGCGTGGGAGAAACGCTGGAAGAGCGCGAAGCGCGCCAGCAGTTTGAAGTCGTGAAGGCTCAGATGGATCAGACCTTTAAAGATCTTTCCAAAGAAGAAATGCTGAAAACAGTGATTGCCTATGAGCCCATCTGGGCTATTGGAACCGGAAAAACCGCGTCGCCCGAACAGGCAGAACAAATGCAGTCCTATATCCGCCGGCTTTTGAAGGAAACTTACGGTTCTGAAATTGCGGCCAAAATCCCCATTCTTTACGGCGGCAGTGTCAAACCCGATAATATTGCAGAACTCATTAAAAAACCTAACGTGGACGGCGCTTTGGTTGGCGGTGCATCGCTTAAGGCCGAATCGTTTGTCCAGATTGTTGTCAATGCTACGCCCGAACTTTCTGTTGAGGCCCAGTCATGATTCTTCTTTTGACCATTGTTCACGTCATTATTTGCATTGTGCTCATTCTCGTCATTTTGCTTCAAGCGGGACGAGGCCAGGGCCTTAGCGGTCCGTCTTTTGGCGGAGGAAATGTGCAGTCGCTTTTTGGAACCGGAGCTGCGGACTTTTTAACCAAAGCTACTTCGGTTTGCGCCATCCTCTTTCTCTTTACCGCCATCGGGCTGGGCTATGTGGAATCCCGCAAAAGCCGTACCCTGATGAATTTTTCCAAGACTCAGAACGCTCCTATTGATGTGGATGCCATTAAAAAAGCCCTTGAGCGAGTGAAGCAGGAAGGCGCTGCGGATACTAAAGCAGCCGCTGAAGCTGGAGCCACAGCACAAACTGCAGCAACGACTGCAACAGCGAATGCGACTGAAACAGCTCAAGCAGCTTCAGCCGCAGTTCCAGGTGCTGCCGAAGGCGCTGTTCAAACCGCACAGGCTGCCGCAACGGCCGCAGCCGACCAAGCCAAAGCCCAGTAAATTCGGAAATCGGGAAAAGTTTTCCCGTTTCATGAATGAGCCCTGAAAATACGAGTGAGATTTCGAGCCTAAGGTACTTGAAAGGTATTGGCCCCAAGCGGGCCGAGGCCTTGGCGAAACTTGGCGTTCATACCCT
>CAYWRU010000014.1:0-32512 GCA_964460795.1 uncultured bacterium | reverse complement strand
CCGCGACCTTTTCTATCTTTTTCCCCGTCGTTACGAAGACCGGACCGCGCTCACAACGATTGCAAACTTAGTCCCCGGACAAACCACTTCCATTCAAGGAGAAATCCTTTCTGTCAAACTGCGCCCCATCCGTCACATGCCCATCTTGGAAGTCCTGGTGGGGGATGACTCGGATACGGTTACAGCCGTTTGGTTTAATCAGCCTTACTTAAAAAACCAATTTGTCCAAGGCAGCCGCGTGGTGCTTTACGGAAAAATTGAGCTTTTTAAAAACCGTCTCCAGATTACTTCGCCGGAATATGAGGTCATTGAAGAAGATGAAGCCACTATTCACTCCGGACGCATCACGCCTGTCTATCCACTCACCGAGGGACTTTATACCCGCACACTGCGCACGCTTCTAAAGCATCTTGTGGATGAAGAGCTCGAGCACCAAATCCGCGAGACGCTTCCGGAAAGTTTTCGAACCAAACACCAGCTGATGGATCTTGTGACCGCGGTGCGCGAAATGCATTTCCCAAGCTCTTTTGAGGCCCTGAATACCGCCAAGCGGCGCATGATTTTTGATGAGTTTTTTATTTTTCAGCTTCTTTTGATTCGAAAAATCGCGGCTATTAAATCCAAGTACACCTCGCCAATCCTTAAAGACTTTGATGAGATTTTTCCTGTTTTTGAAAAAACACTTCCCTTTGAACTTACGGGTGATCAAAAAAAATCCATCCGAGAAATTGCTGCGGATCTCGCCACCTCTGTCCCCATGAACCGGCTTCTGCAAGGAGATGTTGGATCCGGAAAAACCGTGGTCGCGGCTTGCCTTCTGTACTTGGCTGCAAAAAATGATTACCAAGGAGCGATTCTTGTCCCGACCGAGATCTTGGCGGAACAGCACGCACGCAATTTAAAAAGCCTGCTAGAACCCCTGGGAATCGACACGGCGCTCTTGACAGCCAGCACTCCTGCACCGAAACGCGAACGCATCCGCGCCGAACTCAAGCAGGGGAAACTCAAGGTTTTAATCGGAACGCATGCGCTTTTACAGGATGAAATCCGTTTTCAGAAGCTTGCATTTCTGGTCGTCGATGAACAGCACAAATTCGGCGTCCATCAACGCAGTCAACTTTTAAAACAAACGCCGCGCCCGCATCAACTGGTCATGACCGCGACTCCCATCCCAAGAACGTTGGCCCTGACTTTGTACGGCGATCTTCAGATCTCTTCACTCCGGGAACTTCCGCGCGGCCGCCAGCCCATTAAGACTTATTGGATTACGCGAAAAAAACAGGATGTAGTCCTCAGTCATATCCGGGAGAAAATTGCCAAGGGCGAACAGGCCTATATTATCTTTCCTTTGATCGAAGAAACTGAAAAAGCCGACCTTTTGTCTGCCAAGAAAGAATTTGAACGCCTCCGCACCGGCGCACTTTCCGGAATCAACATTGGACTGGTTCACGGCAAGATTCCTTCGGAAGAACGGGAATCCATCATGCGCTCCTTCCGCCAAGGGGTTATCAAGGTACTTGTGGCGACGTCCGTTATTGAGGTGGGTGTGGATAACCCCAACGCCACCATGATGGTCATAGAAAACGCCGAACGGTTCGGGCTGGCTCAACTTCATCAAATGCGCGGCCGAATCGGACGAGGCAGTTTAGCCTCGGAGTGTTTTCTTTTTGGAGAACCCAAAACCGACGATGGCGCGCGCCGTCTCAGGATCTTAACCAACACCACCGATGGTTTTGAAATTGCAGAAGAAGACTTAAAACTTCGCGGCCCCGGAGATTTCTGGGGAACCCGCCAAAGCGGGGATCCACTCTTTCGTCTGGCCAATCCCATTTTAGATTCCGCGATTCTGGAAGAGGCCAAGCAGGCGGCCCACGAACTCATGCAGCGCCAAGGGCTGGAGTTTTCCCTGGAATGGCAATCCCTCAAGCATTTCATTGATCAAAACCCCATTCATTATTAGGATTTAGAGATGCCAAGCTTATGCAACCTTTCTCGCCAAGCTGGTTTACAGCCGCTAAATAAAATGGTATAAGGTAGCCTCTATGCGCATTATTGCCGGTGAATTTAAGTCCCGACTCCTCGATTTTCCCAAGACAAAACTGACGCGGCCGATTACTGACCGCGGACGCGAGACTGTCTTTAATATCGTTGCGTCTCTCGTCAACGGAAAACATGTCCTGGATCTTTTTGCAGGATCTGGAAGTATTGGCTTTGAAGCCATCAGCCGGGGCGCTTTGTCCGCGACTTTTGTGGAGCAATCTCCGACCGCAATTCGTTCCATTGAAAAAAACATTGAGTCGCTGGGCCTCCAAAATAAGGCTCGCGTCTTCCAAGGAGACGTGCTGCGCGTGATTGATCGTCTGAGAAAAAAAGGGGACACCTTTTCTGCCGTTTTTGTGGATCCTCCCTATGACAAAGGACTCGTGGCAAAAACGCTCGAAAAACTTGATGAATCCAATATTGTGCTTCCGTTCGGCCAGGTGATCGTCGGCCATTCCAGCCGCGAGCCGCTTCCGGAAGTCCTTCAAAACCTTCGCATCACCCGAACCAAGAATATTGGGCAGTCCCGATTTTCTTTCTATTTCCGCCTGGAAGCATCCCATGGAGAAACGAAGAGCTATTTATCCGGGGAGTTTTGACCCTGTCACGCACGGTCACCTGGATATTATCCGCCGCGCCCGCTCGCTTTTTGATGAAGTGATCGTTGTGGTGGCCCGCAACACGGAAAAAGACTGCCTTTTCACTTCCGAAGAGAGGGTGGAACTCATGCAGAAATCCGTGAAAGGACTTCGCGGCGTCTCGGTGGATAGTTTAGACGGCCTTACCGTCCGGTACGCCCAGAAGCAAAAAGCCGCAGCCATTATTCGCGGGCTCAGGGCCACTTCGGATTTTGATTATGAATTTCAAATGGCGCTAACAAACCGCCGCCTTTCGAAACAAGTGGAGACTGTTTTCCTTATGCCTTCGGAGTCCTATTTTTACCTTTCATCGCGTTTGATCCGCGAAATTGCCAGCTTGGGAGGGGACATTTCAGACTATGTCCCGACCTGTGTGGCTGACAAGCTGTCCAAACGCTTAGCCCGCTAAAATTCCCATGAAAATCAATGTCGCAAGCCTTCTTGAAGGTCAAATTTTACCGGTTGAAAAAAGTTTTGATCCTAAAAGCCTGGATGTTTCCTTTATTGATTATCAGTTTACAAGTCCGATTGAATTGAAAGGGGCCGTTGAAAAAATAGATAAACTCGTCACGGTTCGGGGAACTCTGACAAGTCATCTTGAGCAAACTTGCGGCCGCTGTCTTGAAGTTAGTAAAAAAAATACGTCCAAATCTTTTGAACTTTATTATGAGGTCAGCGAACAGGTGGAAATCGATACGCTTGACGATCTCAGGGAAATCCTTATTATGGATCACCCATTGACCTATGTTTGTTCAGATCAATGCAAAGGACTTTGCCCGCAGTGCGGAACCAATTGGAATCAGAATTCCTGCAAATGTTCGTTGACTAATCGTCCGGAATCTTTATCATCTTGGCAGCTTACCTTGAAAAAGAAACTTGAAGGGAAGGATCATCATGGCGAATCCTAAAAGACGGCATTCAAATACCCGAACACGGCTCCGCCGTTCGCACGACCATATCACGGTTCAGCGGGCCGGACTTTGTCCGAATTGTAAAGCCCCTGTACGAGCTCACCGGATCTGCAAGGCTTGCGGCCACTATAAAGGCAAGCAAGTCCTCACGATTAAGAGCAAAGAAAAGAAAAAACCCGAATAAGCTGTCTGACACCTTCTCAGCTAAGGATCTATCCCTATGATTCGAATCGGTCTTGATGGAATGGGCGGCGATTATGCGCCTCAAATGACGGTTGAAGGCGCTGTCTATGCGGCCAATGATTTTCCCGACCTTGAAATTGTCCTCTTCGGCCCTACCGAAATCCTGAAGCGTGAACTCAACAAGCATAAAGTGTTGGGTGGAAAAATCGTTATTGAGGAGGCCCCGGAAATTGTTGGCATGGGAGAATCCCCGGTGGCTGCGCTTCGAAAAAAACGCAACTCCTCGATCTCCGTCGGCATTGATATGCATAAGCAGGGAAAGATCGATGCCTTTGTTTCCGCAGGAAATACGGGCGCCATGGTGGCCGCATCCACACTTGCGCTTGGAAATTTAAAAGGTGTCAAGCGAGCCGGCATTGCCATTGGGTTTCCGACACTTCGCGGCATCTCGGTGTGCATGGATGTCGGTGCAAATCTGAATCCCTCCGCTGAAGAACTCTATCAATATGCCGTCATGGCGGAAAATTACGCCCGATTTATTTTTAAGAAAAAACGTCCGTCTACAGCCCTTCTAAATATCGGCGAAGAAGAATCGAAGGGGACGGAAGTCCTCAAGGAGGCTTACAAGATTCTTCGCGACTCTCAACTTAATTTTGCCGGCAATATTGAAGGCCGAGATTTTTTTACCGGAAAAGTGGACTGCATCATCTGTGACGGATTTGTGGGCAACGTAGTACTCAAGATGCTGGAAAGCATTTTGGAAACTTCCGTCGATCTCGTGAAACGCGAACTTTCGAAAAACCCAATCACACTCTTTGGTGCCTGGCTTTGTAAACCCGCTCTGAACTCCATCCGTCAAACTACCAACTATGAAGAAGCCGGAGGAGCTCCGCTTCTTGGAGTGAACGGCAATATTATTATCAGTCACGGCATTTCCTCAGCCAAAGCCATCCGCAATGCCGTACGCGTAGCCGGTGACATGGTTTCCAACCGCGTCAATGAAGCTATTATGGAAGGTCTTGTTGCTAATTTGAGTAACCACGGCCGCTCCAATGGAAATGGCGCTGAGACTTCGCAGGATAAGCGCGCATGAGTGATCGCTTGACATGCGGAATCGCGGGCTTGGGCGCGTACCTTCCGGAAAAAGTCCTCACAAATTTTGATCTTGAGAAAATGGTAGATACCACGGATGAGTGGATCCGTACCCGCACCGGCATTCAGGAACGCCGCATTGCCGAACCCGGAACTCCTGCAAGTGACTTAGGCCTCCGTGCCGCACTCGTGGCTTTGGATGATGCTGGCATGCAGCCGTCTGATCTTGATCTTATTATCGTCGCCACCATTACTCCTGATTCCTTTTTTCCCTCAACCGCGTGCGCGATTCAAAACAAACTCGGGGCGAGGTGCGGCGCGTTTGATATGGCCGCAGCCTGTTCCGGATTCATTTATGCCCTCAATGTGGCCAATGGACTGATCACTTCAGGCGCTTACCAAAATATTCTTGTCGTAGGCACCGAAGTTCTGTCTGGATTTATTGATTGGAAGGATCGGTCCACCTGCGTGCTTTTTGGAGACGGTGCAGGAGCTGCCGTGATTTCCCGTAACGCCAAGCGCGGAAAAATAATTGACGGATCCATTGGTTCCGACGGATCCCAGGGAGACATTTTAAACATTCCAGCCGGAGGCTCTGCAATTCCTCCAAGCGAAGACACGGTCCGGAGCGGTCTTCACACCCTAAAAATGCAGGGGACTGAGGTTTTTAAAGTTGCAGTTCGTACCATGGATGAATCGGTCCGTGAAGTGTTGAGCTCGGCGGGAATCCAGCTCTCAGATCTGAAACTCTTAATTCCTCACCAAGCGAATCAGCGAATTCTCCAAGCGGTTCGCGAGCGTTTGGAACTCTCGGAAGAAAAAGTCTTTATGAATGTCCACCGCTATGGAAATATCTCAAGCGCCTCCATCATTGTTGCGCTTTATGAAGCCGTCCGAGAAGGAAGAATCCAAAAAGATGATTATGTTGCTCTGGTAGCTTTTGGCGGAGGCCTTACCTGGGGCTCCACACTTCTTCGGTGGTAACCATGACACAGCGATTTGGTTTTCTTTTTCCAGGACAGGGGTCGCAATTCGTAGGCATGGGCAAAGCACTCGCCGAAAGTTTCCCAGAAGCCCATCAGGTTTTTGACTGTGCAGAAAAAATTCTTGGCTACTCGCTTTCTCAGCTTTGTTTTGAAGGACCGGAAGAGAAACTCACGCAAACCCTTTTTGCCCAGCCCGCAATTTTCGTGACCAGCATCGCTGCGCTTCGCGTCGTTCAAAAACTCTACCCTCAAATTACGCCAAGTTTCAGCGCCGGCCTCAGCCTCGGAGAATTTACTGCGCTCGTGGCTGCCGGGTCCATGAGTTTCGAAGATGGACTTCGCCTCGTTAAACAACGCGCCGAAGCCATGGAGCTTTCCGCAAAACATCATCCGGGAACCATGGCATCTATTTTAGGATTTCCTGAAGCGGATTGTCAGGCTGTGGCTAAAGAAGCGGGTTGTGAAGTCGCAAACTTAAATTCTCCGGATCAAATTGTTCTTTCCGGTACGGCAGAATCCATTGAAAAGGCCTGTCAACTTTCCGAAGCAAAAGGAGCCAAGCGCGCAATCCGTCTTAAAGTGGGCGGAGCCTTTCATTCCTCACTCATGCGCGAGGCTAAGGAAAACCTGGGGCGAGCGCTCAAAGAGACACCGCTTCGCGCTCCGACATGTGTTTTTATCCCGAATGTGCTTGGAACACCCGTCTCAGACCCCGAATCCATTCGCGAACTCTTGGCGCGACAACTCATGAGCCCTGTGCAGTGGATTAAGACCATGGAGTCAGCCGCCTCACAGGGGATTCCGATGTTTCTTGAAATCGGTCCGGGAAAAGTCTTAAAAGGATTGGCTAAAAAATGCCAGCGTGAAATGACAGTGGAGGCTTTGGGGCTCCCGGAAGAAATCCGAAACTTGGAAAATCTTTTTCAGAAAGCTTAAAAGGAGCAAGTCCATGTTGCTAAAAGATAAAGTTGCGATTGTTACAGGAGCAAGCCGCGGCATTGGCCAGGCGATTGCCGTTCAATTTGTCCGCGAAGGTGCTAAATGTGTTCTTTGCGCATCTTCCATCGAAAATCTTAAAGAAACCGAGGCGTTAATTCACGCCATAGATCCTCAAGGATGCATTTTGACCCAAGCCAATGTCAGCATTGGAGATGAGGTGGCTGAAGTGGTCAAAAAAGCGCTTGACACCCTAGGTCGGGTCGATATACTTGTCAACAATGCGGGCACAACCAAAGATAATTTGCTCGCTTTGATGTCCGAGCAAGAGTGGGATGAAGTGCTCGCGACAAATTTGAAAAGTGTTTTCTTATTTACGAAAGCCTGCTCAAGACCGATGATTAAACAGCGCTCAGGCGCAATCATCAACATCACATCCGTGATCGGTTTGACGGGAAATGCCGGGCAAACCAATTACGCGGCATCT
This sequence comes from uncultured bacterium, assembly GCA_964460795.1. Lineage (GTDB taxonomy): Bacteria > Omnitrophota > Omnitrophia > Omnitrophales > Aquincolibacteriaceae > CAZOOM01. Next base: position 25,239 of record CAYWRU010000014.1, on the reverse strand, counting down.
AAAGCAGGAATGATTGCTTTCACGAAATCGGCAGCAAAAGAATTAGCAAAACGCTCGATTCGAGCCAATGCTATAGCGCCCGGGTTCATCAAAACCCGGATGACTGATAAGTTGCCGGATGATTTGAAAGAAAAAGTCTTGGGTCAAATAGCCCTAGGACGATTTGGCGACCCACAAGAGGTCAGCGAAGTCGCAGTATTTTTAGCGTCAGAGAAATCCCGCTACATGACCGGGCAAGTGCTCGTGGTAGACGGGGGTCTTGTAATATAATATAAGGCTTGTAAATTTAACCAGGAGGAGTCAATGGCCGTTCAAGACAAGATTACGGAAATTATTGTTGAACAATTGGGCGTAAAGTCCGAGGAAGTCGTTCCCGAGGCTTCCTTTGTGGATGATCTTGGTGCTGACTCCCTGGATACAGTGGAGCTGGTCATGGCCCTCGAAGAGGAATTTGGAATTGAGATTCCAGACGAGGATGCTGAAAAGATCCAGACCGTGGGAGATGCTATCAAATACATCTCACAAAAAAGCCAAGGCAAGTAAGCCTCATCGTTAATCTCTAGCCTGTGATGTGTCTATCGTGAATTCTCGCAGAGTCGTTGTTACCGGGGTGGGAGCTATCACCCCGGTCGGTCTCACCGCCGCCGATACCTGGAAAGGCTTTCTTGAAGGCCGGAGCGGGACAGGTCCGCTTACGCAAATTGATCCCACACCTTTTGATTCCCAAGTTGCTGCCGAGGTCAAGGGTTTTGACCCCACGCTCATTTTTAAACCCAAAGATCTGAAAAAAACGGATCGCTTTGTTCAGTTTGCTGTCGGTGCTTCCAAGATGACCATGGAAGATGCGAAGCTTGACATGTCCAAAGAAGATCCGTACCGAGTTGGTGTTCTTATCGGATCCGGAATCGGCGGACTTCGAGTCATTGAAGAGCAGCACAAAATTCTCCTGGAAAAAGGCCCGGGCCGCGTTTCACCTTTTCTTATTCCTATGCTGATCGTCAATATGGCGCCGGGACAAGTTTCAATTACTTTTGGAATTAAAGGTCCCAGTAACTGCGTGGCAACTGCGTGCGCCACGGGATCCAATGCTATTGGAGATGCTTTCAAGCTGATCTTGCGAGGGGAGACAGATGTTATGCTGGCAGGCGGAACCGAATCCTGCATCACTCCGCTTGGATTTGGCGGATTTGATTCCATGAAAGCCCTCAGCACGCATAATGATGCCCCAGAAACAGCCTCGCGTCCTTTTGATGTCACTCGCAATGGTTTTGTGATGGGCGAAGGGTGCGGCATCATCATGTTGGAATCCTTGGAACACGCCCTGAAGCGCAATGCTCGAATTTACTGTGAAATCATCGGCTACGGCATGACCTCGGACGCCAATCACATCACGGCTCCGGATCCGTCCGGAGAAGGCGCAGCGCGCTGTATGCTGAATGCGCTTTTTGATGCAAAAATCAAACCGGAAGAAGTAGATTATATCAATGCTCACGGTACTTCGACTCCTTTAAATGACAAAATCGAGACCCTGGCCATCAAAAAAGCCTTGGGCGAGCCCATTGCCAGAAGGATCAAGATCAGCTCCACAAAATCTATGACCGGACACCTTCTGGGCGCAGCCGGCGGCGTGGAAGCCATTGCCTGCATCATGGCCATTCAGCAAAACATCATTCCTCCAACGATCAATTTAAAGCAGCGTGATCCGGATTGTGATCTGGACTACGTGGCCAATGAAGCTCTCAAACATAATGTTAAGGTCGCCATGTCCAACTCACTCGGATTTGGCGGTCATAACGCCTGCATCGTCTTCAAAGCTTTTCAAGAATAAACTTCCCCTTTCTGCTTCACTCGTTTACCCCGGTTTTCTCATGTATTTACGTTTCACGTAATTGTTAAAACCGCTTTGGCCGGTTGGGGTTTACAGCAAATGTTTTGTGCGCTGCCGTCGGCAGCGCACAAAAGGCAACCCCTGCACTTACTGAAGCTTCACGCTTCAGAAGTGCGGCGCCCGGTTAAAACGGAAACGGGTGCTCGTGGTACCGGAAGTGAGCGATGTTTTAGATTATGCTTCACTTCCAGCACCACATCGCTTCGCGCGCACCCGCGCTCATGGCGCGGGTACTTTGCCTCGGGAACTTGGGGTTCCCGTAGGCAAATCGAGCGCCCGTAGAGAAACCTCACGTTTCTCACGGGCAGTACTCGTAAAATGAAGGACGAGTGCATTTCTCTTGCGAGGAATGAGAAATGCGGGGTAGAATACATCGGCGCGAACGATCTGGCTTTTTAGATCCGCGACCCACACAAAATGCATTTAAAAAAACTCGAACTCTTTGGTTTTAAATCCTTCGCTGACAAGACCCTCGTTGTCTTTGATCAAGGCGTCACCTGCATTGTCGGTCCCAACGGCTGCGGAAAAAGCAATATCTCGGACGCTATCCGTTGGGTACTGGGGGAACGGTCCCCAAAAATCCTGCGTGGCTCCAAAATGGAAGACGTTATTTTTAACGGCACCGACTTCCGAAAACCCATTGGATTTGCTGAAGTTTCACTGACGCTGGATAACGCCGACAAAACTCTCCCGATTGACTTTGCGGAAGTCACAATTACCCGCCGGCTTCACCGCTCAGGCGAAAGTGAATATCTAATCAATAAAACCAACTGCCGCCTCAAAGACATCTATGATTTGATTTTAGATACCGGTCTCGGATCATCTTCCTATTCCATGATTGAGCAGGGAAAGATTGATTACATTCTAAATGCGGATCCGGATGAGCGCCGGTTTTTAATTGAAGAAGCGGCCGGAATCTCAAAATACGAATCCAAGAAAGATGAGGCCATCCGCAAACTCGAACGCACCGAAGAAAATCGCACGCGTTTGAATGACATCCTTCATGAAGTTCAGAAAAATATTCAATATGCCGAGCGTCAGGCAAAGCGAGCTCAAAAATATCAGGAACACTTTCAAAGACTCAAAAATCTTGAGACCCGCAAAGCTTTTTATGATATTGCCGGCGTGCACAAGGATGCGGAACAGCTTCAAACCGATTGGAACACCAGTCGTTTAGAACTGGAAGCTTTTGCCAAAGAAACCACGATCCTCAAAGATGACCAATCCCGGCTTACGGAAATTTTAAGCGGGATTTTAAATCGGCATTCTGAGGCCGACGCCAAGCGCCATCAGATTCAGTCGCGCATGGACCAAAATGATCAGATGCTTTCTTTTCATCGGGAAAAAATGGTAGAAATGGCGGCCCGCCGCGGGCAGCTTGATCAAGAAGAAATCCAACTTCGGGAGCGCATGATCAAGAGTGCCGGTGAGCGGGATCAGCGCCATCTAGATATTCAGACCTTAGCCGCAGAAAAAACAGCATGCACTGAATTGCTTCACCAGGCAGAGGATTTACTTCGCGCCAAGGAATCAGAATCTCAGGAAGTTCGTCAGCGTCTTGAGAGTATCAAATCCGAAGCGTTCCGTATCGCCATGCGCCTCACCCAAGTCCGTAATGATTTTCACCGCCTTGCTGCCTTTCTCGATACCAGCGAAGAACAGACCCGGAAACAATCTCAGACTCGATCCCGCATGGGTCGCGAGCTTGAGGAATGGGCGAGTCGGGAGTCTCAACTGAGCGCTGAAATTGCCGCACTTGAAACGCGCCTTTCTGAACTGAGCCGCGAGAAATTTGAGCTGAAGTCTCGGATTGATGCTCTTTTTGGAAATCTTGAAGAGAGACGAAAAGATCTCCAGCTTTGCGAGCGAGAGATCCATGAAACGGAAACTCAGCTTAAAATTTTAAATGATATCGAGGCTCAAAGCGAAATTACGGATCGATCGTTTCTAAGCGATGAATCCTCTCAAGCCCTGGCTCGAACTTTAAAAGAGACCTGCGAAGTCTCTGTGGGTTACGAGTGGGCCGTCGAAGCAGCACTTGAAATCTTTTCTCACTCTTTAGTGGTCGATCAATTTGGGGCTGTGGATAAATTGCTGGAACGGATTCGAGATAAGAAACCAGCAGGACTGGGACTTTTAGTCTCCAGCCCCGCATGGGTCGAAAATTCAGAAAAAACACCGGATGACTTTCAGCATCCGCTCCTGGACCGAACCCTTCAAAGCGCCGTCCAAATCCAGCCGCCTTATCAGCCGCTTTTAGAATCTTTTTTTTCGCAGGTGTATGTGATGACCGGGACTCCGGATGCCTCAACTCTGCAGAGCCTTTTATCCCAAGCGCAGACACGGAAATTTCTTTTCCCCGATGGAACGATCCTTGGCCCGCACGGCCGCATTTTTTTCCGCCGCCGGGATCTCTTTACTGATGCAACTCCTTTTCAGCGCTCCTCAGAGATCAAACGCCTAAACTCTCTCCTGGATCAAAAAATGGTGGAACGAGCCGAATCACAAGGTTTTATTGAAAATACAAAAGCTGAATTTGAAGAGACAAGAAAGAAACTCGAAACTCTCGAGTCCGACCTTCTGGAAAGCACCATCCAGAAGGAATCCATTGACTCTCACCGGCTGGGGATTCAAGACCGCAAGACTTCTCTCGCGAAAGAGCAGGAAATTCTTCTGCTTGAAACCGATGAACTCACCCAACAGCGAGAGCATCATTTGACACAAAAGGATCAGCTTGAAATTCAATTAAAAGTTGCCGAGGAAGAAGAGCGCTCTCTCAGAGAAACTCAAGAATCCCTGCTTCGTTCCGCGGAACTTCATGACAGCGAAAAAGCCGCGCTTTCAAATCAACTGACAGAAGCCAAGATCCGTTTCCAAAATTTTGAGGACCGGCTGCGCCTTCTTCACGAGTCCGTGAAACTCCTTGAAAGCCATTATGATCAGGATAAAAACCGCACGCAAAAGATTCAAGAAGAGCTCGCCCAGCTGGCGCAAAAAGAATCCTTACTCGGCGAAGAGGATGCAAAAATTCAGGGGGAGCAGTCTCAACTTGAAAAAGAGATCCGGGAGGCAGAGGTAGCGCTCGAGCTCATCCGCCGAGAGCAAGGTGAGGCTGAAGAACAACTCGGAAAAAGCCGCGCCGCCTTGGATGAAATCCAGCAAAAAACTCATGCCATTGAACAGAGTCAGCATCAGTTTGAGATGAAGAAAATGGACCTCAGCTATCAGGAGCGCACACTGCACGAACGTCTGCTTCAGCTTTATAAGATTTCCTTGGCCGAGCTCAAGGCTGAAGATTTTCCCATGGAAGAAGATCCCGCCATCGTGAATGCCGAGGTGGAAAAACTCCGGGAAAAAGTGGAGCACATCGGGACCGTCAATTTGCTTGCCATTGAAGAATATGATGAACTGAAGCAGCGTTTTGATTTCCTAGATGCTCAGATGAAAGATTTGGAACAAGCCCGTCAATCGCTCCTTGAAACCATTCGCCAGATTAACCGAACGACCAAAGGTCTATTTGAACAGACCTTTACCGATGTCCAGCGTCTTTTCCAGGAATATTATCAAACCCTTTTCCGCGGAGGGTCCGCCAAACTCATTTTGACCGATGAAGCCAATCCCCTGGAATCCGGAATCGATATCATGGTCCGGCCGCCGGGAAAGAAAAATCAGCACATCAGTCTGCTCTCCGGAGGAGAAAAAGCCCTGACATGTATTGCGCTCCTTTTCGCGCTCTACAAAATCAAGCCTTCGCCTTTCTGCGTCCTGGACGAAGTCGATGCACCGCTCGATGAAGCGAATATTGACCGTTTTCTCACGGTGCTCGAATCCTTTTTGAAAAATTCACAGTTCATTATTGTGACGCATAATCGAAAAACGATTGCCATGGGAAATACACTTTACGGCGTGACCATGCAGGAAGCCGGCATTTCCAAGATTGTTTCTGTGCGCGTGAATCAAGACAATAATCTCGAGCCCGGCCAAACACCTTCGGCCAAAGACTCAAAATCGATTGAAGAACAGCTCCAAAGTTGAACCTCCCCAATCTCCTGACCTTAGCTCGGATTGTCATTGTTCCCTTTTTTTTCACTCAGTTGGTCTCCTACCAGCCTGGAGATGAAAGACATCGCCTGATCGCACTCACTTTGCTTGTCGCTGCTTGTATCTCCGATGCCTTGGACGGTTTTCTGGCCCGGGCGCTTAAACAACAGACCCGGCTCGGCACTTTTCTGGATCCCTTGGCAGACAAACTCCTTTTACTGAGCGGATTTCTTGGACTCCTTTTTATTCCTCAAAGCCTGAAGTATCCGCTCCCGCTTTGGATTACGGTGACAATCGTCTTTCGCGAACTCGTCATTACCATCGGACTTCTGCTTATTTTTCTCGTAAATGGCAAAGTGGACATTCGCCCCAATTTTCTGGGAAAATCCTGCACAGCCATGCAAATGCTTACGCTGTGCTCGATTATTATTGGACTGCCCGTGGCCTTACCGCTCGCTTATTTAACTGCTTTTCTGACCGCATTTTCATGTTCTGTTTATGCTTACCGAGAACTAAAAAAAATCCAGGGAGTGGTCACATGAATTATCTTTGCTTCCTTCTTACTGCTTATTTACTAGGATCCATTCCTTTTGGATTTTGGATCGCAAAATGGGTCCAAGGCATTGATATTCGGGAGCACGGAAGTAAAAATATTGGGGCCACGAATGTCTTCCGAGTTGTGGGAAAAAAATGGGGGATCCTGGTTTTTATCCTGGATGCGGCCAAAGGAGCTCTCGGCGTACTGCTTCCCCGCATCTTCCATGCAGAGCTCTTGGTTCCGCAAGAACTCGGGCTTGCGGTCACCGCCATCTTAGGTCATTCCTTTACCTGCTGGCTTAAGTTCAAAGGAGGAAAAGGCGTCGCCACATCCTTCGGCGTTTTTGTGGCTCTCACACCGCTTCCAGCTTTGCTTGCTTTCTCTATTTTTCTGATTGGATTTTTAGGATCACGCATTTTATCCATTGGATCACTCGCCGCGGCCATCGCTTTCCCTCTTATGATTGTTTTCTGCTACCACACCCGCTCCGGCTTTGCATGGTTTCTCGCCATTAGTCTTCTTCTGGCTGCTTTTATTTTTTATACCCACCGGAAGAATATCAGCCGCCTCATGAACGGCGAGGAGAAGAAACTCTTCTAAATTTCCTCTATTTTAAATAATTTATTGCATTATCAGCAAACTGTGTTATATTCATTTTCCCGCGCATCCCTCAAAGCCTTTGAACCCTGAGATCTCTCCACAAGGAGAAAACTATGGATATTAATACACAAGGGGAAAACCAGGTGGTCTACACCTTTCCGAAAAGCCAAAGCGAAGAGGTGCGTTTCACCATCCGGGAATTCGAAAAACGTCTCTACGCGGATCTTAGGATCTGGTTTCGTACCAAAGAGGATCCGGAAATGCGGCCCAGTAAAAAAGGTCTCTGGGTCAAGCCGGAACAGCTCCGAGAACTCGAAAAAGGAGTCCGGGAACTGGCAGAAAGAGCCTCTTCCTTGGTGGGACCCACGGTTCAAAAACCATCGGCCCAGGGTCGAGGCTTTCCAGAGCGGTCCCGTTCCTTTTCTAGTCGAACTTGAACTTTACAGCCTTTCAGGGCATCGGTAGAATACGTTTCACGTTGATTGCCATGCCCTGAAAGCCCGCGAGGAAATCTCCTCGGAAGGAGTAATGAAATGATTGATAAGAAGAAGACTGTTGCTAAAGAGGATGAGAAGAAAAAAGAGACGGATGATAAGCTGATCCGCGATAAACACAAATCCCTCGAACTCGCGCTTCAAGAAATTGAAAAGCAATTCGGTAAGGGCACCATCATGAAAATGGGTGCAGGTCATGAAAGAAATATTCAGGCCATCCCGACCGGAGCGCTCAGTTTAGATTTTGCCACCGGAGTGGGAGGAATTCCCCGTGGCCGCATTGTTGAAATCTACGGCCCGGAATCCAGCGGTAAAACCACACTATCCCTTAGCGTAATCGCTCAGGTCCAGAAAACAGGCGGAGTGGCAGCGTTCATCGATGCAGAACACGCTCTGGATCCCACCTATGCCCAGAAAATCGGCGTCAAGCTGGATGAGCTCTTGATCTCACAGCCAGATTCCGGTGAACAGGCACTGCAGATCGTAGAAATGCTGATCCGGTCCAATTCAGTCGATCTGATTGTAGTGGACTCCGTCGCGGCCTTGACTCCTAAAGCGGAAATCGAAGGAGATATGGGCGACTCTCATATGGGCCTTCAAGCGCGTCTCATGTCGCAGGCCCTCCGCAAACTGACGGGGATCATTAGTAAGTCGAAGACCGCCCTCATCTTCATCAACCAGATCCGGGATAAAATCGGAGTGATGTTTGGAAATCCCGAAGTCACGCCCGGCGGGAAAGCGCTTAAATTCTTTGCCTCCATGCGCATTGATATCCGCCGGCTTGCCACCTTGAAAAAAGGGGATGCGGTTATTGGGAATCACGTTCGTGCGAAGATCGTAAAAAATAAATGCGCAGCGCCTTTTCGGGAAGCCGAATTTGACATCCTCTTTGATGAGGGGATTTCACGTTCTTCCACAACCATTGATATGGCAATCCTGCATCAAATTGTGGAAAAATCAGGATCCTGGATTTCCTACAACAGCGAGAAGATCGGACAGGGCCGCGATGCCGCACGGATGCTTCTCAAGGAAAATCCGTCGCTGATGGATGAGATCGAAGCCAAACTCCGGGAAAAACTAACGGCCGATGAAGCTCCTCAGCCGGCAGGCAAGGCCCTTTAAGCCCTTCATTGTTTCACGGTAAAAAAACAAAGGGACTTATTGTCGCCAGATCCGTCATGGAAAATCAAGATCCGCAAAAAAAGCAGGCCATGATTACTTCCATGAGGCTTTTGGCTGCCACAGCCAAAAGCCGGGCGGAATTAGCCGGACGGCTCAAGGAAAAAGGTTATCCGGATCAGGTCATTCAAAATGCTCTGGATGATCTAGAAAAACAAGGGTTTTTGAATGACCGAACCTATGCTCGGAATCTGAAGTCGCGCTTTACTCACGGTAAACCTTCGGGATTGAATAAAATTGCCTTTGAACTAAAGAGGCATGGAATTTCAGCTGCTATCCGAGAAGAAGTTTTATCCGAAATCAATCCGGAAGAGGAACGTGAGCGCGCGTTCGAACTCGGCCGGATTCGTTGGAACAAAGAACACAAGGCTCCGCAGGAAAAACGAAGACAGCGCGTATACTCGTTTTTAGTACGCCGTGGATTTTCCTTTTCGCATGCCCGCGATGTGATTGAGACTTTAGAAAGGTCAGCTCATGAAGGTGGATGAAGTCAGGGAACGTTATTTGGCGTTCTTTGAGAGAAAAAATCACAAGCGGCTTATGAGCGATTCCTTGGTCCCGGCCAATGATCCGACCCTTCTTTTCACCGGCGCAGGAATGAACCAGTTTAAGGATAACTTCCTGGGCGTTAAAAAAGATCTGAAACGCGCCACCACCTCACAAAAATGCCTGCGCACCGGCGACCTTGATCAGGTGGGGAAAACCGCCTGCCATCACTCCTTCTTTGAAATGCTCGGAAATTTTTCATTCGGTGATTATTTTAAGCGCGAGGCCATTACCTGGGCCTGGGAATTTCTCACCGAAGAACTTCGCATCCCCAAGGACAAGCTTCGCATCAGCGTTCATAAGAACGATGAAGAGGCTTTCCAAATCTGGCGCGATGAAATCAAAATCACCGAGGCTTGGATTTACAAATTAGGGGATAAAGGCAATTTTTGGCCCGCGAATGCCCCCAAAGACGGCCCCAATGGACCGTGCGGCCCATGTTCTGAAATCTATTTTGATCAAGGAACTACGAACTGCAAAAATCCCGCAGCCTGCACGATTGAATGTGACTGCGGGCGCTTTACTGAAATTTGGAATCTCGTCTTCACACAATTTGACCGTCAAAATGACGGATCGCTCCAGCCTCTTGCACAAAAAAATATTGATACCGGCATGGGCCTCGAGCGTCTCGCCTGCGTGCTTCAAGGAAAGAAAACTAATTTTGAAATTGATTCTTTTCAAAAAATTAATGCGGCCGTCGAAAATGCGCTCGCCATTCAGGTGAAGCCTGAAGACCGCATGAGTCTTTATGCTATCAGCGACCACCTGCGCGCCGCGACATTTGCAATTGCAGACGGCGTCATTCCTTCCAATGAAGGACGCGGCTATGTGATCCGTAAACTCATCCGCCGCGCCGTCTGGCAGGGAAAAGAACTGCGGCCTGAAAAAGTTCTCACCGAGCCTTTTTTATGTCAAGCCGTCAAAACAGTGGGCGAAGTCATGAAGAAGGCCTATCCGGAAATTCTTCAAGCTACGGACAGCATCGCTACCACTCTTCGCAGCGAGGAGGATCGATTCCTCAACACTCTCGATACCGGCCTTGGCATGCTAACCCAGCATCTAGCCCGCCTCAAAAAAGAAAAAACTAAAACCTTGCCTGGAAAAATTCTCTTCGAACTTTATGACACTTATGGTTTTCCGGAGGAAATGACGCGCCGGATTGCGGAACGCGATGGATTTTCCGTGGACACTCAGGGATTTGAAATCTGCATGGAAGAGCAGCGTCGCCGAGCCAAAGAATCCACGCAAATCGCTTCCGCAATCTTTGTTACCACGGAATTGGAAAAAACCATTGCGAATCTGACCGCCACACGTTTTCTTGGATATGAAACCCTCACGTCGCAAGCCAAGGTTCTGTTTATTGAAACCAAGGGTTCGCAAGGCATTCTCATTACAGATCAGACGCCTTTTTATGCGGAAAGCGGCGGCCAGGTGGGAGATCAGGGCCTGGTCAAAGGAGAACACTTTCAGGCTCAAATCATAGATGTCCAAAAGAAGGATAAATGCTTTATCCATTCGCTGGATGACATCCAAGGAAAACTGACTATTGGAGACCGTGTAACTTTGGATGTGGATGCGCGGCGGCGCTTCAACACCATGCGAAATCACACAGCCACGCATCTCCTGCATGCGGCCCTGCGAAAACTGCTCGGCACTCAAGTGCGTCAGTTAGGATCGCTGGTCAGCCCGGAAAAACTGCGCTTTGATTATTCATATGGAAGTGCGCTATCTCAGGAGGAACTCCAAGCGATTGAAGATAGGGTAAACCAGGAAATCTGGGCCAATTCACTGGTCAGTAAAATTGAAAAGCCGATTGAAGAAGCTCGCCAGGATGGGGCCATTGCTTTTTTTGGAGAAAAATACGGAGACCGCGTCCGCGTGGTCTCGGTGGAAAGTTTCAGCAAGGAATTTTGCGGAGGCACTCACTGTGATCGCACCGGACAGATTGGATTTTTTGTGATTATTGCTGAAACTTCGATCGCCAGCGGCACGCGCCGGATTGAAGCCCGGACCGGCGAAGCGGCCATGGATTACATGCGTTCACTCCGTAGTCAGATCCTTGAAATTGCCGAGAAACTTCGCGTCGGACCTGCCGATATTGCACCACGGATCTCTAAACTACAGGACTCGGTGAAGCGCCTGGAAAAGGAAAAAGCCTCGGCGGTTTCCCGGGAGGTTTCACCCCAAAAAGTCCTGGAGCATGCTACAATAGCCGCCGGTTCAGTCAAGGCCGCGGCTCATCTGGAAAAAGACCTGCCCATCGAGGCGCTCCGAGCCCTCGCAGATTCCTTAAAAGGCAGCTCTTCTGAAACGGTTTATTTACTTGCTTCCTCAGAAGGAGAAAAGCTCCAGTGCATCCTCGGCATGAGTGCAGATTTAAAAGCTACATCGCTTGATCTTCGGGATATCTGGAAAATCGTGGGACCTCTTTTGGGTGCCAGCGGGGGAGGCCGGAAAGATTTGATCCAGGCCGGCGGACGAACTCCGGAACGTCTGGAAGAGAAATGGTCTGAAGTCGCTTCGGCGCTTGTGCGTTCGCTATCGCAAAATTATAAAGGTTAATATGCAGGTTATTTCGTGGGATAAACAGGCTGAAAAGAAATTCGGTCGCGACTATCAGTCTGTCTTTGACAAAGAGATTTTTAAAAAGGTCAACCGCATCCTGGGCGAGGTTCGCGATCACGATGATGTGGCGCTTCGCCGCTTTACCCGCGAGTTTGACGGTATTGATATTCCGCTGAAGCGCCTGCGCGTCTCCGAGTCAGACATCAACCGCGCATTTGAGCGCATTCAAGTCCAATTTGTCCCGCTCCTCAAGCAGATTACAGAAAATGTTCAGGGCTATTACGAACGCGAACTCCCCAAATCTTTTTCCATTCAATCGAATAACGGCAGCACCCTTGCCAAGGAATATCAGCCCTTGGAGCGCGTAGGAATTTATATTCCAGGCGGCACCGCGCCCCTGGTTTCCACCGTTTATATGACTGTGATTCCCGCCAAAGTTGCGGGAGTCAAAGAAATGGTCATTTGTACGCCGCCGAGCCGTGATACCGGTGAAATTGATCCTCACATCCTGGCCGTGGCTAATCTTTTGGGCGTGAAAGAAATCTACCGGGCGGGAGGCGCTCAGGCAATCGCTGCCATGGCCTTTGGAACACGCACGATTCCAAAAGTTCAGAAAATTGTAGGCCCTGGAAATGCCTATGTGACCGAAGCCAAGCGCCAAGTTTATGGATTTGTGGATATCGATATGGTAGCAGGGCCGAGTGAAGTCGCAATTATTGCGGACAGTTCTGCCAACGCGGATTACATCACTTGCGATCTTTTGGCCCAGGCTGAGCACGCTGGAGGAACGGCGTATCTCATCACGCCATCAAAGAAACTTGTGGAAGCCATTCGTAAACGCGTAGATTCCGGGGTCATCATCCAGGTTAAGTCTATTGAAGAGGCCTGCGAGGTCTCTAATCACATTGCGCCTGAACATCTGGAGATCCTGACCGAGGAACCGGAGAAAGTGGCGAAATCCATTCGGCACGCGGGGGCGGTATTTATCGGCCCTTATTCTCCTGCTGTAGTTGGCGATTACATTGCGGGCCCTAGCCACGTACTTCCCACAGGCGGTACGGCAAAATATTTTTCACCGCTCAGCGCTTCGACTTTTATCAAGAGCTCACAAGTGATCACGTACACCCGAGAGGCCTTGCTAAAAGGACGGGAGCACGTTCAAAAATTAACGGATATGGAAGGCCTGGTACTTCACCGCATTTCGCTCGAAGCACGGCTTGTTGAAGAGAATGCGGAAACTCCGCGCACCTAAGGAAATAAAAATGGCAAAAAAAATTCGCAAAGCATCTGTTCGCAGAAAAACGCATGAAACCGATGTCCGCATGGATCTTGTAATTGACGGCCGAGGACGGGGATCGGTTGTGACTGGAATTCCGTTCCTGGATCACATGCTGGATTTACTTGCCAAACACGGGCTCTTTGATCTTCAAATCCGCGCCAAGGGAGATCTTCATATTGATCTTCACCACACCAATGAAGATGTGGGCATCACTCTGGGACAGGCCTTTTTAAAAGCGCTCGGATCCAAAGCCGGCATCCGCCGCTACGGCTGGAGTGCTGTACCTATGGATGAAGTGTTAGTCCGAACCACGCTAGATTTCTCGGGACGGCCCTTGCTTCGAATCCACCAAGCCAAGGGTGTTAAATTTTCGCGTCTCGAAAACTATTCTTTTCATGATGCTGCAGAATTTTTAAAAGCCTTCTGCCAGCACGCCGGAGTGACGATGCACCTTGAAATTATTTCCGGTGCTGACTCTCACCATATTATTGAGGGAGTTTTCAAGTCTGTAGCCAAGGCCCTGGATTTGGCAACGCAAATAGACCCTCGGGTTCTCGGTGTTCCTTCAACTAAAGGAAAGATCTAAGCTTTCGGTTCCGGAGAAAAGGTTTCTCCGAATCACGAAAAGCTAGAGCGTTCACCATGATTCTCATTATTGATTACGGAATGGGGAATCTCCGCAGCGTCTCCAAGGCTTTGGAACATTTCGGAGCCAGAGTCGAGATCAGTGATAAACCCAAGGATCTCCAAACCGCTGACAAAATCATTCTGCCCGGAGTCGGTGCCTTTGGAGATGCCATGGAAGAACTAAACCAACGAGGCCTCGCTGAGCCACTTATCCAGGAAGTCCGAGCCAAGAAAAAACTACTTGGCATCTGTCTTGGACTTCAGCTTCTTTTTGAAACCAGCGAAGAATCTCCGGGCGTTCCCGGACTTGGACTTCTCCCGGGATCCGTGGTGCGTTTTCGTTCTTCAGACATAAAAGTACCGCACATTGGCTGGAATTCCATCACCCTTCAGAATCCTCATCCGCTTCTGGTCAAAGTGCCGGATAAGTCTTATTTTTACTTTGTACACTCTTATTATGGAAAACCGGCCCAAAACATGTTGAGCGCTGCAAGCTGCACTTATGGCTCCGAGATCTTTTCAGCCATGGTAGGGGAAGGGAATATCTTTGCCACGCAGTTTCATCCGGAAAAAAGTCAGGATGCCGGACTTCAAATTTTAAAAAATTTTGCCGCGTGGTAGAATCCACACATGAATTTAATTTTAAGGAACTTTTATGAATCTTTATCCTGCGATTGATCTCTACGAAGGTCAAGTCGTTCGTCTTACGCGGGGCGAATATGAACAAAAAACCATTTACTCCGAACATCCCGAGCAAATGGCGCTTCAATGGGAAAAACAAGGTGCAGAATGGCTCCATATTGTGGATCTCGAAGGTGCGCGAGACGGTGCAATCAAAAACATTCATGCCTTGACCCGAATCCGGCAGACCGTGGGCTGTCAAATTCAATTTGGAGGCGGAATCCGCACGCTTGAACAGATCACAGAATTACTTTCTCTGGGAGTCACCCGGGTAGTTTTAGGCACTAAGGCCCTGGATCAATCTTTTTTTGAATCTGCCCTCACTAAGTTTGGCGCATCCATTGCGGTCGGTATGGACACCCGAAATGGAAAGCTCCAAACTCAGGGCTGGCTCCAAGAAGAGGGAATGACGATTGCCACAGCGATACGGCATTTTAATCAATATCCTTTGAAGACACTCATTTATACAGACATCCACAAAGATGGCATGCTCCTTGGCCCCAACATGGAAGGCTTGCAGGAAGTTCTCCACCTGGCCCAAGCCCGGGTCATTCTCTCGGGAGGCATTTCGAGCCTGAATGATTTGCGTGAATGTGCCGAAATAAAAGAGAAGAACTTCGAAGGGGTCATTATCGGAAAAGCTCTTTATGACAAAAAATTCACCCTGAAAGAAGTCGTGGAACTTCTATGAATGTCAAAGGTGCAACAGACTTGATACATCAGATGCAGGCCTATCTCCAGACGGCTTTAAACGATCGCCGTGGATCCATTGCTCTTTGGGCCTTAGTTTTTCTTTTACTCATTCTAATAGTTCGAGGCTGGGTCTTAGGCCCGCTCACTCGCCGCGTTAAAATGCTGGATAAAAGCGATGCCAAACTCGTCAAAAAATATTATTCGCGCCGATCGCTCTGGGGATGGATCTTTTTTCTCCTTTCTTTATGCCTTATGCTGGGGCTTTGGATCAATCCTCCCCCCATGCCGTTGACTTTGCATGATCTTGGCACACTTCTGATCCTCGTCTTATCCATTTTGATGGGGATCATTCTTCACATCATGGCCATCGGAGCTGCGGCCTTGAAAGCGCTTCGCGATCACAAGAAGGAACCCGATCCTATACCTCATGCTCACCAAAAGAATTATTCCCTGTCTTGACGTCAAGGATGGCCGGGTTGTCAAAGGGATAAACTTCGTCAATTTAAAAGACGCGGGCGATCCTGTGGACTGCGCGATCGCCTATGACCAGGCCAAGGCCGACGAACTCGTTTTCCTGGACATTACTGCATCCTACGAACAGCGCAATATTATGCTCCATGTGGTGGAGCAAGTCGCAGAATCGGTGTATATCCCTTTTACAGTGGGAGGAGGAATCCGCTCTGTGCAGGATATGCGCGATCTTCTCAAGGCTGGATGCGACAAAGTTTCAATCAATAGTGCGGCGATCAAAAATCCTCAGCTGATCAATGATTCCAGCCGGCGTTTTGGAAATCAATGCATCGTGCTCGCTATTGACGCTCGAAAAGAGCCTGGATTGGGTTGGCGCGTCTTTAGTCATGGCGGACGAAATCCAGAACCTTTGGAAGTCGTGGCCTGGGCCAAAGAAGGGGAGCGGCGCGGCGCCGGAGAAATTCTCCTCACCAGCATGGACCGAGACGGCACAAAGGATGGCTATGATCTGGAACTGCTCCAAAAAGTTTCACGCGCTGTCAAGATTCCGGTCATTGCCTCAGGCGGCGCCGGAAAGCTCGAGCATTTCTATGATGGTTTTACCCAGGGGGAAGCAGATGCCTGTCTTGCGGCTTCCATCTTTCATTACGGAGAATATAAAATTTCAGAGGTGAAAGACTATCTTCAATCGCGTGGCTTGTGCATGCGGCTTGGATAAAAGCCCCGATCTCATCATGACCGCGACAAAAATCAGCAACCCATTCCACAAGCGAATGCTACTGACTTTATTTTCGCTTCTATTCAGCCAACCACTTTGGGCAACTATTGAGACAAGCGAAACAACAAATTATTATGCCATTCAAGGAGAATCCGCCCAGCAGCTTCGTCAAAGTTTAAATTTCAATTCACCCATTCGACAAAATGGACATACCCACGATGCCGAGACACGATGGAATATATCCTGGAATTATGACTATGTAATTCAAAATAATGTTTGCCGAATTAATAATTCCAAAATTCATGTAAAAATCATTTACCAATATCCTCAATGGGTTCATTCCGAAACGGCATCACAATCTTTGAGAGATCATTGGGAACGCTATAGGACGGAACTTACTAAGCATGAACAAGGTCATGCTGATTTTGCCCATCGAGCAGCCAATGACATCGATATTTTCTTTCAGAATTATAAGCCTGAAAAATCCTGTCCGCGATTGGGTAATAGACTTAATGCTCAGGCAAATAAAATTATTTCGAAATACACTCGTCTTGAGAAAGAATACGATCGAGAGACCCATCACGGAATGCGAACCAATGCTGTTTTCCCCTAGCCCCTACAATGACCCGCTTCCTTGCTGATCTCCATATCCACTCCAAATATTCGCGCGCCACAAGCCGCAATTGTGATTTGGAAAATCTGGCACTCTGGGGACGAAAAAAGGGCATTACCGTAGTCGGGACGGGAGACTTCACTCATCCTGCCTGGTTTCAAGAAATTCAAAATAAACTGATTCCTGCCGAACCCGGCCTCTTTCAGCTTCGAAAAGATCTTGATCAAAACCTAAAGGACACCCTTCCGAAGGCCTGCCAAGGGCCGCTGCGATTCTTACTCTCCGTAGAAATTTCAACGATTTATAAAAAAGGCGATAAAGTCCGAAAAATTCATCATCTTGTTTTTATGCCGAGCGTGGAAGCAGCGGCTCGTTTTCGAAATAAACTTGGGACTTTAGGGAACATCCGCTCGGATGGAAGACCTATCCTGGGCCTAGATTCACGACATCTTTTGGAAATTGTTCTGGAGCAGGGCGGACCAGACGCATTTCTGATTCCCGCGCATATTTGGACTCCTTGGTTTTCTGTTCTAGGATCCAAATCCGGATTTGATTCTTTGGAAGATTGTTACGGGGATCTTTCTCCGCATGTCTTCGCCGTTGAAACCGGCCTTTCCTCTGATCCTCCCATGAACTGGCGGGTCTCGCGCCTTGACCGCTATCGTCTTATCTCGAATTCCGATGCACATTCACCTCCCAAATTGGGCCGAGAAGCCAGCGTATTTGAAACTCCTTTGGATTATTTCTCTCTCAAGCAAGCCTTAAAAACTGGCAAAGGATATCAAGGCACGCTGGAATTTTTTCCTGAAGAAGGGAAATATCATTTAGACGGTCATCGAAACTGTAAGGTGTGTCTTGAGCCGCCAGAAACAAAAAAAGCAGCAGGAATTTGTCCTAAATGCAAAAAAGAAGTGACGGTGGGTGTCCTAAATCGTGTGGAGGAACTCGCGGATCGTAAGCTGAGCGAAAAACCTCCCCAAGGGCGCGAATCCTTTTCCAGCCTGATTCCTTTACCAGAGATTCTCTCAGAAATTCTGGGCGCTGGACCTACCAGTCAGAAAGTTGCGATTCGATATGAGGCCTTACTCGCTCAGCTTGGCCCAGAGCTTTCCATTCTCTGCGAGCTACCCATCCGCACAATCAAAAAAAATAATTTCCCTCTTCTTGATGAATCCATTCGCCGCATGCGTGCCGGTGAGGTAACTCGAAATGCGGGTTATGACGGAGCCTTCGGCACCATCCGACTTTTTAAAGACTCGGAACTTAGTGGCCGAAAATCTAGAAATCAAAAATGACACTCCATCACTTCTTGGAGACTTGAATGAAAAAAATATTTGTTTATCTGAATGTAGGATTCATTCTGTTGTACCTCAGCACAGCAGCTTGGTCAGATACCTCCAGTGCCCGAGAAACCCCGGTCGTTAAAGTAGTTCGAAACGCAGCACCGTCCGTGGTCAATATCAGCACCGAGAAAATTGCGCTTCTTCGCCAGGATCCGTTTTGGAAAAATTATGGAAACGCCTATGACTCTTTGTACCAAGATTTTTTCCGTCCCGTGGTCAGCGCCGTCAAATTAAAAAGTTTGGGATCCGGAGTGATTGTCCAAGAAGATGGTCTGATTGTGACCAATGCCCACGTCATCAATATGGCTACACAAATTTTTGTGATTTTTAGTAACGGCGAAAGCCTGCCAGCAAGACCAGTGCTTATTAATCAAAAAGACGATTTGGCACTCATTAAAGTCGATGAAAAACAGCCCTTACCTGCTCTGCCTCTGATCCAACCCGGAGATGTCATGATCGGAGAAACTGTAGTTGCTGTCGGAAACCCGTACGGCCTTGAAAATTCCGTAAGCACAGGCGTGATCAGCGGAAAAAACAGAACCTTTGGCGTGCCAGAAATGAATCATATTTTTACAGATCTTCTTCAGACTGACGCTCCGATTAATATCGGAAACAGCGGGGGAGCCCTGATCAACCTTGACGGTCAGTTGGTTGGCATTAATCTTGCCGTGGTCCAAAATGCGCAGAATATTGGCTTTGCCGTTCCGGCAGATAAGATCCGCGAGGGCATTTCAACCTATGTCCAGAATAAATCAGCACCACCAGCACCTCGTCCGAGCCAGACCGCCAGTATCCCGGTTCGAGTCACCCGCGCCTAATTCTCGATCAGCTCTACCTATAAGATTAAACATTCTTTAATCTTATCTCCGCAAAACTCTCAATTCTTTCATGAATATGCTACAATTGTTATTCAAAGATAGAATGAGGTCATTCTACAACACATACCGGCTCAACCATTTTTAATTTAAGCCGATAAACATCTTCGTGATTTATGATTAAAATCCTCGTAATTGAAGATGACCCAGAAACAAGAGACGTCATCGCGACTATCTTACGGGACGAGAATTTCGAGTGCACTGAGGCATGGAACGGTGAACTCGGGATTGAAATCGCCAAAAAGACTATCCCCGACCTCATCATCTGCGACATCCAAATGCCCAAAATGGATGGATTTGAGGTCTTAACTCGTCTGGCTTCGGATCCGGAAACCGATGACATTCCTTTTATCTTTCTCACCGGCAACACCTCTCACGACGATATCCGAAAAGGCATGAAAATCGGTGCCGATGATTACCTGGTAAAACCTTTCAAAGTTGAAGACTTGCTTGATGCCGTCCGAACCCGAATCCGCAAAAAGGAAACTATTCTTAAAAAATACCAAATGGCCATCGAAGAAACTAAAAAAGAATTTGCTCGAGCTGCCCATTTGGATCCTATTACCTCACTGCCCAACAAGTTAGCCTTTAGCGAAGAACTTCATAAGTCTATGAATAAAAATGATTCGGGTCTTGGGATGGGGGTATTGCTCATCGGTATTGACCGCATGACCAATGTCAATGAAGCCTTTGGACATTTCGGCGGTAACTTTATCTTACAGGAAGTGAAAGTTCGAATTCTACGCTGCCTCACGGGAGACCAGCTGCTCTTCCGGGGAGATTACGATTTCTTTATTGTCCTTATTCCGAACCTTAAGCAGCAGACCGACGCCGAAGATCTGATCAAAAAAATCCGCAATGAACTTCGCTCCCTTTTCCGATACGAAAATCAAGAAATTCATATTACGGTGAGCGTGGGTTGCGGATTTTATCCCTCTCAGTGTGTCGATGCGAATGTTGGAATTGCTCAAGCCGAAATGGCTATTCACTCCGTCCGTTACAATGGCGGAAATGGATTTCAGTTCTATGATCCGGACATGAAGAAATTCGCCTACGATCAACTGACTTTAGAAAGCGCCTTGGCTCGTGCGGCTGAGCGTAAAGAGTTTATGGTTTATTTTCAGGCCCAGTTAGATATGAAAACCGGTGCCATTAAAGGAATGGAAGCCCTCATGCGCTGGAAAAATCCTGAATTTGGGATGGTCTCACCCAATCAATTTATTCCTATTGCCGAAGCTAACGGCATGATCATTCCCATGGGGGAATGGATCTTGAAAGCAGCGTGCGCAAAGGCGATGGAGTGGCACGAGATGGGCCACAAGAAACTCAAGCTCGCGGTGAATGTTTCGGGCCGTCAGCTTGAACCTGAAAATCTGACTTTGGTTGTGGATAAAATTTTAAAAGAAACGGGTTATCCGCCTTATCTTCTGGAATTAGAAATTACTGAAAGCGTACTTATCAAAAATCCGGAATCCACTTCGCGTCAGATTGCGGATCTAAAACGTAAAGGCGTCATGATTGCCATCGATGACTTTGGAAGCGGGTACTCGTCGCTTAGTTATTTGCGTCAGTTTGCCATTGATACTTTGAAACTTGATCATTCATTCGTGAAAAATCTTCCGGTCAATCCTTCGGATGTTGAAATTGCATCGGCAGTCATCCGCATGGCCCACAGTTTGAAACTTGGGATTGTAGCCGAAGGTATTGAGACTAAAGACCAGCACGAGTGCCTCAAGTCACTTGGTTGTGATGAATGGCAGGGATTTCTTCATAGTCCGCCCGTGCCCGCCGAAGAATTCCTTAAACAGGTGGAAAAAAACTCCAAGCGCGTTTAGCTTCTCAATTGCAAGATGTATCCACTTGACACACTTTACGGATATGGCATACTTCCCATGGCTTTGAAATTTCTAAGCAAATGAAATTTTCTATAACTCCATGAATTGAAATAGGTTAGAAAGAGGTTTTATATGCTAAAATTTAAATTTAACGATCACGGTTTGATGCCGGTTATTATCCAGGACGCCTCAAGCGGGGAAGTTCTCATGCTCGCGTATATGAATCAAACGGCCGTTGAACGAACTCTGAACGAGAAAAAAACGGTTTTTTATTCCCGATCCCGAAACCAATACTGGGTCAAAGGCGAGAGCTCCGGGCACACCCAAGATGTAAAACAAATTTTGACCGACTGCGATCAAGACACGCTGCTGATTCGCGTCACTCAACACGGCGGGGCGTGTCATCTCGGATACAAAAGTTGTTTTGTCCACGAACTCAATGACAAGGGAGATGTCGTCCGGATTACTCAGGAAAAATTATTTGATCCGGATGCTGTTTATAAAAAATGACCTTGCTTCCTGACTACAAAAATTTTTGCCGCTTAGCACGTAAAGGAAATCTTGTTGCGATTTCGGCTTCTATTCCCGCAGATCTTGAAACCCCGGTTTCAGCCTATTTAAAAATTGCCCATAAGCTGGAGTATTCCTTTCTTTTGGAATCAGCTGAGCAAGGCGAACGGGTCGGACGATACTCCTTTATCGGACTTCAGCCTGAAAAAATCTTCCGCGCCCAAGGCCACCAAGTAGAAATTCTGTCCCCAGAACAAAAGGCATTAAAGACTCACACCGGCATTCAAATCCTGGATTTACTCGCAGAAGAAATGCGGGGACAAAAACTGGCGAATGAAGAATCTCTGCCGGATTTTTGCGGCGGGTTTGTAGGATATCTGAGTTATGAAAATGTCGCACAATTTGAGTCTGTTCAGTTCAAGCCCAAACCGGCACCAAAAATACCGGAGGCTCTCTTTTTTTTAACCCGCGAGTTTCTTGTCTTTGATCATTTTCGAAAATCCTTGGCCGCAGTCGTAATTCAGGAAGTGCCGCGCATAAAATCACCCGCTTCGCTTCAGAAAGCTTACCGCCAGGCGCAGAAAAAAATTGAATCGGCTTTAAACCGAATGCAAAGGCCACTTTCTGGAAAGACTCTTTCCATCCCTGATCTTCCTCCCATGGTTTCCGGCATGAAGCCGCGGGATTTTTATAAAAAAGTATCCAAAATTCGTGAGTACATCCGGGCAGGGGACTGTATTCAAGTGGTGCTTTCCCAACGCTTCAAAACAAAAGCCCCGCGTGAAGATTTTCAAATCTATCGCGCCCTGCGCTCCATTAATCCATCCCCGTATATGTTTTATTTTAAATCTGGAAAAACACGCCTTATCGGATCTTCCCCCGAAATGTTAGTCAAAAAATCCGGACGAACCGCTGAAGTCAGGCCCATTGCTGGAACACGTCCGCGCAGTCCAAATCCCCAAGAGGATTTGGTGCTTGAAGAAAATCTAAAGAAGTCTTCTAAGGAATTGGCCGAGCATCTCATGCTGGTAGACTTGGGCCGCAATGATCTGGGACGAGTTTGTGAATTTAAAACTGTGGAAGTTAAAAATTTCGCCCGTATCGAGCGCTACTCACACGTCATGCATTTGGTCAGTGATGTGGCGGGCCGTTTGAAGCCCGGAAAAAATTCTTTTGATGTCTTGAAAGCCACTTTTCCGGCCGGAACGGTTTCCGGCGCACCCAAAATTCGGGCCATGGAAATTATTCATGAGCTGGAAGAGGAGGGGCGAGGCCCCTATGCCGGATGTCTCGGCTATTTCAGTTATAATCAAAATATGGACATGTGCATTACTATTCGGACACTGGTCAGCGATGGAAAACATCTTTATCTTCAAGCTGGAGCCGGCATTGTCAAAGATTCCCAGCCAAAACGCGAATATGAAGAGACTGTCAATAAAGCGAGAGCCCTGATGCGCGCCCTGGAACTCCAGAAAGAATTCTCATGCTGCTTGTAATTGATAATTACGATTCTTTTACTTACAACCTGGTTCAGTATTTAGGAGAACTGGAAGCCAATCCTGTAGTTTTCCGCAACGATGAAATAAATTTGGCAAAAATCCGAAAGTTGAACCCCCGGCAAATTGTCATCTCTCCCGGTCCCTGCACTCCGAAAGAGGCAGGTATTTCCAATGAAGTGATTGAAACCTTCAGCGGACAAATTCCCATTCTGGGAGTTTGCCTTGGTCACCAGTGTATTGGACATGTGTTTGGAGGGAAAATCATCCGAGCAAAAAACATCATGCACGGCAAGACCTCTCTGATTCATCATCAAGGAGAAAATGTATTTAAAAATCTCAAAAATCCATTTCCCGCTACCCGTTATCATTCCCTTTTAATTGAAAAGAAAAGTTTTCCGAAGGACCTCAAGCTGACTGCCTGGACCCAGGATCAGGAGATCATGGGTGTGGCTCACCGGTCGCATCCGACTTGGGGCGTTCAGTTCCATCCTGAATCCATCCTGACTGTGGAAGGAAAAAAGCTTCTCCAAAACTTCCTAGATCTTTCCCAATCCTTTTATTCAAAAGGCCATAGGAAATGAGCCGGATTCAGGGCCTTAAAAATCTGCTCGCCGGCCGATCGCTTTCCGAAAAAGAAGCCAAGGATACATTTGACGGAATCTTCTCTGGAAAAACTGATCTTCGCGAAGCTCGAACCCTGCTGCTGCTTTTGGCCAAACGAGGGGAGACCGCCGAAGAAATTGCCGGATGCGTAAAAGCCCTCCGGCATTTGGAACCCCCAGTCCCAATCAATACTCCGAAACTCATGGATCTGTGCGGCACAGGAGGCGATGGATCCGGAAGTTTTAATATCTCTACCGTCTCTGCTTTCGTAGCGGCCGGAGCCGGAGTCCGAGTTGCAAAACATGGAAACCGCAGTGTTTCATCACGATGCGGAAGTTCGGATCTCATGGAAGCATTGGGTGTCCGCCTTGAAACAAATTTAGAAAAACAACAATCTATTTTAAAACATACGGGAATTGCCTACTTTCACGCGCCTTTTTTTCACCCAGTATTTTCAAAATTCCAACCGCTCCGAAAAGACCTTGGGATTCGAACGCTTTTTAATCATTTAGGCCCTCTGGTCAATCCACTCATCTTAAATGTTCAGATGATTGGTGTGTCCAAGGCCAATTATGTTCCCATAATCGCCAAGGCCCTTCTGCATACAGGAACTCAGAACGGTTTGGTCTGTCATAGCGATGATGGACTCGATGAACTTTCTCCATGCGCTCCTTCATCGGCTGCAAAAATTGCCAATGGAAAAGCTTCCATCATCCGAATCAAACCTGAGCGCTATGGGTTTAAAAAATCGCCCCTTAAGTCGCTTCGCGGAGGAACTGTTCAAGACAATCGAAAAACGGCTCTTCAAATTCTTCAGGGGGAACTTGAAGGTCCTAAACGCGATGCCGTGCTCTTGAATGCGGGAGCTGCCATTTGGACCTTTGGACTTGCCCGTGACTTGGGCGAGGGAATTGAACAAGCCCGAACCGCGCTGGATCAAGGCCGCGCATATCAATCCTTACTGGATTTGATCCACGCAACGCAAGACAGAGAACTCTCCAAGGCCTCATGAACATTCTTGATGAAATTATTATTCACCGAAAAAAAGATCTTGAGGAGATGAAGATTCGTCTGCCGATTTCCCGGCTCCGCTTGGCTGCCGAGAATCTGGGAAACCAAGACCGTCGCTCTTTTCGAAAGGCGATTTCTAATCCCAAACATATCAATTTAATCTGCGAACTTAAAAAAGCCTCTCCGTCGGAAGGTCTTATCCGCGAAGATTTTCAGCCGCTCCGAATTGCTAGCCACTTTGATTATGCGGGCGCAGCGGCCATTTCCATTTTGACAGAGCCGCGCTACTTTAAAGGCCGGCCGAGCTATCTCAAAACGGTCCGCCAAGTGACAAAACTTCCTCTGCTCAGAAAAGATTTTATCTTTGAAAGTTATCAACTTTACGAAACGCGGCTTTTGGAAGCCGACGCATTTCTGCTTATTGCCTCCATCCTCACAGGCCCAGAACTGAGCTCACTCATCAAGCTAGGCGCAGAACTCGGGATGGATGCACTTGTTGAAATCCATCATGAAGAAGATTTAAAAAAAGCTTTGCACTGCGGTGCCAAAATTATCGGAATCAACAATCGGGACTTACGAACCTTTGAGACGGATCCTTTCCGCGCCGAACGGCTCCTCCCGCATCTGGCC